>JBIIAG010000032.1:0-18509 GCA_044240055.1 Crocinitomicaceae bacterium | reverse complement strand
GCTGAAATATTGGACATCAATGAAGGGACCGTAAAATCACGCTTATTTTATGCAACCAAATTTTTAGCAAATCAACTGAGTGTTTACCAATTGACACAATAAAGATGGAAGATAAATTAAAAAACATCCTGAAAAAACATGCGGCTTATGCCGAGTTGACAGACTTCGAACGGGCTCAACTAGTGGAATGGTGTGCCGATGAACAGGAATTTCAATCCTTGAAAAACTTATTCCAACAAGTAGATGTTTGGTCGGATCAAAATACCGATGAATCAAATACCAAAATGCGTTTGGACCAGCTTTTTGCCATTCAATATGCGGGAAAACAATCATCATCCGGTGGAAGGGAAATTCGCTTTAATAAAAATCGTTTTAGTCGCATAGCTACTTGGACTTCCATTTCTGCCGTGGCGGCATCATTGGTTCTAACGTGGTTCATGTATCAACCGAGTAAAGAGGTTACGCTGGCCAAAAATGACGTTAAAACACCATCAAAAGAAAAGAAAGTTCACACAAAAAAACAAGAGGAATTAAAACTAAACTGCGGTCTAAATATTCCTACAGCTATTGCTGTGGAACCTTCAAACGAAGAATTGCCTCAAGAAAGTGCATCTTTGGAAGCGAGGTTACCTGAATTGAGTGAGCGTGCATCCGATGATGTTGTAACCGTAGTTCCGGATGTTTCGTGGTCATCAAGTCTTGCGAATGGTTCTAATGTTACACTTTCAACTTCGAGCGTGGGCGCAGCCAGCTATACTTGGGTAGAGAACGATCTGAGCGAAGTAAAAGTTGTGTCCTCTACGATGGCATCCAAAGAAAAAATCAGTTCCCGTAAAAAACAAGCGGATGCGTTTACTTCATTCAGTGTAAAGTCAATGCCGGAAATGTTAGATGTAATCGTTTCAGCTTATTAGTAACGAAGGACGAAATGTTCTTTTTCTTGAAAGGATCTTTTAGCAAGCAGTCCGATTTGGTATAAATCGGCACTAAAGTGTAGCTCAGTGTTCAACTGTAATTGCCTCCAATCCAAAAAAACGGAATCATTCAATCTGATTCCATCAATCAAAAGTATGGAGTGTACATGGAGTAGTGGAAGTAGCTCGTTGACTTTATCACTTAGGTTCACTTTTTTAGCATCAACTTTTAAAAGAATGATGGAAGGATGTGTTTCTTTTTCTAATTTTTCAAAACAGGACAAACATAGAACTTTTGGCTGTTCATCTTGACACTTTACCAACTCCTCGATGTCCATTTGAATTTTGTGTTCTGTAATGATTGCAACGTATTTCAAGTGCTTTGAAAGTTGAATCAAACAACGTAAAGCGGAAGAATGAACCTTCGTTCGCGCACTAAGTTTTGTGGTATTTTTTTTAGAAACGGGAATTTTAAAACAGATATCCACCAAATCATAGACGAAAGGAGAATGAATGCCATGTCTTCCTTTGGCTTTCCAAGTATATTTTATAATTTCGAAGAATCGATTCACGATGCAAAATAACCATTTTCAATAGACATGGGTCAAAAAGAAGCGGAAGAAATTACAATATTGGAGCAAAAAAAAGCCATTTTAAATGGTGTTCCGTCTCTGGATGTTATTCGTCCTTGTCGTATAGGCGATGGAATCATCCAGCTAGAAACCGATGAGGAGCTTGCTTTTACCCAACGGTTTGATTTACTAACGAAACACCTTTCCTTCTTTATTCCAGCTTCTGGATCTGGTTCAAGGATGTTCCAATTCTTATATGATTACTTGAATCACACAACGGAATTGAATCAAGCCCAAACGGAACAATTTATTCGTCGCATTTCATCCTTCTCCTTTTACACGTGTTTCCCGAAGGATGTCAAGGATAAAATTGAGAATTTCACTTGGACTATCGACGATTTAATTGCTTTTATATTAAATGAGGAAGGGTTGAATTATGGCTTATTTCCAAAAGGACTCATACCGTTTCATTCCCTGGGCCCCTTTATTTTAAATCCATTCCAAGAACAATTGATTCAAGGTAGTAAATTGAAGGAACAACCCATCGATTTTCATTTTACCATTCAATCGAATTTTAAAGCGCATTTTGAGTCAGCGATTAAAAGTTTAAGTGAAATGACTGGGGATAATTATCCAGTTACGTATTCAGAACAAGATGTAAACACGGATGCTTATGCATTTTATCTAGATGGTTCATTGGCATTAGGTGTTGATGGAGATCCGATTCGACGTCCGGCCGGACATGGAACATTGTTAACCAATTTAGCTCAAATAGAAAGCGACTATGTTTTGGTTAAAAACATCGATAATTTACAGCATTTTAGTCAATCAGATGCTAGTATATCTCAATGGAAAATACTTGTCGGATTGTTAGATTACTTGAAGGATGCATTTACACAGTTAACAGCGGAACCGTCACTTTTAGAATTTGAAAAATTAAATCAACGATTTCAACTGATACCATCGAATGAATTAAAAAACACCAACGATTTAAAAGCATTTCTGCGCCATCCCATTCGGGTTTGCGGGATGGTTAAAAACGAAGGTCAGCCCGGTGGAGGTCCGTTTTTTGTTCAAAAAAATGGAGAAACGCGCAAGCAAATTGTTGAGAAGGCGCAACTAGCAAAAACCGATAAGGTGAATGCATTGCTGATGCAGAGCACGCATTTCAATCCAGTGATGATGGTGCTTGACTTCAAGGATTTTGAAGGAGCTAAGTATGACTTGTCTAAATTCATCGAAAATGATTCCTTTTTCATCGTTGAAAAAAGCCATTTAGGCAAAACAATTCGATTCATAGAGCAACCCGGACTATGGAACGGAGGAATGGCGCATTGGAACACCGTTTTTGTTGAAATTCCCAATGAAGTATTTACGCCAGTAAAAACCGTCTTAGATTTACTTCAATCTGCCCACCAATCACTTTAAAAATTCTACTTTTAAAGAAGCTCAACGGTTATATTTGGCTATTTTTGTATAAAAAAAACAAAGATGGTCCCAGTTACGGTTTACGCTGAAATGACTCCTAATCCGACAACGATGAAATACGTTGCGAATAAATATTTATTAGCCACGGGAGACGCTGTAGAATTTAGTTCAAAAGCTGACTCTAAAGGTTTCTCGCCTTTAGCTGAGGCCTTGTTTGACTTTCCTTTTGTTCAAAAGGTGTTTATCGCGGCTAATTTCATCACAATTACCAAGACGGACAATGTTCCTTGGGATTTCATTAACATGGAATTGAGAGAATTCATTAGAGAATGGATGACTTTTGGCAAAGAAATATTGATTCAAATGCCGACAAAATTGGCTCAAGTAGATGCAGAGTCCAATACTGATAAACCAACGAAAAACTTTAATCCAAGCGACTTTGACGACCCCATCCGTGCTTTATTAGACGAGTATGTTCGTCCGGCCGTTGAAAATGATGGTGGTGCAATTGATTTTGTAGGTTTCGAAGATGGAATTGTGACCGTTTTAATGAAAGGTTCTTGTGCTGGTTGTCCTTCGTCTACTGCAACACTAAAAGGTGGGATCGAGAACTTATTAAAGCAACATTTACCTGAAGTGAAAGAAGTTGTCGCATTAAACGGATAAATTCAACGGGCAATTCACAAATTTTAGTCCAAGTGAATAATTATTGCTAAATTTAGATGAACAAGTCAAAGAACTTGTTGTTTCCCATAGACAAAATCCAACATGGAGTCCGAATTACATATTGAAAATAAAATTGACCTCAACAGTGCATTGCGCCATTATTTTGGTTTCGATCAATTTAAAGGTGAGCAAGAAGCGATTATTCGCAACGTTTTAAACGGCAAGAACACTTTTGTGATTATGCCAACTGGAGGAGGTAAATCAATGTGTTATCAATTGCCTTCGCTTTTGATGAATGGAACAGCAATCATTGTCTCTCCATTAATCGCTCTGATGAAAAATCAGGTGGATGCCATTCGAGGATTTAGTGAGAAGGAAAACGTTGCTCATTTCTTGAATTCATCTTTATCCAAAGGTGAAATACAGCAAGTGCGCAAGGACATTCAATCCGGTAACACCAAAATGCTCTTTGTAGCCCCGGAGTCCTTAACAAAAAAAGAAAACATCGATTTCTTAACAACGGTTGAGATTTCGTTTTTCGCGATAGATGAAGCGCATTGTATTTCTGAATGGGGACATGATTTCCGTCCAGAATACCGACGTCTACGTGAAATATTCCAAAAGATTTCGAATGTTCCTGTCATTGCTTTAACGGCAACGGCAACACCAAAGGTGCAATATGACATTCAGAAGAACTTAAATATGTTGGATGCGGATGTGTTCAAGTCTTCATTCAACCGTGACAATCTTTATTACGAAATCCGACCAAAACGCGATGTAGAAAAGGAAATCATCCGATACATAAAAAACCATCAAGGTGAAAGCGGTATTATTTACTGCCTTAGCCGTAAAAAAGTGGAGGAAATTGCCGAATTACTACAAGTAAATGGCATCAACGCTTTACCATATCATGCAGGACTCGATGCTGGATCAAGAGCTAGGCATCAAGACATGTTCCTCATGGAAGATGTGGAAGTGATTGTTGCGACCATTGCTTTTGGAATGGGAATCGATAAGCCAGATGTTCGTTATGTCATTCACCATGACATTCCTAAATCCTTAGAAAGTTATTACCAAGAAACGGGAAGAGCAGGCAGAGACGGTGGAATTGGTGAATGTGTCGCGTTCTACAGTTATAAGGACATCGAGAAATTAGAAAAGTTTTTACAAGGAAAGGCAATAACTGAGCAAGAAATTGGACGTCAATTATTGCATGAAATTGTTTCTTATGCGGAAACATCCGTTTGTCGTCGTAAATTCATTTTGCATTATTTCGGAGAGTCTTTTGAAGAGAAAAAATGCAACGAACAATGTGACAACTGCCGTAACCCAAGGGAACGAACCGAGGGTATGAAATACGTTGAAATGTTATTGAACGCGATTGTTTTGATGGACGAAACCCAGAAAGCTAAACATTATTGTGCCTTTCTATCAGGGCACGTAACAGCGGATATTAAAGCGTACAAACAAGATCAGTTCCCGACCTTTGGAATTGGTAAAGAGAAGGATGAACATTTCTGGAATGCAGTGATTCGTCAAACGGGAGTTGGTGGACTCGTTTACAAAGATGTAGAGACCTTCGGAACCTTGAAATTAACAGATGCGGGCAGGGAATTTCTGAAAAACCCTCAAACTTTCATGTTGATCAAGCAACATGACTTTACTGGAACAGACGATGATGATTCCATCATTCAAGTTGCGGGTAAAGGAGGTGCTTTCGATGAGGAATTGTACGATCTGCTCATTGATTTAAGGAAAACCATTTCCAAACAAAAAAGCGTTCCTCCGTTTGTGATTTTCCAGGAGCCTTCGCTTCGCGACATGTGCTTGCAGTATCCTATAACCATGGATGAATTAACCAATATTCAAGGTGTTGGAACCGGTAAGGCACAGCGATATGGAGGTCCATTTGTGGATTTAATCGCGAATTATGTAGAAACGAACGACATTGAACGTCCACAAGACATGGTGGTTAAAACACTTGTCAATAAATCGGTTTTAAAAGTTCAGTTGATTCAAAATATTGACCGAAAACTTCCACTGGAAGATATTGCCAAAGCTCAAGGTAAAACCTTTGATGATATTTTGGATGAAATGGAATCCATCATTAATGCTGGTACGCGGGTAAACATCAATTACTACATCAATACGATATTAGACAGTGAAAATCAGGAAGAAATTTTTGATTATTTCTCTGAAGCAGAAACCGATGATTTAGTGACTGCTTACCATGAATTTGATGGTTTGTATTCTGAAGAAGAATTACGACTCATGCGGATCAAATTCATGAGCGAAGTTGCCAATTAATTTCTTTCTCCCGTTCGGTATTTGGTTAAAATCAACGAGTTTCCTTGATTAATTCTTCAATGGACTTTCTTGAAACAGCGTGATAATTAGCCTTTGTTTGATTAAATGTATTGACAGCAAAATTACGCGTAGATTTATTCAATAAAAGCGCTTCGTAAATTGGCATAAGGTATTTTCTTCGTCCAACTTTTCCTAAAAATGCTGAAATTTCGTTCTTATTGCTTGGAACATACCCACAATTGGCACTCAAAATAAACCATTCAGTCAATAACTCGCTATTTCCACTGTTGGAAAAATGTAGGTAACGATCTAGTTCGCGCATTTTTGCTTGTGACAGGTTTCTAGGTAATCTGCGGATGAAAGTTTGCCATTCTTGAACGATGTGGTCTTGAAACTTAATTTGTTCCGTGTGTTTGATTTTTTTGCGACGTTTTCCAACTTTTTTCCAAGTGTAGGTGATTTTTGGAGCAAAATTCACCTTGCCATTCGTAAAATTATCCGCCAGTTGTTCCATCTTCTCTAATCGTAAGGAGTGGAGCTGAAGGCAGTCCTTTGGCAGTCCCTCTGTATAAATCCATGATTTATAGTCAAAAATTGTATGTTCTTTTTTCAGAAGTTCTTCGTTCAGAAAACTGATAAATTGTTTCGTATCTACTGTTTTGAATTGAAATGTTGTGAAGTATTTTTTAAGAAAAACATCGAATTTTGCTCGACCTACATGCTCCTCCAATGTTTTCAGGAAAAAAGCACCTTTAACGTAGGCAATGTCGGTCATCCCGTCATCCGGATTTCGTCCTTCTAATGCTAAATGCAGCTTGCTATCTTCTGGATTTTTCGATTTCTTTATGCGAATTAATTCATCCTTCAATTCATCGAATTCAATGAGTGCAAGGATATCAGCAACATCCTTTCCGTAAATGGATTCCATAATGCGTTGCTCGAAGTAAACGGTAAATCCTTCATTCAACCAAAAGTCGTTCCATGTGCGGTTCGTTACTAAATTGCCTGACCAAGAATGAGCAAGTTCATGTGCGATGACCGACACTAAACTTTTGTCACCTGCTAATAAAGTTGGGTTTGCAAAAGTCAACATTGGATTTTCCATTCCACCAAAAGGGAATGAATAGGGTAGAACCAAAATATCGTATTGCTCCCACTGGTAAGGTCCGTATAATTGTTCCGCTGCAGAAATCATTTTTGGAATGGCATCGAACTCGTATTCGCAAGCAGGGAGAAGTTCTGGTTCGGCATATACGCCACTGTTTTCACTAAATGCATGGTAGCTCAAATCTCCAACAGCCAAAGCGATTAAGTATGCCGGTATTGGTTTGTTCATTTCAAAATGATACTTGCCATCTTTGTTTTTTTGAGTTGGATTCTTTGCACTCATTACTGCGAGAAGGTCGGAAGGGACTTTCACGTCTGCGCTATAGGTAATTCGATTGCTGGGAGAATCCTGCAGGGGAATCCATGTCCGTGTGAGTATAGCTTGTCCTTGCGTGTATAAAAATGGTTTTGTCTTGGAACTTGTCAAGTTAGTGTCTAACCAATCCAATGCGTCTGATCGTTCTGTGGTTTGATAATAAATATTCACAAATCTTGTATCCTTTTTAATAGGAACCATTAATGCTTGTCCGAGAATTGAATCCTTATCCATTTTATCGATAAACATGTCTGTTTCTTCTTCCGTACCTTTTTCACCAATGGTTACCTTTTGAATCATGAGTCCGTTGATATCAAAAATGGCTGTGTCGGCACCTTTGTTAATCATTTCATGACGCGCAACACCATAGATAGTTCGGTTATCAAAATTGACATCTAGTTCTAAATGCAAGTGTTTTGTAGCGATTTCCGTCAAGTTCGAGTAACTGTGAACATCTCCTTTTGTGGAAACGGATGAAACTGCTGTTTTTTTGTTTGCGTGTAAGGAATCGCATGAAATCAACAATAGAATGACGGATGCAATACAAAGTATCTGCTTCATGATTTTCAGTTAGTTATAAGATAAAATACCAAATCGTTCAAATGAACCTGATATGGAATACATTAAAATTTCTTTATTAAACGAATCCAATCTAAATTGTTTTGGTTGCACGATTGAATTCAATTCTTTGCGGCTTTCCATGACTTGCCGTTTCATTTCTCCTGTTTTTAAGTCAATTTTCACCAATGCAACTGCATTATTTTTTTTCGACAAATTAAAAGAGTAGTAGTTATCCTCCGTTCGATTATAATCACCTAAGTCATCATAGTTACGTTTGTTGTCGTTAAAAATGAAATTTAGTGAGCTTTCAGATTGAAAACTGCAGTACGAACTAAATTCGCCGTAATCATTCGTGGAAACCTGAGATTTTGGAATACGTTTTTGCCACATTAGTTCACCATTTGACGAAATCCGAAAAGCAATGATGTCATCATAATAAAAGTAATTCACAGTTGTGGAAAAACTGGATCTGTTATCGTAAGTCGTTCGTTGATACACATAATATTGTTCCATAGAACCGACGATAGAGCCATCTGTTAGGGTAAAGAAGTCTCGCATTCGGTAATCATACATTTGAGCCGAACCAAAATCTCTTGCGTTTAAATCCGACATGTTTCCGAGATTGTTTGCGGAATTTGTGTAGCGATCTTGTTGCCTCGTACTCCACATTTCTTTCACGATTTCTTTTCCGAATGGGATAAATGCTTCTGAATTTTGTGCATGATTAGTCGGGTCAATCTGTATACTAAAAATCCCCTCCATGCCATTTTTATTCCCTGAACCGTATATGCCCGTGAGTGCAAAAGCTCCGAGATCATTTGACGACATTACCAAATCATCAATGCGTTTCCCTTTTAAATCGATGGAAAATTCTTTTAATTCTTGTTCACTTGCTTTATAGACATGTAATGCTTTGAAATTATCAAAACTTCTAGTAAACATGCGATCGTTGGCTTTATTATGTTCGGTTAGGCAAATAAAGTAATCACCTTTATTTGAAATGTGGTGTGCATTAATTGTAGACATATTCCCATCAAATGGCACAGTATATTCGCCTTCTCGGACAATTTGTAGCGAATCATTTAAAATCTTGAAACCGTAAAAATCGTTATTAATTCCTTTTCCTTCCTTTTCCCAAATAATACCGATGTATTTTCTATTTTGAGAGGAAATGATCGTAAAAGCTGGTTTTGCATCAAATTTTGGATTCTCGTATTCCGCTATAAATTTCGATTCGGTAACGGATAATTCTTCATCATAATATTGCACGTAAAGCATCATGCTACTTTTGATTCGGTCCGATAAAAAAACAGCGGTTCCCTTTCCAAAACTAAATGCGTCTACAAAATTACAGAGTCCAGTTTCTGTTACGAGCTTTAATTTTTCCTGATTGAACGCACTTAAGTTTTCATATGAAACGAGTCTGTATGTTCCGAAACTGGCACCGCCAGTCCAACGAAGTACGTTAAAGTCTAATTGTTTTTTCGGCAGAATGTCCAATAATAAACCATTGCTTCGTTCAGGTGGACCCCAAGTAATTGGAAAGTTCTGTGCAACAACGATGTTACAAAAGAATAAAAATACGAGGAGGATTTTAAACATTGTTATGATTTAACAAGTTGAATTCCAAGATAGGATTTAGGTGAAATGTTTTTTAATTCTTCCGTTAAGGTAGGTGAAAGTTTTAATTCATCAATAAAAGCATGGACACTTTCTTTCGTAACTTGTTCATTTTTACGTGTCAATCCTTTTAATGCTTCGTAAGGTTTTTCAAATCCTTCGCGACGTAAAACTGTTTGAATTGCTTCTGCAACCACCGCCCAGTTTTGGTCGAGATCCTCATGTAATTTTGCTTCGTTTAATAATAACTTACCGAGTCCTTTTAAACTTGACTGCAAGGAAATTAAACTGTGGGCAATTGGAACACCAACCACACGTAGAACCGTCGAATCTGTTAAGTCGCGTTGCAAGCGAGAAACAGGAAGTTTAGCTGATAAATGCTCAAAAAGGGCATTTGCAATTCCGATGTTTCCTTCAGAATTTTCAAAATCAATTGGATTTACTTTATGAGGCATAGCGGATGATCCGATTTCACCTGCTTTGATCTTTTGTTTGAAATATTCCATCGAAATGTAGGTCCACATATCACGGTTTAAGTCCAAAATGATGGTGTTGATGCGTTTCATCACATCGAATAATGCTGCCAATTGATCATAATGTTCAATTTGAGTTGTTGTTTGAGAACGGTTTAATTCCAATTTACCGTTGACAAATTCATTGGCAAAAGCCACCCAGTCATGTGTTGGGAATGCGACATGATGTGCATTGAAATTACCTGTTGCGCCACCAAATTTTGCGGGATAATCTTGTTTGCTAAGTTGATTTCGTTGAATGGTTAATCGTTCTGTAAATACTTGTATTTCTTTGCCTAATCGCGTTGGAGAAGCTGGTTGGCCATGGGTTCTTGCAAGCATTGGAACATCTTTCCATTCGTTTTGGTAGGTAGTTAATTGCGCAATTAATTCATCCAACATTGGTAAATACACTTCTTCAATTCCTTGTTTCAATGAAAGAGGGATCGCAGTATTGTTAATGTCTTGAGAGGTTAATCCAAAGTGGATAAACTCCAAGTATTTGTGTAAGTTGAGTTCTTCCATTTTGCTTTTCAGGAAGTATTCAACTGCTTTTACGTCGTGATTGGTTGTTTTTTCGGTTTCCTTGATCCACAAAGCATCCGCTTCGGTGAAATTTTGATAAATCGATATCAATGCTGGAAACGTTTCCTTTGGAAAGTCTGTTAATGGTTCGATGCCACTTTCTACTAATGAAATAAAGTATTCAACTTCTACCAAAACGCGGTAGCGAATGAGTCCAAATTCGGAGAAGTATGGTCCTAGTTGACTTGTTTTAGAATGGTATCTTCCGTCGATTGGAGAAATGGCTGAAAGTGAGTTTAATTCCATGTTTTTTTGAATAAGGGACAAAGATACGACATTGCGGAAAACTACTCAAATTGACAGCGTTAGAATTATCAATTAAAAGTAGCTTCAAATGGACACCGGGATTAAAATCCTTGGTATTTTTGTTCCATGGAATTTTCAAAGCGGTTTATTCGATTTAATTGGGTCATTATCATCCTCATCTACTTGATTGTTGTGGCGGGAAGTTTGGTTCGAATCACTGGTAGCGGTATGGGTTGTCCAGATTGGCCAAAGTGCTTTGGAGCATGGGTTCCACCTACGGAATTAACCGAACTTCCACCAGATTACAGAGAAGCCTACCTCTTGAAGCGCGAGAAAAAAGTGGAGAAGTTTTGCCGCTTTTTGAATTCAGTTGGAATGAAGGAAACTGCACAACGCATTCAGTCTGATCCCACCGTATATGTAGAGGAAGCATTTAATGTGCGTAAAACATGGACAGAATACCTTAATCGTTTGGTTGGATTTGCAGCAGGTAACGCCATGTTGATTGCGTTTGTATGGATGCTGATCGTTTACCGAAAACGCAAATTTGTCTTATTGATGCTTTTGAACCTTATACTCATGGGAATTGAAGGTTGGTTTGGATCGATAGTCGTGGCAACGAATTTAGTTCCATGGACCATCACCGTCCACTTGTTCTTGGCGTTGGTGATAATTGGTTTACAATTGTACTTACTATATGCAATGGACCCAAGTAAAAAAGAAAAAATAGCCTTAGCGAAACCCATCAGATGGACTTTACTTATTATTCTAGCGATCACGTTTTATCAAATGTTTCTGGGAACGCAAGTGCGTGAAGCAATTGATGCACTCGTAAAACAAGGATTTACCCGAGAACAGTGGATTGATCGCATCGGGATGGACTTCTTCATTCACCGCAGTTTTTCTTGGCTTGTGCTAATCTTGTTGGGTTGGATGTTTTGGAAAAATGAAAAAGGCATCAAGTATGCTAAAATTCGTTGGGCAACTGGATTACTTGCATTGGAATTAATCACGGGTGTTTTACTTGCTTATGCTGATATGCCAGGATTGGTGCAAACCAGCCATTTGATTTTTGCCAGTGTCCTGTTCGGTTTGCTTTTGTTTGCCAGTTTTGAGAGTGAAAAAATAGAATCCTCGAAGATTTAAAGGTAATTGTAAAAATACCACCCTATAATTTGGCGTAAATGCGTTATCTTTCTGTGTGCCATTAAATCATGGTCAAATTGAAAGAATGAGTGAGACAGTCATTGGGAATTTACAATTGGATCCATCCTACGTGAATCGTATTAAAAAGGGGGATGAAGGTGCTGTCCTTGCTTTATACGACGCGTGTTTTTCTCCTTTGATGAATGTGGTTGTTCGTTACAAAAATAACCGAGAGGATCAAATTTCTTTGGTTAATAATGCCTTTCTAAAAGCGGTTAAGCACATTGCAGATTTTCAAATGGGCACCTCCTTTATATCTTGGATAAAAGTCATTTTAAAAAACGAAATCATCGATGATTTCCGAAGAAATAAGCGTCATTATTCAACCATACAGCTCATTGAGCAAAAAGAATTGTCTGAAGACACACACTTTGATGAAAACTATGATTTTAACGTTGAAAAAATAAAAGTAACGGAGGTATTATCCAAATTGCCTCCCGCAACTAGGACGGTTTTTAATCTCTTTCTTTGGGAGGATTTGCGTCCAAATGAGATTGCAGTGGAATTAACAATTTCTATTGAAACGGTTCGCTGGCACATCAAAACAGGAAGAAAACTCATTCGTCAACAAATCGAAAAGTCATGAAAGAGCAAGAAGTTATCAAGCAGGACTTTGATCGTTGGTTGGTCGATCAATGGAAGGAGGAATCCTTTGTTCCAAATTCTCGCGATCGAAGTATCGTATCGAAAAAGCTTCGTTATCGCAAAACGAAACACATTTGGATTGTTGGACTTACACTATGTCTTAGTTTGGTTTTACTTTATCTCGGGTTTTTCATGCATTCATCTCAACCAGAAAAGAAAAAAAGTCAACAAAGGAAGGGTGTTTCGCTGCCAATTCGAACGAATGAAGTACCAAGAAAATCAATTTCTAGGAATCAATTGGGATTAATCCGGCCGATGAAATTCTATAGGAATCCACATTTGTTAGCATCAGTAGATACGCCATACGAAAATCTAGTTCGTCTGGACGTTCCATCTGTTTCATCTATTCCAACGGAAAATCACATTGTCTTTACTAAAAATCCTAATCCAATAACGTTCATGAATCACGTGGATTTAGATACAGTGATGAAAAATTTGGGCATTTTTTACCTGCAATCATCTACCAGTAATCATGGAAAAGTATTTGTTGGTGTAACATCGGGACATGAATTGGTCATGGCTCATGTGATGAATGGTTCCGTGTATTTCCCAATTTCACCGGATACAATGAGCATGCAAGGTGGATTTCGTCCAATTGGAATGTCTGAAAATGAATATGTGGAATATGCTTTCTACGATCTCCGCCAATTATTGTTTAATGAAGCAATTTACCGTCAAGTTTTAGCAGTAAATGTCTTACCGAGAATCGCATATTACATGAGAACATCAGCGCCAGGTTGGAATAATCCGGTGAACATTTCTGTTTATAAGGATTTACCTCAGGCTAGAACGAATGCACAACGTTACCAAGACCAAAACATACGACGCATAAGTGGACAAAGTAACCTTAAAAATCAATTTCCATCCGATAAACTAGCGCGCCCCTTTTATTTGAGACAGAATGTTCGGGTGAATAATATGGCGAAAGTTGGCTTGTTGATTGGCGATAATTTTTTGATCAAATCACAGGGAGAAAAAGTTTTGGTAGTGAGTTGTGATGCTGAACGCGTTTCCATTGTTACGCAAAATGGCGTCATTGAAGCGAGTCATTCCATATCGATTGAATATCCACGATATTTTAGTCAAAAAGCAAAGTATCCATTTTATGACGAAGCATCCCAACGTTTGTATTTAATTGTCGAAACGAATTTTGCCTACATGTGGTATGAGGTGGAACAATTAACTGGAAAGACGCGCTACATTTTTAAAACAGAATCCATTTGGAATGACCCAAAGTGGTCAATAAGTGAAGGAGTTTTAACTTATGTATTCAAAGGGAAAACGCTTCGAACCCCCCTTGATTAATCTCCAATCACAATCGGACAAGCATGATTCTTGTAGATCAATTGATACGTTCCGGAAGGTAGGTCTCCAACGTGAATCTGGTCTTTCAAGCTTTGAATTCGGTGAATCACACTTATTTTACCGAGTTGATCACAGATATAAATGAATTCTCCTATACAGGAAGGATCAATTTCGATGAAAAGTTCATGTATCGCTGGAACTGGATAAACACGAATGCGGTTCTCGGCAAGTGGATTTGAGATCATGACATTTTCAATTTTCCATGTTTCTTTCAAGCGAGTATTTCCGGAAATCCCCGTTGTTACATAAAAATCCCCTTCGTGCGTAAAGCAAACGGCTCCTTTGCGCGGATTTCCCGTGAAATTTGGTAAAGACTGGCTGCTGAAAAGTGTTAAATCGACTTTTTCGAAGCTTGTAGTTGTTTGGTTAGATGGATTTAATCCACCGAAAACGTATAAAAAATCATCTTTTTTAACGCAACCAATGTAGGTTCGTTCGCCGAAATTTAAGGTGGGGAAATTTGTCCATTGATCCAACACTGGATCGTATTTCCACGTTTCCGAATTCCATGTGGAGGCAGTTGCTTTTCCTGCTGAGATATATCCTAAATTGTCATGTGAAAAAGCGAGACCGCGCCAAATTCCTGAAATGGGCAAGTTGTTTTTTTGTTGCCATTCTTGTGTATTGATGGAATAGCGCCACACTTCGTTTAATATTCCAGAGGAGTTTTGACCACCGATGAGGTACAAGGAGTCTCCGATGATGAAATGAACGCAGCCTGCGCGTCCGGATGTTGGCAATGCAGGTAGGGAGGACCATTGTTCGTTGGACGGATCAAAACGCCAAAAGGAACTTAGAAAATTGCCACTGCAATTGTCTCCGCACAGAATGTAGCCGAAACCGTTGTTTGCAAATCCGGTGGCATATTGTCGGTTTTCGCCATCAGGAAGGGGAGTGGCATTTTCCCATTCTTGAAGGGTTGCATTGAAGCGATAGAAATTTCGCGTACAATTGAATCCATCGTCGCGCCCGGTTCCGCAGTAATGTTTGTCTTGAATGCTAAATCCGGCAGCATCGTCTCTTGGATTTCCTGGAAAATCGGGTAGTTGTTGCCAAAATTGTGCGTGAAGGTTCGAAACACATTGGCAAAGAATGAATACGAGTAGTAGGCGCATGAATGTCATAACGTTATAAACTTCGTTTTTATTTTAAGCACTTAAAAGGAAGGTGTTCCACTGATTTTATAAATCACTTTTGGAGAAATGGCATAACTCAGTCGCAGCATGCCTGACAAGTAATTTGTTTTGAACATATTGGACGAAAGCAAGGAGTAATTATTGTTCACTGATGCGCCAATCGAAAGGTTGTTTTTAAAGCGGTATTGGTAGAAAATCCCGATGTTGTGGTTTAGCGTCGAGAAGAACCCAGTACTGTGCTGATGTGCTTTGAATGTGAGGTTGAAGAATATCTCGCGGAATTGATTCTCATCCATGCGATAAAAAAGAGAAGGAGTGAGTGATAAATGTTTTGCCGAATCTAAGTCAAAGCGGTAGCTTGCGTTAGTCGCAATGGAAATGGGAGTTCTATATACGTATGGATAGTTCGTTATTTCCGAACGATTTAAATTGCCTCCGGAAAGACCAAAAGTCCATTTTTTACTCACTAAAGACAGCCCAATGTTCAAATTGAATGAAGCTGGATTCCATAAATTAGAAAAAGAAATTGGAGGAGTCAAACACTCGCCAAAGTTCATATTGTCACGGTGCATGTTAAGTCCTATTCCCGAGTTCAAGGTGAGGTTTCGGTTGATTTTAGCACTATACGCAACGTTCAAGGTACTGGAAACAACTTTCCATACGGACTGTTGACTAAATCCATTGTTCAATCCAAAAGAAAAAGACCCCACTTGTTGCTTCAAGGAAAAGAAATTGTAGTAGTTGTGAATCATTCCAAATCTTGAATACATACTTGTATTGCTTGTATACAGTTTCTTTTCTGCAAAGGCGGATGGATTACTCGCATTGAAATAATCATCCATGGAATAGGTGAATTGTGCAAAGAATCGACTCGAAATAAGTAGGAAAGAGCATAAAAGGATAGAACGCATAAACAAAGGTTTCTTCATTAAACAAGTTTAGCAAACAAAAAGTTACACTACCGCACCTCTTAAGCGAATTAATTGCGTTAACTTAACTGAGGAAGAAGATATATGCAGGATCCAAGTGCGGAATTATTGAAAAAAGTTCAAGCCTACGACCGTAGGGCACAATTGGAATTGTATCAACTTTGCTATCCCGTATTGATTGGAGCCGCTCGACGCTATCGAAAAAACGAGGAAGAACACAAAACATTGGTGAATAATGCTTTTATGAAGATTATTCAAAATTTAGATAAATACCAGGACATTCGTTTTTTTAGTTGGATTAAGCGCATCATCACCAATGAAATCATTGACGATTATAGACGATCAAAGAATTACCATACGTTTTACCAACATGACGCTACAATTGAAGGAAATGATGCGGTGCATCCTGAAGCAGAATTTGAATTGAACCAAGCACATTTGAACGCAATGCTTCTTCAATTATCTGAATCAAGTCGCGTTGTTTTTAACCTTTTTGTTGTGGATGGATATTCGCATCGAGAAATTGGTGAACTCCTTGGTATATCGGAGCAAACATCCAAGTGGCATACGAAAGTTGCTCGTAAAAAATTAAAAGAATTATTAAATTTAGAAAACCATGTTAGCTAATCAAGAAGATTTCGATCGCAATGTGAAGCGTGTCCTGCAAGAGGTCAAGGGTGAGGAAATTCCACTCGATTTTTTGGTAGATATCGAACAACGCCTTGATCAATTGGAAAAAAAGAAAAAACGACGCATGTTCGTGTGGTTTTTCACGGGAATCATTTTAGCTAGTGGACTCACTTTTGGACTTCTTCGTGGAAACGCGTCTTCAAATTCAGCAGTGAAAACGACACGGCAAAAAGTAACCAATCCAGCATCGAAAACCAATGTGTTCAAACAGGTCGTTTCTTCCAAAGTTCCTGAGTTTATTCAAACGAATACCGTTCAATCAGCTGCTGCACAAAGTTCTAGAGTGATTAGAAAAATGGCAGTTTCAGATCCCCATGTAAAAGGAACTGCAACAAGTGCAACTCGTAAAAATCCTTCGGGTTTGATTCCAACGTCTAACCCACGCGCACACATTAAATCTTCTAAAGCTCATTTTGCAACAAATGAAATCCCTCATGATTATCAAGGAATCATATCGGATCAAAAAAATGATGTTCCACTTGCAATCACTTCTGTTAAATCAGATTCAACAAATAATAATGAAAGCTCAATTCAAGTTGTGGTTCCTTCTGCAACAATTCCTGAAATCGCTCCTTTGATCAATGATCTTCAGGTTAAAACAAATTCAACGAGTAGCAATCCAGTGTTTCCAGAACCTGGTATTTTTCCTATTGAAAAAGAGAAATGGGTGCAAACTTTTGGGTTTTTCATGGGAATGAGTGGAATCGGTTCTTCGGTTGAGGTAAAGGATAATATAGGTTTAAACACGGGCGTAGGGTCAGACCTTAAAAAATATGCTGAAATTAGAAATGCACAAGAACGAAGTACCTCAAGTATCGATTTATCGCTTCGCACAAGTTGGATGAAACACCATTTCTTGATTCAAACTGGAGTAGATTACTTCGAATGGGGTGAACAATTAAAATACGACTATAACATCGTTTTCGATGGTGTCAATCGCTATTCATATGTTTCCGTTCCATTATACCTTGGTTACCATATGTCATGGAAAAAAGTAGGTTTATCTGCCAGTGTGGGAAGTTCCATCGGTGGGGTGATTAAAAAAAATGGATTATACATTCATCCGAATTTAACGACGATAGAGGTCGAACAAGCAAGTGATTGGACGACCACTGGATATTTTCAAATGGAGTTAAGTTATATGAAAGATAATTATAGATTTTCAATTGCACCTACATACCGTAGGTCCTTGACGTCAGTCATTTTCTCTGGGTATACGAGAAACACCTATCAATCCATTGGCTTGCAAATGGGAATTTCGGTGATTTTGAAATAGACTTACCGCCCTTTAGGTCGACGTGAATTCGTTTTTTTTGACGTTCCGCCACGCTGTTCCTTTTTCTTTGGCGGATTTCCAAAGTTCGGACTACTTAAATAAGGTTTTTTGGATTTTGGTGGATTCGAAGAACTTGTTGTTTTCGGTTTTTTCGAAGCCGCTGGTTTAGATGATTTTCGAACATCATCGTTGGTAGAATCTTCCAATAAATTGTGGATGATGTCCATTTCACTTTCAGACAAATCACGCCATTCTCCAACGGGTAATCCTTTTAAGCTGATGTTCATGATGCGCACACGCTCTAGCTTTGTTACTTCATAACCAAAGTGCTCGCACATGCGGCGAATTTGTCGGTTTAGTCCTTGAATCAATGTAATACGAAACACATGAGATGCTTCTTGAACGACTTTGCATTTTTTCGTGTTCAC
>JBIIAG010000031.1:0-19080 GCA_044240055.1 Crocinitomicaceae bacterium | reverse complement strand
GCATGAGTCAATTCATTCATTTAAAATCAATTGCTGATCTATCACGTCTGTTAAATGAAAGTGACTTTCATCCTTTGGTTGCAGTTGTAGATTTTAGCAAAACCACGGATCACATCGAAGAGGAAACACGAATCACAACTGATTTTTATTCTGTGATGTTTAAGAATTATTGTAAAAGCGCCCTTACTTATGGTCGAAAAGCAATTGATTTTGATGAGGGGAGTTTGATTTGTATGGCACCAAATCAAGTGATTACCATTGATAATGAAATTGAGCCCCGAGATAATCCAATGGGTTGGGGCTTATTTTTTCATCCTGATTTGATTCGAAATACTTCACTTAATTCCAAAATGAAGGACTATTCTTTCTTTTCATATGAGATGGCAGAAGCGCTTCATTTATCTGAAAAAGAAAAGCAGTTGCTTTACGATTGCATTGTAAAAATTCAGTCGGAAGTTAAAGAAAACATTGATGATTATAGTCAGACGATCATTGTTTCAACCATTGAACTTTTATTAAATTATTGCAATCGCTTTTATGGAAGACAGTTCATTACCCGCAAAGCCACAAATAGAGATGTGTTAGAGAAAGTAGAGACGATATTGAGACAGTATTTTTCTACAGAAACACCCCTTAATGGTTTGCCTACAGTGAAATATCTTGCAGAAACTGTTCATTTGTCTCCAGGATACCTTGGTGATTTACTCAAAAAAGAAACTGGCATGAATGCTCAGGAGCATATTCATCATGTTGTAATTGAGCATGCCAAAAATACATTATTAAATACAGACCAGTCGGTTAGTGAGATTGCCTTTGATTTAGGTTTTGAATACCCACAGTATTTCAGTCGTTTGTTTAAACAGAAAACAGGAACAACTCCGTTGAAATTTAGGAATTTGAGTTGAGATCAAGATTAAGGCATGTCATTGTTTGGTTTTTGATTATTTCAGCAAATTTGTTTCATGATAGAAACAATAACAAGAAAACAACTTTACGATCTTATCTGGAGTAAACCACTAACCAAAGTACAACTTGAAGTGGGATTGACTTATAATCAAATTAAAAACATCTGCAACGAAAAGAAGATTCCCATACCTGGAAGTGGATTTTGGATAAAAAAGGAATATGGAAAACCATTAACCATTTTACCATTAGTTGAGACCCAAACATCGAAGATGAAATTCGCTTGATAAAACGAAAAAAAAGTTATCTAACTCCGAAATGTTCGTTAATGAAGCAATTGAGATAGCTCGAAACATACATCATTATTGGGATTCTTCAGACCTGGAGACTAAATTGAAATTACAGAAAACAGTCTTTCCAAAAGGATTATGGATTGCCCCGTCACAAAGGGGTTATCTAACTCGTTATGTGAATTATTTTTCCCGAAGAATCCCTTTGTTTTCAAGGTCTTTGGAGTGGCAGAAAACAAAAAAAGCCAATCATTCCTGACTGGCTTTTCTTAGTAGCGGGGACCGGACTCGAACCGATGGCCTTCGGGTTATGAGCCCGACGAGCTACCAACTGCTCCACCCCGCAATATATCTTTAGTTATTGCTATCTTATGCTATTTATTCAGTTTTGGTGAACTGAAGTTGCAATGCCTTTTAGCTACGTTAAGCGTCCATTGCGAGTACAAAGATACGACATTTATTGTGATTCGCAACAAATTTTATTAAGCAACTGTTGGACCTTCGCCAAATTCTTTTTCAGAAGCCAAGAAACTCAAGGCTCCTTCCGCATTTTCTGCCATTAAAATCATTCCTTGAGATTCGATTCCGCGAATTTTTCTTGGTGCTAAATTCAATAAAACTAACACCGTTTTTCCAATGATTTCTTCTGGAGAATAATGTGCTGCTATGCCGGAAACAATCGTACGTTCGTCAATCCCGGTATGAACTTGAAGCTTTAAGAGTTTATCTGCCTTTTCTACTTTTTCGGCACTTAGAATTTTCCCCATGCGCAGGTCCATTTTGCTAAAATCGTCGAAGTTGATGAGGTCTTTCATGGCTGGATAAGGTGATTTAAGTTGATTGCTCGCTTGTAATTTTTCTACTTCTGACTGTACAAGCTCGTCTTCAATTTTTGTAAATAATATATGCGCTTCGCCGATTTGGTGTCCGGCTGCTAATAAGGTTGAACTACCAAATGAGGACCATGAAAGATTCTCGGTATTCAACATCTTTCCTAATTTTTGTGCCGTTGCTGGTAAGAAAATCTGGGTAGCGATTTGTAGATTCGCAGTAATTTGCAAGGCAACGTAGAGAATGGTCTGAACTCGTTCCGGATCTGTTTTGATGACTTTCCAAGGCTCTTGGTCCGCCAAATATTTATTTCCGATGCGTGCAATTTGCATCATCTCTGTTTGTGCTTCACGAATTTTGTACGCATACATTAATTCAGCAATGCGTCTTGGAGCTTGCTCAATAGCTTCGAAAACCGCTTGATCTTCTGCACTAAATGCAAGTGGACTAGGAACGATTCCCTCGTAATATTTATGTGTTAACACCAAGGTTCGATTCACGAAATTCCCGTAAATGTCTGCTAATTCTGAATTAACGCGCGTTTGAAATTCTTTCCACGTAAATTCGGAGTCCTTGCTTTCTGGTGCAATCGCACTCAATACATATTTTAATTCGTCAATCTTATCTGGATAGGCCTCCAAATATTCATGTAACCATACAGCCCAATTGCGGGAAGTAGAGAATTTATCCCCTTCTAAATTTAAGAATTCGTAAGCTGGAACATTATCCGGAAGAATGAAATCCCCATGGTCTTTCAATAAGATCGGGAAGATAATCGCATGGAATACGATGTTGTCTTTCCCAATGAAATGAACAAGTTTTCTGTCTCCAGCTTCCGCTTTTGTCCAATAGTTACGCCAGTCTTTCCCATTGTCTAACGCCCATTGTTTGGTTGCTGAAATGTATCCAATTGGTGCATCCAACCAAACGTAAAGAACTTTTCCGTCGGCATTTGGCAATGGAACTTTAACGCCCCAATCTAAATCGCGGGTCATGGCACGAGGTTTAAGTCCACCGTTGATCCAAGACATGCATTGACCAATCACTTGGTTTCTCCACAACTTTGGATCATGCTGTTGAACGCCGTCTAATATTCCGTTTTGAATCCATTCTTTCAACCATGCTTCGTGTTGGTCCATAGGCAGGAACCAATGAGAAGTGGAGCGTAAAACGGGTGTTTTACCACTTAATGTGGATTTTGGATTGATTAAATCTGTTGGACTTAAGTCACTACCACATTTCTCACACTGATCTCCGTATGCGCCTGCACTTTGGCATTTCGGACAATCACCTGTAATATAGCGATCGGCTAAAAATTGTTGGTATTCTTCGTCAAAGTATTGTTCTGATGTTTCTTCAATAAACTTTCCTTGATCGTGTAATTTCTTGAAAAAATCCGAGGATGTTTCGTGGTGTAATTCAGTTGATGTTCGGTGAAAAATATCGAATGAGATGTCGAACTTTTCAAATGCACCTTTGATGATTCCGTGGTATTTATCGACGATGTCTTTTGGTGTAAGTCCATCTTTTTTCGCACGAAGTGTTATTGCGGCACCATGTTCATCACTACCACAAATAAACACGACATCGTGTTCGTTCATGCGTAAGAAACGAACGAAAATATCAGCTGGTAAATAAACACCTGCGACGTGTCCGAGGTGTAATGGGCCATTTGCATAAGGCAAGGCAGCGGTAACAGTATAGGTTGCTTTTTTCATCGACAACAAAGATAATAAAAGCTAAGGCATGTTTAGAGGATTTCCTCCTACCAAAAAGTATGCGCATAAAAAAAGGGTCGACGAGCGACCCTTTTCCTGATTCGAAAATCGAATTATTTTTTCACAACATTGAATTGTGCTGTTTTACCATTTTCAAGAACTACGTTGAAAATATAAACACCTGCTTCAAGGTTGGCGATGTTCAATTCTGCTTGACCAGCAGATAATGACATTGTGTTTGTCATAGCAACTCTTCCAGCAACATCTGTTACCGTTAAGTTTGCTACTCCTTCACCTTCGATAGAAATCGTTACTAAATCCGTTGCAGGATTTGGATAAGCCATACCTTTGATCATTGATTCTTCTCCAAGTCCGATATTGTTTTTGTCAATTAGAGCTACACCAAGGGCACTTGGTAAATCGCTACCAAATCCAATTGCGAAGCGATCTAAATCGCTTTCATTTGGAAATAAAGGTTGAAGATAATAATCTGTGTTCCATGTGTAATTTTGGTTTCCGTAACCTAAATACAATTGTAAATTAAACGTTTGAACACATGCTAAATATCTTTGATTATCTAATAATACAACAGGGTTGCTAAAAGAACCATAAACCATATCACCTTGTAAATCGCTTGTGTAATTATAAAATCCAGATTCAATTTCGGTAATTGACCAAGAATTATTTGCCGGGAAATTAGCATCATCTAAACCGGTAAATGAATCGTCCCAAGTGTACAAGGATAACAATATTTCTTCTCCATCTAACGTGGTTCCCGCTGCTGTTGTAGCTGCGAAATAGATACCCGTTGCAGCTACGCGACTTGCGTTTGGATTATCTATCACGGTACAAATTGAAAAAGTATTTGTGTTACCATTAGGACGATAGAAGTTATTTGCACCCAGTAAATTTGTCGCTGTATCAATTGTTGAATAAGAGAATACAGAGTCATTTATGGTAAAAGTAAATTCAAGTACGTTGTCATTTGGATATTCATCGGCTACACCCATATCAGCAGTATAAGTCAGTTTATAGGTTCCTTGAGAATAGTTTGCTAGTGAAAATGCAGGAAATGAATAAGTAGTACCCGGATAAACATCTATTCCTGCAGTGTCAACAGCATTCATAGATAAATTAGAAATTGTGTTCTCGTATACTACTGCACCAGAAGGATCTGTAACCTTGGCATTTAAACTAATTGCATTTTGAGCTAAATTTCCTTGATTGGTAACACTTGCACCAACTTCGAAATTAAATTCAGAACCATTTTGTGCTAAAAGGGAATGAACCATTCCACCTTTAGGTGCAAATGCTTCATTGGCATTTAACGCTAAGTCATTGCCGTATAAACCGATTTTATTTCCAATGAACATAACAACTGGTCCATTTGCCATGGCAGCTACTAAAGTTTGACCGTTTATTAAGTCAATACTTACGACAGGTATTGTTACGTTCGCTCCATTTACACCCGCCGCCATATTAATAACTTCGTTCGGATTTCGATTAACGATGATAACTCCAATTGCACCTGCTTGTTCCGCATTGAGTGCTTTTAATCCAAATTCACATGCACCTGCATTCGGATTAGTCGTACCATCACCTCTAAACATCACAGCAATTTTCCCGGCTAAACTTCCTGGATTAAGTGAATTACATCCAGAGGCGGACACCGGATTTCCTTGGGCATTTAAACCTGTAGAACCGTCATCTGCCAATTGCAATGTATCTTGAATAAATGTTCCAGGAATTGTAAAGTCTGGGGTCCCCCAACCGTCAGCAGGACCTGCCCATGTATGGGTGTAATTCGCAACAATTGATTGCGGAGAAACCCCCGCTACAATTACTTGAGCATTTGACATATAGGTCAAAGCTATAGCGCTAATAGTAAGTAATAATTTTCTCATAGTTGATTTTTTATAATGATTCGGGATAAAGTTAATATAATTTTAACTCAAAACAAACGTTCTAGAAAACAAAAAAGCCGTCATTTAGACGGCTTTAAAAAGTTTGTTTTGAAGTGTTTAGCGCAACCAAACAATCAAATAGTAAAAAATAGCTGCTAATCCAGCACTCACAGGAATGGTAAGGATCCATGCCCATAGTAGGTTGATTGTCACTCCCCAGCGAACTGCGCTTAGTCGTTTTGTGGCACCAACACCAATAATTGAACCAGTAATGGTGTGTGTCGTTGAAACAGGGATTCCAAACTGAGATACGGTAAACAGGGTCAATGCCCCTGCGGTTTCGGCACAAACACCTTCCAACGGTGTGACCTTCGTAATCTTAGTTCCCATTGTTTTAACGATCTTCCATCCACCCATTAAGGTCCCAAGTCCGATCATTAAGTAACAACCAAACGCAATCCAAAATGGCATCGTGTCTGAATGAACTTTTGTTTTAATCTTAAATCCTTCTTTTAATTCGCCTGATTTTTCATCCACATAGTTTCCAAAAATACCTGCGTAAGCATAACGAGTATTGAGTGTTTTATCGGTGAAAACGGTATCGTTTGTTTTGGCATCACACAAAGCATCACCTAAGGTATACACTTCGATTTTCCCTAATGCCTCGTCAATCTCCTTGTAACTAGGAATTGTTGCTTTTGCATATCCATCGGTAACTTTTCCATCTTTGTCATAGACAACTTCACCTGTTGACGCATCAACAATTTCTTTGTGCTCCATGTAGTATACAGTACTGTCAATCTGAGCAACTTCTGGTTTGAATTTCTCTAGTTTGTCTTCTTCGTTATGGTATTCAATTTGCATCAATTCCGTAATCTGAAGATCTTTTGGAACTGAACTATCTAATTTACCTTCACGTCCCATGTTGCCATAAACAAGTAATGCTGCACAAATAATACCCATTACTTTTTGAGAATCGGCACCACCATGTCCTAGAGAGAAAGCTGCAGAAGAAAGCAATTGAAGTTTCTTGTGCATGTTTGCTTCTTTCATTGCTGACGGTTTTTTACCATGAACGAGTTCGAACCAAATGTAAACCAGGATGAAAACACTAATCATTCCAATCACGATGTACAACATAATTGGTTTCATGTCGATGTATTCAATCATGTATTCCATGACCATGATTGTTACACCGGATAAGGCTAGAATCACCAACATTTTTTTCCAAAAGGAACGACTAATTGTTACCACGGCTATTAAATAGGCGATAAATCCTCCAATAATTGGTGCTAGGAAAATGAATAAGACAACTTTAAGTATTTCAGCAGAGTCAATAACACTGAATCCTGCGTGAGCTACTGCTGCTCCAGCGAATCCACCTATTAAGGTATGAGAGGATGATGAGGGAATTCCCAACCACCATGTCAATAAGTTCCAAAAAGTAGCTGCGAGAAGTCCGGCTAGAATCACCCAAAGGTCAATCGCGTTGCTGTCTACGGTTTTTGCTACCGTATTTCCCACACTCATGTCAAACACCCAAAAGGCAATAATGTTAAAAGCTGCTGCCCAAACTACTGCTTGAAATGGAGTTAATACTTTCGTTGACACTACTGTAGCAATAGAATTCGCGGCATCGTGAAATCCATTTACTAGGTCGAACAATAGGGCGATACCAATCACCACAATTAATAGAGTAAACATACGTATGTTCTAGTTAGTTATAATTAAGCGTATTTTACTACGATAGATTCAATCACGTTTCCAGCATCTTCACATTTGTCTGTTGCTGTCTCCATTACTTGGTACAATTCGCGACGTTTGATCAACTCTTTTGCATCTACATCAGAGTTGAATAATTTTTCAATACTCATGTCGAAAATGTTATCTGCATTATTTTCGATGCTGTTAATTTTGATCACACACTCAATGATTTTTTGAGTGTTTTTTAAATTTCTTAATTCCATTACCGCAGCTTTTACTGCTGTAACTGCCTCTAGAATAGCTTCTGCTGTTTTTTGAATTCCTTGATCAGAAATTGGATCGATTTGATAAAAGTTAATCTTCTTACCAGAAGCATACACGTAATCAGCGATATCATCCAATGCAGATGCTAAACTGTGAATATCCTCTCGATCGAAAGGAGTGATAAAGTTCTTTCCTAATTCAATAAATATTTGATGTGTAATGTTATCGTTCTGGTGCTCGATATCTTGCATCTCAGAAATGTATGCAGCGCGCTTGCCGAAATCAGGTTCTTGAACTACCTGAACCAATTTTTTGGCAATAGCCTCTAGGTTATCGCTTGCTTGCTCAAATAACGAATAAAACACTTTGTCTTTGGGTAAAAAGTAACTTAAAATTCCAGCCATAATATTAATTTTTTGACAAATGTAGGTTCTTGACATGGTCGGGCAAAAAGTTATCTTGTTTGATAACGTAAACATAACATTGGCAGTAAAACAATGGTCAAAACGGCCTTTCTAAAATCCTTTTTTTCATTGATTTTTTAAAGGTTAAGTATGCATTAGCTCACTTGAAAATTTCTTTTCGCTCCTCTAATGTTAAGAAAATGTTACCAAAATTATATAAACGTTAAATCAAAATTAACCCAATGTTAAGCCAATATGAATAAACTAGTTTTGCCTTCAAATTTTAACTCATGAAACACATAAATTTATTTGCTATTAGTCTAACAACCATTTTGTTAAATACAAATTTAGTATCGGGACAGGTGGTTAATGACACCACAAAAAAATCCATAACGACTTCTAAAAAGTGGTTTGAATCAATTAACATTCGTGGTTATGCGCAAGTTCGCTACAATGGACTTTTACAAACAAACGAAGATTTAGGCTGCGAGCAATGCGATAAAAGCTGGGGTGGAGATAATGGCTTTTTTATTCGACGTATGCGCGTAATTATTTACGGACAAATTAGCCCGAGAGTTTATTTTTATGTTCAGCCGGATTTCGCAAGTGCACCATCTTCTTCCACCTTGAATTTTGCTCAATTAAGAGATGCTTATTTTGATTTGGGCTTGGACAAAGACAATGAATTCAGACTTCGCATAGGTCAAAGTAAAGTTCCTTACGGATTTGAAAATATGCAATCCTCTCAAAATCGCTTACCACTGGATCGAGCTGATGCTATGAACTCAGCCGTTACTAATGAGCGCGATCTAGGCATGTTTTTCTATTATGCCCCTGCCAAAATCAGAAAACGATATTCTTCTTTAGTAAATGATGGATTGAAAGGCTCTGGTGATTATGGTGTTTTTGGACTTGGGATTTACAATGGTCAAACTGCTAATAGACCTGAGTTAAATTCTAATCGCCACATCGTAACTCGTCTTAGTTACCCATTTGAATGGAAGAAACAGATTTTTGAACCAGGAATCCAAGCTTACAAAGGCGAATATACACTTTCAAGTCTTTCTTCAGGTGTTAAATCGAATGACACTAAAACATACCTTGATGAGCGAGTAGGAGGAACATTCGTTCTTTATCCAAAACCTTTCGGTATACTCGCTGAATATAATGTGGGTACCGGCCCAGAGTTTGACAAATTAGCGGACTCAATTACGAATCAGCGTTTGCATGGTGGATTTATTACGGCGTCATATAAAATCGACTTTAAAGGACAAACACTTATTCCATTTGTTCGTTATCAAAAATACGATGGAGGTAAAAAACACGAGTTAGATGCACGCAGTTACGAAGTGGAAGAATTGGAAATCGGTGCGGAATGGCAACCAAATAAAAACTTTGAACTAGTGGTTATGTATACAATGTCTTCTAGAAGATATGAAGATTATGCAAAACAAAATAATTACCAACGCGGAAATCTTTTACGAATACAAGCACAAGTAAATTTTTAGATAGGATATTTAGAGAAAACAAAAAAGCGACCTAGGTCGCTTTTTTTACTCACAAAAAAGTTAAATTAGATTAAGTCAGCGAACTTACCCGCAACAAAATCCCAATTAACCACATTGAAAAACGACTGAATGTAATCCGGTCTTCTGTTTTGGTAATTTAAATAATATGCGTGCTCCCAAACGTCCAACGCAAGAATTGCTGTCCCCTGACATCCTTCACCCATTAATGGATTGTCTTGATTTGCCGTCGAACAGATTTCCAATTTTCCATTCGTTACGCACAACCAAGCCCAACCAGAACCAAAACGAGTTGTTGCTGCTTTGGCAAATTCCGCTTGGAAGTTTTCAAATGAACCAAATGCCTCATTGATAGCACTTGCTAATTCTCCTGTTGGAAGTCCACCTCCGTTAGGCGACATACATTCCCAGAATAAATTATGGTTCCAGAATCCACCACCATTGTTTCTAACCGCAGGCATGTCTTTGCACACTTTAAGGATATCTTCAATGGATTTACCTTCTAATTCTGTTCCGGCAATTGCGTTGTTTAGGTTGGTAATATAGGCCTGATGGTGTTTCGTGTGGTGAATTTCCATCGTGCGTGCGTCGATGTGTGGCTCTAATGCATCATATGCATATGGTAAAGTTGGCAATTCAAATGACATATTTTTATTTTTTTGATGTTAATGTTAAAAGACAAAATTAATCATTAAACAAGTTCGCGTGTTGAAATGTTCTTTATATGTGAATAGATTTCATTTATGAAACTATCCTGTGTTTAATGCGTAATTTTGAACCATGAGTATAGAAAGACCAATTTCTGATTGGATTCCAATGTCCCACAAAGAAGCGGAAAAGCGCGGATGGGAAGAATTCGATGTGATTTTAATATCGGGAGACGCCTACGTCGACCACCCAAGTTTTGGAACGGCCGTTATTTCTCGTATCATCGAGGATGAAGGACTTCGTATCGGTATCGTAGCACAACCCAACTGGAAAGACGACTTACGCGATTTCAAAAAGTTAGGAAAACCAAGGTTGTTTTTCGGTGTTACTGCTGGATGTATGGATTCCATGGTGAATCACTATACAGCAAATAAACGCTTACGTTCTACGGATGCATATACACCCGGTGGACAAGCAGGATTTCGTCCAGATTATGCATCAACAGTTTATAGCCAAATCTTAAAATCTATTTATCCGGATGTACCAGTGGTACTAGGTGGAATCGAAGCATCTTTAAGACGAGTAACTCATTATGATTATTGGAAAGATCAATTGATGCCTTCTATCTTAGTGGACTCTGGAGCTGATTTATTAGTTTACGGAATGGGAGACCAACCATTGAGAACACTTTTGAAACTCATGAAACGAGGCGTTCCATTTCATCAAGCAAAAACAATCAATCAAGTCGCTTTTTTGAATCCAAAATCGGAAGATTTACCACGAAATAAAAATTGGGAAACCGTTGAATTGGCAAGCCATGAAACGTGTTTGGTGGATAAAATTCAATATGCAACCAACTTCAAAATAGTGGAGGTAGAATCCAATAAGTGGGAAGCAAATCGCATTATTCAGCATGTTGGCGATCAAACGTTGGTAATCAATCCGCCGTTCAAAACGATGACAGAAAATGAAATTGATCAAAGTTTCGACCTTCCATACACGCGTTTGCCACACCCTAAATACAAGAAACGCGGAGCAATTCCAGCCTTCGATATGATCAAATTCTCCATCAATATGCACCGTGGCTGCTTTGGAGGATGTAGTTTCTGTACCATATCGGCTCACCAAGGGAAGTTCATTGCTTCACGTAGCGAAAAATCGATCCTTGGAGAATTGGAACAATTGGTCAATCATCCAGATTTCCGTGGATACATTTCTGACATTGGTGGTCCTTCTGCCAACATGTATAAAATGAAAGGGAAGGATGAAGCAATTTGTGCGAAATGCGTTTCTCCTAGTTGCATCCACCCAGTTATTTGCAACAACCTAGATACTTCTCATGAGCAAATGACGAAGTTGTATCAGAAAATTGACAACCATCCCAAAGTGAAAAAGGCATTTGTTGGGTCAGGAATTCGTTATGACTTACTCGTAGATGACTTTAACAAAAACAACGAGGACGGTAACCACGACAGGTACATTGAACAAGTGATTACGCGTCACGTCAGTGGACGTTTAAAAGTAGCTCCGGAACATACGTCCGATGCAACACTTCGTGTGATGCGAAAACCATCCTTCAAATACTTCCATAAATTCAAGGAGAAATATGATAAACTCTCTGAAAAACATGGATTGAAACAACAGTTGATTCCTTACTTTATTTCTTCTCACCCTGGATGCGAGGAAGAGGACATGGCTAATCTTGCCGCAGAAACCAAGGACATGGGATTCCAATTGGAGCAAGTACAGGATTTTACACCTACACCAATGACTGTTGCAGAAGTTATTTATTATACGGGTTTACATCCATATACATTAAAGCCAATTAAAACAGTGAAAACAAGAGAGGAAAAGTTAAATCAAAATCGATTCTTCTTCTGGTACAAACGTGAAAACAAAGATTGGATCAAACAACGTTTAACCAAAGCGAAACGTCCAGATTTAATTGAAAAACTACTAGGTGAAAACAAGCCAGCGGAAGAAAAGACACCAAAATGGTTATCAGAAAAACGAAAAAATCGATAGGGGAGACTTGTTAAATTTGTTAAAAATAGAAGTAGTTCCATCAATTATTTGATACCTTGTTCATATGAAAAATATACTTTTAATATTCATTTTTATTTTCGTTTCGGTGCAATTGAGTTTTGCTCAAGATACGATCATAGAAGAAGTGTACGCAGAAGAAGAGCCAATTACTTTTGCATCTACGCGCATCATTTCTGGTCATTCCGTCGAAACTATTGCTAAAGGAATTACCGATTTTCGCATCGAACACCGTTTTGGTGACATCGCCGGCACAAATGGTGGAGTGCAAAATATGTTTGGTTTTGACATGCTCTCAGACATGCGCATTGCATTGGAATATGGCGTAACAGATAAACTCATGATAGGATTTGGACGTTGCAAAGGAACCGGAGCTCCGTACAGATCTTTGTTAGACGGTTTTGTAAAATATAGAGCCTTAACACAGAAGAAAAACAAAATGCCCGTTTCTCTTGCTGTAATCGGAGGATCAACGTTTACCTATATGACAGCTTCATCTGATATCTCTCAAGTAAATAGCTTTCCAAAAACCGCTCACCGATTTTCCTACTTTACACAAGTAAATGTCGCACGTCATTTTGGAGATAAAGCATCCATTGCACTTATGCCTACATATGTGCACCGAAATTATGTTGCTTCAGATGATGTGAATGAATTGTTTTCGTTGGGTGGTGCATTTCGCATTAAGTTGACAAGTCGATTTGCGTTGATTGGAGAGTACTACCATGCCTTTTCAAATGGAACACTTAGACCTTCAGATACAAGAGAGGATGGTTCTGCAGGATTTAAAAACTCCATGGGAATCGCTTTAGAATGGTTTACATTCGGACATAATTTCACCATCAACTTTACGAATGCAGCCGGACTCGGAGAAACACAGTTCATACCTTACACCTTCCAAAGTTGGGGCAAAGGTCAATTCCGATTTGGGTTTAGCGTGAGTCGAAAATTTTCTAATGACTAATTATACAATAGAGATGAGCAAAAAAGCAATTTCCACCATCGGACTAATCGTTCTAACGGTACTTTCCACTTCCATCGCTTGGATGCCGAGTACTCATTATGAGGTAACAACTGGTTACGCCATCGATTTCAAAAGCAAAGATCCTTCAGGTTCGTTTAAAACAATGGATGGAACAGTGGAATTTGACGAGGCAAATATTGATGCAACACAATTTAATTTGAAAATCGACGTCAAATCAATCTCTACCGGAAACGGAATGATGAACAAAAAATCCCAAACGGCAGAATGGTTTGACGCAGCCAAGTTTCCTTACGCTAAATTCAAGTCGACAAAGGTGACGAAAAAAGGTGCTGATTTGAGTATTGTTGGTGACCTTACGATTAAAGGAATTACGAAACAATACACCATCCCTGCTTCCTATTCCAAAAATGGAGATCAAATGTCTTTTAAAGGAACATTTAATGTCAACCGCATTGAATTTAAAGTTGGACACAAAAGTGATGTTGTTCCAGATTTAATGAAGGTTTCATTTCAAGTACCCGTCAAAAAATAAGAAATGAATGTAAAGCTTGCATTAATAAGTTCACTTTGTGCTAGTTTCTTGGGAGTTCTTTACACCAATATTTATTATCAATTGCTCTTTGATTTCTCGACAGTGTTACCCATTTGGAAAGTCGCTTTTGGACTGATTTCGTTTAGTTTGATATTGTTTTATGTTCATCTTCTATTTACAAAGATGCTCAAACAAAACCCAACGTTTAGGTTCGGATTGATCTTTTCCTTATTGACATTTGTCAGCATATTATACCCAATGTTGGAGAGCGTATATGTGGACGCTGCAGAATTCTATCCAGGATTCGTAATACCATTGCACTTTTTGCCAATCATTATGTTTTTTACTTTTCATCAATTAGACACTCAAAAATGAATAGATTCCTTTTTATCTCTGTTTTTTCCCTTTTCTTCGCAAGTTCATGCACGAAGGAAAAAACACCCTTTTCACAAATACCAACATGCAATGGGACCGTTTCTTTTGCAAATGATGTTTTACCGCTTATGGAGCAACAATGTACGGGTTGTCACAACGCGGGAAATCAGTCAGGCGGGTACAATCTTTCTAACCACACAACCATTGCAGCTCACGCAAATGCGGTTTTAGGTTCGATGCGAAATTCCGGGTATAAACTCATGCCGGATGGAGGTCCAGCACTACCTGATTCAAGCATTCAGTTAATCGAATGTTGGATTTATCAAGGGAAATTAGATAACTAGTCTTTCTTCCATGCGTTTCTTTTTAATTCATTTCATGTTTTTTTCGATGTTGACATTTGGTCAATCAGAACGATCAATGCTGTATAATCAAGCAACTGATTTTGGCTATCGAAATCAATTCAAGGAATCAGAACGTTTTTTATCGAAAATCATCGAGCTGAATCCGAAAGATTCAATGGCCTACTTTGACCGAGCGATCATGCGCGAAAATCTAGGAGACACGTTAGGTGCACTTTCTGATTTAACGAAAGAAATTGAAATTGACCCTAAAAGTGCCGACAATTACTTTTTAAGGGGGATACTTTATAAAAATTCGAATAAGTACGAAAAAGCTTTGTCAGATTTTGAGAAAGTGAATCACCTCGATAACGGAAATGCAGATGCTCATTTCTTTGTCGCACAAATGGAACTTGCACTCAAAAAAAACATGTGTAACGTTAGGAGGGAATTAAAAAGATGTTTAAAAATTAATCCTGAACATGTCGAAGCAAAATCACTTTTAGAAAGGCATGAATAAGCAACGAATTGTTTATGTATTCTACGCATCAACCTATTCGCTTTATAAAACTTAAAATATATTAGATACCTTTGTTCTTTAAATTCTGAAAAATCATGAAATCACTTTTTCTTTCAATCTCTCTTTTCGTTTGTGCAACATTAAGCGCTCAAACGACTGGAACACTTACTTTAGCGTTTTCTCAAACCCCACATACTTCATACCAGCAAACGAAAAATGTAATGGCAGTATGGATTGAGTCAAGCACTGGAACCTTCGTAAAAACACGCGCACGCAACGCTGGTGGAGGAACGTCCGACCATTTAGCTGTTTGGGCGGTGAAAGCTGGTGGCTCAGCAGGGAATTGCATGGCGGCAAATTGCAATGTGCTCGGCGCAACAACAGGAGCAACATTAACAAATTTCGGAAACCGCAGTTTTAGTTGGGATGGAACAGATGCTTCTGGAAATGTAGTTCCTGACGGAACGTACAAAATCACGGTAGAAAGCACATGGAATCATGGTTCGGCTGCAACGACAACACGATCATACACATTCGTAAAAGGTGCGGCGCAAGATCTTCAGACTCCTGCTTCAGATGCAAATTTCACAAACATCACTTTAGCTTGGAATCCTGGTGGTTCAGGTTTGGTGGAAAAAACACCAGAAATGAATGTTGCTGTCCAACCAAATCCAAGTGCAAACGGAGTGTTCAATGTTGAGTTTAATTATGCAACAAGAATCTCTGCAATAAACTTAGCAGGAGAAGAGGTATATACGCAAGATGTGAAAATGAACGAAGTTGCCAAAACGGTTGATTTATCTAACTTAACAAATGGCGTTTACTTTATATGTGTAACAAATGGCACATCTGTTTCAAAACACAAAGTAGTGATTAGCAAATAAGCTAACGAACCCACAATAGGATAAAAAGGGGAGCGTATGCTCCCCTTTTTTATTGTTCATCAGTGATCCAATCAACTAATTTGGGAGTAATGTACACTTGGTATTTCCCCTCTTCATCGCTGTAAATTAAATAAGCTTGAATTTCAGGGTGATCAGTTAAAAACAGTTTAGCTTTATCCAAACCCATGACCAAAATCGCCGTGGCTAATGCATCAGAGGAAATGCATTTATTTGTGAAAATGGATGCACTCAATAATTGATTACTCGTTGGCTTTCCAGTTTTCGGATCAATGTGATGCGCAATCTTCACGCCGTTTTCGACAGTGAATTTGCGGTAATTCCCCGAGGTAGCCACGCCCATATTTTCAATTTGAAAGATGACGTTCAGTGGATTAACATTGGTTTTGTTTTCAATGGGTTGCTCCAATCCAATGTACCATGGAAGACCGTCCCTCTGACCATGCGCATATACTTCACCTCCAATTTCAACCACGAAAGAGGTAATTCCTTTTGAAAGAAGTAAATCAGAAACAAGATCGACAGAATATCCTTGCGCGAATGCGTTAAAATCGAGCGATACGCGCCCATCACTTTTGGCAATTTTACCACGAGTTAAGGTGATTTTCTCAAATCCAACAAAGGATAATAAGCTATCTAATTTGGTTTGTTCAAGTTTCTCCTTTTTTTCCGGACCAAATCCCCAGGCATTTACTAATGGATAAACCGTTGGATCAAATGCTCCTTCAGTTAACTTCCATATTTCTTTAGCCTTCAAAAAACATGTGTCGAAGTAGTCGTCTGTCCGCCCATACTTTTGATTGTGATTGATTTTAGAAATCAAAGAATTGCTCTGATAAGTGGAAACGGATGCATCGAATCGTTTTAATAATCGTTCAATGTCTTTTTTAAGATTTCGATTTTTCGCATCGAAATATTGAATATGGTAGGTAGTTCCTTGCGCTTCCCCATCCAAAAAAATGAAATCCTCTTGAGTAAAGGCCATCCCTGAAAACCAAAGGAAAAACCAAAAAACGCGTGTAATTTTCATGAATCTAAGGTAAGGAAATTCACACACTTAAAGATTCATCCCAAGAGCTTTACTGGCATAAAAGCCATTTAAACGAATGATTTCTTGTTTCAAATCAACAAATTCTTGTGATTTCCCCATCGACTTATAACAAAGCAATAAATACCAATGTTGTTCTTCATCAAAATTGTCAAACTTTGCTAAATCAATCACCTTCAAGCGTTGCTCACATAAATTAAATTGCTTTAGGTTATAAAGACAAAGGGAAGAATAAAATAATGCATTGACATCATCTGGATAAGTGGAAAGGATTTGGTCAAACCCAATTAATGCCGCTTTATATTCACCACGATTAAAATCATGCAGTGTCCCACTTAAAAAGTTCATGTAACTTACTTCTAAATAGTCTTTTTGATTTGCGCCAGCAACCTGCACCTCCTGTGTAGCTGGGGTACCAGTGAGTAAATCTGTTCTTTCTTGCTTTACTTTTTTTCGGTAATACCTATAATCTAGAACTTTTAAATCCTTTATATACGTTTCCATGGCAAAATTTGACCGTTTTTTTATCGGATTAGAAGCGATTTTCCCCATTGCGCGTAATGGAAGTTGAACAAGTTCTTCTGTTGGGTAAACAGGATTTTCATTCGCACGAAAAACCATTCCTTTATCCTTCTCTTTGAATTCTTCTTGAATTCTCTGAGGTAAGAGTTCTTTTTCCTTTGTGATTTCAATAAATGATTGAATTTTCTCTTTTGGTAGCGGTTCTACCCGAATAGACGGAGCAACTTTTGGTTTCCGCTTGTTTTTTTCAGTCTGAACCTGTGTATTGAGGTATATTAAAAAGACGCAAAGGACACTAATTAACGCGCCTGAAATTTTCCAAATACGATTTCTTCCTTTATAAAAACGCTTGTCCATTTTTTTCATGGAATGCAATGCAGCGACATTCTCTTCGAATCCATCAAGGGCATCCGAAAGAAAAGGATCTTTCAAGCTTTGTTGCTCCAGCGCATGTTTCTCACTTGATGGCATCCGATGAAAGTAAGACAAGAATACCTTTCGATTATTTTTCATGTTCTCCCTTTCTTTTATCCAGTAGTAATTTTAGATTTCTGCGGCCATTTTGCAAATGACTTTTCACCTCTTTCAAACTGTAATGCGTAATAACGGTGATTTCTTCGTAACTCTTTTTTTGTAAGTAAAACAATTGAATGCAAATACGCTGTTCTTTTTTTAATTCCTCAAATACCATAACTAAGCTATCAATTAACGCATCTTTTTCGAGTTTCTCATCTAATCGTTGATCACTATCATCATATAACACGTCATCTTCCTTTAATTCTTGATTCATTTTGTTTACACGCAGAAACATTAAACTGCTATTTCTAGCAGAAACATATAACCAACTTTTAAAATGCTGTACGTGATGGTGCAATAATTTTTCCGTTAAAGAAGCAAAAAGAGATAGCGTTAGATCTTCTGCGTTTTCTGTTTGTTTGACATATTTTAAGCACACACCAAAAACCATATGGCTATAACGTTGATATAATTCATCGATACAACTGTTCCATTGCTTTTCCTTGTAAAGAGAAATAATATCCTCATCACTCAATTTACGTACATAAGACCTTCTATTTAATAGCATCTTTTACAAAGATGAATGAATTATTGATTTTCCATATAACTCAAGTATATTTTATTTTTTTTAAACCTATACCTATATATAGTAGCAAGAAAATGGAGCCTGTTATTATTCATGCATTCGGACTTAAGCATCATTGCAAAGAAAAATAAACACATTCATGAATTTTATTTTCGTTCATTTCGAAAATGAAGATCAGTATTAATTGATCAATGCCATTTTGTTGATGGATATAAATCAAACACTTACAAATTATTTTTATTAAAAAGTAACCTTTATTAGATAACCCCGTTAGAATCCCTCGGGTCTCCAAACAAAAAAAAATAAAAAAAACTTTTAAAAAAGTGTTGCAGATCCAAAAAGAGTACATATCTTTGCACCCCGCAAGTGAGATAAACAACGGTTAATCTAGCGGTAATAAAGTCTTAAAGTTAACAAGAACGTGAGTTCTAATTAATGTCTAAAGAAGTTCTTTGAAGTATTGAGAAATAAGGAAACAGCGTTTTTAAGAAAAGAACATAATAAACATACTCGAGCTC
>JBIIAG010000012.1:0-70708 GCA_044240055.1 Crocinitomicaceae bacterium | reverse complement strand
TATTTGTAATTGTAATTGCAGTAAACTGCTGACGGTGACCGTTTCTTTTTCTGTAACCTTTTCTACGTTTCTTTTTGAAAATAATTACTTTGTCTCCTTTCACGTGGTCAATTACCGTTGCGGTAACGATTGCACCTTCTATAGCTGGGGCGCCAAGAGTAATTTTGCCATCATTGTCAACCAACAATACACGATCGAATTCTAAATTCGCTCCTGCCTCTGCTGCCAAACGATGTACAAAAACCTTCTGGTCTTTTTGCACTTTAAACTGCTGCCCTGCTATCTCTACAATTGCGTACATATAGCTTGTTTTAATTTGTTATTTCGCCCAAAATTGGAGGGCAAATATACATATTTAATTTTATATGCCAAATGATTCCCATATTTTTCACGATCTATTAAGCCTTTTTAATTCCTTTTTTAAATAAAACGTGGCCATAATTGGCTATAACTACACCGGAAATCACTACGAACATAGAAAATACTTGCGTGTTGGTGATGTGTTCATGTAAATAGGTTCCGATAATCACTGCGACAATTGGAATAAGGTATGTGACACTGCTGGCAAATAGTGCTGAAGAGGATTGAATGATTCCATTAAATAAGAAAACGGCAAAAGCTGTACCTACAACGGCCAGCACGGAAATCGCCGTAAATCCACTCATGGCATCTGGATTATCTTTAAAAACATGCAGGGTATCAAAGGCAAAGAATCCAAGAATGGATGGGAGAAAAACTGTTCCGAAACCACCAGCGGCGACATGGATCGGTCTGTAAGCGCCTAATTTGAATTTGATGGTGTTCAAACTGATACCATATAAGAATGTTGCCAACACAATTGCAAGAGAGGGAAGTATCTCTTGTCCGTTCGTCTGAATTCCGCTGCTATTGAATACAAGAATCGTTATGCCGCAAAATCCCAGTATAGTTCCGAGGAGTTGGTAGCGTGTTATTTTATTTGAAAAGAACAAATATCCAACAAGTAAGGTGAAAATAGGCGTGAAGCTATTCATTATTCCGGCCAAGCCTGAAGAAATATGTGTTTCAGCATAGGTAAATAAAAATGCAGGAATGAAATTTCCACACACTCCCACTACTGCAAAATAAAATAGGTCTTTACGTGAATTTAATTGGCGCAGTACTTGAATGGTAAACGGTAATAATACAAGTCCAGCCAACAGCATGCGCATCGCACCAACTTGCAAGGAAGAAAAGATTTCTTCGTGCTGATCATTGTACATGCCCTTTTTCATGAGGATAAAAGAGCTACCCCAAATGCAGGCGAGCAGCGCAAGTAATAGCCAGCTTTTTAAATTGGTTTTCATGGTACAAAAGTACGCATAATTCCAGGCTTGAAATTGTGTATAACCTAGGGAAATGAACATAGTGTTTAAAAGTCTCCCACATATTCCCACAATTAACATAAAATCATTGATATTATTAGAAATATTCAATTTAATTTTGTTCAAAACGAAACCTTAAAACGTCTATAACGTTAGAAGTTATTAACATTTAAATATCCAGTGGTAAAAAGTGGTAGAAATCCACTAATTTTACCCATTATAAAGCTATGGCAGGATTAGTAGGAGAATTTGAAGTGAAATTGGATGAAAAAGGCCGATTTCTTTTGCCTTCCGGATTACGGAAGCAACTTCCTCCTGCGTCCCAGCGAGATTTCATGTTGAACAAAGGATTCGAAGACTGTTTAACGCTATATCCACTTTCTGATTGGGAATTGATTAGCGCGAAACTTTCTAAATTAAATTTGTTTAAACCGCAAAACCGTATGTTCTATCGTTTATTCCATCAAGGAGCAAAACAATTGGCATTAGATAACGCGGGACGTTTACTCATTCCTATCGCTCACATGGAGCGCGTGGGATTAGTTTCTGAAGTGATGCTTATCGCATACAACGACAGAATTGAAATCTGGGACAAATCCAAATACTTCAATATGATTGAAGGAAACATGGCTGATTTCGCTGATTTGGCGGATGAAGTAATGGGTGATTTGGACAATGGAGAATAATACAAACTATCACATACCGGTTCTTTTTCAAGAAAGCATTGATGCCTTGGTTGTAAAACCAAACGGAACGTATGTTGATGTCACATTCGGTGGCGGTGGACACGCAAAAGAGATTTTCAAGCATTTATCGGCTGAAGGAAAATTAATTGTTTTTGACCAAGATTCCGACGCTAAAAAAAACGCATGGGAGGCTCCAAATTTTCATTTTGTAGCTGCCAATTTTGCGTTTCTAAAAAACCACCTGCAATTGATGCGAGTAAATCATGTGGATGGAATCCTCGCTGATTTAGGCGTTTCGTCACATCAATTCGATACTGGAGAGCGTGGATTTTCAATCCGTGAAAGTGCGCCTTTAGATATGCGTATGAATCAACAGTCTGGGAAATCTGCTTTTCATGTTGTCAATGAATACGAGGAGCATGAACTTATTCGCATTTTTAGAAATTACGGCGAGTTGAAAAATGCGCGTAGCATTGCTTCCGAAATCATCCGTAAAAGAGCAGATGGTGTCATTGGAACCACTGGGGACCTTATGCATATATTAAAACGTTTTGCTCCGAAATTTAAAGATCATAAATTTTATGCGCAGGTTTTTCAAGCCATTCGAATTGAGGTCAATCAAGAGTTACAAGTATTAGAGGACATGCTCACCCAAGCAGCAGATGTTTTGGCTCCAGGGGGAAGATTGGTCGTGATTTCCTATCATTCACTTGAAGATCGCTTGGTTAAAAATTTCATGAAACGTGGGTCCTTTTCAGGTGAAATCGAAAAAGACTTTTTTGGAAATGTACAAAAGCCGTTAACAGAAATTGTTCGCCATCCCATTGTTTCAACAGATGAAGAAAATGAACGCAATCCAAGAGCGCGTAGTGCAAAATTAAGAATTGCAGAAAAGAATGCATGAAGATGAATACATAGTAGGTGGTAAAACTCCAAAGTCGGAAAAACCGAAACCTTCGAAAAGTGAAAAAAGCACGTCGAAAGCGTCTGCTTTTACCCAAATCCTTAACGGAGACTTTTTGACGAAGGAATTTGTTCTGAATAATTTGAATTACCTATTCTTCATCATGTTTTTATTGATTTTGCTCGTGGCAAAAGGTTATTACGGCAAACAAGTGAACAAAGACTTAGATACCGCCCAAAAAGAATTAGATCAAAATGCTGCGGAATATATTGAGGCTAAAGCTAGGCTTGAGCTAAGAACGAGAAGGTATAAACTAGCAGAAAAGCTGGAGTATCGAGAAATTAAGGAAACAAAAAACGCAACGAAAGTGATTCGTTTGAAACGAAAAGATAATGAGTAAGGACTTGGATAAAAAATTCTTGAAACATCGTGCCTATACGATTTACTTCACATTCGTGTTTTTAATACTTGTGGTGCTCTACAACACCATCACATTGCAATTTGAAGGAAGAGATTCGCTTTTTGGTTCAGTTGATAAGAAATTACCCGTTCAAACAGTGAAAAGAGTTCCTAGGATGGGAGAGATTCTAGACATGAATGGAATTCCACTTGTTACTTCTGTTACTTTTTATGACATACACATGGATGCGACTGTTGTGGACCAAAAGTTATTTGATGCCGACATTGCAGGACTTACAGCTGGATTGCACCGCATGTATCCCGAAAAGTCAGCTCGTGAATATGAAAATGAAATTCGCAGTGCGAGAGAGCGCAAATCACGTTACCTATTGATCCGAAAACGCGTGACGAATGACGAGCGCAAAATGTTAAATAAGTTGCCCATCTTCAAAGAAGGTCAAATGAAGGGCGGTATCATTGATAACGAGGAAACAATTTTACGTAAAAAACCATACGGAAATATGTTAAGTAGAACTCTAGGGTACTACAAATTTGACAAAAAAGAATACAAAGTTGGGATTGAAGGTGCTTTTCACCATTACTTAAAAGGAGAGGATGGAATAGAACTTGAACAACGCATCTCCTCCGGATGGAAAAAAACCGGTAAAATTTTAAAAGATGCTGTCGAAGGCGCTAATGTGATTACTTCCATCGATAAAGAAATTCAAGAGGTAGCGCATTCAGAATTGGAAAAACAGATGATCTATATGAATGCACAAGAAGGTTGTGTTATTGTCATGGATGTTAAAACTGGTTTCGTGCGTGCAATTGCCAATTTATCTAAGCAAGAAAAGGGTGGATATGCCGAGTCGTACAACTTTGCAATCGGAAATGCAGAAGTTCCTGGGTCAACGTATAAGTTGGCATCAGTTATGGCTGGTCTCGAAGATAAAAAGTTTAAAATCACCGATAAAGTGAATGCAACTGGACGATACTCCATTGCAGGGGGGAAATTATCCGATTCAAATCATGGAATGGGTTACGGAACAATCACCATCAAAAAAGCATTTGAGAAATCCTCGAACGTCATTGCTCAAATTTGTTATAAAGCATACCGTTCCGATCCAAAAAGATTTATTGAACGCTTGTCAACTTTTGGCTTAACGGAAAAATTAGGCATTGATATCGAAGGTGAGAAAAAACCTTTTGTGCGTCGACCAGGAATGCCTGGCTGGTCCGCATTGTCCATTCCTTGGATGTCCATCGGTTACGAGTTAAAACAATCCCCCATTCAAACACTTGCATTTTATAACGCTGTTGCAAATAATGGAACGCTTGTTCGTCCACAGTTTGTACAACAAATTAAGCGTTCTGGCAACGTAATTAAAACTTTTAAGCCCGTAATTATTAAAGATCAAATCTGTTCTAAAAGCACGCTTGCCATCATGAGATCTTGTTTGGAAGGCGTTATGACAAATGGCACAGGTCGAGATTTGAAAAGTTCCTTTTTTACCATCGCTGGAAAAACTGGAACAGCCAAACTTTTAGGCGACAACAAGAAATTTAATGACGAGAAAATGAGTTTCTACCAAGCGTCGTTCGTTGGTTATTTTCCCGCAAACAAACCCATTTATTCATGCATAGTGGTTATTTCGAAGCCTAAAAGAGAGTATTACGGCGCAAGAGTGTCGGGAACCGTTTTTGCTGAAATCGCTAATAAGGTCTATGCATCTGCCTTGCAATACCATAAAGCTGTCAACTCGAAACGAGCAATCAAATCAACGGACCTTCCGAAAGTGAAAGCTGCTGCTAGTCGTGATGTTACCCAAATTTTAAAATCATTTAACCTTAGGTACCAAGTGAATAATGATACCGAGTGGATAAAGTCAGATACGTTAAAAGGTTCCATTCATATCAATGGCAAGAAAATCAATAAAAAATTAGTCCCAGATGTTACCGGACTTACAGCAAAAGATGCGGTGTATCTATTGGAATCTGCTGGATTAATCGTTCAAATGTCCGGTAAAGGAGTGGTGAAATCTCAATCCGTTAAAGCAGGAAATCCATTGGTTAAAGGTCAATTAATAAAAATATCACTGAATTAAAATGAACGTGCTTTCCACCATACTAAAGAATAGTTCCTTTGAAGTGCTTCAAGGGGAACTTACTATGGAAATTTCTTCACTAACCTTTGATTCGAGGGATGCAAGGGATGGTAGTTTGTTTTTTGCGATTGTTGGATCCATTAACGACGGACACCTCTACATTCAATCTGCATACAACTTAGGTTGTCGAGCATTTGTAGTTGAGCAAAAAGTGGATTTGCCTTCAGATGCAACAGTGATACGTGTACCAAAAACGGATACAACCCTAGCGGATGTTTCCTGTGAATTCTACCAGAATCCATCTAAGGAATTAAAATTGGTTGGTATTACAGGGACCAATGGAAAAACAACCACGACAACATTGCTTTACGATTTATTCACAAGCCTTGGTTATACAAGCGGACTCATCTCCACAGTTGTAAATAAAATTGGATCAAAAACAAGTCCATCAACACATACTACTCCAGATCCCATTCGACTAAACGCTTTATTGCGTGACATGGTGGACCAAGGTTGTTCGTATTGTTTTATGGAAGTGAGTTCACATGCGATTCACCAGCAACGCATCCATGGAATTACCTACACGGGGGCTGTTTTTACCAACATAACGCATGATCACCTTGATTACCACAAAACATTTGCTGAATATATCCGGGTCAAAAAACAATTTTTTGATGAATTACCTTCCAATTCCTTTTCGTTAATAAATGGAGACGATCGCAATGCTTCGGTAATGCTGCAAAATACCAAAGCTGAAAAAAGAAGTTTCGCTCTAAAATCTCCTGCTGATTTCAAAGGTAAAGTCTTGGAGAACGAAATCTCAGGCTTAACGCTAACGATTAATGGCGTTGAACTTTGTTCTCGTTTGGTTGGAGAGTTTAATGCACTGAATCTTCTTGCTGTTTACGGTGTAAGCACGATTCTTGGTTTAGATTCAATGGACGTTTTGCGAGGAATGAGCAACTTGGCGTCTGTTGAAGGAAGATTTCAATACATTCGAAGTCAAGGTGGAATTACAGCAATCATCGATTATGCGCACACGCCAGATGCACTAGAAAATGTTTTAAATACAATAGCTGCCATTCGAAAGGATGGACAAAAAGTAATTTCCGTTGTTGGGTGTGGCGGTGACCGTGACAGAGAAAAACGTCCGGTTATGGCGGCAATTGCTGCGAAAAAAAGTCAACAAGTCATTTTAACTTCTGATAATCCACGCACAGAGGATCCTCAAGCTATTTTGAATGATATGGAAGCTGGACTTTCAGCCGATAGTCAAAATGCTCTGACGATTTTAGATCGTGCTCAAGCAATTAAAACGGCAATCATGCTCGCGCAAGCAGGAGATATTGTATTAATTGCGGGTAAAGGACACGAAAAATACCAAGAAATCAATGGAGTTAAATATGACTTTGATGATTTCAAATTAACCGAAGAATTTTTTAACCATTTGAAAAAATAATCAGATGCTATACTACTTATTTGACTACCTCGATTCTTTAGATTTCCCCGGAGCAGGATTGTTCCAGTACATTTCCTTTAGAGCAGGACTAGCCTTGATTTTCTCTCTTATCGTTTCCATAGTGATTGGAAAGAAAATCATTAACAAACTACGTCAGCAACAAATTGGCGAAACGGTTCGCGATTTAGGTCTAGCAGGACAAATTGAAAAATCTGGAACACCAACGATGGGCGGGATCATCATTCTCGCAGCCATTTTGATTCCGGTTCTTTTATTCGCGAAGCTTCATAACATCTATGTAATCACGATGATTCTTGCTACAATTTGGCTAGGACTGATTGGTTTTTTAGACGATTACATCAAAGTATTTAAAAAGAACAAAGAAGGGTTAAAAGGAACCTTTAAGGTAATTGGTCAAATTGGTGTAGGCTTAATCGTCGGATGTATTTTATACTTCTCGGATGATGTGGTCGTACACAAACGCGTATCAGCAACGTACCAATTGCAACAAGATGAGAAATTTGTAACGCATCTACATGTGCAAAATCACGGTGAACATTTCAAATGGATCAAAACAGATGACATGACGACAACTATTCCTTTTATCCGTGGGAATGAATTTAACTACAATTGGTTAATCGGTGATTTACATAAATCATATGGATGGTTGTTATTTATTCCAATTGTCATTTTTATTGTCATTGCCGTTTCAAATGGTGCAAATATGACCGATGGATTGGATGGTCTTGCTACGGGAACTTCCGCTATTGTTGGTATGGCGCTTGCCATTCTTGCTTATGTGAGTTCACATGCAAATTTCGCGGATTACCTCGGTGTTATGTACATTCCAAACGCTGAAGAATTAGTCATTTTTATTGCAGCATTCGTTGGCGCTTGTATCGGGTTTTTGTGGTACAATTCTTTCCCTGCCCAAGTTTTCATGGGGGACACTGGAAGTTTGGCTCTTGGTGGAATCATAGCTGTTTTTGCTATTGCCATTCGCAAAGAATTATTAATCCCTGTGCTGTGCGGTATATTCCTCATTGAAAACTTATCGGTTATCATGCAGGTTGGATATTTCAAGTTTACTAAGAAACGCTTTGGGGAGGGACGTAGAATTTTCTTAATGGCTCCATTACATCACCACTATCAGAAAAAAGGAATTCATGAAGCGAAGATTGTTTCACGCTTCTGGATTGTCGCAGTGTTATTAGCAGTTGTTACCATTGTTACACTAAAATTAAGATAACCGTGAACGGTCTAAATAAAAATTTGGTCATTCTTGGCGCTGGTGAATCCGGTGTTGGCGCAGCTGTATTGGCTGTTCAAAAAGGATGGAATGTTTTTATTTCGGATTTTTCAGTGATTAAAGAGGTTTTTCAAAATGAATTGAATGAACTCCAGATAGAATGGGAACAAGGGAAACATTCCATGGAACGAATTTTAATGGCGGATTTAATCATTAAGTCACCTGGAATTCCGGAGAAAACTCCTGTCATGAAAGCGATTCGTGAAAAAGGAGTGAAGGTTATTTCGGAAATAGAATTTGGAGGATATTATTCGTCGGGTAAAACCATTTGTATTACCGGAAGTAACGGCAAAACGACTACATCCATGTTGACTCATCACATCCTTAAAAAAGCAGGGTTGGATGTTGGATTAGCAGGAAATGTTGGATACAGCTTTGCGAAACAAGTAGCGGAAGGTGATCATGAGTGGTACGTGATCGAATTGAGTTCTTTTCAATTGGATGACATGTATGATTTTCATGCGCATATAGCTGTCTTAACCAACATTACTCCTGATCATTTAGATCGCTATGATTATGACATGCAAAATTATGTCAACTCGAAATTTCGCATTATTCAAAATCAAACAATAAACGATTGGTTCATTTTCAATGCAGATGACCCCCTCATTTCAAGTGAAATGAAAAATAGAACACCCCAGGTGAATTTGGCTCCCTTCTCTATGAAGGAAGAACAAAACCCCGGAGCTTACACAAGAAACAAACAACTAATAATCAATATAAACCAACAATTTGCTATGTCAATACATGAATTAGCCTTAAAGGGTAAGCACAATACCCAAAACGCTCTTGCCGCAGGGATCGCAGCAAGATTAGTAGAAATCCGTAAGGATATCGTACGTGAGAGTCTCGAGGACTTTACTAATGTGGAACACCGTCTGGAATTCGTTGCAAAAGTAAATGGAATCGAATTCATTAATGATTCAAAAGCAACGAACATCAATTCTGCTTGGTTCGCTTTGGAAAGCATGGAGAGTCCTACAGTGTGGATTGTCGGTGGTGTGGACAAAGGAAATGATTATTCCGAATTGACACAACTTGTGCGTGATAAAGTGAAAGCAATTGTCTGTTTAGGTGAAGATAACGGAAAAATTATCGAAGCATTTTCAGGTATTGTAGAGACGATTGTCGAAGCTAAATCTGCGATGGAGGCTGTTGCTTTCGGTTACAGATTAGCACAAAAAGACGAAACGGTTCTTCTTTCACCTGCTTGTGCAAGTTTTGATTTGTTTGAAAACTACGAGGATAGAGGAAATCAGTTCAAGCAAGCGGTACGCCTGTTGTAATTCACAAGAAAAACGATGCAGGATAAACGTATTCATATTGAATCCATTTCAACCAATGACTTTTCACGTAACGTGGAGAATTCAAGCATTCGTGCGCATGGTAAGTTGAAGGGAATTGATGTGTTTACATGGATGCAGCCCGCTCAAAATGCGTTGGTGAATTTCATCGAATCCATCCCTACTGAAATCATTTGGGTTGGTAATCCTGCAGAAATTGAAGCGGTATTAAGTTCCAATCCACTTTTTTCACGGAAATTTCAAAGCATCTTTTCTTATGGAGAGAATCGGACTGGTTTTATGTTGGAAAACGAGTTTGATGATATCCAAGATGTGTTAAATGGATTGATAACAGAGCTGAAATCACCAGGTACATTGCTCTTTACATGTACGGAAAACGATAGTGAGTACGTATCACTCAAAATAGCTGCTTACCTCAATTTGGTACAATTGATATGAGAGAATATTTAAAATACTTAAAAGGCGATCCTGTCATTTGGATAATCACCATCCTAATGATGTCTTTTTCACTTGTAACGGTTTATAGTTTTGTGCCAATTTTGGTTAAAATTGATGGCGGATCTCCATTTCAATACCTTTTGAAACATTTAATGTATGTGGTCATTGGCTTCGCATCTATGTTTGCCATTCACCGTGTAAACTCAAAATACATTAGTCAACTAGCAAAATTCTCCTACTATGTCGCCATTGCTTTATTGCTATTTACCTTGTTTTTTGGTACAGAAGTAAATGGTGCCGGACGTTGGATTCGGATTCCTTTTGTGAAATTGACGTTTCAATCTTCGGATTTTGCAAAATTGGCTTTGATTATATATATCAGTCGAATTCTAGTAAAAAAGAAGGATAAATTAGCAAGTTGGAAAGAAGGAATTCTTCCATTAATGATCCCAATTGGAGTGATTTGTTTACTTATTGTGAAGGATAATTTTTCAACGGCAGCCATGTTGTTTATGTTGAGTATGGCCATGTTGTACATCGGACGTGTTCCTTGGGGTAAATTATTCGCAATGGGCGGTATTGGAATATCCTTAGCAACACTCGCGGTTGTTTTTCACGTTACTTTTCCGGAGGTAGGACTTTTGCCACGTTTTGACACATGGAAAAATCGCCTAACAAATCGCATGGAAAGCGATTCTCAAGATATTAAAACCGCCCAAGCCAATGCACAGGCAAAAAATGCACAATTGGCAATCCATGTTGGTTCCTTCTTTGGACAAGGAGTTGGTGATGGGAAATTAAAAGAATACCTTCCAGAGGCTTATGCCGATTTCTATTACGCCACTTTTGTAGAAGAATTTGGATTTTTAATGGCCGTTTTTTTAGCGCTTTTGTACATGATTCTTTTGTTCAGAATTATAAAAATCGCTTTGAAAACAACAGATCTTTTTCAATCATATGTTTCGCTTGGAATTGGAATTCATTTGTTGACACAGGCAAGTATTAATATGTTGGTTTGTACAGGTGTTTTTCCAGTGACCGGACAAAACATGCCTTTTCTAGCAATGGGTGGTTCCGCATTAATTATGGCGTGTGTTTCTATTGGAGTGATTCAAGCATTTGCAAAGGATTTAGAAAAAGATAAAGACGAAGCTTCCTTCGAGCAAGCATAAATTAAAACATATAATGAGCATTCAACGGGTAATTATTTCGGGTGGTGGAACAGGAGGACATATCTTTCCTGCAGTTGCTATTGCGGATGAAATCAAACGAAGAAATCCATCTGTATCCATACTTTTTGTTGGTGCAATTGGGAAAATGGAAATGGAAAAAGTTCCACAGGCGGGATACGAAATCGTTGGTTTACCAATTGCTGGATTTCAACGAAAATTGACATTCTCAAATGTAATTTTACCATTCAAGATTCTCAAAAGTTTGTGGCAAGCTCGAACAATCGTGAAAAAATTTAATCCTGAATTAGTGATTGGAGTTGGTGGTTACGCAAGTGGCCCTACTTTACAAATGGCTAATTTGTTGGGTATACCAACACTTATTCAAGAACAAAATTCATTTCCGGGAAAAACAAATAAATTATTAGCTAAAAAAGCAGCAAAAATTTGTACTGCTTACGCTGGAATGGAACAATTTTTTCCCATTTCGAAAATTATCCAAACTGGAAATCCAGTACGAAATTTGGTGTCGAAACATGCGGAATTATTAGGTGAGGCACAATCATTTTTTCACTTAAGTTCAACAAAGAAAACAATCTTAATTATCGGTGGAAGCCTAGGAGCGCGTACACTCAATGAAAGTGTGTTGCAGCAAATATCCTTAATTCAGTCATCGAATGTTCAACTAATTTGGCAATGCGGGAAAAATTACCTTCCCCAGATTGAAGCACGTTATGAAGACTCCTGGCGCGAGAACATTCAAGTTTATGCATTCATTCAACGCATGGATTTAGCATATGCAGCGGCGGATGTGATTATTTCACGTGCAGGAGCATTATCTGTTTCAGAACTAACGTTAATCGGAAAACCTTGTATTTTGGTCCCATCTCCCAATGTGGCTGAAGATCACCAAACGAAAAATGCAATGGCACTTGTTCGAGAGGATGCCGCATTAATCATTCGTGACGACCAAGCCAAAGAAACATTGATTCCAGGCGCCATTGAATTACTTGAAAATCCATTGCGTTGTGAGCAATTAAGAAAATCAATCTTACGTTTAGCAAAACCAAATGCATGCAGCGAAATTGTTGATGCATGTGAATCAATTATCTAATAAAATGCAGCAGTTTATCCAATATAAAAATGTGTATTTCATCGGTATCGGTGGCATTGGTATGTCTGCATTAGCACGCTATTTTAATCAAAATGGATTGAATGTTGGTGGGTACGATAAAACGCCATCTCCGTTAATAAAACAGTTAGAGCTAGAGGGTTGCAGGATACATTTTGATGATTTGGGAGAAGAAATCCCTGAATCGTTTAAGGACAAACAGAACACACTTATTGTTTATACACCAGCAATTAAACAGTTGGAAGAATTGACCTTTTTTAAAAATGGTGGATTTACCCTGTTGAAGCGTGCAGAAGTACTCGGGATGTTGACACGGCAATCTAAGGGATTGTGTGTTGCAGGTACACATGGAAAAACAACGACAAGCAGTATGCTCGCGTTTATTTTGGATCAATCTACTTGGAAGTGTAACGCTTTTTTAGGTGGTATAGCGACTAATTTTCAGTCCAATTTAGTTTTAAGCAAGGATAGTGAATATACTGTAATTGAGGCCGATGAATTTGATCGCTCTTTTTTACATTTATCTCCATTTGCATCCATCATTACTTCGTCAGATCCAGATCATTTGGATATTTATGGAACACCTGAACAATTCAAAGAAGGATTTCGTCAATTCGCCATGAAATTAGATCCGAAAGGTATTTGTTTGCAAAAAGAAGGATTGAATTTACCTACGTTAGGAACGTCCTTCTCCTATGCCATTGAATCAGAAACTGCAGATTTTTCGGTTTTTAATATTCAATGGATTGAAGGATTCCTTTGTGGTGATGTTCGTTTGAAAAATGTGTGGTGGCGCAACGTTGAATTTGGCTTGCCGGGAATACATAATGCTGAAAATGCTTTAGCTTGTTTAGGTTTGCTACATGAATTGGGAATGGATGAAAGCCAGATTCGCTCAGGACTTAAAAATTTCCTTGGTGTAAAACGTAGGTTTGAATACATTATACGTACCGAAAAACTAGTATATATCGATGATTATGCACATCATCCACAGGAAATAAATGCCTTGATTTCTTCGATACGTCAATTGTATCCGAAAAAGAAAATAACAGGAATTTTTCAACCGCATCTTTTTTCGAGAACAAAAGATTTTGTGAACGATTTTGCGAAGGAGTTATCCGAATTAGATGAATTAATTCTTTTACCGATTTATCCAGCACGTGAAGAGCCGATTCAAGGAGTTTCAAGCGAATGGTTGCTTTCGATGTGCAAAAACGAGCATAAATCAATAAAAAGACCGAGTGAGGTCCTCGGGTATTTAAGTAACTATTCCGACGGAATTTTACTGACAATTGGAGCCGGTGATATTGATCGAATTGTGCCCACCCTGAAAGAAGTGTTAACAATAAATCTTGCTGATTGACATGAAAAAATGGATGAAAATTAGTTTGTGGATTGTTGCCATGTCTTGTGTCATCATCATTTTGGTTTTTGCTAGCAAGCAAGAATCCGAAAAAAAATATGAAAACCCAAAAATTTCCATTCACGTTGATGGTGATGGTGATGTTTTTCTCACCGAAGAGGAGCTTGTGGATCGATTAGAACTTCATCGCCTCATTCAAGAAAATCAACAAGTAGGGAGCTTAAATATTCGAAAAATTGAATACATGATCTCCCTTATGCCGGAAGTTAAAAAAGTAGATGTATTTAAACCAATTGGAAATCAGTGGGATATACAACTTGAACTGCGCAAACCAATCGCTCGCGTCTTTAATAAATTTGGACAAAGTTTTTACCTTGACGAGGATGGATATTTGATGAATCGATCGAGTCTTCACACCGCACGCGTCCTCGTTTTCTCTGGTGCAATTAGCGATCGTTTTTCCCCGAATTCACTCATTAAAATTATTAACAACGATTCCTTGAAAAGTATTCGAAATTTAGATGATATCTATCGAATTTCAAATTATGTTTGTAATGATCCAATATTGCATAAAATGATTGGTCAAGTTTACCGCGAAAAGAACGGTGATTTTGTACTAATTCCTATTGTAGGCGATCAAAAAATCAATCTCGGAACAGCCAATTCGGATGAAGATGTGAAAGATAAATTTGAACGTATTTTGGAATTTTACAAAGAAGCCATGCCTTACGAAGGTTGGAATAAGTATAGCGAAATAAGTGTAAAGTATGAAGGACAAATCGTTTGTAGAAAAAGAGCCAACTAGCGAAGTAAAGCGCAGCAAAATTGTCGTTGGACTCGATATCGGGACAACAAAGATTGCTTGTTTTGTTGGTCGCAAAAACGAACATAATAAAATTGAAATCGTTGCCTTGGGTAAAAGTGAATCCCTCGGTGTTATGCGTGGTGTGGTTTCAAACATCGAACGCACTGTTCAATCCATCAATTCAGCAGTTGAATTGACGCAAGCTTCAGTAGAAGGTGATTTAATCGTTAAAAATGTGAATGTTGGTATTGCTGGTCAACACATCAGTAGTATGCAACACAGAGGAATGTACACGCGTCGAGATGCGCAAGGTGAAATTACTCAAAACGATATTGATGCATTTGTTGACGACATGTACCAATTGGTCATGACGCCAGGAGAAGAAATTATAACAGTTATTCCTCAAGAATACATTGTCGATAATGAACCAGAGATAAAAGATCCTATCGGAATGGGTGGCGTTCGTTTGGAAGCAAATTTCCACATTATTACTGGACAAGTGAATAATGTAAAGAATATCAAACGTTGCGTTGATCGCGCTGGACTAAACGTAAAAGAAATTATCTTGGAACCAATTGCATCGGCTGAAGCAGTGTTAAGTGATGAAGAGAAAGAAGCAGGAGTTGTTTTAGTAGATATCGGTGGTGGAACTACCGATGTTGCGATTTTCCAGGATGGATTAATTCGACATACTGCGGTTATTCCATTTGGTGGAAACGTGATTACAGAGGATATTAAAGAAGGATGTCGCATCATGCAACGTCATGCTGAATCGTTGAAAGTGAGATTTGGTAGCGCATTGGCTTCTGAAAGTAAGGAAAACGAAGTGGTTTGTATACCAGGCCTACGTGGGCGCGATCCAAAAGAAATTACGCTTAAGAATTTGGCAAGTATCATTCAAGCACGAATGGAAGAAATCATCGAATTGGTAAACTTTGAAATTAAAAATTCTGGTTATTCCAAAAAAATAATCGGTGGAATCGTTGTAACAGGCGGTGGTGCTCAATTGAAACACTTAACTCAGTTGTTTGAATACATGACGGGAATGGATACGCGAATTGGATATCCTACTGAGCACCTGGCAAACACAAACGATTTAGAGAAATTAGCAAGTCCAATGTTCTCAACAGGTATTGGATTGGTTTTAAAAGGATTTGAAGCGGCAGAGAAATCTGGTTTGGATTTTATCCAAAAAACAGAGGAAGTGCCAGTTGGCAAACCAAAAGCAATTACACATTCAAATCCGAAAAGAGATGGTGGGTTTTTTGATAAGATTAGACAATCAGTAGGTGATTTTTTTGATGATAAAGATTAATAGAAAAAAATAATGGATATGGAATTTGACTTACCTAAAATGGGAGCAGCAGCAGAGAGCAACGCAAACTCAATTATCAAAGTTATTGGTGTTGGTGGCGGTGGATCAAATGCGGTAAATCACATGTTCTTGCAAGGAATTGTTGGGGTTGATTTTATTGTATGTAATACAGACCGCCAAGCATTGGATATTTCTCCTGTACCACACAAAATTCAGTTAGGTCCAAACTTGACTGAAGGAAGAGGTGCTGGTATGATTCCTGAAATGGGAATGAATGCAGCAATTGAAAACATCGAAGAAATTCGTGAAATCCTTTCGAAAAATACGAAAATGGTGTTCGTCACAGCAGGAATGGGTGGTGGTACCGGAACAGGTGCGGCACCTGTAATTGCACAAGTAGCAAAAGACCTTGGTATTTTGACGGTTGGTATCGTTACTGTTCCGTTTAATTTCGAAGGTAGAAAACGTCGTCAGCAAGCAGAAGAAGGATTAGATAAAATGCGTCAAAATGTGGACACATTGCTTATCATTAACAATGAGCGTTTACGTGAATTTGGTAAAAACATGTCGCTTTCAAGTGCGTTTTCTCATGCCGATAATGTGTTAACTGTTGCAGCGAAAGGAATTGCAGAAGTGATTTCGGTAACTGGAACAATCAATGTGGACTTCAATGATGTAAATACAGTTTTACGCAATAGTGGTCAAGCAATTATGGGTAGTGCAGTTGCAGCAGGTGAAGACCGTGCAATTGTGGCTGTGAAAGAAGCATTGACTTCTCCATTATTGAACGACAACGATATCAATGGTGCTAGTTATGTATTATTGAACATCACTTACGGCGATCAAGAAGTAATGATGGATGAAATTACTGAAATCACTGATTACATTCAAGATGCAGCCGGAGCAACAGCGGATGTCATTTGGGGTCACGGCTTTGATGCTACTTTAGGTGATAAACTAAGCATCACATTAATTGCAACCGGATTCTCTTCATCTCCGATTACGGGTTTTGAGAGAGCTCCAGAGCGCAAGATCGTCGCGCTGGAGGAAGATCAAAGAAAAGAGATTGTTAGTCCGCTAGAATCTCCAGTTCAACACACAACGATCCAAAGTGAAATAATTCAGGAGCCTTTCTTAAAAGCAGAAGACATTGTTGCATCACCAGTTGTTGCACCTGTGAATGTTGTGGAAGCTCCGATTGTTGAGCCTACTCGATATGAATTAGAAGAGCCAATCGTTAACGAATCTATTAGTTACCGTTTTGAAGAAACGTCTAATTCTGTTGCTGATATGCCGGCTTTAGATGTGGAAGCATCAGATTCAACGTTTGAAGAAAATGAAAATGCATTTACATGGGATGTAATCGATGCGAGTTCAAGTATGGACAATTCCTCTTTCTCGCAAGAAGAAGAGATCGTTTATCAAGCTCCTATTCAATCAGTTTCTCATGTAAATGAATCGGAAACTATTGTTCGCCACATGTTGGAAGACGATGCTGAACAACGAATGAGCATCGAACCTGTTCAACGCATTCTTTCTCCTGAAGAGCAGCAAAGAAAAGCACAGGAACGTGTTTCTCGCATTCAAGAATATACAGCTAAATTGAAAAAAGCTGAAGGTATCGTAGAATTTGAAAATGAACCGGCTTTTGTTCGTAGAAATATCAGTATTCATCATTCAACACCAAGTACTGAAGAGCGTTTCTCGCGTTTCGGATTGTCGCAAGATGAAGATGGAAGAGTTGGATTGAGAACAAGCAATAATTTCTTACACGATAACGTAGACTAATGGGATTTACTGAATTAATTAACGAAGACATCAAAAAAGCAATGCTAGCTAGAGAAAAAGAAAAGTTAGCTGCTTTGAGAGATATTAAATCCAAACTTTTACTAGAAGCAACTTCAGGTAACGGTGATGTGAGTGATGAAGTAGGTATTAAAATTTGCATGAAGTTGCACAAGCAACGCATGGAAACCTATGAATTGTACATGACGCAAAACCGCCAAGATCTAGCGGATGATGAATTGTTTCAAGCTAAAATTATTGAGGCATACCTACCGAAAATGATGAGCGAGGAAGAAGTGAAGGAAGAAGTGAAAGCTGCCATTCAATCTGTGGGTGCTCAGGGTCCACAAGATATGGGGAAAGTAATGGGTGTCCTTAGTGGTAAATTAGCTGGAAAAGCTGATGGAAAATTAATTGCTACCTTGGTAAAGGAAATGTTAGCGAACTAATATAAGTAACAACTAACGAAGAAAAACGCATCATTGGTGCGTTTTTCTTCGTTTATATGTCATTAAAAATGAAAGTTAAACTAGCTGAAACAATTCGAGCATATCATTTGAAAGGATGGTCTCCCGCTACTTCAACTAATTATTCGTTCAAGGAGAATGATCAAATTTGGGTTTCTCGTTCAGGAGTAGATAAAGCTACTTTTCAAGCAGAAGATTTTATTGCCATTGATGAAAATGGATGTGTGCAAGCACCATATATTGGTACGAAACCATCGGATGAAACGATGATCCATGTCCTTATTTATCGGTTATTTCCCGAAGCGAATGTCATTTTGCACAGTCATTCAAAAAAACCAGTACTGATTTCAACGAAGCATAATCAATTTTTTCCGGTTGAAAAGTATGAAGTACAGAAAGGATTTTCGGGGGTAAGTACGCATGATTGTGCACTTCAAATACCCATTTTTGAAAACGCACAGGAAATGAGTTATTTTGAACAAGTTCTTCCGCAAAGATCGTCGGAAATCAAACAACATTGTTTCATAATTCGTCAACATGGAACATACGCTTGGGGTGAAAATCTTTTCGCAGCCAAGCGACATTTAGAAACCTTGGATTATCTTTGTGAATGTGAATTAGAACGAATCTGATGGCAATTTTATCTATACCAAATCAACAAGTTCAACTAAACGACCCTCAAGAAATAAGGGCTTTCATGAATCAACGAGGAATTTTCTTTGACCAATGGTTTTGTGATGTTCTTTTTGATAATGCAGCGAGCACAGAAGAAATTCTAGCAGCATACGCAACGGATCTTGATCCATTTATGAAAAGTGGTGGGTACCAAACGGCAGATGTCATTTCAATCAATTCCTCTACTGAAAATTACCCTGCAATTCGAGCGAAATTTCTTGCAGAGCATACACATTCTGAAGATGAAATTAGGTTTTTTGTTGATGGACAAGGGCTATTCTGGTTTCACCTTGAAAATGAGGATGTATTTAACTTATTGTGTGAACGAGGTGATTTGATTTCTGTTCCTGCAGGAACGAAACATTGGTTCGATGCTGGCGAAATAGACCCTTTTGTAAAAGCCATCCGTATTTTTATCGACATGTCCGGTTGGGTCCCTGAATATACCAATTCAGGAAAAGAAAATGAATTTTTAGCGTTTAACATTCCAAATCGTGGATAATCAAATAAAGTATATTCTGTGTGATATTGAAGGAACAACGACCTCGATATCTTTTGTAGTAGATGAATTGTTCCCATATTTTAGAGAACACATTCAAGAGTTGCCTAAAATGGCTCAAGTAAGTGAGGTAAAGGAATCTTTTTCTCAAGTGATCAAACTAGTCAAAGAGGAGGAAGGAAAGAGCATTACAACAACAGAGGAGGTAATTGCTTACCTCGACCAATGGAGTCGTGAAGACAGAAAAGTAACACCGTTAAAAACACTACAAGGCTTTGTTTGGAAAAAAGCATATGAAGATGGTGACATCAAAGGTCATGTGTATGATGATGTTCCTACATGTTTTAACAAATGGAGAACAAATGGATTGAAAATTGGAATCTTTTCATCTGGTTCAATTCACGCACAGAAATTATTATTTGAATTCAGTTGCTACGGTGACTTAAGCAAACACTTATCGAATTACTTTGATACGAAAACCGGTCTGAAACGTGAAGAAACAACCTATAAAGCTATTGCAGAAATTTTAGATCTTGAACCGAATCAAATTCTGTTTTTATCGGACATCAAGGAAGAATTAACGGCAGCAGATGTTGTCGGTTATCAAACAATTCAATTGGTACGACCAGGTACTACGGGAGAATGGAAAAAAACGGTCGCAAGTTTTAATGAAATCTAAAGAGTCGTACTTAACAGAAAATAGTAGACATAAAAAAAGCCGATCAATTGATCGGCTTTTCTTTTGATAAGAGAAATTTCTTAGTTGTTTGTCGGTGCACCTGAGTTATTCACTGGTGTTCCAACTTCTGGAGCTGGACCAACTTCACCTTTAATACGAATTACTTTGTTTGGCTCGTTAATAGCGTTAGAAGTAATCGTTACATTTTTATTGATTGGACCTGGACGGTTAGTATCGTATTTCACACGAATCACTCCTTTTGCTCCTGGTGCGATTGGTTCTTTCGGCCATTCAGGAACCGTACAACCACATGATCCTTTTGCATTTGAAATGATTAAAGGCTCATCTCCTGTGTTTTTGAACTCAAAATTACAATATGGCTCACCACCGTATTTGATATTACCGTAGTCATGCGTTTCTTTACTGAATTCTATTTTAGCACCTTTTTCAATTTGTGCATTTACTGTGTTCATTCCTAATACTGCGATGAACATAATCCCAAGGGATAAAAATAAATTTTTCATAGTCGTTAATTTTATGAATCAAAATTACGGACGATTCTCCTGTTAAATTTTTATTTAACTAAATGTTAACAGATTTTAGTTTAGGCGTAGGTAGTCCAGATATGGCGTGCATTTCTATTTTTTTAACCATCCTTTTTTTCGAAAGTAGGCTAATAATCCAACGCCAATTGCAATCATAACCCCAATAACTGTATAGTACCCATGTGGATATTTCAATTCAGGCATATGTTCGAAATTCATTCCGTAGACACCAACAATAAATGTTAACGGGATGAAAATGGCACTAACCACCGTCAACACCCGCATGATTTCATTCATTCGTTGTCCTTGTGCGGCGTAATATAGATTTGCCATTCCTTCTAAAATTTGTTTGTTCGCATCAATTTCTTCCAAAACACTCAAGCAGGAGGATCGTAAACTTCGGAAATAATGAAGGTTGCTTCGTTGTATAAATGGACTCTCACTATTTTCAAGTTGGTTAGTGATATCTCGCATTGGTTGAGCGATTTTACGCAATTCTATGAGCTTGCGTTTTTCTAATTCGATGCTGGTTAGAATCGATTTATCCTGAACAATATGAAGCTTAGCATCGATTGATTCTATTTGAATCGAAATGTCTTCCAAGACTTCAAAGTAATTATCGATAATCGCTTCCAACATGCGAAACATTAAAAAATCACTGCCTTTTTTCCTGATTTTCCCTCGGTCTTTTTCAATGCGGTTTCTAACATCCGTAAAGTGATCAGATGGTTTGTCCTGAAAGGAAATCAAGTAATTTTCTCCCATTAGAAAAGAAATTTGATCTTGATGTAAATAGGGATTTTCTACTTCCTTTGGCAATGCTGACATTACATAGAAGGACATATACTTACTATATTCTTCAATTTTAGGTCGTCGAACTTGGTGGTGAATGTTTTCGATGGATAATTTGTCAATTCCTAGTTTCTGACACAATTGTTCGATTGATCGAGCATCCTCAATACCATGAAAGTTTAACCACGCCACGTGATCTGGATCGATTTCCGTCTCTAAAAATTCGTTGGCGAAATAAGTAGCTGTTTCTTGTTTTACAGAATAAAAAGTAGCATTGTACTTATAAAGTTGAACGTTGGCCATAAGCTGATTACTCTTTTGTCAATGTTTGATGCAAAGCACAACCTTCACATGAGGAGTTCTTTTTGGAGAATTGTTTCCAAATCCTTCTTCCCAAATAAAAAAGGGAAAGTCCAAGTGCAAGAATAATAATCAATAGTTGCATATCTGAACGAATGTAAGGTTTATCTGTGAACTATGAAAGAATCACAAAAGTTAACCACGCAGCCAAGTAGGCTAGGGCACCCATAAAAAACAATTGAATAATTGGCCACTTCCAAGAATTTGTTTCCCTTTTAACAACGGCTAATGTTGCCATACATTGCATGGCAAAAACATAGAAAACCATTAATGAAACCCCACTAGCCAAAGTGAAAACTGGCGTTCCATCAGCCTTTACTTCGTCTCGCATGCGGTCAATTAACAAGGCTTGTTCTTCGCTATCATCTTGTACCGCATATATTGTTGCCAAGGAACCAACAAAAACTTCTCTCGCAGCAAAAGATGTAATCAAAGAAATGCCAATTTTCCAGTCATAACCTAATGGAGCAATGATCGGTTCCATTCCTTTACCTAGAATGCCTATGTATGAATTGGATAATTTACAAGCGTCCATGGCGATCGTTTGTTCCTTTTCCGTCATGGACTGATAAGCGCGCGTTTTACTTAGTCCGTGTGCTGCTCCATTCATATCTGGCCCAAAACTCGCAAGAAACCATAGAATAATGGATATTGCTAAAATGATTTTACCAGCATCGAGAATAAATATCTTTACTTTTTCAAGTACATTGATGAACACATTTCCCCAACGTGGATTCTTATAATCGGGTAATTCTAAAAGTAGGAATCCTTTTTCTTTTTGCTTAATCATCAACTTCAATAAGAATGAAACCAATAAAGCAAACACAATTCCCAAACTATATAAACCAAAAAGTACGATACCTTGAAGGTTGATAAATCCAAATATATAGGACTTTGGTATGACTAGTGATATGAGCAAGGTATAAACGGGGATACGCGCACTACAACTCATAAATGGCGCTACTAAAATCGTAATAAGCCGTTCTTTCCAATTCGAAATAGTACGTGTCGCCATGATTCCAGGTATCGCACATGCCACACTAGACATTAATGGCACAACACTTTTTCCATTTAAACCAAACGGACGCATAAGCCTATCCATGATAAACACAACGCGTGATAAATACCCACTTTCTTCTAAAACAGATATGAAAAAGAACAGCATGGCAATTTGTGGCACAAATACAACTACTCCACCGATTCCTGGAATAATACCCTGCGAAATCAAATCACTGACCATTCCTTCCGGAATAACTTCACTGCTCCAAGTAGAAAAGTGTGAAAATAGGATGTCAATCCAATTCATCGGTGCATTTGCAAACGAAAATATGAACTGGAAAATCACCATTAAAACAAACGCAAAAATCAGGTATCCAAAAACGGGGTGAATTAAAATTCGATCAATTTTTCGGGAGATATTTTCTCCTTGTGATAAGTTTGTTTGAACGACTTTACTTAATGCACTTTTTATTTTTTGCAGGCGTTGCTCTGCCTCTAACTTCTGACATTTGACATCGTCGACATCACATAGTTGACCTGAATTGAAAAATGGTTTAAATGACAATTCTTTTTCTTCGATGGATTTAATCGCTGTGAGAATTCGATCCTTACCGAGTCCAATGCGCGCATTTGATTGAACGATTGGCACTCCTGGAAAAAGTTCACCTAATTCCTCTATGGAAATGGAAATGCCTTTTTTTTGAGCAAGGTCCCACATATTTAAAACCAAAACGCATGGAATTCCTAAATCATAAACTTGTGTGAAGAATAATAAATTTCGTTGCAAGTTACTAGCATCGACAACAAAGATTATGTGATCAGGGTGTTGAGAATGTTCGGGGTTAGATAGAACGTCAAAAACGACTGTTTCTTCTTTGGATCGAGGATATATGCTATATGTTCCTGGAAAATCAATGAGTTCATGTTGAACTTGATCTAGTTGGATAAATCCACTTCGTTTATCAACGGTTACACCCGGGAAATTACCCACCTGTTGACGCAAACCTGTCAAGAGATTAAATACGGAGCTTTTGCCTGTATTTGGGTTGCCGAGTAACGCGATTTTCATGGTTTGCAAACTTATTAATTTTGAATCAAAGCATTACGCTTTTACTTCAATAAATTGCGCTTCCTCTAATCGCAGGGAAAGAACCGTTCCATTCAGTTCAATCGCGATCGGATCGCCAAATGGAGCACGGAATAACGTCGTGATAAGCTGCCCTGAAACCAAGCCCATTTCTGTTAACTTAGAAGAAATCGGTGAGTGGTCAACAGAGACAATTTCTACTACTTGACGCAATCCAACATGATTCAGTGTATTCATCATGATACAAAATTACGTTCATTTTAGAAAAATAGGAATACCTCTTTTAAGGTATTTACTACTTATTTTAACACAAAACGCGCAGTGTGTCGTGTTCGTTGTTGTAGGATGATTTCTTTTCCAACCGTGACTTGCTCGATGGTTTGTTCGTCGTAATGGCGAATTGTTACCAGGCTTAAGTCTTCGTTGTACTTCACCTCGTAGTCCTCTTGAAATAATGAAAGTAATTCATCTTTTTTCATTTTTTTCTGATCCGTTAAAATAGAGAAACTCAAAGCTGAATTTTGCATGAGGTTAATTTTAACATTCATGTCAGATAATTTCCCGAAAATGACACTTAAGTTTTCTTCTACGATAAATGAAAAATCTTTTGGAGTGAAGGAAAATAATACTTGGTCAAATTTGAAAATATACGAAGGAATCAAATGATCTTTACTTGATGAAGACTGAATAACGGTTCCAGCTGCCTTCGGATCGATGAAGGATTTTACAAATAATGGAATATTCCTATTTTGCAAAGGTTGAATGGTTTTCGGATGAATCACGCTGGCACCGTAATAGGAAAGTTCAATGGCTTCTTTAAACGAAATTGCCTCTAGTTTTTTTGTGTTCGAAAAGTATTTGGGATCAGCGTTTAGCATACCTGGAACATCTTTCCAAATCGTTACGCTTTCGGCTTGCCCACAATAAGCAAGAATACCTGCCGTATAATCTGATCCTTCACGTCCTAATGTCGTTGTGAATCCCTCAGAAGTATGTCCCATGAAACCTTGTGTCAATAAGATGTCAGAATCATGAAATGCCACTAACATTCGTTCTTGAACAAGTTGTTCCGTTTTCTTCCAATCTACTTTTCCTTCTTGGTAGGTGTGGTCCGTTCGGATCAACTTCCTAGCATCCATCCATTGAACGGAGAAATCTTGTTCAATTAAATAAGCACTGACAATTTGTGAGGATAACACTTCTCCCAATGAAACAATTTGATCGTACTCAAAACTTTTATTGTCGGAGAAAACAGCTTCGAAACGTGTTCTTAGTGTTTCAAACAATTCTTCAATCGTTTGATATATTTTGAAATGTCTTTCTGGAAATAATGCTGCCATGATGTCCATGTGAAAGGCTTCTAATTCATCTACTAGTCCAACAAATAGCTTATGGTTTTTACTTTCCAATGCATCCACTATTTCTTCCAGTTTATTGGTTGATTTGCCCATGGCAGAAACAACTACTGTCAGTTTAATTCCAGGGTATAGGGAAAGAATAGAGGCGACATTTCGAATAGCATCAGCATCTTTAACGGATGCACCTCCAAATTTAAAAACTAGCATTGGGTCTGGTTTTAAGATAATTTTTCAGCAAGTAAATTCATTTCTATAACAGGTGAAACACCGCCATATAATATGCGGTAAACCGCGTTTAAAATTGGCATATCCACCTCAAATTTCTTATTGATTTCAGTTAAACTATTCGTTGCATAATATCCTTCGGCAATCATGTTCATTTCTAACTGTGCCGATTTAACAGAATAACCTTTTCCAATCATGAATCCGAATGTTCTATTGCGTGAGAAATTGGAATAAGCGGTTACGAGTAAATCTCCTAAATATGCGCTGGACTTCGTATCTCTATGCACCGGACTAACCACATCAATAAATCGTTCTATTTCCTGAATGGCATTTGATATAAGTACAGCTTGAAAGTTATCTCCGTATCCAATTCCATGACAAATACCTGCTGCAAGCGCATATACGTTTTTTAGAACGGCAGAAATCTCTGTCCCAAATAAGTCATCGGAAAGTGTTGTTTTAATGTAACGACACTTCAATGCGGTGGCCATATGAGCAGCAATGTCTTGGTCACTACACGCAATGGTTAGGTAAGATAATCGTTCTAAAGCAACTTCCTCTGCATGACATGGTCCGCAAATGATGCCAATTTTTTCATATGGTGTCCCAAGAGTTTTATGAATAAAACGAGCTGGAATGGCATTAAATTCTGGAATAATTCCTTTTACAGCGGAGAAAACCACCTTGTCATGAAATAAATCAATTGAAATGTTAGCGAATGTCTCTGTTAAAAAAGCAGATGGCGTTGCGATAATGACAACATCAGATGATTCAATAATATCTGTTAAATTGGTTGAAACATTCAGTCTGGACAAATTTAATTCAACTGATTGTAAATATTTTGGATTGTGTTTATGGTTCAAAATATGAGTCACGGATTCTTCGCTTCTCATCCACCAGTTTACTTTTTCTTGTGTGTTACACAGCAATTTTACTATGGCTGTTGCCCAACTACCCCCGCCAATAACGGCAATTCGTTCAGATGTGTTCATCGGTGCAAAAATAGAAAAGTTTGATGGAAAAACGAGTCATTAATTGAACTAGTTCAAATTGATGATGTCACCAGCTTGTAACGCTTCAGAGAAGGCGTCACGCATTTTTTCCATTTTTAAGCGCGATTGTGGATTCCCCTCAATCGCTTGATTTTTTAGTTTATAATAGGTGTCTAAAGATTTCCCGAATAAATTTTGTTCGAGTTCACCCTTGATTTTCATTATTTTGGAATTTACACTTAATAGATAGGTTTCGATTTCACCTAAGCGAATAAGTTCCTGTTGATCCAGTGTGTCTTTCTTTAATAGGGAGTGGTATTTAGGTAATAATTGATTGAGTAATTCCATGAATCGCTCTAATTCCCTATCTAGTGCACCTTGTTGTTCATGAAAGTCTTCCATACGCTTGCTGTCCCTGTTACCATAAAAGTAAACATTATTATTATCCGCAAAACATTTTTTTGATTTCATTTTTCTTTGTTCATTTCCGTTACTTTTGATAAAAAAAACGACGATGAGAACGAATCACGAAATTGACTTTTACATCCATGGTGAGGAAATGCAATATGTTGAAATTGAACTTGACCCTCAAGAAACGGCCGTTGCAGAGGCAGGAGCATTTATGTACATGGATGATGGAATTAGAATGGATACAATTTTCGGAGATGGTTCTGAACATCAAAATGGACTAATGGGTAAACTGTTTAATGCGGGAAAACGTCTACTCACCGGTGAGAGTTTATTTATGACAGCTTTTACCCATGAAGGTTTTGGTAAAGCGAAAGTGGCGTTTGCATCACCTTATCCCGGGAAAATCATTCCATTGGATCTCTCCCAATACAATGGAAAAATCATTTGTCAAAAAGATGCGTTCTTATGTGCTGCCAAAGGTGTAGCGATTGGCATTGAATTCCAAAAGAAATTAGGAACAGGGCTATTTGGTGGAGAAGGATTTATTATGCAAAAATTAGAAGGCGATGGAATGGCATTTTGTCACGCTGGTGGACATGTAATGAAAAAAACATTAAAGCCGGGTGAAGTTCTGCGCGTGGATACGGGTTGCATAGTTGCCTATACGCAAGAAATTGATTACGACATTCAATTCGTTGGTGGTGTTAAAAATACCTTATTTGGTGGTGAAGGAATGTTCTTCGCAACGTTAAAAGGTCCTGGAGAAGTATGGTTACAAACTCTGCCGATCTCCCGATTGGCTTCTCGTATTTTGTCTTACGGAGTAGGGCCGCGTAAAGAGGAGGGCAGTATTCTAGGAAGATTGGGCGTTTAATTAGCCGTTTAGTTCAATGCAATCATCCTTGATGATGATTTTTTTCCATCGGTATAATTTTCCAATGGCTTGTTTGAACGTTTTTTTACTCATGCCTAATTGTTCTCTGATTTCCTCAGGTGATGACCGGTCACTCAATGGAAGAACTTTTACTTTTGTTAATTCATCCAAGATAAATTGAGAAGCTTCATCGTATTTTTCAAAAGTGATCGGTTCTAAACGAATGTCTAATTTTCCATCTGGACGTACGACGCTCACAAAACCTTTCATTTCTTGTCCACGTTCCAAAACTTTAGATTGTTGGTTCTTGAAAATCAATCCTTCGTAACGGTTGTTTACAATAACATTTCGACCAAGCTTACCTTCTTCGCAAATCAATAAATCAACTGACTGTCCAACCATTTCTTGGTCCTCACATACGTCTAATACCTTGCGTACTTTCATACTTCCAAACAGGCGATCTGTTTCAAAATCGTAGCGTAATGTAAATAAGTATTTCTCTTCTTGCTCCAATCGGTGTATTTGTTCACTGAATGGTACGAGTAAGTCTTTGTCTAATCCCCAATCAACAAATGCACCATATGGATTTACGTGGATCACTTCTAAGTAACGGAAATCACCAAGAAGTATATATGGAACTTCAGTTGTGCAAACAATGCGATTTTCCGAATCTTTCATGACAAAAACATCGACAATACTGCCTTCCTCGTGCTCTGGTAAAATGTACTTATTTGGCAAGAGTACTTCGTTATCTTGTAAGTCGATGAGGTATGCTCCTGGAGGCGCAAAACGTTTGATCGTCAATTGATTAATTCTTCCTAATTGCATTAGTCTTTTGTGGTTTTTTTGTTTTTCCTGCTTCGATCATCCGTCATCATTTCAGGATTTTGGTAACGTCTACGTTTAAAAGGCCGCGCTTTTGGTAGGTTCAAATCTTCTACCGATTCTTGATTTTGCTGTGGATCATCCGTTCTGGCTACATGCGTCCCATTTGATTCAACATCTGAATCCTGTGGACTAATCCAATTTGCGTTTAATCGGTTTTTCTCCACTTTTCCTGTTCGGGCATTCAATGAGTAAAATGATTTATCTTCATTTTTATCCTCCGGATTGGTCATAATGACATCCTCTTGTAAAACCCAAATTTCAGCATCAAAGTCATAGCGGTAGGCATCATAACTCATGTCTGGAATATAGTATGAGTACACACCCTCCAAGGCTGGTGATTCAGGTGATAAATGGTCAAAAACTATTCGGCTTTTTTTCGGGTCAAAGCGCAAACTCATGTTTGAAAGATTGGAATATTCAAAGACCACTCTCTTTAGGGTTGTTCGATTTGATTTAAATACAGGGCTCCCGAATTTCGGTGTATTACCTGAAAACGTTAGTACATCTAGTAATTTGAAATTACTTCCTGTTGTGCCACCATCCCAACCTGCTAACAAGTATTCTGTTTTTCCGTGATGTCCGAAAGGTATGATTTTGTAATAGAGCGCACCATACCAATTTTTAGCTTCAATGATTCCTTCCGGTTTAGGAGAATATGGGTCAAGTTTATCGATTAATTCAGTCACCGTAACTTTTTCTTTTCCTTCTTCTTTTCTCAGAACAAAACCTCCATAACTGTAGGAAAAATCCGTGTATTCAATGTTCCAATTAATGATTCGGACAAGCTCATCTTCGCTATCCAATACAGCAATTGTTTTTAAAAGGGTGAATGGATAGTCGAAAGAACCATCCATTTTGAGAAATGATTCCATCTCTTTTTTAAAAATACTATTTAAACGGTCCATTTCATCATCCGTTTTTGCGCTACGCAGAGCAAGTAAACGTTCGTTTAATGCTTCTTCCGCACGTTGCAATTCGTTTTGAGCAAACACCAACGTTCCGAAAATAAAAAAAAGGAAAAGTGAAACGAGTTTCATACAAGGTTTGTTAACGTTGAGAACCGTTTATTGTTACGCTTACAGCGATTTTAGCATTGAAATGGTTTCTTGAGGTGAAGTTGAGTTAAAAACAAAACTCCCTGCAACAAGTGCATCAGCACCAGCATCAGCTAGTTGTTTACCGGTTTCTAAGTTAACACCACCATCAATTTCGATGATGAATTGAGCATTTTTATCCCTTCTTAATTCAACAAGTTTCTTTACTTTTTCAACACTGTTTTGAATGAATTTTTGTCCTCCAAAGCCAGGATTTACAGACATGATTAACACCAAATCTAAGTCTGTGGCAATTTCTTCCAAAACAGAAATTGGCGTATGTGGATTTAACGCAACGCCAGCTTTCATACCTAATTCCTTAATTCGCGCTATTGTGCGATGTAGATGCCTACAAGCTTCATAGTGAACAGTAAGTATATCGGCACCTGATTTTTTGAATTGTTCCAAGAAATCATCCGGATTTTCAATCATGATGTGTACATCTAAGGTTTTCGTTGTGTGTTTTCGAATAGCTTCAAGAACAGGAAAACCGAATGAAATATTTGGTACAAATACACCATCCATTACGTCAATGTGTAACCAATCTGCTTGAGATTGATCCAACATCTCAGTGTCGCGTTGAATGTTGCCAAAATCACAGGATAATACAGATGGAGAAACGATCATAACTTTTTTTGTGCAAAGTTAGGGATTATTTGCCTTTCCATTAGGAATTTACCAAGGATGTTTCTGCCTGATTAAGGAACAATCACGCATAAATTCCAATGTTGTGGGTCCACTGTTTCTAAATTCAAATGAAAGTGATCAACTCTGAGGATTGTAAGATTACCAACTATTTTCAAATCTGAAAGTGGATTAAATAAGTTATTGACCCCAAGTCTTCCATTTTTGGTGCGAAAATTCATTTTGAGTTGTAACAAAATCAATTCGAATACTTTCATGACTAAGTGGAATATCATTAACTTCGGTAACTAGTTGTATAGCTAAAACCAAAATCCTTTAAGGCCAATTTATGTTATTAATCATTCTTGTTGCAACAGTTATCATTTCACTTTGGGCGGATAAAAACCTGGAATTAAAAGAACGCATGTTGTTTATTCCTTATCGAATTAAACACCAAAACGAATACCATCGATTCATTTCTCATGCATTTATTCATGCAGACTTTCCGCATTTAGCTTTCAACATGATGACCTTGTACTTCATGGGTGAATACCTCTACATCGAATGGATGAATCTGTATGGAAATGCCGGCATAGTCTATTTTTGTGTGTTGTATTTTGCTGGAATGATCGCAGCGACATTTTTACCCATGTTGAAACATCAAGATCAACCTAATTATCGGAGTTTGGGAGCTTCCGGCGCTGTTTCAGCGGTTTTATTTGCAGTGATTATTTGGAATCCAACCTTGTCACTCTCTTTAATGTTCATTCCGATTCCCATTCCAGCTTATATTTTTGGTCCACTTTATTTACTTTTTGAATATTATTCTTTAAAAAAAGGCAACACCAGTATTGCGCATGATGCACATATTGGCGGTGCAATTTTTGGGATTTTATTTGTATTAATGTTGGATCCTTCCAAAGGAATTCAATTTGTAAATTTGTTTCTGTAATCGGTAAAATAAATCACTTATGGCTTTACTTTATATAAATAATAACGGCACAATTTTATCGAACGATGCCCCGACAATCCATCCTGGAAATCGCGGACATTTATATGGTGATGGTGTTTTTGAAAGCATCCGATTGATTAATGGTAAACCATTAAACATGGAGAATCATGTCAAACGAATGTTGGATGGAGCTAAAGTGATTAAAATGCGTACTCCATCGTATTACACGACTGAATTTTTTGAGTCCAAAATATTAGAACTTTGTGCACGCTCTTCTATTGTTGAAGGTGGACGCTGCCGTTTATCATTAGATCGCGTTTCAGGCGGCGCCTATTTGCCAGAGTCTAACGAATGTACCTTCTACATTGAAGTGTATCCATACGATGTGAATCATTTTGAACTCAATGCAAAAGGACTTGAAGTAGACATCTATCAAGACATAAAGTTGGAGAAAAACTTTTTATCAAATTACAAAACAAAATCTGGTTTGACCTACGTAATGGCTGCGCTTTCTGCCCAGGAAAAAGGATTAGATGATGTGTTTTTGGTGAATGAACGCGGAAACATTTTAGAAACTTCTTGTTGTAATATCTTCATTGTGAGCAATGGAGTATTGTATACGCCCGGATTAGAGGAAGGGTGCTTGGCTGGAACGATGCGCATGCAAATGATAAACATTGCTTTGGCGAATGGAATCAAGGTGTACGAGTGTTCTATACTCCCTCAAAATGTACTTGCAGCAGATGAGATTTTAGTGACAAATGCCATCAGAGGAATTAATTGGATTGGCGGTTTTCGCACCAAACGTTTTCAAAACAATATGGCTAGGAAATTAGTCGTACTTCTTAATGATCATTGGGAAAAACAATTGGGAATTTAATCCATAAACTTCAAGCGACTCATGTCGATTGTGTCAAACTGAAATTCTTGAAAGCATTTTTGATTCACACAATCATTGTTGATCATGTCGTAGTTTCGGACAAAGTCACTGGAAACTTTTAATTCAGACCAGGATTCATTTTTTATCGTGTAATCCCAAAGTGATGCTCCTTTGGGAAATGCTAATAGTCGAATGTGCAGGGTGGCCTCCTCGCCATATAAATCCAACGTCAGTAAAAGTTCAGAAGAACGAATGAGATCGGTCTTTTTGATTCGAAAATAACTGATGTCAGATGCGATTTCAACTAAAAAAGAATCCGAAATGTAATCTGGACGATTCCCCATCCAATCACTCGGTCCATAAACATAATATCCCCCATTGAATTCGTATAAATTATTCCAGTAGTTTGGAAATGGGTCAAGTGACTTTTTTAGATTCAAGAAATGCGCTAAATCTGGAGAATTCTCTTCAATGCGGTGTTCTTTCACCCAGAGTTTTGGCTCAGGACAAAGCCAACTATATAAAAAACAATTGTGATCACGTGTGACATAAACGCTGCCATACTTTGTCTGCGAAATCAATGAATCCCTGCGGCAATGATAGTCCGCTTCCATGAATTGGGCGACGCTCCTGAATTGAAAAAATAAAAGACAAAATAAAACCAAGCAACGCATCCATGTATTTTAGATAAATGTAGTGAAAATCGAGTAAGAATAGTTTTCAACAATGGCAAAAAAATGACAGACAAATCCCTAACTTTAAAGTTCCTTTTTTACACAGCACATGTACCTAATTTTTGACACCGAAACCACTGGATTACCAAGAAATTATAACGCGCCGATTTCGGATACGTCAAACTGGCCACGTGTTGTTCAGATCGCATGGCAATTGCATGAGTCGGATGGGACCTTGATTGAACAAAAGGACTTTTTAATTCGTCCAGATGGATTCAACATCCCCTTTCAATCCGAGCAAATTCATGGTATATCAACTGAATTAGCAAGTTTAGCTGGAGAGGATTTAGGCGATGTATTATTCTTATTCAAAAAAGCACTCGAAAAATCAGATTTCATTGTTGGACACAATGTTCGATTTGACATCAATGTCATGGGTTGTGAATATTTTCGTGCGAGTGAAGAAACGCCACTTACTCTTCCCATCTTGGATACTTGTACAGAGCGCACTGCGGAAATGTGTCAATTACCCGGTGGACGAGGAGGAAAATTTAAGTTGCCTACTTTAACTGAATTACACGATTTTCTTTTCCACGTTGGATTCAATGAGGCACATAATGCAACAGCCGATGTCGAATCAACGACCCGCTGTTTTTTGGAGTTGATTCGCAAGGAACATTACACGTTAGAGGAACTTCTCCAAGAACCGGGATATTTTGAATCGTATAAGACAATAAATCCTGCCGAGATTCAGACCATTGGATTGCAGCATGTCAATCTAAAAGCGGAAAGCGCAAAATTACGCGAAGCACAAAAGGAAAAAGAAGTAATTCAAACTCCTGTTTCGCCGGCATCAACGGAAAAATTAACAGGCGTAAAATTCGCACACTTACACAACCATACGCAGTATTCTATTTTACAGTCCACGGCTGAAGTTGGACAATTGATCCAAAAAGCGGCGGAATTGAAACATAGGGCAGTAGCCTTGACAGATACGGGAAATATGATGGCGGCTTTTCACTTTGAAAAAGCGGCAAGTAATTACAATTCAAAAGTTCGTGAGGAGCGAAAGTTGGCGGAAGAAAATGGAGAATTCTTTGATAAAGAAGAAATCATTCCGATTATCGGTTGTGAGTTCAATGTTTGCCGAAATCTGAACGACAAGAGCGTAAAGGATAACGGTTATCAAGTCGTATTACTGGCGAAAAATAAAAATGGGTATCAGAATATCATAAAATTAGCTTCAATTGCCTATACGAAGGGAATGTATTATGTTCCTAGAGTAGACAAAGAAGTCATCGAACAATACAAAGAGGACATCATTGTCCTTTCTGGAAATTTATATGGTGAAATCCCCAATTTGATTTTAAATGTAGGGGAGAAGCAGGCTGAAGAAGCACTGGTTTGGTGGAAACAGCAGTTTGGTGAGGATTTTTACATTGAATTAAGCCGACATCAACTAGAAACGGAAGACAGGGTTAATCCGATTTTAGTGCAATTGGCTCACAAACATGAAGTGAAAATTGTCGCAACAAACAATACCTACTACCTGAATCGCACGGATGCGCAAGCGCATGACGTTTTATTGTGTGTAAAGGACAATGAATTGGTGGAAACACCAAAAGGAAAAGGACGTGGGTTCCGTTATGGATTGGAAAATGACCAATATTATTTCAAGTCCACGGAAGAAATGGTTTCCTTGTTCGCCGATTTACCAGAAGCGATTTTGAACGTAGAAGAAATTATTGAGAAATGTGAGCCATATCCATTAGCGCGAGAAGTACTTTTACCGGCCTTCGACATTCCTTCAGAGTTTATTTCACCAGAAGATGCATTGGATGGTGGGAAACGCGGTGAAAATGCCTTTTTACGTCACTTGACCTACGAGGGAGCAAAAAAAAGATACAAGGAAATTACACCGGAAATTCAAGAACGAATTGATTTTGAATTAGCAACGATCGAAAAGACAGGATATCCCGGTTATTTCCTCATCGTGCAAGATTTTTGTCATGCAGCGCGTCGCATGAATGTATCTGTTGGGCCCGGTCGTGGTTCAGCAGCAGGATCGGCTGTTGCCTATTGCATTTACATCACGAATGTAGACCCAATTAAGTACGACCTACTCTTTGAGCGTTTTTTGAATCCAGATCGCGTTTCAATGCCCGATATCGATATTGACTTCGATGATGAAGGTCGAGGTCGCGTCATCGATTATGTGATTAATAAATATGGAGCGAATCAAGTAGCACAAATCATTACCTACGGAACAATGGCAGCAAAATCTGCTATTCGTGATACAGCAAGGGTGATGAATTTACCGCTTCCAGAAGCAGATCGATTGGCCAAATTAATTCCAGATATTTCACTTAAAAAATTGTTTTCTTTTTCGGAAACGGAATTAATCGATAAACTGAAGAATCAAGAAGCGGTTGCCAATGCAAAAGAACTACGACGCATCGCTGCAGGTTCTGATTTACAAGGTCGCGTACTGCAGAAAGCCACGGAGATTGAAGGGTCCGTTCGAAATACCGGAATTCATGCCTGTGGTGTGATTATCACACCTGATGATTTAACGAACTTCGTTCCAGTGGCAACTGCCAAGGACTCAGACATGGTCTGTACACAATACGATAACTCAGTAGCTGAGTCTGCAGGTTTATTAAAAATGGACTTTTTAGGATTGAAAACCTTGACTTTAATCAAGGATGCCGTTCGATTAGTGAAAGAGAATAAAGGAATTGAATTAGATCCAGATGAATTCCCAATTGATGATGAATTAACGTATGCTTTGTTTCAACGTGGCGAAACAGTCGGTATATTCCAATATGAGTCTCCTGGAATGCAAAAACACTTAAAGGAGTTAAAACCTACCGCATTTGCAGATTTAATTGCCATGAACGCCTTGTACCGCCCAGGACCGATGGAGTACATACCATCTTACTGTAAACGTAAACATGGCGAAGAAGAAATCATCTATGATTTGGATGATTGTGAAGAATACTTAAAGGAAACGTACGGAATCACCGTTTATCAAGAGCAAGTAATGCTTCTATCGCAAAAGTTAGCTGATTTCACCAAAGGTGAAGCCGATACACTGCGAAAAGCAATGGGGAAAAAGGACCGAAAGGTCTTGGATAAAATGAAGCCAACCTTTATCGAACGAGCAAGTGGAAAAGGACATAAGTCAGATACTTTGGAGAAAATTTGGAAGGACTGGGAAGCATTTGCATCCTATGCCTTTAATAAATCTCACTCGACATGTTATGCGTGGGTTGCATATCAAACGGCTTATCTCAAAGCAAATTATCCAGCGGAATATATGGCGTCTGTTTTGAGTAATAATATGAATGACATCAAACAGGTTTCTTTCTTTATGGAGGAATGTCGTCGAATGGGTGTGCCAGTGTTAGGTCCAGATGTGAATGAATCTAGTTTTACGTTTGCAGTCAATCAAGCAGGAGCAATCCGCTTTGGTTTAGGAGCGGTAAAAGGACTCGGTTCTGCACCGGTTGAAGCCATTGTTGAAGAACGAAAAAATGGTCCATTTACCTCTATTTTTGATATGACAAAACGGGTAAGTTTACGTATTTGCAACAAACGAGCCTTCGAAAGTTTGGCGTATGCCGGTGGATTTGATTCTTTCCCAGGTGTACATCGCGCACAATATTTCGCAAATGACCCAAGTGGAAGAAGTTTCTTGGAAAATGCGGTTCGTTATGGGGCAAGTTTCCAGGAGCAGGAAAATTCTGCACAGGCCTCCATGTTTGGGGAATCAACCGGTACGAGTATGCCTGAACCTCAAGTGCCTCGTTGTGAAGAGTGGCCGGCGATTTATAAATTGAACCGAGAGAAAGAAGTCGTTGGAATTTTTATTTCGGGTCATCCGCTTGATGATTTTAAAATAGAAATTGATTCATTTTGCACGGGAAATATTGGGATTTTAAACGACCTAGAACAATATAAGGGACGTGATTTACTGATTGCAGCAATTGTGACGAATGCGGAACATCGATTCACTAAACATGGTGATGGATTTGGCACATTAACGATTGAGGATTATCAAGATGCATTTCGCTTAAATTTGTTCAAGGAGAATTACTTAAAATTTAAGCATTTCATGGAGCCTGGAACGTTTATTACTTTAAAAGGCCGCATAGAAGTTCCCCGTTTCCGTCAGCAGTTAGAATTTGTGGTTCATAGTATAGATTTACTACAAGATTTACGTGAGAAGAGGACGAAAAGCCTTCACCTGAAATTTTCATCTAAAGAAGTTGACCACCTGATGATCGATAAATTAAATGATTTGTTTAATCAGAATCAAGGGAATTGTCAATTGCATTTTACCGTATTTGACCCCATCGAAGGTTACGAAGTAAATCTTCCATCACGATCTGTGAAAATACAGCCATCTTCCGGATTATTTAAAGAGCTGGCCAAATTAGACGTAGAATTTAGGTTGAATTAAAGAGCAAAAAAAAAAGCTTCCATTTGGAAGCTTTTTTTTAATAGTCAATTTTTTATTCTTCTGTACCTTCGATTGGAACCAAAATACGTCCACAATGCTCACATACAATAATTTTCTTTTTTGTTACGATATCAAGTTGACGTTGAGGTGGGATTTTGTTAAAACATCCACCACATGATCCGCGCATTACTTGAACGACTGCTAATCCGTTTTTTGCATTTTCGCGAAGACGATCATACGCAAACACCAAACGGCTTTCTATTTTCTTCTTAGCATCGTCTGAAGCTTTCATCAAACGGTCTTCGTCTTTTTGTGTTTCGCTAATAATTGCATCTAACTCTGATTGCTTCAAATCTAAATCGCCTTGTTTTGAATTCAAACGATCTGTTGCTTCTGTCAACGTTTCATTTTTCAAATCGATTTTGTAGCGCGCTTCCTTCGTTTTTTTCTCATGTAATTTGATTTCCAATTCTTGGAATTCAATTTCTTTAGAAAGAGATTCAAACTCTCGGTTATTACGAACATTGTTTTGTTGTTCTTTGTACTTTCCAATAGCGGCTTCTGAATCTTTGGATGCGATTTTACGGTCAGAAATTTCTGTTTCTAACTCTTGCATCTCATCATTGATTTTTCCAACACGTGTCGTTAGTCCGCTGATTTCATCTTCTAAGTCCTGAACCTCTAATGGAAGCTCACCACGGATGGTACGAATGCGGTCGATTTCAGAATCAATTTTTTGAAGCTCAAAAAGTGCGTCCAATTTTTGTGCGATGGTCACCTCTTTTTTTGTTGCCGTTGCTGCCATATGCTATAGATAATTAATAGGATTCGTATTTAAATCAGTTAATCGGACTGCAAATTTAGTAAATTTTTCTTTAAGTTTCTCAGCTAATAATTGCGGAGTGAATTGTTCACTTTCAAAATGTCCAATATCAGCAATAATTAAGTGATTTTCGGCATCAAAAAACTCATGGTATTTGAAGTCTCCGGTTATGAATATGTCTGCCTTAGAACGTATCGCATCGGACAATAAAAAACTACCTGAGCCACCGCATATCGCAACGGTTTTTATGGGTTTAGACAATGGTTTTGTATGTCGAATAACTTGACAATGAAAGGTTTCTTTTAGTGATTGCAAGAAGGATAATGCATCCATCCCCTCAGGTAATTCCCCAATCATACCAGCGCCTAAACGCTGATCTTGATTTTCAATCGGGTAAATTTCATGAGCCACTTCCTCGTAAGGATGTACCTCAAAAAGTGTTCGTAAGGTAATTCCAATTCGGGATTTTGGCACGAGGTATTCCACACGGAATTCGTCTACTTCCTCTCTGTTATTTTTTGTGCCAATGGTTGGATTCGCTAAATCATTTGGTTTAAAAGTTCCGATTCCTTCCGTTCTAAAATGACATTCTGAATAATTCCCAATTGATCCAACTCCAATTTGAAATAGGGCAGAATCAATGCTCTCTAGCGCATATTTCGGCATGAAAACCACTAATTTGTATAGTTGATTTCTCATTGGGCGTAAAATCCTTCGGTTAATAAGTCCAATTCGATTGGCAATTTCACCATTCACGCCATCGATGTGATTATCCAAATTTGTGTGTATCGCATAGAGTGAAACCCCATGTTTTATGCACTTCTCTACAACACGTTCAACGTAAGAAACACCTGTAATTTTCTTTAATCCTGAAAAGATAATGGGATGATGCGCAATAATTAATTGACAATTTTTTGAGATTGCTTCGTCAACAGTCGCCTCAAGACTATCTAAGCAGAGTAAAACGCCTTGCACCTCTTGATCCATTCGACCACAAATTAACCCAGAGTTGTCATAGGATTCTTGTAGTGAAAGGGGAAATGATTCCTCCAAAAAATGAATGATTTCCTTTACCTGCATAATTAGAATTTTCGAGTTAACGCGATTCCTCCTCCGATTCCAGATGAGAAATGCTTAAAATATTGATATGGACCATAAGAATTTGTCAGTTGATAGCGGTAATTTAAACTAAAACGAAGTCCGTAATTACTTTTAAAATGCAGTTGTATTCCCGTGGATGCCACTGCAGAAAGAACAAAGGACTGACACATTGATTCATCATTCAAGGTTTTCTTTCCAGCGTTTCCTAACGAATCGGTCCAAGCAATCTCTTGTTGATACGATTGAAAAAGTTGAGGCATCACTCCAGCACCAATAAAAAACACAACATCTTTGCCAGTTTGATATTTTACCTGTAAAGGCATGCCAAAATAACGATATTTCGTAGTGTACAAAAAACTAGAGTCTGTTGTAGTTGAATTCCATGCATACTGTTCTCCTGTTTGAATCATCGCTAAACCCCCATCAAATGACAAGTGTTTTGTTAAAGGTGAACAAAGTCCAATTTGATAGGACCAAACTTTAAGCGACGTCTCATTAGCCCGTTCTCCCAAAGGAACTGACAGAAATGATGTGTTTTGAGTCAATAGTGGAGTTGTAGTCATTCGTTGAAAATCCACATAAAACAAGGACGAGCTATCTTTACTTTTATTTTTCTTTGGAGTGGGAGAAGTATTTGTTGAAATAATTTGAGCGCAGGCAGAGCTGTAAATTAAAAGGATAAGAAAAAGCTGAAGTGTTTTCATAAGTCAAAAATACAAAAAATTAAAGCTTTAGAACGAATCTCTTAACACAGGTCAAGTGTACAGCCCTTATCTTGTTTTTACATTTGTCCAAAAAAATAGAAAATATGGATACTAAATGGACAATTGACGGAATGCACAGTGAAATCGGATTCAAAGTGCGTCACATGATGATTTCAAATGTAAGTGGAAACTTCGGGCAATTCACGGCAGATGCTTCGACAGCTGGTGATGATTTCAGTTCAGCAAACTTCTCATTTAATGCTGCTATTGATAGCATCAATACAGGAGTAGCAGATAGAGATGGACATTTGAAATCAGCGGATTTCTTTGATGCAGCGGCTCACCCTGAATTAACTTTTCATTCTACTTCGGTTAAGAAATTAAATGAAAGTGAATTGGAGATTTCTGGTGATATGACAATCAAGGGAATTGTGAAACCAGTTACTTTACTAGCAGATTTTGCTGGAATTGCTGTTGATCCTTATGGACAAACAAAAGCGGGTATGTCCATTACAGGTAAAATCAAACGAAGTGAGTTTGGTTTGATTTGGAGTGCAGTGACAGAGGCTGGAAATATCGTTTTAGGTGACGACATTACTTTAAATTGTGAAGTTCAGTTAATTAAACAATAAGTGAACCTTATTGAGGAATAGAAAGCTGCCAATAGGCGGCTTTTTTATTTTTTATTCAATAGTAAATGTACATTTGTTAGTTGGTGCTTCAAAAACTCCATTTCCTTTTGAAGTATTAACAATTCATGCTTAATACCAGTCTCAACAAGGTTGTTTTCAAAATTGTCTTGTGACGAGGGTAACTCTTCGATAAACCACTGGGGTGTTTTACTCAAAATTCGAGATACTTCAAACAACCTGGAAATGGTTATGTCTGAAACACCCCTCTCTAAATTAGAGTACGCCGCGGCAGTAATACCCAACTCATCAGCCATATTTTGCTGACTTAGATTTTGTTTCAATCGCTCTAAGCGAATCTTTTTTGCAACTATATTTTTCACACAACAAATTTACATTTCTTCAAATAAGTATCAATTACACATGGCTTGAAAAAATTTACATATACTTTATGAAAGTTTAGTATTAATAAATTATATAATTGGCGTTAAAATATTGAGAATCAATTGGCTGAATTATTTATTTTAACACATCAAAATTAGCAAAAAAAATATTAGAAATACTATAGTTTATTCTAGTTTGATTTAAAATAAGTAAAATTGTCTCGATTCAAATAACTAAAAAAATAGCCCGGATACTTTTGAATTTTAGTTCATTCGCGATTGACACTGCAGTACATGTACTATTTGATTGAAGTATTAGTATGGAGGTAAGGATTTTTTTTCTGACTTCCAGTTGTTCCTTTTGCGATTAGTTTCGACGAAGTAATGTTAAAGCAGCATCAATGTGTCCAATTGGATCCAATTGAGAATTGAAAACTCCAATAACGATTCCTTTTTCATCTATGATATAGGTAACTCTTCCAGGAATTAAACCAAAAAGATTTGATGGAACACCAAATAATTTCCGAACAATTTTGTTTTGATCCGATAAAAGGGGGTAGGGTAAATGATGTTTTTCAATAAATCCGACGTGTGATTTTTCTGAATCCGAGGAGATTCCAAAAACAGAACAGCCGATTTCCAAGAAATCAGTATAACGGTCACGGAATTCGCAGGCTTCTTTTGTGCAACCAGGTGTGTCATCTTTTGGATAAAAAAACAACACAAGTTTTTGCTTACCTATGTATTCTGAAATATTCATTACGTCACCGTTTTGGTTTGGTAAAGAAAAGTTTGGGCATTTGTCGCCCACTTGAATGGAGTTATTCATTAAGTGCTTTTTTAAATCTGCTGAGTATGCGCTCTCTTGCAAAAACATGATCTATAATTGGACTTGGATATGCTGCGGTTCCATATTCTGGCACCCATTTCTGAATGTATTTTTTTTGTTTGTCGAATTTTTCTTGTTGTGCAGTAGGATTAAACACGCGAAAGTATGGAGCTGCGTCACAACCACATCCTGCGGCCCATTGCCAACCACCTATATTACTAGCTAATTCGAAATCCATAAGTTTTTCCGCAAAATAAGATTCTCCGCGTCGCCAATCAATTAATAAATGTTTTGTTAAAAAACTAGCGACAACCATTCGAACACGGTTATGCATAAAACCAGTTTCATTTAATTCCCGCATTCCCGCATCAACAAGTGGATAACCAGTTTTTCCTTCACACCAAGCTTTGTAATGTATCTCGTTTTGTTCCCATTCAATCTTGTCGTATTGCTTTTTAAAGGCGTTTTTAACGGAATGTGGAAAGTGGTAAATGATCATTTGATAGAAGTCTCTCCAAATGAGTTCATTCAAGTAAGTCTCATTTCGCTCTTTAGCGAAACGCGCCAATTGTCGAATGCTAATTGTTCCAAAACGCAAATGCAAACTCAGTTTACTCGTGCCATCTACCATTGGAAAATCTCTCTTTTCATGATAATCTTTGACAATAGATTCTGGAAAGGATCTTTTTGGAAAAGGGAAAAGTTCTATATCTTCGAATCCGAGTTCTTTCATTGAAATTAAATCTTGAACTTGGTTATTTTGCTTAAAGTGCGATTGGTAAAGCTCTGTCGAATAAGAGGATAGAGATGAATCATTCAATGTGGCTTTCCATTTTCTCGCATATGGAGTGAAAATAGTGTAGGGTAGTCCATCGTCTTTGGTGACCTCGTTTTTCTCAAAAATAACATGATCCTTGGTTCCTATAAATGAAATGCCTAAATCATCCAAGGATGAAAAAATCTGTTTATCACGTTCCAAAGCGTAAGGTTCGTAATCGCGATTGGTGTACACTGCCGAACAGGATAATTGTTGGGCGATGGAAGGAATTAATTCAATTGGATTACCGAAGTATACTTTTAAGTCGGAACCCATTTCTTGATATTCCTTTTTTAACCGTTGAATTTCTTGATGTATAAAACGTACGCGTTGATCATTTCTAGGTAATTCACCAAGAATCAATGCGTCAAAAATAAAAATGGGTTGAACTTGGTCATTTTCTTTAAGCGCCTTGAATAATCCTGCATTATCATAAATTCGCAAATCTCTACGATGCCAAAAAATAACCATGATTGTTTATTTACCAGCGTATTCGACGCAATTATTTTCTGTTTCCCATAATTTTACGGTCAATGCTAAATGCATGGGTAATTTATTTCTAAGCAGTCCCCAGGCAACAACAGCAATGTTCTCTGCAGTTGGATTCAGATCCTTAAACTCAGGACAGTCAAGGTTTAAATTTCGGTGGTCAAATCGCTCATCAATTTCAGATTTAATGGCGTCTTTGACAATTTTTAAATCAATCACATAACCTGTTTCAGGGTCAATTTCTCCATCTAAAATGACTTCCAAAACGTAGTTGTGTCCATGGAAATTTGGATTACTACATTTTCCGAAAATCTCCACATTTTTTTCGTTTGTCCAATCAGGGCGAAACAATCTGTGCGCTGCGTTAAACGTAGCTCTTCTACTAACTTTCATGTTTCAGTGCGTTTTGTATGGATGATAAATGATCAACCATTAGTAAGTTAAACCATGCGGTGTATTTTTCCGGATGGGCAATTATATCCATTTTCAATTCAGTAAGATTTATCCATTTATAGGACATTACCTCTGTTAAATTTATGATCGGATTCTCATTTGTGATACCTAAAAATACATGGTCGATCTCATGCTCAATTAATCCATCTTCCAATTCTGCGTGATAGGTAAATTGAAAAATTTTGGTTAGAGCTAAGGACATTCCCAATTCTTCTTGTAAGCGTCTCGTGGCCGCATTAATAGTTGCCTCTTCTGGACGTGGATGACTGCAACAAGCATTGGTCCAAAGTCCAGGTGAATGGTATTTCTCTAAAGCACGTTGTTGGAGTAACATTTCTCCTTGTTCGTTCACAAGTAAAATAGAAAACGCACGGTGCAACATTCCTTTTTCGTGTGCTTCCAATTTCTCCATCGTTCCAATGGCATTGTCATGCACATCTACTAAAATGACCTCTTCAATCATGTTACAACATATTCAAATTGTGTCGAACGTATGAAGTTAGTAGAATCCGCATTTTACGGTAATTTGGAATGCGAATTCGCTCAGTTAGTATGTTTTGAGCAGATTTTGCTTTGATTTTTTTGAATAATTTGAAGTAGTATTTATACGCCATATATACTCCGAAACGCGCATTTTTTGGGAGTTGTAAAATCCCTTCATAACCTGCACGAAAATCAGCTTCGATATCTGCTTCTATTTCTTTTTTCACGGTGGCATTAAACTCTTCCATGTTAATCCCAGGAAAGTAAGTTCTTCCTAATGTTTGAAAATCATCTTTCAAGTCTCTCAGGAAGTTGATTTTTTGAAAAGCAGATCCAAGTTTCATAGCGCTGGGCTTCAGTCGTTCATACTCCGATTCATTCCCTTCTACAAAAACTTTTAGACACATAAGTCCAACCACTTCTGCTGAACCAAGAATGTATAATTCATATTGCTCTTTACTGTAGAACTGCTTGTTTAAATCCATTTCCATGGAGTTTAAAAAAGTATCAATCAATTCCATTGGGATGGAGTATTTATTTACCGCCCACTGAAAGCTGTTTAATATAGGATTTAATGAAATTCCTTCTGCAATGGCTTTGTAAGTCTGAACCTTAAAATCAGCTAGTAAAGCTTCTTTGTCGAAACCATGAAATGAATCAACAATTTCATCCGCAAAGCGAACAAAGCCGTAAATAGAATAAATTGGTTTATGCAAATTAGAATCTAAAAAGCTAATTCCTAGTGAGAAAGATGTGCTATACCTTTTGGTTGTAAGCTGACTCATTTCCTGACTGATATCGTCGAATAATTGTTTCATAGCCGTTAGTTTAGCGGAAATTCTTTCATAATTTGTTTAGCCACTACTTCACCGGAAATAATGGAAGGTGGAACTCCCGGTCCAGGCACCGTTAATTGTCCTGTATAATAGAAGTTCTTTAGTTTTTTATTTTTCAAACTTGGTTTCAAAATCGCTGTTTGAAGCAAAGTATTGGCTAATCCGTATGCATTTCCTTTGAATGCATGGTAATCACCTTTGAAGTCATTTATACAGTAACTTCTTTTGTATACGATGTTTTCACGGATATCATTTCCCGTGATATCTTTCAATCTTTTTAGAAGAATGTCAAAATATTTCTCGCGAATTTCCTCCTCATCTTTTAAGTTTGGTGCGATGGGTACGAGAAAAAATAAATTTTCACATCCCTCTGGAGCCACAGATGGATCTGTAAGAGAAGGTGCACTCAAATAGAATAGGGGAGACGTTGGCCAACTTGGATCTTTGTAAATTTCTTTACCATGTTCTTCAAGAGATTCATCAAAAAATAAATTGTGGTGTTGTAAGTTATCAACTCGTTTATTGATTCCAACATAGAAAATTAAACACGACGGAGCCATGGTGCGCTTGTCCCAATACTTTTCGGAATAATTTGCTTTATCCTTGAGTAATTTACTTTCGGTGTGCTCATAGTCAGCACCAGAAACGATTACATCCGATTCGAAAGAACCTTTATCTGTGTTAGCGGCTGTTGCTTGTTTTGTTGTGGTGTCAAAACCTTTTACTTCATGGTCGGTGAGTATTTTCACCCCTTGACTTTTTGCGATTTCTGCGAACGCTTCAATGAATTTGTGCATCCCACCCATTGGATACCATGTTCCAAGGGACATGTCTGCATAATTCATTAAAGAGTAAAGTGCAGGTGTCTCGTTAGGCATTGCACCCAAAAAAAGCACGGGGAATTCTAACAGAGATAATATTTTCGGATGTTTGAAATACTTTCGAATGTAAGTAGAAAAGGAGGAGAGTAAATGCATGTTCAACAATCCACCTAAAACACGTCTGTCTGCAAATTCCAATAAGCTTAAACTTGGCTTGTACACCAAATCTTGCATTCCTACTTGGTATTTGTATGCTGCATCTTTTAAAAATTTACGCAACTGAACTGCACTACCTGGCTCCATTGATTCGAACCAATTTTCCAATTCAGTCATCGACGCAGGCACATCTGTGTAACTATGGTCTGGCCAGTAGACACGATAAGAAGGATCTAATCGTTTTAATTCGTAAAAATCACTAGCGGTGTGTCCAAATTGGTTATAAAAACGTTCAAAAACATCGGGCATCCAGTACCAACTTGGACCCATATCAAAAGTGAATCCGTCAGATTCGAATTGACGAGCACGTCCCCCAATGTGACTATTTTTCTCTAATATGGTGACGTCGTAACCTGCTTTACCAAGAAAGGCTGCAGTGGACAAACTGGAAATTCCAGCTCCAAGAATGGTAATTTTTTTACTCATAAATTAATTTGCTGAAAAGGCAAAGTCTGGTAAACATTCCATTAATTTTTTACGTGCAATGAAAATTCGACTTTTCACTGTCCCAATCGGAATACTTAATTTGTCCGCAATCTCTTTGTATTTGAAACCTTGGAAATGCATTTCAAAGGGTTCTTTATATTCTTCTCCTAAGTTATCAATTTTTTCTTGAATATCCTTCACAGAAATGATTTCTATGGCTGATTCTTCATAACTCGGAGTATTTGAGACCAAAAATGCTTCTTTTGAATGATCAAAGATAGCTCCGGATTTTACCTTTCGGCGGTATTGGTTGATAAACAAATTACGCATAATGGTAAACACCCAAGCTTTGAAATTCGTTTGTGGTGTGTAATAATTGCGATAAGTAATCGCTTTTAACATGGTTTCCTGCGTTAAATCTTTTGCATCCTCTTGATTTCGAGTAAAACTCATAGCAAAGGATGTTAGATTATTTTCTAAACCAACAAGTGCTTCATTAAATTCTAAGGTTGACATATTACTTTGTTTAACATTTGAGTTATAAAATTAAACAAAAATGTTTAACAAATAATCAAAAAGTTTAAACAAAATAATAAAAATAACTTACATTCCAACTGAAATGCTTGTCAATACTAGGTTTGACGAAAATAAAAAAACGAGAAAAAATTAGTAGCTAACATTGTCCAACATTACCTTCACCATCGCATCTGTATCGAACGCGGCTTTCCATCCCCAATCTTTGTGTGCATTCGAATCATCTATGCTATTTGGCCAACTGTCTGCAATTCCTTGACGAAAATCTGGTTCATAGGAAATACGAAAATCTGGTAAGTGCTTTTGGATAGACAGGGCCAATTCCGCAGGGGTGAATGATGATCCAGCTAGGTTATATGCCGAACGGATTTTTATTTTTTCCGATGGTGCTTGCATTAATTCAATTGTAGCACGAATAGCATCGTCCATGAACATCATCGGCAAGGCCGTATCTTCTTTAAGAAAACAAGTGAAGTTTCCTTGAGATTTTGCTTTGTAAAAAATATCAACAGCGTAATCCGTGGTTCCTCCACCAGGTAAACTTTTGTATGAAATTAATCCTGGGTAACGAATGCTTCGAACATCAACTCCAAATTTATTGAAGTAGTATTCACACCAACGTTCTCCAGCTTGTTTGGAAATTCCATAAACGGTAGATGGTTCCATTATGGTGTGCTGTGGCGTTTGGTCTGAAGGTGTGGTAGGTCCAAAGACTGCAATTGAACTTGGCCAAAAGATTTTTTTCACATGTCCTTCTTTCGCTAAATCAAGAATGGTAAACAAGCCTTCCATGTTCAACTTCCAGGCGAAATCAGGATTTTTCTCTGCTGTAGCGGAAAGTAAAGCGGCTAATAAATAGACTTCTTCCACTTGTTCATCAATGATGTACTTTCGAACTGCTTCTCGGTCTAAAATATCCATTTTGATATACGGACCGTTGGAAAGTATAGGTGGACATTCCTCTTTCAAATCTGCAGCAATGACATTTTGGGCACCATTTAATGTGCGCAATGCTAATACAAGTTCCGTTCCAATTTGTCCGCAAGAACCGATAACGATGATTTTTGACATTTAAAAAGTATTTAGACAAATTTAAGTTTTGCATTTGTTATAAATCAGTTTCTAATCTAATTTTATTTCTTAGAAAACTGATTAAAATCATTTATTAGTCCTTCAGAGCTCTTTAGTTTTGTTGGGAAATGATCTTTTTAACTAATTTTAGACGGATTGTTTGAACAAACATAAAATAGAACTATGCCTTTTTATCATCAACTAGGGAAAATTCCACACAAACGACATACTGTTTTTCGTCAGGAAAATGGTGAGTTGTATCATGAGCAGTTATTCGGAACAGCTGGCTTTGACGGAATGTCCTCGCTTTTATACCACATTCAACCTCCGACCGTTGTAAAGGAAATTCTTGGACAGAAAGATATTACACCTGAAGTTGCTATCGAGAAAAACATGTTAATGCGCAGTTTTCGCGGCTACGATTTACAACCGAACGAAGATTACGTTGAAAGCCGTGTTCCCGTTTTAGTGAATAGCGATGTCTATATTGAGTTAGCTGCACCCACGAAGTCTATGACCGAGTATTTTTACAAAAACGCCGATGCGGATGAGGTGATTTTCATTCACCGCGGATCTGGAAAATTACGCACGCAATTAGGAAACATCGATTTTAGTTACGGAGATTATTTGGTTATTCCTCGTGGGATGATTTATCAACTAGAATTCAATGATAGCGATAATCGCTTATTCATCATTCAGTCATTTCACCCAGTCTTTACGCCGAAAAGATACCGTAACTGGTTCGGCCAATTACTCGAACATTCTCCTTTCTGTGAACGAGATTTACGTCGTCCACATGAACTAGAAACGCATAACGAAGAAGGTGATTTCTTAATTCGCATCAAAAAACAAGATGTATTATACGATTATGTGTATGCGCATCATCCATTTAATGTTGTTGGTTGGGATGGATACAATTTTCCTTATGCTTTTTCAATTCACGACTTTGAACCAATCACCGGACGTGTGCATTTACCACCGCCGATTCATCAAACGTTTGAAACGAGTGCTTTCGTGATTTGCTCGTTTGTTCCTCGTTTATACGATTATCATCCAGATTCGATTCCAGCACCTTATAACCATAGTAATATTGACTCGGATGAGGTTTTATACTACGTGGATGGTGATTTCATGAGTCGAAACAATATTGAAAAGGGACAAATTACCTTGCATCCAGCTGGAATTCCACACGGACCACACCCGGGAGCTTATGAGCGTTCAATCGGTAAAACAGAAACGCAAGAATTAGCGGTGATGATTGATACCTTCAAGCCATTAAAATTGACAAAACGCGCAATGGAAATGGAATTGCCAGAATATGTAAAGTCTTGGATTCACTAAGTCCTGAATTTTCGATAATATTGCAAAGAATTAGAAATTATGTCAACAGAAATTAAAAACTTAAAAGATCTACAAAACGTAGAATATAGTTTGGAGAAGTTATTCCCAGAAGCGGAGGATTTCCTTCCTTTATTAGGGACAGACTACGTAGAATTATATGTAGGAAATGCAAAACAATCGGCATTGTACTACAAAACAGCGTTTGGATTTCAGTCAGAAGCCTACGCTGGATTAGAAACAGGATTGAAAGACCGTGTCTCTTATGTATTGAAACAGGAAAAAATTCGTTTGGTCCTAACAACGCCTTTAACTTCGGATAGTCCGATTAATGAACACCTACAAAAACACGGTGACGGAGTGAAAGTTATCGCACTTTGGGTGGAAGATGCAACAAAAGCCTTTGAGGAAACGACTAAGCGAGGAGCGAAACCTTTTATGGAGCCTACTAGAGAAGAAGATGCGGATGGATTTGTGATTCGTTCAGGTATCTATACATACGGTGAAACGGTTCATATTTTCGTGGAGCGTAAAAATTACGATGGGATTTTCTTGCCAGGATATAGAAAATGGGAATCACATTACAATCCAGAACCAACTGGACTCAAATTCATCGATCACATGGTTGGAAATGTGGACTGGCATGAAATGAATACATGGTGTGAGTTCTACAAAAAAGTAATGGGCTTCGCACAAATTATTTCATTCGACGACAACGATATCTCTACAGAATATACCGCATTGATGTCGAAAGTAATGTCGAACGGAAACGGACGCATTAAATTCCCAATCAACGAACCAGCTGAAGGAAAGAAAAAATCTCAAATTGAAGAATACATTGATTTCTATAACGGAGCAGGTGTTCAGCACATTGCAGTTGCAACCAATGATATTGTCTCAACGGTTTCAGCTATGCGTGATCGCGGTGTCGAATTTTTGTATGTTCCAGAAACGTATTACGATGACTTACTCGAACGAGTAGGTGATATTGAAGAAGATGTGGAAGTATTGAAACAACATGGTATTTTAATTGACCGTGACGAAGAAGGATATTTATTACAATTGTTTACGAAACCTGTAGTAGATCGTCCGACAATGTTTTTTGAAATCATTCAACGAAAAGGTGCTCAGTCTTTCGGTAAAGGAAACTTTAAAGCCTTATTTGAGTCCATCGAAAGAGAACAAGAAAATAGAGGAACACTTTAATGGCGTGACTTTAGACATAAAAAAAGCCCTGACAGCAGATTTGTCAGGGCTTTTTTTTACATTTTATTTCACCTAAATTAGGTCGATAAGAGCGTTTATTTCGTGCTGAATGGATGTTGTGTGATCTAGGTTATACGCATTTTGCAAGCGTTCAACTAAAATGGCATGATCCGTAATTCCTTCGGCTTTGGTATCCATTACCACTTGTTGAATCGATTTTGGCCGAGGTCCCCAAACAAAAACTTCTTGAAAGTCTTGATCCAAGCAAATTAATTTCGGGATGGAGCGGCCTCCATTCGTTAAATATTGATCCATGATGCTTAGATGCTCATCTCGTAGGATGATTTTCAAATCGATATGCGAATTTTGATCCGCAATTTTTCCAATAACAGGAACAATTTGAGCCGCATCGCCACACCAAGCTTCACTTATGAGGATCCAAGTAAACGATTCTTTGATACGCGTAAGGCTCGCCTTAAGCTCTTCCGATAAAACAGTCGTCTTTTCAATGCGCTTCATGCGCTTTGCGTTTAATTCTGTGAAATGAATAAGATCTTCACGTTGTTCTGGCCCGGAGGTTTTTCCTTGAGCAACTAAATCTGTAACGAAGGTTTTGTACGTTTCAAAAGAATAACTATTCTCTAAATGTTCTGGTAAAAAATCGACCTTTTTTCTCATCGTAATATGGTGTTGTTTTCAGGATTGAAAGTTACAAGGAATTTGGAAAATGAAATGAAACATTTATCACTTGTAGAAAAAAATCACAAAAAAAATGAAATGAGTTTGGTGTAGTATTGCCAAAATTAAATAAGATTTAATATATTTGCACCCACGTAAAACGGAGAATGTAGCTCAGTTGGTTAGAGCGCTGGTTTGTGGTACCAGAGGTCGCGGGTTCGAGACCCGTCTTTCTCCCTTAGTTAAAGGCTGTAGGAAACTACAGCCTTTTTTTATTTCATTCCTTTTAATGTCTGTTCGCATAAAATGGTTAATTCAGCAGGTAATTCTGAACTTAACCAAGGATGTGTCGCTCCAAAAACGTGATCTGCACCTGGAATTACTTGCAGTGTTACATTTGCCCAATTTGCTATGGACTCACCTTCAGAAATTGGAACGGAAGTATCTTTGATGCCGTGGTGAATGGAAATCGGCATTCGCAAGTTCTGAATGGATCGTTGAATGTTCAATGCTGATTCATGTTTTATGAAATCTTCGTAAAGTGAAAAATATTGCGGTAAATTTTGATGCGTACGCCCATTCTTCACATAACGAACTCCATCAATTCTCCATTGTTCTAATTCTGTACCACTTGGAAAACGCATTCCGATATCTGAAATTGCTGCCCAAGTATGAACAGATGAAATGGGGTAGGAGTTAGCGAATTTCTGTCCAGCTAAAATAACACCACCACCACCTCGGGAATGCCCTATCAAACGAATCTTTTTCAGCTCTGACACTTCTGTCATTAACCAATTTAATGCACATCCAATGTCATCAACTTCATAGGAGTAACAGTTGTTTCCAAAGGCTTCTTCGTCTGAAAAGTCAATTCCGTTGTCGATTGTTCCCCCGTTGTGTGTTAAATTGAATTTACAAAAACCGTAATTCTCTTTAGTAAAGAACTCTTGTACTAAAGGCCATGCGCCCCAATCTTTGAACCCCATGAAACCATGAACAAAGACAACGAGCTCACCATTGAAATTTTCAGGGATCTCAACATCAATAAGACTTTGGCGTCCAACGGAACCAGTAAACGAACTATTCGATAATTTCATCTTCGTTTTCTCCTGGTAATTCTAAGGCTTTGACACTTTGAATGGCATTTCCAGCAATTCCCCTTATGGAAGCATGCATGTCAATGGTATTGATAATGACTTTCTCGATTTGTTTTTCGCGTTCTTTCCAAATGCGTTGCATAGAACGTTTTTCAGTTTCCAGTCCATTTTTCATGGAAGTAAATCCTTCTACAATTGCTTCTACTTGCATGCGGAAATTAGTGCTCGTAAGGAAATCATATAACATGTGCATCTTATCTCCGCGGTTTACTTGGGAACCTAAAGCAGCGTGTACTTGAATGACTGTTTCACGTAGCACTCCCGATAATCCTTTGAATTCTTCGTACGTACAGACGTAAACACCATCTTTCATCCCCATTCGTTCCAATTCAGAAGGCATTGCTTCCGTCACTAAAACACCGATATCTGCGCCTTTCTCACGCATGTCCGCTTTGAATTTGGCAATCCATCCAGCTTGAAAATCTTTGGTTCGTTTACTTTCGTAATAGATTTTACCACAATTTTGATCACTGCGTGTGTTCACAATTTGAATGCAATCTCCACCACGCGCACCTTTTTTGATTTCTTCAATTGTATCAAGTGGAAACTGTGTACCCAACCACTCTTCAATTGCTAATTCTTGCACCTCACCTTGTAACTGCATGGAACCTTGTTCTTGTTTGCGTTTCATTTCTTCGGTTAATGTCCTCTGGTCATCCAATTTTTTCTGAAGTTCCTTGATTTTCATTTCATTATTATCTTCCACCAATTTTTTAATTTTCTCCTTTTCGAGTTGAAGAATTTCATTCATTTTGGTTTCAGCTGCCAATTGGGCAATGGATTGTGCTTCCTCTTTTTCTCGCTTTAGTCGTTCGACTTCTGCTTTTGTTTTGTTCAATTCACTAACTTGAGCGGATTTTTCGTTGAGTTCTTTTTGCAAGGCTTCAAATTGTTCGCCTTGTTCTTGGGTCATTTTCAATTTGAGTTTTTCCTCAATTTTACTTCGTTCCTCTGAAATGGATTTTTCCAAACGTTCATGAAAAAGTTCATTTTCCCTTTTTTTCTTCTCTTCAAAAGCCATTTTCTCCTCGCGAAGTTTTTCGACAAGTTCATTCATCTTAGTCTGTTCTGAATGAAGTTGAGTTTGAAATTTTGCCTGATATTCTGCTTCAAGCTGATGTGACAGTATATTCGTAACATCGATGTTTGTCCCACAATTTGGACACTTAATTTGTTCGTTCGCTGACATGAAGGTGTTTATTTTACGTAGTCTTCTTTCTGGACCAACATGTATTGGTCATTATTGAGTCGAATATAACCAAAATCGTAACAAAATACGTAACTCGAACCTTTTCTTGTGGAATAAACATTCGTGTAATAATGAAAATTGAATCCTTCTTCCGCGAGGAGCATGCCTTCAATGGTTCTTTTTCCATTTGGATTGAGGTTGGCAAGAATTCTACGATTTTTTCGCAAGATGGCATTAATCCGACGGACAACCATGTTTGCATCTTCATTGATTCGGTTGTTAAAAGAGTTTCTGCAGTAATCCGAACAAAATTTCTGGTCTCTTCTTCCAACAAGTTTAACGGCACATTCTAAACATTGACGATTTTTCATGAAAGTTTTTTTATCTATAACTACTTTTTTTTCCCTTTCATATATTTTTTGAAAAATAAATTTAATGGTAAGTCAATCAATCAATTGCGATATTCACTCAAGTGCCATCAATATTCATTTAGTGTGTGTTTTGGCTCGAAAAAACGTTACTTAATAAAAAAAAGTGCGTTAAAACAGAACCTTTTCTTCTTTATGTAAGTAAAAGGACACGCAACAATCAAAAAAAATGAGGCAGTTAAAAATCGCAAAACAGGTTACCAACAGGGAAACCGCATCTTTAGACAAGTATTTACAGGAAATCGGTCGTGTAGACTTGATCACTGCAGAGGAAGAAGTTGAGTTAGCTCGACGCATCAAAGCAGGTGACCGTGTCGCACTTGAACGCTTAACGAAAGCGAATTTACGTTTCGTTGTCTCTGTATCTAAACAATATCAAAATCAAGGGTTGGCATTGCCAGATTTGATCAACGAAGGTAACCTTGGTTTGATTAAAGCTGCTGAACGTTTCGATGAAACACGTGGTTTTAAGTTCATTTCTTATGCTGTTTGGTGGATTCGTCAATCGATTCTTCAAGCGTTGGCTGAACAAGCACGTATCGTACGTTTACCTTTGAATAAAATTGGTAACATCAACAAAATTAATCGTGCCTATTCGGAATTAGAACAAAAGTTAGAGCGTCCACCTTCGGCGGATGAATTAGCTGAGTTTTTGAATGTAACTCCGGAAGAAGTGAAACAAACACTTTCTCAAAACGGACGCCACGTATCTATGGATGCTCCATTAATCGAAGGAGATGAATCAACTTCAAGCATGTACGATGTCATGCAAGGTGATTCATTACCTAGCCCAGAAGCAAACTTGGTATTAGAGTCTTTGAGAAGCGATATTCGCCGTTCATTAACGTCATTAACACCTAGAGAAAGTGAAGTGATCAGTATGTTCTACGGACTGGAAGGAAAAGCTCCACTTTCGTTAGAAGAAATTGGAGATAAATTTGACCTGACTCGTGAGCGTGTTCGTCAAATTAAAGAGAAAGCGATTCGTCGTTTGAAACATACCACAAAGAACAGAGTACTGAAAAGTTACTTAGGATAATTCAAGGCGGGTCAATAACCACCTACCACCAGTAAACCACTTGTTGGCCGGCTTTGAATAGTATTGAAAAGGAGTTCGAAAGGACTCCTTTTTTTATGTTTAATTACATCGGATCGACATCGATGACAATTTTAACGGATTTGTTTGCCGGTTTTGCATAAAATTGATCAATGATCTCACGGATTTTCTCCTTGACTTTTCGTTCTGGTGCGCTGCGTTCAATCTTTAATTTGATTTCCTTCAAAAAGTAATTTTGAATGCGTTTAATAATGGGAAATTCTGGACCCAATACACGTTCCTTGAAAACTGCTTTTAGTTGATCCGCCAATTCAATAGAGGCAGCATGCACCAATTGTTCGTTGGGGTGTTTTAATGTCAATTGAATCATTTTATAGAACGGTGGATAAAAAAAGTTTTTACGTTCGATGATTTCTTGCTGATAGAATCCTTTGTAATCGTGCTCTTGTACTAATTGTATGACCCAATGTTCGGGGTTTCCAGTTTGGATGATTACTTTTCCCCGTTTATCTTTCCTTCCAGCTCTTCCTGCCACCTGCGACATCAGTTGGTAGGAACGTTCGTAAGCACGAAAATCTGGTCGATTCAATAGCATGTCTGCATCGAGGATTCCAACCATGGAAACGTGATCGAAATCTAGTCCTTTGGTGATCATTTGGGTTCCAATGAGAATATCGATGCGACGTTGTTCAAATTCTTCGATGATTTCCTCATAGGCATGTTTCGAACGAGTTGTGTCCAAATCGAGTCGTTTGACCACTTTGTTCGGGAACATGATTGAGAGTTCGTCCTCAATTTTTTCCGTTCCAAATCCAAGCATTTGTAGGCGATTGCTACCACAAGCGGTACAACTTCCAACGGGAGCTGTGGTGAAACTACAGTAATGACATTTTAATAAATTACTGTGTTTGTGGTAGGTGAGAGAAACGTCGCAATTGGTGCATTTTGGTGTCCAATTACAGACTTCACAGGACCATAACGGCGTGTATCCTCTGCGGTTTTGGAACAACATGACTTGTTCTCCTTTATTGAGTGCGGATTGCATTTCCTCCAAAATCATCGGGGTAAAATGCGATTGCATGTTTTTTAATTTTCGTTCGCGTTTTAAATCTGCACACCAAATCTCTGGTAATTTGAGTCCTTTGTAGCGTTCATTCAATTCAACCAAGCCAAATTTCCCCTGTTTTGCATTGTAATAGGTTTCCAATGCAGGAGTTGCTGTTCCAAGAAGCACTTTTGCGTCATGCAAGGAACCAAGCACGATGGCAGCATCTCTGGCGTTGTAGCGTGGAGACGGATCATATTGTTTAAAGGAACTTTCGTGTTCTTCATCGACAATGATGAATCCAAGGTCTTGAAAGGGAAGGAAAACAGCACTGCGAGCGCCGAGAATGATACGGTATTTGTTGGGGTCGTTGTGCAGGACATGATTCCAGATTTCCACACGTTCATTCTGGTTAAACTTCGAATGATAGACGCCTACTTGTTCTCCGAAATAGGCGGACAAGCGTTGAATGAGTTGGGTTGTTAAGGCGATTTCTGGAAGCAAAAACAACACTTGTTTGCCGAGATCCAAATACGATTGAATCAATTGGACGTAGATTTCTGTTTTTCCAGAACCCGTTACGCCATGTAATAATGTCACGTGTTTTTCTTCGAAACTTGTTTCCACTTCCGTTAACGCTGTTTGCTGTGCTTCGGTCAGTGGTTTGAATTCATTTAATTCGCGATTGAGTCCAGAAAGTCTGTCGATTTGAAAACGTTCCAGCACAAAGAATCCTCGTTTTTCAAGGGTACTGATGGCGGAAGCACTCACTTCATTTTCGAGTAGTGTTTTCTTTGAAATCGGCAGGTGAATTCCACCTTGTTCCATGGCAATTTTAAGAAATTGAAGAACCGCATCCACTTGTTTTTGAGCACGGGAAGTCGCTTCTAATTCTTGTATGAATTCATTGAGCAGTTCCTCTTTTAAATAGGCTTCTCCTAAAGAAACGCACAAGAGTGTTTTTGGAGCATAGCGGTCATTGATTTCTTCGCTGGAGGAAACGATGCGGCGTTCAATCATTGCTTTGATCAACGGTTGAATGGTTTTGATACCTAAGATATCCGAAAGCTCTTTTAAACTCAATTGATCTTTCATTTCTAGGGCTTCAACAACCGTTTTTTCACGTTCTTGAAGTAAATCAATGGCTGTATCAAATTCTGGATGAAGTCTAATTTTTGTTTCGCTGGCTAATTTAAAATTGGCTGGAAGCGCAGCATTCATGACATCCCCAATCGGTGCCATGTAGTAGGATGAAATCCAATCCCAAAATTGCAATTGCTTTGGTGTAATGATGGCTTGTTCATCGAGCAGGTGAAGAATGTACTTCGCTTGATAAACGGCAGGAATTTCTTCGTGAATGCGGGTGACAATTCCGGTGAGTAATTTGTTTTTTCCAAAGGGAACAATGACACGAAGTCCAGTTTGGACATGCTCGTTTAATTCAAAAGGAATGCGGTACGTGAAAACCTGATGTATGGGAACAGGAAGCAGGACATCTGCAAAATAAGTTATTCTTTCACTCACAAGGGTAAAGTTACGAACTCCTAGATGTTTACCCTAGGAAATTATTGACAAGCGTAGGATTCTTCCTGATTAACGATGTTATCTCCTGGATGATTAGAACAGAATAAATAGCTTCCAGTAATTGGTCCTTGGCATAATTCACGCGTACTTTTCTTATCGATAGCGCGAATGTAAGCTTGTTGAGGAGATGTGTAGAAAGGTTTGTAGATTTTCAATGTTTGACGAGAGGAGAATATTCCCACAACGCGTTTTCCATTGGTTACAGAAAGGTTTGTGTAACTTGGTTTACTTTGTGCAAGGCCAGAACTTGGTTTGTTGACAGTTATGTAATTATAAAATTCTTCTGCTCCTCCCGTAATCGTGATGTAGATTCCTTGCATCGTTCTTTTTTCCACTTGAGAATTCGCTACAATACTTTGCTTCATTAAGTCATAAAAGGATCTGCCACTGATTGAGAATGTTAAGGAGCTATTTGGGACAACCTCTTTTTCACCAATTTTCCAATTATACATTTTTGTGTAGGGAATTCCAGCGATGTATTCATTGTAAGCAACATCAAGTTGACCGCTCATTACATAGGAATTACCCGTGTTTGAAACCGCTAATCCAGTAGACAAATACTCACCTGGGCTATCTGCGAATTTGAACGTATAATTTTGTGAACTCGAGTTCGATGTTATTCCACGAACCAAACCTGTTTCACCATTTACTTCAAAAGCACCGTTGTTGATACTTGCAGAAAAGCGGTATCGAGCGGTTGGTTTTAGGGAGGATTTCATTGGGTCTGATGACGTTTGAACAACTTCGTTCACACCTGTTGGTAATGTTTTGAAATAATAAACTTTTTGCTCAGGACCGTAGAAAAGCCCGTTTGTGTCCTTGTCTTGAATGAGTGTGTCTTTCAGAATCCAAGTTCGTGTAACTGTTCCGTTTACGACTTCTGAAACAGTCGCGTCAACTTGGTCAAAATAGCTTGAGTCAGCAATTTGAGCAATATCCAATGCATTTCCTGGCCCAATAAATGCACGTGTGATTTTCACGTAATGCATGGAATCTGCCTGATCTAACAAACCATAGACAATAGCTGTTTCTTTGAAGTCACCAGCTAGTTTCACATCTTCGGAACAGCTTTGCAGAAATAATGCTGCCAAAAAAAGAAGGGAGAGAAAACGTTTGATCATGTGTGTTTGTTTGAATCAAAAATACAATTTATTTAGCGAACTCCTTGAGGAGAGATTCCTAAATCTGGCGTTTCACTTTTTTCGATGCTAATTAATTCAACTTCAAAAATAAGTGTAGAATACGGTTTGATAATGGTGTTCGGTGGAGGATTTCCCCCATAAGCTAATTCTTGAGGAATGAAGAATTTGTATTTAGATCCAACATTCATTAATTGAATTCCTTCCGTCCATCCTGGAATCACTTGATTTAAAACAAATGAAACTGGTTCTCTACCAATGGATCCATCAAAAATTCCACCTTCAGGAATACTACCCTGGTAATGAACTTTTACAGTAGATGTTGCCGTTGGATGTGCCCCTTTTCCGGTTTTAATCACTTGGTATTGAAGTCCGCTTGCTGTTGTGATAATTCCTGGTTTAGTTTTGTTCATCGCCAAGAATCCTTCTCCAGCTGCTTTGAATTGCTCAGTGATTTTTGCATATTTTTTATTCATCTCCACCTCAAAAGATGCCATGATTTTCTTGCGATCTTCGTTTTTCAAGACTTCGATGTCTAATTTATTTAGTCCGTCAGAGAATCCTTTTTCGACCATTTTTATGTCGATTAATGGCAATGCATCTAAGTCTTTGAAATATCCTTCAAAACGCTGACGGTTTATTTTACCAACGGCCAATGAACCTTCTGCATTGAATTTCTCATTGAACTCTTTTCCTGTTTTACCGATGCATTTTGTTACGGTTTTAGAAAGGCCTTCAAATTCTGAATCAGCAACTTTAGATTTAAATCCTTCCACTAATTTTTCTTTGTCCATTTTGTTGAACGGACTTTCTGTAATAAAAGGTTTAGCGATTTCACAGCCTAATACATAAGAGTATTTTTCTTTTGCTGTTTTCAATTCTACTTTCTCTTCTCCTCCACATGATTGAAGAATAAGGAATAAGGCGATAAATAGGGAATAACGAATCATTAGTTAATGTTTAAAAGTTCAACTTCAAAAATAAGGGCACTGAATGGTTGGATGGGTCCACCCGGATGTGGATTTGCTCCATATGATAATTCTTGTGGAATGTACAAACGGAATTTAGATCCAAGTGACATCAATTGCAAAGCTTCAGTCCATCCTGGAATAACTTGGTGAACACCAAACGTTGCTGGAGTTCCGCGTAACATTGAACTATCGAAAACGGTTCCATCGATCAAGGTACCGTGGTAATGAACAGTTACATTGTCTGTCGCACTTGGTTTCGCACCATCACCGGCTGTTAAAACCTCGTATTGCAATCCAGAGAATGTTTGGTGAATGCCTTCTTTTTTCGCGTTTTCCGCTAAGAATTCTTCACCTTGTGTTTTGTTCGCACTAAAAGCTGCATTCTTTTTCTCATCCAAGTATTGTTGGATAAAAATATTGGCTTCATCCGGAGTTAAAGCAGTTGTTTCATCATTGAAAACCGCCTGAATGGCTTGCATCATCAAGTTCACGTTGATGTGCTCTAGTTGTTGATTTTTCAAACTTTCACCGATGCTCATTCCAACACCGTAGCTCGCTTTTTCTTCTAAAGATTGCATTTAATTGATTTTAAGGACACGAAGTTAAGAAAAATGCGTCGGAGATCTTTGAAAAAATCCAGTGAATACTTGAATAATTGTAACAACATGTAAAAATAGCCGTTGAAGGCTTTATGCAAAAATCCTTTCACTTTGATTATGAGCTTCATTCCACTTGGGAAAACCTAGCTGAATCGGACCTTCAATTGGTACAATTAGCCTATGAGGCAATGGATTTAGCGTATGCTCCTTATAGTCAATTCAAGGTTGGAGCCTCGGTTCGTCTATCAAGTGGACTCACCTTAAAAGGAAATAACCAAGAGAACATTGCGTATCCATCTGGACTTTGTGCCGAACGCGTGGTTCTTTTTTACGCTGGAGCAAATTACCCAACGGATTCCATCGAAACAATTTGCGTAGTGGCTCGTGGAGATTTAATGCCGAGTGAGTTTTTGTTATCTCCATGTGGATCTTGTCGTCAAGTCATGTTGGAAACCGAAAACCGTCAAGCGAAAAAAATCCGTGTTATTTTAGTGAATCAAGACAAGCGCACCATCTTACTTCATTCTGTGAATGACTTGCTTCCTTTTGGATTTGGGAAGTAGGAGCCAATTAAAGCGTTTACGTTAAATCTTCTAGGAAATCTCTCTATTTATGTCGAAACCAACAATCTTGGCGTTCGATTTCGTAATCTTTAAAAACAGTATTCACGGGTGCTCCGTGCTTGAGTTGCTCGTTGAATTTCGTTCGAATCAAATAATTAAATGCGCCCATGTCTCCAGTAAAAGCCGTTTTATTCTCGCGGTTTCCTCGTTCATGTACATCGCATAACTGTTGAATGAATTCAAAGAATAGGGTAGCATTCGCACCAATGATTCCGCAATTTAGCAGGGTTTCCTGTCCGAAAGACTTTTCATAAGCGGCAAAGTCCGGAAGTTTGTTGCGCAGGTGCGTGGAATGGTCGTTCAACCATTCGTTATCGAGAATTTTGGGTTCGTCACCGGAAAAGATGGACTGCGGATTCTCCGTAAAAAATGCTTCGGTAAATGGATTTTTAATGAGGGTAACATCGGAGATGTCTGTTACGAAAATATTTTTAGCATCATGTAGGTGTTGCTGTAGAAAATCACGGTAAACGAAATACCGAAACACGTTTGGATTGAATGCTGGATTGTAATCGACGCGGATAAAAGAAATATAGTCATTTTCATATTTCCGACAGGTTTCCACGCTGAAATTGTTGTGAAAGATGATTCCGTGTAGCTTTTTGTCCGCAATGGATTCCGCCCAAGCACGGACCAATTCATACGAGTCATCGTGTAGGGTTTCATTCCGATTTACATCATAGACGCCGGTAATGTGACAGGCCATGATGAGGTTGCCGTTCGATGGAAAATTTGGGGTATCTGAAAAGGACATCAATCAACAATTGACAAGGTTCGCTTTTTTGATCGTAGAGCAAATGCTATTGGGCATGTTTCGATGATAAATGTAGGTTCTCAAGTCGACTTTTTTCACGCGAAATTGATCTCCAGCCTTTTCATAAAAATCGGCATCCGCAGCGAATCCATTTTTGAAATCGATGCTAGTGAACACTTTTTTTGCACCGAACAAGGTTCCGAATAAGATGACTTCGTCTAAATGAATGAGTTTGGTTTGGTCGTTTTTATCGGGTACGTAGTAATCGTCCATGCTGTCAACGATTGTTTCGGTGGTAGAGCAAATCAAATCCACGTTTTCAATTTCTTTCAAGCACTCCGTTAAATGGTTTGTTTTGTATTGATCGTCACTGTCCAAGATGGTAATGTAGTCGCCCATGCTGTAAAGTACACCGCGGTTGATGGACGCTGATTGTCCACGATTGCTATGACGAATATAGATTATTTTATCCTCGTGTTGCTCCACGTATTGCATCAAGGCCTCACGGTTATTTTGGGTACTTCCATCATCGATAATGAGCAGTTCGAAATCTTGAAAATCCTGATTTAAAACGGAATCAATTGCTCGTTTGATATAAGAGAAATCGGTATTAAAAACAGCCATTAGAACGGATATCTTTACTTCTTTCAACATAAGTGCTTGGTCTAGTGGTTGCGGCGCAAAGATAGGTAAATGTTTGGTTCAGTTTTCGTTTTCCGTTTTCCGTTTTCCATGATTGGCCATCGGCCATCAGACATCGATCATCGCACATCGGTTATTACTCTCCGTGTTTAGCATAGATCAGTTGACACACCTTATCCATGGCTTTAAACAACGCGATGTCAAATTTCGGGGATGTGGTTAATTTGGTCATGGAGGAAACGGCATCGAAGAGTAATTCGTTTTCACATTGAGGAATCCGTTCAATAAAAGTAATTTCCTTACTTCCTTTCTGTGATTCTGAGACGATGACTTCCTTGGTGGTCAAATCAACGGCAAATAATAGTGTCTTTTTCATTTTGTGCGAGCTTGTTGGATCTTAGTGAAGGTAGCAACGACCACTAGAATTGGTTGTTTTATTTTTACACCTCGCACCTTTTTGAGTGGTACCTGTACATTGTCGAGCGGTCGTTGTAGGTTGTTTTGTCGAGCCCCCATCACAGCAATTGGTTCCGACTGTTCTATCGTGTATTTTACAGGTGCAGCTGTTCGATTTACTCCGGTTACAGGACATGCACAGTAGTTGAATGTTTGACGCTTCACTGCTTCCACCGCAGGAAAAGGGTGTGATGTGATCGTATTCCAGATTGGATGAACTCCCACAACAATTGCATTTCCCACCATCTCGGGTGTACACGATTTGTTTCGTCGTTTCCGATATATAGCGACTCTGTGAAAAGCCGGAGATGCTGATGAATAAGAGTGCGAGGAATAAAAGTAATTTCTTCGTTGTTTTCATTTGATTTTAGTCTTTTCTTTGATACTTTGAATGAATTAGTTTCAGCTGTTCCTCTGGACTAAATCTTCTATCCAACCGCTTTCTACACCATCAATTAGCGCCTTACGGATCACTTCACTTACACCTTCGTAAGGTCCATGTTTTGGTTGATTTGTGGCGAATTGCTCAAAGTGATTTTCGAGATCAATCGGAATATTTTTTCTCATGGTATTTTAGAAGAACTTAAAACTACCAAAAATTGGTAACACCTATAATGATGGAGTAAATTTATTGCTAACTATTTGAAAATCATCAAAGATTTCTAAAAAGAAATGAATCAAACTCGGAAGACCACTTCACCAAATACACCAAGTATTTTTGCGTTGGGATGCTAAATCCAAGTTGTTCATCATAGACATCCATCAACGTTTGGAACAATCCAATGTTCGAGTTTGGATGTGTGTTTCGGTAGCATTTCACCAAGTTAAGTGCTGAAATTTTGGACCATATTTCGGAAAGATCTACTGAACTTGGATTGCCAATTCACTGAATTTTTGTCGAGTCGAAGGGAATGGATTCATTTGAGGAACCCAATACTTTCGGTTCAATTTTGGTCGCGTTATACGTGAGTTTCATTTTTAGTACTGAGTCCTAAAATATTTCCTACGATCTAACGTTATTAGTAAAACTTAAAAAATAAGTATGAAATTTTTCTTTTTTATGAGTGCCTTTATGGCCATTACGAGCTTTGCTCAAACAACGAGCTATGATGATGTAGGAGTCATAGTAAACGTGAATAGTCCCGTTTCCATGCAAATTGGCAATTATTTTCAACAAGCCCGTAACATCCCAAATCAAAACATGATTTATGTATCAGTGCCAACAACAGAGGTGATCAATGATACCGAATTCAATCAATTGCGCACACAAATTGAAAATTATTTGGTGAGCCAAAACCTGCAGGACTCCTTGAATTACCTTGTGACAACCAAAGGAGTGCCGTTAAAGCGCAATAGCATCGATTGCGTGGTGAATGCGGGGAATGGTGACTGTGGGTCGGTGGACGCTGAATTGAGTTTGATTTTGGGAATTCATCAAAATCAAATTGGTCAAGCTTCGGCATTTGTAAATCCATATTTTAATCAAAACGAACATTTCAGCCGTGCGCAATATGGAATTTACTTGGTAACACGTCTGGATGGTTATTCGCAAGAAGACGTCTTGCAAATGATTGATCGCAGTGGTCCTCTAACAGGGGTTAATCAGCAAATCGCAACAGGAGTGATTGACTTAGTTGAGTCGTATGGCATGGACACCATTTATTTTATTGATTCATACGTTCAACCTACTTACAACAATATGCTTGCTGAAAACTGGAATGCTACGATGGATTTAAGTCCAGCAGTATTGACGGATCAAAACAATGTGTTCACATACTTTTATGTGGGATATGGTCCAGTTGATTCAATTCAAATGAACTACAAATGGTTGCCCGGTTCCTTTTCAGCGCTTTCCACCTGCAGTTCGGCAGAAACGTTTGATGCGCAAAGCAATCCGAATGAATCGTTTTATATAGCGGATCTCATCAAAGATGGTTGCACCGCAGCGCATGGATATGTCAATTGCATCTATATTACCCAACTATTCAGAGCGGATATTCTCGTAAATCGCTACCTGAATCCCATTGCACACTACAACTTGGCGGAAAGTTACTACATGGCTGATATGACCCTTTCTTATCAAAGTGTGGTTATTGGCGATCCGAAAGCATCGATTGTGATTGATAGTGGGGCCGGAATTCCAACAAGTGAGACGCCTTTATTCCGTTTATACCCGAATCCAAGTACAGGAACGTTCCAAATTGAAGGCATAGAACAACTGAAAGGACACGTTTCCATTGCGATAACGAACGGTGTTGGCATGCTTATGTCGACAGATCCAGAAGTACTAGAAAACGAATCCTATGTACTCGAGGATTCAGGTGTTTATTTCATTTCCATTTTGGAGGACGGAAAATTAGTAGGCGTGGAGCGACTCGTAAAACAATAGATTAAACTTGAATCAATGTATAAACAGCGCTGGATTCGGCGCTGTTTTTTTGTTTTGTAGTTACTGCACCCGTACCTGTTTCACCATGGAATTTGGAAAAAAGGAAAGAAAGGAGTCCAACTCGGACGATCACTTCACCAAGAACACCAAATACTTCTGTCTCGGAACACTGCATCCAAAGTCAGGATTGTATGTATAGACCACGATGCGGCAAATTCCGATTTTAGTAGTTGGATTGTCAGCGCGGTATGATTTCACAATGGCAAGATTCGAGATTTTTGACCAGATTTCAGTGGGATCTATTCCGTTTGGAGCATGAAACCGTTGAATTTATTTTGAATCCAATGGAAGATGCTCACTCGTTTTTTCGAGTTGATCGACGGCAATAGAGTCTTAAAATCAAAAAGCAGGATTACTACATGAAGTGGTGTGATAGAAATGATTACAACTCTTTGAAAATTTCGTCAGTGTACAATCATTTCTGTTTTATGAAGTAAATCGATGAATAAACTAGAGATGTTAATTACAGTTTCATGATTTTCCCTAACCAACTTCTCGACTTTCCAATTATTTTAATGTGGAATTTACCAGCGAGTTCCGAGTTGAGGTCTACTTCGAAGCCTGTGAAAGCCGAAACTTGTTTATAGTTGGCTACTAGGCGACCGAATTCATCGGTGATTTGAATATCGAGTAATTCATTGGTTGGTAAATGGATTGTGAACGAATTAAACGTAGGATTTGGATACATGTTTAGTTCCGCTTCGTTGTTGTCAAGTACATGCGCCTCTTGAACCAATTCATAAACTAAGGTGTCTTTACAGCCTATGGTGCTCACTGTCATTTGATAAGGTTTAGACTGCGCATATTGATGCTGCGCTAAAAACAATTCGCTAGAATCGGAATAAGAAGTTTGGAAGTTAGTCGAAGGAGTACCGTCTCCCCAATCAATGGTTGTTTCATAAAATGAATCAGCCTCAATTTGAACTGAAACCAATCCATCTTGCTCATTGGTTTGCACATTGTGCACCACATCGGTCATTCTACCGAGGCAGTTGACTTTAGCTACGAAGGCTTTTTGACCGAAAAAGAAATCTTCTCTTATACCTCCGAATAAAATAATATCATCTTTCGGCAATAGAATATGACCATGCGTAATCGTTGAATTTTCATTTGAGGTGAAGATTGATCGCTCCCATATTTTATCTCCATTCGCATTAACACATAGTAAACGGGTTTGCAGGCTTTGTTCTCCATCAATTTGCTGATAATCGCCATCAGTACCGTTGAAAATATTAGTGCCGATAAAAACTAGATTTCCAGAACTTAATTCCAATGCATGTTCTAAAATAGAACTTTTAAAATTAAGCTGAGTATTTATTTGTGATATGGGATAACTCTTTTCCCAAAGAAAATCCCCATTATCTGTAAACTTGGAAATGAAGCTGGGATACAGAATAGATCCTAAGTTATTGGTACTGTCTTTGAATCCAAAACAATAAATACTGCTATCAGCACTTTGCAAAAATTGCCCGGATGACTTTCCGTTTAGAAACATGAGACTTTTCTTCCATGAAAAATCCTCATTCAACATAAGAATCCATTCAATTGATTCTGAAGAATTTATGAATTTTACGAATTCAACAATATATGAATTGTCAAGTAATTGAAATGCCTTTTGAATTGTCCCGTAATTTGTTCCAATATATTGGGTAATGTTTGAAAAGTCAGTGCTATGAACAAGCGTAGCATTGGTGTCAAATATGGTCATCAATGCTTGACCATTTGCAGCACTTCCGTAGCATAGAAATTGACCATTTTCTTGTGTTGTGAACGCTCTATAAAAGTCAGCGTCAATAACTGTTGGGTAGGAATCTAATTCATATTCAGCTATTGGAACTTGATACACATCAGCGTATTTACGTAGTGTCCTAACAAAACCATTTTGTTGTGCATTCCCTTGAGTTCCTAAATCATAGAAACTACTATCCACGTATGATCCAGAAAATGGTGGATTTTGCAAACCTATTATTGGAAAATTAGGTTCAATTTTCTTGTCTAGTATATTTCCTGTGTTTACATCAATAAATTCAAGAGTACGTTGGTAAGTGTTATTTGCACCTTCATATTGCATTCCTAATAATAATAGTGTAGCGTTATTTAATAAAATCCCCCCTCCATAATAATTCCAAAAATTTGGATTTAATGAATTTGAAACATTGTTGATCTTATTAAAATACGGATAACTTGAAGGGGTTTGAGACCTTCCCCAAACCCCAAAAAACATGACTGCGGCAAACGCTATGAATCTCATTCAAGAATGATTAATTTTTCAAATTCGGTTGGCATACTAAAATCACATGGCAACCAACTAACTAACGGAGTTGAGGCAGAAATATTATTTTTCGCCTGAACTTTATTGTGATCAGTAGTTTCCATCAAAGAATGACTAGTATGATATGGAGTGTACGTCATGTGAAATTATTTTTTTCATCGGTATACTTTATTTCTTGTTCTAAAAGTCAATCAATTACTACCTCACCACCAACTTCTTCACCCATTGGTTTTCACCTTGCGAAATATGCGCAAAGTATACGCCGGGTTCTTGATCACTTAAGTCAAAAGAGTTATCAGAAGAAAGTTCATTGAGCTCAAATAGGGCCACTTGTTTTCCTTGTTGGTCTAAAATAATGACTTGCATAGCTTCTTCAAACATGCTTGAAACTTGAAAAATTCCTTCGGAAGGGTTCGGGAAAATTCCGATTTCAGATGGAGAAACCGTAACTTCATGAAAACCTAAATATTGACCATCTGGATGGTAGCCATCTGGATCTGTGCGGTAGGTGAAAAAATAAGGTTCTGATACGTTTTGTTGAAAGCCGGAAAAAAGTAAGTCTCCGTTTTCGCAAATGGTCATGCTGATATCGTTACAAGATTTTTCATTGTGATCGTAATAAAAATATTTGTAGTAAATCGGATTGCCATTCGAGTAAAACCGAGCGACGTAATTCACACTACTCTCGATAAATTCAAATTGTGCATTTGAATATGTAATCATCTCACCAGTTACCAAGATTTGATTTGTAGCGGTATCTATTTTCACATCCGAAACTGTCCAAAAAAGGTTTGGTGAATTGTTGGACCGTATTTCTTTAAAACATTTCACTTGTAAGTTGGAATCGAGGTAAGTAAGGTATGAACCTCCAGACCCATCCGGTAGATTAGCTCTTGAAGTAAAGGCATATTCATTATCATAAGCGTCAACATGGCCAATAAAATCAAACATGTGAGATGCATTATGTGGTGCATAATCTTTATAAATTTCTCGAGAAAAGAAAATATTATCGGATCCCCATACCCAAAGAACTGGGCTAGGCATTATTTCATTTAATCTGGTTTCGGAAACAGGCCTAGTTTGGTGACCTATCGTAACAACGGCATCATAGTAAGGAAAACTTGCGTTAGCAAAAGCAAAATCCACTGGTAAATTATTGAACGTGTTTACAATTGGTAATTCTTTAGTGTATAGGTAATTACCGTTTTCGTCGATCAGATCAACGGTTGGGAACACTGTATCCAAGTATTCATGACTCCAAGAAGAAACAGCACTAACTGTAGAAGATAGTTTTGTTAAATTATTAAGGTTGAGAATACGTTTTGCAGGTGCTTTTTTTTCGCTTAAAAAACCAAGTTGGTTAAATATTACGGTTCTTAAGGTGTCTTGATTACCAAATTCAGTCGTGTAGATTGAAAGAAAGTGATTATTTGGTAAAACATTGATGCCACCAATCCCGGACAATGATAACAAGGGAGTCCTATAATCCCACCAAATATTGCTATTCCATTTGTTGATACAAACCATCCCCGCTCTTGGGTAACCATCGAATTGCGCTCCTCCAATCATGTAGATGTTTCCTTTTTCAACGATGTTCAAAGGACTATAATAACGAAAAGAACAAAAATCACCCAAGGTAGGTGTCTCATAATAATACCTGACTCCCCGCAGATCTAATGGATTTTGAGCATATAGTCTTTGGCAGCAAATGCAAAGGAGAAGGATGAGTTTTAGTTGTTTCATGGTTTTCGTATGAAAGGTTGAATTGAAAAAGAGTAGAAGTTTGTTTTTGTGTTTAGGACTACCTCACCACGAACTACTTAACCCATTGTTTATTAAATTTTTAATTATAATTATGGGCTCGCACTCAATCTACAAACTTATTGCAGCACCACTTTCTTCACCCAAAACTGATCGCCTTGTTTTACATGTAGAAAGTATATTCCCGGAGCTTGGTTTTCTAGTTGAATGGTTGCTGTAAATTGATCTTCCAACTGAATTCTTGACCCTTGTTGATCATATACTTCAACTTCCATGGGTTCTTCAGATAAACTTTCTAAATGAAAAATTCCTGTTGATGGATTCGGGTAAACACCCAACTCGTTTTGATTGACTTGTGTTTCTTCGATGCCTAGGTAATCGGCATATTTGGTGATTCCATCCGGAGTAAATCGTATGATGAAAATAGGTGGGGATTCATAAGTATCCTCATATGTTAGTTGACCACTAAAAGCGATGTCTCCATTAGGGCAAAGACTTCCAGCCCATAAAGTCAATTTATGTATATTTTTTGTTGAATAATTTGAATCAAAATATTTCTTAAAAAGAAACTGACCATTATAATCCAATTTATAAATAAATATCTTGTGCAAACTTAAATCTGTGTTTAAAATCGTACCTGTAACATATATCCATTTATTTATGGTATCAACCACAAACGTTTCTGACGAAAAAGCAAATTGATTGATTGGAAAGGAAGAGTAATTACGAATATCTTTTGTCCATTTTACATGGAGGTTGGAATCTACGTATCTTAAAATAAATTTAATTGGACCAAAATATACTTGGCCATTTACATTCATGTAATCATCATCTCTAGTGAAGGTTATAAACTCATTTTTTTTTGCTTCATAGACATTTTGGACGATAGTGGCGCGCAAAGTATCAGATTCTGTAAGGAATTGTTCAGACAAAATCTGGCCGTTTTTACTTGTGAAAATTCTGGTCTTGCAATAAGATTGATTGCCAAACATTGCATTTTTCTCAACAAAGGAAATAATAGAAGAATCTTTGTATTCGAATGATTTACGAACCTTAATTGGCTGCCAACCCATGGACCAAAGATTGGGTTGAAAAAAAGTGTTATTGATGATTTCTCCTTCCGGAGTAATTTTCAATAAAATGCCACCTCCTAAAGAGTCAATAGTATTTATTCCACTTAACAAAATTGTACTATCCTTCAATTCCTTGACATCAAATACAATGATTTTCTTTTCAATACTATCGAAATATTTTTTTTTAAAAATAATGGTGCCATTTGGCGCGATTTTAGTAATAACCAATTGAAAATTAGCGGGGTCATCGTTCAATCCAAGATCAAATTGTCTAGATGCCATCACATAATTTCCGTCAAATGTCCTGGTAAGCGAATAATAATACATATTGCCAGTTACATTGATATCTTCTAAAATCTTGTCCCAATTATACCCCTTCGTTTCTTCATTAATAGAAAACGCATAAGTTTTTCTATTCCAGCCTCCTGCCAAGCCTAAAGAACCAGCTCCGACATAGGTTGAGTCTGTCGCAATTAAGGCAGTGCATGCAAAGACGTAATAATCATTATAATCTTCTGTTACAAAGCCAGAAGCTGGAGTCCAATATTTCTCAAAATAATCGGGATGATTGTTTTGCTGGGTGAACGCAAAAGAAAAAATCATCAGGGATATAACT
>JBIIAG010000048.1:0-6209 GCA_044240055.1 Crocinitomicaceae bacterium | reverse complement strand
TATATCATCGGTTCAGATTCACTATGGCATATTCAAACGGACCCATTTGGTAAACACTTGGGTGGACTGATTGCTATCATCATATTTACGTATGTTTTTTATGGAGTATTTGCCTTCTTACGTGAACAAGTTTGTACCACGATTTGTCCATACGGACGCTTACAAGGAGTTTTGTTAGATCAAAACACCATGGTTGTGGCCTACGACGAAGTCCGTGGAGAAGAGCGTGCGAAAATTCACAAAGGTGAAGACCGACAAGTGGCGGGAAAAGGAGATTGCATTGATTGTGGAAACTGCGTTCATGTGTGTCCGACTGGAATCGACATTCGAAACGGGACACAATTAGAATGTGTGAATTGCACCGCTTGTATTGATGCGTGTGACCACATGATGGATGCCGTTGGACATGAGAAAGGATTAATCCGATTTGTTTCTGAAAACGGTATAAAAAACAGAATCCCCTTCCAATGGACAAGGCGTGTTAAGGCCTATAGTTTCTTGTTAGTAGGACTTCTTATAACATTAAGCATACTGCTGATATCCAGGAAGTCATTCGAGACGAATATTTTACGTCAAAAAGGATCAACATTCCAAGTAGATGAAAATGGGATGGTTTCCAATATTTTTGAGATTAGCATGTTGAATAAGACCCATAATCGCTATAAAATTCAGTTTGAATTAGATGATCCAAAAGCATCTATTGAAACAGTTGGAAAAGCTGTTCTATTAAAAAGTGAGTCAAAGGCAAAAGTGCTTATTGTTGTGAAGATGCCGAATGCCTCTTTACAAAATGGAACGAAAAAATTTAAAATCCATATTTTTGGTAATCAACGTGAAATCGAAGTGATTCAAACCAAATTTATTGGTCCAATGCTATAAAATATGAGATTTAGGAACGGAATTATTATTGCCATGATTGCTTTTGTCGCGTTTATCGTTACGATGGGCATCATTATTAGTTCAAAAGATTCAGAGTTGATTAGTGAGGATTATTACATCAAGGAAAAATCCTTTAACGAGGACTTTGAGGCACAACAACGAGCTGCTGATCACAAAAACCCCATCAAGGTAGAAAACCGAGAAAATAGCATCTATTTCTTGAATAGTTCCCAGCTAGATATTGAGCAAATCAATATAACGTTTATTCGCATGAATGATGGTCAAGCTGATTTTTCCATTAAAAATCACGACATAAAAGTTCTTATACCAAAACAAAAACTTGCTAAAGGAAATTATGAGATTCAAATACGTTACAAGGTGAAAAATATTCCTTTCCTACAAGTGACAACATGGTATTATAAATGACTTCATATTTCATCTTTGGTTTTCTCATTGGTTTGGCCTCAAATTTCCATTGTATTGGAATGTGTGGACCTTTGGCCTTTGCACTTCCGATTGATCGCTCCAGCACATTTAAAAGCATTTTAAGCGTTTTTAAATACAATTTCGGGAGATTATTTAGCTATAGTTTTTTGGGGATGTTAGTTGGCATGTTCGGTTTTAGTGTTTCATTGTTTAGTACGATGCAATGGTTGAGTATTCTCAGTGGTATTCTTATTATTGGTATGGCTTGGTCCGACAAAGTAGAACAATGGCCGATCCTTGGAATTTGGACAAAAAAAATGAGTACCGTTATTCAACGCATTTTTCAAAAATCTAAAGAACTTCCACTGGCCTATCGATCTTTTTCCTTTGGGATGGCTAATGGATTGTTGCCTTGTGGGATGGCTTATTTGGGATTAACAAATGCTATTGGAAGTGGATCAATTTTATCCTCCACATTATCGATGACCGCATTCGGACTTGGAACCTTACCTGCCATGTTTTTCATGCCATTAATCGCAAACAGCAAGTGGAAGATTCACGTACCAAAAAGAATCATTGCCATTTTTCTCACACTCATAGGGACATTAACTATTATGAGGGGAATGAATTTAGGAATTCCTTTTGTTAGTCCAAAAATTACAACTGAATTGAATCAAACACATCAATCTCCTTCCCTAGAATGTTGTGAGGATTCATGTAATGTCACCCAAAAATAACATTCCCTTATTTTTAGTAAATTAAATTTCATCCAATAATTTTATTCCATAAAAAAAGGCGACCAATTGGCCGCCTTTCAAACTATTTTAATGAATTACATTTTAATGAATTTCACAGATTCAGATTGTTTACCTGAATTGAATTTCACAATGTATGTTCCGTTAGCTAGGTTTTCACCTTCAATTTGCAATGCGTTAGTTCCTTCGTCCATTGATTTTCTGATGGATTTAACTAAGCGACCAGTGATCGAGTAAACTTGAATTTCAACCACTCCTGCATTTGCTAATTCAAATGTTACCGTTGTATTGTCGCGAGTAGGATTCGGATAAGTTTTTAATTTCGAATCAAATTTCGAATTACCTCCTGTTGAACCATTTTCATCCATTCCCAAGAACGCTGTAGTACGCCATATTCCACGTCCAAAAGTTCCTAAGTAGATTTCACCTGGACGATCATTTCCTTCGTTGAATGTTCTCCATGACTGACGAACTTCATATACTGGAGTTCCTTCAAATCCTACAGAAGAATTCTCCCAAGAAGCTCCACCATTTGTTGAAATAAATGCACCATTTGATGTACCTACTACAATGATGTCTGAATTGTTACGGTCGATGATTCCGTCATAACAAGCAACACCTGGTGTTGTAATTGCTGTCAAAGCAGTGAAAGAAGGCGTAGTTACATTCGCATTCACACTGCGACGGTTGACACCACCAAATCCTGCAAAGCAAATGATATCATTTCCGTTGTTCGGATTGACTGCGATTCCTTCATACGAAGTAGAAGTAATTTTTGTTGCCGTTGTAAATGTTGGATTTGACGTGGTACTACCGGTAGTAACATATGCAACTTTAGAAACAAAATTTGGATCACTTGTATACACTGAACCTAATCCATCAATTCTCCAAACACCATTTCCTGAACTTACATAACAATGATTTAAGTCCTTAGAAAATTCAACATCAACTGAGTTAAACGTTCCTCCTCCGATATTTCTAGCTACACAAACCCACTGAGGATTTGTAACCGCTAATCTCAATGCATTTCTTGTTCCCCAAAGTTCACCGTTGTTTGCATTTACATACACAAGGAACCAAGATTGGTAAGGGTCTTGAACACGAACTGTATCCCAAGCTACATTGTATATTACTGTATCACTTCCCATCGAAACTGTTTCTCCTGTTGCAGCATTTAATCCAAAGTTTTCATTACCTACTGTTAACGATGGATCCCAAGCTAACGTATCATCAAAGTAATACGCAGTTGGAGTAACAAAAGTAATCGAATCCCCAGATGACAATGAAGGTACGCGAATGATTGAACCAGCCGCATAATTTTTTGTAGGAATCAAAGTCACTGAATCTTTCGAATTCAAGTCATAATTCTCTGCCAAGAAAATTTCAGAGTGGAATGGGTGATTTGGACTAGCATCCGTTCCTGCTGGATCATAAGATGCTGGTAAAGATGGAACGAAAGAAGTAAACGTTTGTCCTCTATCACCTGAACGTGAAATAGAGTTGTAATAAACAGTAGAGAACATCACACGTGGGTTGAAGAATGAAATCTCACATTCAAATCCATCCCCACCATTCACTTCTCTAAATTCTTGTGGTGTAGACAAACTAAAGTCGTTATAAAGTGTCCCGTTATCTTGGGTACCCCCCATAACTGCTCCTGTTCTATCAAAAGCAATTCCATAGAACTGAGTTACGTTATAACCTCTATTTGAAGGATACCAAGTTTCTCCAAAGTTATTGGAAACCCCAATACCACCATCATTACCAATGTATAAGCGGTTGTTTGCATCCCACTTCATCTCATGATTATCTGCGTGAGCATATATCGGAGAATTTGGAGAAACAAACCATTGGCTGATTTTCTCAAAACCTCCTTGAGGTGGATTGTTTACCATTTGTTTCCATTTCCAAACGTCGATTCCCCCGATTAAAATCATTTCTGGGTCAGTTGGTTTAACCGTTAGGCAACTATTGTAAGTACCCTGATTTCTGTAAATATCGAATTCATTAGGTGGAGCAGATGCCCCAACAAATTGACTCCATGATTCACCATCATTGTGAGAAACATGCATACTCATCAGGTTACTATTTGTACGAATTGCATAAATCGAGTAGTGATTGGAAGAATTTTTGATTGGTGAAATAGCATACTCAATACGCGCAGCACCATTCGGAACTAAATTATTAGCTGCTGTTCCTGATTTATCGACAAATGTAACACCTGCGTTTGATGAAACATACGTTTTGTTTGCTCCGAAAGCAGCAACTAAAATGTTTCCGTCTTTTGACATTTGTAAAGATGCACAACCTCCGTTCGCTCCAGAAATAGTTACAGATGTCAAGGCTGCATCACCTAATTTCCATTTTTTCAAACCAGTTGCTGTAGCCAACCAAACATAATTGTCTGCATTTGAGCTAACAACCTCCGTGCAACTTGAGGTTCCCGGAATAGACGCCCATGTTGTACCAAAATCTGTTGTATACCAAACACCGTTTCCATTCCAACTTTCGTTGTTTGATCCCGTTGCAACAAAAACCGTGTTATCCGTTGTTTGTGTCATAGAAGAGATGAATGGATTCCCACCAGCAGCTACATAAGACTCAACTCGGTCCCAAGTGTTTCCTTTGTTGTTGGATACAAACAATCCACCAGAAACACCACCAGCCCACAAGCGATTTATATTTGATCTATCCGGCTGAATCGCACGTGTACGTCCACCAATATTATCTGGTCCCATCGATTCAAAAACAATCGATTTTGATTTCTTCATTTTACGAATCTGTCCGTCAATTTGAGCCAATTTCTCTGAAGAAACTGGTTGACCAGTGGTTACATCGATGTAGCGAGCTCTTAACCACGCCATGGCATCATCAGAAGATTTCTCTTTTAATGAAGTCAAACTTTCTTGTTTATATTTTCCTTCAGAAGGAAACAACGTTAAAGCACCGACTGTTACAGCAATAACACCTGCAAACATCAGAGAACCAAATACATAGACTTTCTTATTCATAGACTATTTTTTTACTTTACTAAATATGACTGCCAAAATAAGCAATATTCCTTAAAATTAATACAAAATTAACTTCAAAAAAAATATTAATTACATTTCAATCCAAAAATTAAACACCTCAATCAAACAAATGTTTTTCCGCGTGGTAAGATGAGCGAACGAGTGGACCACTTTCAACAAACCTGAATCCCATTTCCAAACCAAGCAAACGGTACTTTTCAAATTGACTAGGCTCAATAAACTCCATGACTGGCAAATGCTTTGGAGTTGGTTGTAAATATTGCCCCAAGGTCAAAATATCCACTCCAACAGATCTTAAATCCTGCATTGTTTCAATTACCTCATCTACTGTTTCCCCGAGTCCAAGCATGACACCTGATTTCGTTCTCATCCCTCCTTTTTTTAAGCGGAATAAAACTTCTAAGCTTCGATCATATTTTGCTTGAATTCGTACTTGCTTTGTCAAACGACGCACCGTTTCCAAATTATGTGAAACAATTTCAGGAGCCACTTGAATAATCACCTCTAAATTCTCCCATTTACCTGCGAAATCAGGTATTAATGTTTCCAACGTAGTTCCAGGTGACTGTTGCCGAATTGCTCGGACCGTTTGCGCCCAAATTTCAGAACCACCATCTTTCAAATCATCACGATCAACCGAAGTAACAACTGCGTGCTTGACACCCATGATTTTCACACTGTTTGCCACTCTTCCAGGCTCGAATTCATCTACTTCTTCGGGCTTACCGGTTTGAACCGCACAGAATCCACATGAACGGGTGCAAATATTACCGAGAATCATGAACGTTGCCGTTCCTTCTCCCCAACATTCCCCCATATTTGGACAACTTCCACTTTCGCAGATGGTGTGTAATTTGTGTTGATCAACCAAACTACGGACATTGCGATAATTTTCTCCTGTCGGCAACTTTACTCGGAGCCATTTCGGTTTTTTAATCCGTACTGTTGATAGGTCGTTTGTACTTTCCATTTGTTTTTAAAACAAGTTAATTCAAGAAATGTTTAAGTGGATTTCATCCTGAATTCGGCAATATAATTCTTCCCTTTTTTGCCAAAGTTCGCCAGATGAATCTCTTTTTTTATGTTGTTTTACACTCTTCCAAGTTAATATATACCG
>JBIIAG010000047.1:0-6283 GCA_044240055.1 Crocinitomicaceae bacterium | reverse complement strand
ATTTGGAGCCACGGTTAACCGCTTGGTATGCCAATCAAGGCACGCATTATGCTTATTCTAATAAAATCCTCCATCCCAAAGATTGGTCTGTTGAGTTAATAGAACTCAAAATCAAAATTGAGGAAATTCTCCCAGGAAAGTCATTTAACAGCGTTTTGCTTAATCTATACCGTGATGGCAACGATAAAATGGGTTGGCATTCAGATAACGAAAAAGAGCTGGGCTCGAATCCATGCATAGCTTCCCTGAGTTTTGGAGCGACACGCTATTTTGACTTAAAGCACAAAAAGGATAAAACGAAGAGATTTCGCTTTGAACTAAGTTCTGGAATGCTCTTGGTGATGTCAGGAAGCCTACAAGATTATTGGTTGCATCAAGTACCCCAGCAAAAAAAAGTAAAGGAACCTAGAATTAATTTAACGTTTCGACGGGTGGTATAGGTTCAATTATTTTGAAGATTACTTAGAAGCAATTCAAGAGGAATGTCTAAGGCTTCTGATAGAGAAATAAGGAGTTTTAAACTCATATTCATTTTCCCTTTTTCAATGCGTTGTATCGATTTTATTTCGCAGTCAATTAAGGCTGACAGCTCAGACTGTGTGAGTCTTTTTGTAAGCCTTTGTTTTTTAATTCGATCACCAATAACAAGAAGTGTTTTTTCGTAATTCACATTCACACTCAAAGTTGTAGGATTTAGACAAAACAACGAGCGACATATATGTCTCCTATTAATTATTCATTAATTTTTGTAAGACATATATGTCGCATATAAATTATTGTTTATATTTACCTCAAATTACTTAACATTAAAAATTGTTCAGTTAACGCGGATACCGAAAAGCGCAAAGAGTAGGTGATTTAACTTTTTAATTATGAAAAAAAATTACTTTTTATTGCCTTTTATTTTATTAGGCACCTTTTGTTTGACGGCTCAACAGGAGTTGATTACCAATGGAAGTTTTGAGAATGGCGAACAAGGCTGGGATTTTTCTTTAGCGCCTAATGGTTGGGCAGACCAAGGTGGTTGTGAACCTGATAATGGACAAAATTATTTGTGGTTTGGTGATTTTGATGAACTTAATGGACTTGATGATATTGATTATGAAGAAGTAAGTCAAACTGTTTCGCTTCCTGCTAACTTAGATTTTGCTGAATTTTCGTTGAGGTTGTCTGGTACTTCAGACGAACAAGATGATGTGGATGCTTGGGATTTGTTATATTTTGCGATTTACGATGAAAACGGCAACGAAATCTATATTGATTCCATATCAAATGCAGATTTGGATCCATTATTGACAGTTGATCTTTGCGATGATTGGTTTGGAGGAGTTGCATTTACTATTGATTCACAATACGCAGGTCAAGATATAGATGTTGTTTTTGCTGCTTATACAGACGGTTCTTTTCCTACAATTTTTAGAATAGATAATGTCAGTATCATCGCTGAAACTACTGCTGGAATTTCAGAAAACGTTTTGTCTTTAATAGATGTTTCTCCTAATCCAGCAAATGAAAAAATCGTCATTAACAACGACTCATCTACAGATATGATGGTGTCAATTTTAAATTCAGATGGAAGAACGGTTCAATCCGTAAACTTATTATCCGGTAAAAATGACTTGAACATTTCTTCATTGTCTAATGGGTTATATTTTATTCAAGAGCCTAACGGAAGTACAACAAAAATCATAAAACAATAGATTTAAATAACAATGATTATTTAATCAATTAAAAATTCGAGTTATGAAAAAAATACTTTTACTTACATCTGTTTTGACACTTATTCTATTGTCTTCATGTAATAAAACAAAATATGGTAACGTCACATTTTGGCAAGAAACAGGGAGTGGTTATGACGTTACTGTGGTTAGTTTGAATGGGAATACATCAAATATTACTTCGGAATATTCTTCTGCACCAGATTGCGGAGCTTCTGGTTGCGCTGTATTCAATCAAATAGAAACAGGAACATACAATTATACAGCAAGTGATGGTGTGGATAGCTGGTCAGGTACTGTGAAGGTTACAGAAGACGGATGCGCTACTATGCAACTTTATTAACTGTATTTATTATCTTTTGAGTTTAGTAAACCTGCTTATTTCAAGCAGGTTTTTTTATGCTTAATAGGTTCGTTTGAAAGAATTCAGTCTTAAATAGAGCTTTATATTCTAGCGATTTTTTCTAGAAATGAAGCTTTAAACAGATCATCATTATCCTAAAATAGAAGCTTTTAGCGGAGTTTGAAATGTTGATTTTTTCTGTTAGATGAACCCAAATTAATGCCTAGACCGCAGGTTTTGATCCAACTCCACGCTAAGTAGTTTTGTAAACGAAAAATCCCAGACTACTTCGGTTGTCTGGGATTTAACTTTCGTGTGAAGGGTTGAAGGCCATTCACATGCCTTTATTGGAACTAATTAAAAGATAAAAAACCCTGCAGAGCAGCTGTTTTTAATTTTCCGTTAATTATTTTTGTTTTGTCACACGTAATGTGTGTACAGATGTCTGATTTTCAAGACGCAATAGGTATGAACCATTGTTAATATCAGAAAGTTGGATTTCGTTGTTTACTAAAACTCCTTTTTTTACAATACTTCCTTTCAAATCAATTAATTCAAATGAAGCATTATCCAACCCTTTAATATTGATTATATCTGATGCTGGATTTGGGTATGATACTACTTCAATGTTATCTACCACTGAAACATTCGCTAGACTAGGAACTAAAACAGCATCTAGAACGTGAACCACTCCATTATCTGCCTCTAAATCAGCAATAATAACATTTGATGTATTCACGATTACTCCAGTCCCAGAAACATCAACAGTTACATTTTGTCCGTTCAAAGTTAAAACAGGTCCATTAGTCAATGATGTCGATAGAACTGATGTTCCAATTACATGGTACAATAGAATTTCCGTTAATGACGGGCTAGCCAATACTCCCGCCAGGTCTGTTCCCAAAGCTGTAGCCAAATTTAAGAAGGCATCATTTGTAGGCGCGAATACAGTTAGTGAAGCTAACGGATTTGTCAATGCTGGCAATAAACGAGCTTGAACTACCGCTGCTACTAAAGATGTATGAATTGGTGATCCGATGGCAATATCCACAACTGTTTCGACAGGAAGAAGTACTGCATCTAAAACATGAACCGTACCATTGCTTGCTGTAATATCAACAGATGTTATTTCCGCTTGATTTGCAAAAGTTCCACTAGCGCCTACTGTAAATTTTATTGTATTCGCTGAATTGAGTGGAGTCGCAATTAGCCCATTGGTAACACTTGAAGAACCTACCTGTGTACCTAATACGTGGTATAGAAGAACATCTGCTAGGTTTGGAGAAGCCAATAAACCAGCAACATCCACCCCTAAACCTGCTGCTAAGTCCGTAAACGCGGCGTTTGTTGGCGCAAATACGGTGAAACTACCGAATGGATTGGTAAGAGCCGGTAAAAGACGAGCTTGAACAAGAGCTGCAACTAAAGAAGAAAACCCGTTGTCAATAGCTACGTCTGCAACTGTTTCAACCGGTAGAATAACTGCGTCAGTTACATGAACGACACCATTATCGGTAGTCAAATCAAAGGCCGTTACTTCTGCTTGATTGACGAAAACTCCTGAGGGTCCAGTTGTTACTTTAATGGTATTCGAAGCATTTAATGGCGTCACAATTGCGCCATTTGTAACTGCATTCGAAGGAACTGAAACACCAAGAACATGGTATAATAAAATATCAGTTAAGTTAGGTAACGCTAATAAACCGGCTATATTGGTGTTTAATGAAGCGGCTAAATTATCGAAGGCAGCATTTGTAGGTGCAAAAACGGTCAATGTCGACGAAGGGTTTTGCAAGGCTCCAGCTAATCCTTGTTGTTCTATAGCTGTTGCTAAATAGGTGTGGTTTGGGCTAATATTTATGACATCGTCATAGACATTTGTTTGTGCACCAGCATGGAAGCTTGTTAGAATGAATAACGCAATTGCACTAAAAACATGCGTTATCCTTTTAAAATTAAATTTTTTCATAATTAATTGTTTAAGGTTTATAACAAAAGATTAAACAAAAGAAACTGAAAAATGTTTTAAAATACAATTTTATCTGTTAAAATTTAAATTACAATGTACTTGACAAGTACATAATTTTTGAAAATTTACTAGTTAGTTCCCTTGAATTTAAGAAGAGCGTTAGAGCCATCTAAATAGATATTCAACTAGTTAAAAGGCATTTAAATTTTGCCTAGCCGAGCGTTCAGTCATTGAACACAATTTCTTAAACATTTAGAATCATTCAATTTAAGTAATCCCCTAATAAGTAGGGCTATTCGGAGGTTTTTACTCCTGCAACTAACGTAATTGGTTCAGTGTTAAGATTGCGTGGAACAGGCGGTAATTAAGATAGTTTAACTTACTATTTAAGTTCATACGGTGTAACATTCTCACTGAGTTAGTATTTACTTATCAAAGGAGTTAGCTGGGGGACAAAGCAAAGCTTTTGGGGTTTGAAATATTTTTCGTGTTTTGATCATAGAAATAAAGCTAATTATGAAAAAGAGTTTAGTTTCGGTATTCCTTGCTTTGTCAACAACTATTATTGCTCAACCGCATGAGATTACAAGAGATTCTTGCGATTTACCAAATGTTTCATTTGTTTGCTATGGTTATGATTTTACGATACCAGTATTAAGAGAAGATAGTGTATGGATAGATTATGATGTGGAAATGGAGAATTATCCTGAAGCATGGGATCTAGATCAAGTAAGAAAAGATGGAGGATATTGGGGTGTTTATAGCAATTATAATAGAGACTCGTTAATTGAGCACCGAGATTTTGTGCAAACGATTTCCCTTGATTTTAACAGTTACACGATAACCTATTATTCAGCAGAGAAATTCACCATAAATAATATTATTGGCGTTTTTGAAGAACCATTACCATTTGAACCAGGTAAATATATTATTGTCGATGAAAATGAGGGTGGTGTTGGTTTCAATAGATACATAGTTGATTTTATTAATGGTACAATTGTCGCAACAGATGCATATATAGAATACTTGGAGGAAATTGGAACCTTAAAGTTAAATGTTGCTCAATTTATTAAGTATTAATCCCGCAAAATAAAAAGTCATGAAAAAGTCATTGTCTATTGCAAATGCAGTTATCGTTAACCTTGCATTGTTAGTTACATTACTAGAATTATTCAATCCGTTTAATCGTACAATAGGATTCATGATTACAAGACCAGAATGGTTCTTTTCACCAAGTCCAGTTTATAATATTATCATGGTTGGTAGTTTATTGGGATTGATCACATTTAACACAAGCCTTATTGTTAATCGCAAAAATAAAATGTCGTGAAAAAGTTAGTTCTCTACATGGCATTATTTCATTCCATTAATGCAATTGCTCAGCGCAATGCGCAAGACAGATTAAATCTTGTTAAAATTCAAGAATTGAATGCTGTAATTAATCAAATAATAAATCCTTTGTAAACGAAAAATCCCAAACAACCGAAGTCATCTGGGATTTAACTTTCTCGTGAAAGGTGGAAGCCCATTCACAAGGTTTTCAAAAACAAAAAACCCTGACGTTGAAGTCAGGGTTTTGTACTCGAGGCGGCCCCGAAGTCTCGGGGCTGAGCTCGCACGGCGTTTCTAATAATTTCAGTGAATAATTCCGGTTGCTTAATGATCTTTTGTATAAATACTTTAGATTTCATCCGTTTAATAAACTTTTCTGCAAAATATGCATGTGAACTAACTTCAAACGTAAAATGAACTTTTAGTATCCAAGGAATCCCCTTGGAAGTATAGCTATTGGGATAATAGGATGAATTATGTTCATTAATTCGCTTATCAATACTATTAGTAGTACCTGTATAAAAACGATTTAATTTTTTAGAATAAATTATATAAACGAAATACATATTTAAAAAACGGGGTTCGGATAGATTTAGTATAAAAACCGAAAAATCCCAAACAACCGAAGTCATCTGGGATTTAACTTTCTCGTGAAAGGTGGAAGCCCATTCACAAGTTTTTCAAAAACAAAAAACCCTGACGTTGAAGTCAGGGTTTTGTACTCGAGGCGGGACTTGAACCCGCACGCCCAAAAGAGCACAGGATTTTAAGTCCGGCGTGTCTACCGATTCCACCACTCGAGCATAGACGAGCGGGAGACGGGATTCGAACCCGCGACCCCGACCTTGGCAAGGTCGTGCTCTACCAACTGAGCTACTCTCGCTTATGTATTCCTAGAAAACCGCTGTTTTCTTCCACTGC
>JBIIAG010000046.1:0-6326 GCA_044240055.1 Crocinitomicaceae bacterium | reverse complement strand
ATCTGTTCAAACTCATCCGCACGTAGTCCTAAATCAATTGCTTGTTCAAGCGTCGCTTCTTTTTGCAGGGTACTTTCCATTCTTTGAATTTTCTGAAACAAAAGTACATATTTAAAAAGGAACTGAGTTCGGAAATTTGAGCGTTTAACAACGTTTTTTTTAACATTTTGAGTAGAATTTAATCCACCTATTAAGGATGAAGAACGAAAAACGAGATCAACAAAGTAAGTCAAACCTTATTTCATCGATTTCTCGCGGATTTCCAACTTGCGTTTTTCACGAAAAAACGTAAATTTGTATCCTAAAAACGAATCATATGAATTACGACATCATTGTTGTTGGTAGTGGCCCAGGTGGATATGTTACTGCTATTCGCGCCTCTCAACTAGGACTCAAAACTGCCATTGTAGAGCGTGAAGAGCTCGGTGGAATCTGCTTAAATTGGGGCTGTATTCCTACCAAAGCACTTTTGAAATCTGCCAATGTTTTTGAATACCTGACGCACGCAAGTGATTATGGCATTACAGTAAAAGAAGCTACAGCTGATTTCGGCGCGATGATTAAACGTAGCCGCGATGTGGCTCATGGAATGAGCAACGGGATTCAGTTTTTAATGAAAAAGAACAAAATCGACGTACTTAAAGGTAATGGTGTCATCAAAGCAGGTAAAACTGTTTCGGTTACCAATGAGGCTGGAGCTACCACAGATTATACTGCTAGCAAAGCTCTTATTATTGCTACTGGTGCTCGCTCACGTGTCCTTCCAAACTTACCTCAAGACGGAGAAAAAATTATTGGATACCGTCAAGCAATGACCTTACCTAAGCAACCGAAAAAATTGGTTGTTGTTGGATCAGGCGCGATTGGAATTGAGTTCGCTTATTTCTATAATGCACTTGGAACAGAAGTAACCGTTGTTGAATACCTTCCAAACATTGTTCCAGTGGAGGATGAAGACGTTTCTAAACAATTAGAAAAATCCTTCAAAAAAGCGGGTGTCAATATTATGACAAATGCCTCCGTTGAATCAGTGGATACATCTGGAAAAGGATGTGTTGTTACAATTAAAACAGCAAAAGGAGAAGAGAAAATCGAATGTGATGTTGTTCTTTCAGCAGTTGGTATCCAAGCAAATATTGAAAACATTGGATTGGAAGAAGTTGGAATCGTTGTCGACAAAGGACGTATCCTTGTGAACGAATACTACCAAACAAATATCCCTGGTTACTATGCCATTGGCGATGTTGTTCCTGGACCAGCTTTGGCACACGTTGCTTCTGCAGAAGGAATCATTTGTGTTGAGAAAATTGCTGGACATCATCCAGAGCCATTGAACTACGGAAATATCCCAGGATGTACGTATTGCTCACCGGAAATTGCCTCTGTTGGTATGACAGAAAAAGCGGCGAAAGAAGCTGGATACGATATCAAAGTTGGTAAATTCCCATTCTCTGCTTCAGGTAAAGCTAGTGCTGCCGGAGCGAAAGACGGATTTGTGAAATTGATTTTCGATGCGAAATACGGCGAATTACTTGGTGGACATATGATCGGAGCGAATGTGACCGAAATGGTTGCTGAGTTAGTTGCAGTGCGCAAACTAGAAACTACAGGAGAGGAATTAATCAAAACTGTTCACCCTCACCCAACAATGTCAGAAGCAATCATGGAAGCGGCAGCAGCAGCTTACGGAGAAGTGATTCACTTATAAAGAAAAGGATTAAATCTTTGGAAAGAACGCAAGCAATTGCGTTCTTTTTTTTGTTTAGATTTTCCCTCCAGGAGAGAAAGAAATGAACCACGAAAACAGTTGAAAAACAGCCAAACTCACGGAAACAAATTGCGCAATCACAAACCATTGGAATGGCATTCGCTCTTTGGCTCGTAGGATAAATGTGACAACTAACAAACCATTAAAAAATAACATTGCCGGAGTCCAAAAAAACAGAACAGGAACAGAACACAAAACAAAAAGTAGCATCCAGTATTTTCGGTGCGGATTGCTTGAGAGCAATTTCCAAAGGAACATACCCCACCCGATGGAGGTAATGAAATTTGAGAGTAATCCAGTAAATTGGATTAGCTGCGAATGGCTTTCACTTTGCAGAAGCACACTTCGGTTTATCAGGTCGGAAAAATGACTAAATTGAAGGGAATTATTCAATAAAACCGATAGACCGAGAAACCAAATAAATGAAAGTGCTTTTATTTGTTTTCGGTTTATAAAGGTAAAGATCAACCATAAAAAGAGCAGCAATGGATCAAAGAGAAAGGAAGGCGCCGTCCAGAAAATATCTGTGAATCCATTCCAAAACATGAACAACAAAACGAGGGCAATGCTTCGTTGCACCCAAACTCGTTCTAGTTGAAGTTTATTTTCCAAGAGCCTCGTAAATGAAATCAAAGGTGGATAATATCACCGGCTCTCCATCAACTACTGCGATATCGTGTTCGAAATGCGCACTTGGCATTCCATCCGCAGTAACGATGGTCCATTGATCATCCAATGTTTTTACTTTTTCCGTTCCCATATTGATCATCGGTTCGATGGCAATTGTCAATCCGTTTTGGATTTTCTTCCCGCGACCACGACGACCGTAATTCGGAACTTGTGGTTCTTCGTGTAATTCTTTTCCTAAACCGTGTCCAACCAAATCACGCACCACACCATAACCATGTTTCTCCGCATGTTGTTGAATCGCCCATCCAATGTCCTCAATGCGATTCGCAATCGTTGCTTGTTCGATTCCGAGGTACAAGCATTCTTTAGTGACTTCAAGCAATTTTTTGACTTCTGGTTTTACATCGCCAATTTCGAACGTATAAGCATGATCTCCGTAATAACCTTTGTAAACGGAACCACAATCCACGGAAACGATGTCACCATCTTGAAATGGACGATCTGTGGGTAATCCGTGTACCACTTGTTCATTTACTGAAATCAACAAAGTACTTGGGCAGCCGTACAAACCAAGAAATCCTGGAATGGCATTTTGTGAACGGATGTACTCTTCCGCTAACTTATCTAAAAACTTTGGGGTAACACCCGGTTTCATGTGTTTCGCAACTAATCCAAGTGTTCGACTTACGATTTGAGCTGCTTCACGCATGATTTCAATTTCCTGAGGTGTTTTGTATTTGATCATTATTTTTTCTAGAAAAGACATGTGCAAAGATACGGAAATGGATTGAATCCTCCTGAAGATAAAATTAGCAAGTTGCTAAAAACTGCATGGTATCCATTCCATCGGGATAATCCATCAAAGAAGGACATTGTGCTTGACCAAAAGGAATAAATTCCTGCCCAACAACACATTGAATTTGTGTGCGATGTGCATCCAAAAAGCCCTTTAATTCTTCTGAACTTTTATAATACTGATAATGAATCATAGACAACGGTGAAAACAATTGATCAGACTCCTTCATTAATAAAAAGTTGTTATCCAAGAACTTACTTAAATTCATTAGATGCACCGCTTTATTGTAATCGTAATTATTGCCGTATTTTTTATTGTTTACAACATCAGACAAATCTACGATCGCCTCAAAAAAGCGATTTAAGTCAAATCCTTCTGGGAAAAGTAGGTGCGTTACATTTCGACACCCGCGTCCGAAATAAGTCAAGCAATCCACACCAAGCGCATGCAATTCCTCTTTCGATTCGTTACCTGTAAGTACAGCAACAGAAGTTCGGTGTCCACGAAATAAATGTGGGACATGTGAAAAATACTGTTCAAAATGCAACATGCTATTGTTACTTCCAGTGGCAATGACCGCGTGGTAATCCACTAATTTCCGGTCAGAAAAACGAATTCGTTCCAACAAGTCAGGCTCAAATAACAGCAACAGCTTTACGAGCGCAGGAAGAAGACGTGCATCCTCCGAACTTTGTTTACAAATGACTTGATGACCCGATAACAGCACACACAAGAAATCATGAAATCCAACCAAGGGAATGTTTCCCGCCATAATGACGGCAATATTCTTTTTATCGTTGTTTTCGGTGTAATGATTCATCCACTCATTCAATTTATCTGAAGTCAACCAAGAAGCTATTTCCCGAAAAGCTTGTCGAATAGAGTCCTCAGTAAACCATCCATTGTAATGAAACTCACGATTAATCACTTCATTTACTTCGGCATACTCTTCCTCGGTAAGCATTGTGAGCTTGGATGAATAGTTATTATTCTCACCCAGTTCCTTTAAAATTGTCCCTAGGACAACAAATGCATTGATTATTCTTGACTTTTCCACGGTACAAAAGTACATAACTTCTCTTTTTTTTACCTCATCAAACAAAACAATCCAACTAGGCTTATTATCTTTGTACAAATTTTTGATTTTATGGCAATCATCATCACAGACGAATGTATCAATTGCGGGGCTTGCGAACCTGAATGTCCGAACAATGCAATTTACGAAGGTGGCGCAGAATGGAAATATTCAGATGGCACTTCCTTAAAGGGAATGATTACAACGTTGGACGGAGAAGAAGTTTCAGCAGACCACCAGTTTGAACCTGTGAATATGGACGTTTACTACATATCACATGACAAATGTACGGAGTGTGTTGGTTTTCATGACGAACCACAATGTGCTGCTGTATGTCCAGTAGATTGTTGTGTTGACGATCCAGATTACCGTGAATCAGAAGATGAACTTTTAGCGAAAAAGAACTTCTTACACCTGTAAGTCCATGCAATGAAACAGGTTACCTTCCTTTTATTGGTAATCTTATGTTTTGGAACTTCTTTTAATGGAAGTACACAGAATGATATTCATTCAGCCCCTTATCATTTAAACATTGTTTTAACTGATCAACAAAAGTCAGTTGATCTGCGTTCTGTACAAGCTACTTTTCAAAAAGCGGGTATCGCATTGGATATCCAATTTCAAACGCGTAAAAAAAGAAGTGAAGAGACCACTAAATGGGAATTCCCATCGATTGGAACAAACCAGTACACACGCCAGCAAAAAGAATGGCGGGACCTCGATTTTCCGAATGGATTTCCAAATGATTCAAGGCAACTCTTTTTATATTGTGTCCCGGCAGACACCCAACAATTCTTTGCAATTCCTCATAAATCAGTTGCTTATATCGGTGTGAAAAATGGACTGATTTCAAAAGAAAGTATTCAAAACACATTGCTTATACAGTTTGGAGTTTCATCAAACCTTCTGGATTCTGTTGGGATGGACGGTCAATTAGGTGCACGTCAACTAAATGAAATAGAAGGCAACCCCATTCCTTTTCGTTTTAGTGACGACTATGAAAACATTCAAACATCCAATGGACGTGTAGCCTACTATTTTTGGGAGGAAAATCCAGATGGCACGATTGAAGTCAATCCGGAAAATCCAATGGAACAATTCACGCATCCCTTCAAGCAAAACCATTTTTACGTTTACCTCGATGTCACAAATCCATTTTTTAAACCTCGATTTAATGTCCTTGGTTACCACATCTGTCTTGTACATTTATTAGCGGTCATTCTCACCCTCATTTTACAGTTTTTGACTTTCCGAAAGATCAACAAACACATGTTAAACAGCCGATTTTTCAAGCGAATATCCTTCCGTTTTGCAAAAATCATTATTTGGGCATTGGCCATCTGCTCCAATCTCTTTGCCTTTTATGCGACAGAGTTCTACTATTCGAACTATCACATGAAGTTTCATGAAATCACAAGTTTTCACGGAAAAAGCCAATCTGTGCTTCAACATAACTTGGACAACATTGATCAGTTTATGATTCAAGATGCGCTTTTCACAAAAAGTCAAGTTTTCCGTCAAATTAATGGGAGTTGGTATGCCCAACATGAAGACCGAGTACTTTATTTCGATGTTGACTCCTCCAATCATGCGCGTTTTCTTCATTCACGTAATATTTTAGAACTGAACACAATCCCCTATCGCAAAGGAACACGTAGTCATTTTGTGGTTTTTCGTTTTCATGATGCGAATGGTCAAATTACGAGCGAAAAAGTATACAATCACATGGGATTTGATTTAACAAAAAAACTCTTACTTCCCGATCCCGCAAAACGAATTTTGGTTTTTGTCAATGGTTATCGTCCCGTTTCTACGAATCAATCGATGTCGGACTTCCTTGCCACCTTTCAAGAAAAAGGAGTTGAGTTTCCCGATTCAAAAAACCAATTATTCTCAATGGATCGTTATGCCTACTGGGAACCGTGGAAACAATTTAATATGCGTTTTCAAGAGCGCATTCATGCGGATGAGATTTGGTATGCAGATGGCCATCATTCTGTTGCAACATCCAATCATGGATCCGTCGTTAAATTCGCTAGTACCGCAGCCATTTACCC
>JBIIAG010000030.1:0-21723 GCA_044240055.1 Crocinitomicaceae bacterium | reverse complement strand
GTACCGTAACCGAATACTGTCCTCCAGTAATCGTGGATAAATCCTGAGTCGTTGTTCCATTGCTCCAACTATATGTGTAACCAGGTACACCACCTGAAACATTCAAATCAATGCTACCGGTAGGAGTACCAAAACACAAGGCCGAAGTGGGATATAAGGTCATTGATATGGCGGAACCAGGTTGATTAACAATACCACTATAATTGGACGTACAACCATTAAAATCTGTGACAACTACAGAATAAGTTCCTGCAGTAAGGTTATAAATATCTTGAGTAGTTTCGCCAGTGTTCCATAAATAGGAAAATACTGGTGTCCCACCTGTAATCGTTAAATCAACAATTCCATTTGTATCACCTAGACAAACCACATTGTATACAGTTCCTGCGATTGTTAATGGAAGTGCTGGTTGCGTTACATTAAAACTCAAGAATACACCGCAGCCTAAAACGTCTTCCACATTTACGTAATATTGCCCAGGAGAAAGATTTGTAACATCTTCTTCTACGGCTCCTGTTCCCCAATCAAAAACATATCCCGGGAAACCACCACTAGGACTCAAATTTATATCTCCATCTGCCCCACCGAAACAATTGACATTTCCAACAACTGCAGAAACTGCCACGGTATTAGATGGATCAAGAATGGGAATAGCTAATATCTCCGGACAACCATTGGCATCGAAAACAGTGACCTCATAATTTCCATTTTGCAAGGCTGAAATATCTTGTGTGGTAGCGCCATTATTCCAGCTATAGGTATAGCCAGGTGTTCCTCCAGAAACAGTGATATTAATCGCACCGGCAACAGAATCTAAACAATTTGCGTTCGTATGAGTTTCGGTAATTACCGTTGATGAAGTAGGTTCTGTCAGGGATAAAGAAATTGTTTCAGTACAATTATTCGCATCGGTAACAACCACAGAATAAGTTCCAGCTGGAACCTGAGTTATATCTTCCGTTGTACTGCCGTTGGACCATAAAAAATTAAAGGGAGAAACACCACCTGAAACAACTAAATCAACTGATCCAGTAGAATCAAATTGACATAAAATATTTTGTCCTGAAATACTCACGTAGATAGGTACAGCCAAATTTAAAATGGTAACAGTAAGGGAATCAGCACAACCATTTCCGTCCTCAACTTGCACTTCATACGTACCAGCTGGAACCGTTAATTGGTCCTCCACAAAAACCGAGTTATCCCAGAAGAAAGAATAAGGTGCCGTTCCACCCGTAGTTGTTAAATCAATCGAACCAGGTCCAAAACACCCTGCATCGGTGTGCGTTTCAGATATTGCGAGGGGATTTTGAGGTTGAGTAACAACAAAATTACCAGTTATAGAACATTGATGATCATCAACAATATTCACTGAATAATTCCCAGCGATTAAGCTATTGATATTTTGAGTTGTTTGAGTATTATTCCACAAAAACGTGTAGGCTGGTGTTCCTCCCGATACAGCGATATTCACTGCGCCATTTGCATCTCCAAAACAACCAATCGGTGTTACAAGTCCTGAAAATGAAAGGGGTGCTGTTGGTTGTTGGATTGTAGCACCATAAGTAACTGTACAATTATTTGCATCGGTAACGAGTACTGAATAAAATCCGGTTGGTAAATTTGAAAGGTCTTCTGAGGTTTGTGCGATTGACCAAGAATATTGATACCCAGGAGTTCCTCCATTAACCGAAAGATTAATCGATCCTGTAGACTCGCCGTAACATAAAACATCGACTTGTGTATGAGCACATGAAAGTGGTTGATTCGGTTGAAGAACAGTCGACATCAAAGAATCCGTACAACCATTAATATCTGCAACATTAATTTGATATTGGCCAGAAACCAGGTTGTTAATCGATTGATTCACTGGTCCATTTGACCAAAGGATGGAATATGGAAAGACCCCACCAGTTATTGTCGTATTAACAGAACCATTATTACCTCCAAAGCATAAAACATTTTGAATCACCGAAGATATTTGAATATCCATAGGCTGAGTCAATGTAATAGTAGAAACGGCTGAGCATCCGTTTGCATCCGTTACTGTTACCGTGTAAGTTCCGGCAGTTACATTGGAGATTATTGCTGTTGTTTGGCCATTAGACCATGCATATGAGTACGGAGCAGTTCCTCCTGATACATTGGTATTTACAGATCCATCTGAATAATTAAAGCAAGAAATATTGTACCCATTATAATTAAATACGCTGGAAGTTGAAACAGTTAAAATATTCGGTTGAGTAATCGCAAACACCGTGTCCGTAATACATGTGTTGCCATCTTGAACAGATAAGTTATAGTTACCAGGAGCTAATCCCGACAAGGCGTTTGTTGTGTTTGTATTAGACCATAAATAAGTGATGGGATTCGTTCCTTGCGCACTTGTTAAAATTGTACCATTTGAAGCATTGAAGCAGGTTACATTTGATAAATTAACCAACGAAACGATTGGAAGGGGATTAACGACTACACTATTTATTAAGTTGTTAAATGTACATGCTGAACCATTAAACGAAATGTCTAGTTCATACACACCAGAGTTCAATAAGCTAATATTTGAAACGGATGGATTGTAAACTGTTGAAGTAAATCCTTGGGGACCAGACCAAAAATAATTTGCCCATTGAGAATACGCAGTCGTTAACTGAATTGTGTCGCCTGGACATAATGGATCGTTCACCGTAAAATCAACCGGCGGACAATTGGCAGTTGAAATTGTTAATTCGTTGTTTGAGGATGTCGGACATCCAAAAGCATCATAAACGTCTGAAGTTCCATTATTGGTCACGAGATTTCCTGATAAATTTCCAGTACCGGTTATGTACGCTTTATTTTCTAGTGTACTATCACATGAAAGAATCAAGCAATCAGAAGACACTTGGACTTGAAAACGAATTGCGGTACTATCAATCCCTGTTGGGGAATTAATCATTTGTCCACCAGCCGTAGAAGTTGCACCACTTCCTACCCTTGTTTTAATGACTCTATTCACAGCATCATATTCCGCTTGATCATCTCCACTGCCATCTGTCTTAGCCCCAATAAATGGTCCATTTAAGTATGTTATCGAATTTGGAACATAAGCAGTTCTGATATCTAGCGTATCCGTCATTATGGTATTTAGGGAAATATCCGAACCAATGTTTTTTCCAATCACGGTATATTCAAGAATATCTCCAGGTAAAACGACACCTCCGTTCATGTCATTCACATAAACTGTCGCTCTTAAGTCAGGCTCATAAATATCAATTGCCGATGTAAGAACGCGCGTTAAAATTGTTTCAGATGAGGTTGTAACACGAATATTTGCGGACGAAGCACCATTATACAGGTAATTCTGAGCGGTGTTATTTGGAATGTAGACAGATGCATCATAACCCAGCGTATTGTTGTAACTTGGTATACGAAAAGGTGTAAGCACACCATTATATGCAATTGTGCTATTAAACATATCTGTTGCATTGTGCAAGACATCTGAAACTTGAACATAATTGGACCCAACCCCATTAAACAGTAGTTGATCACCAGTTTGAGATCTGTCTCCATCATACGCAATTACACCCAATTCAAAATTCACACCACCAGATAAAGGAGTTAAAAACCCAGAAATTGGAATCGTTACAGTATTCGATGCTGTTCCTTGACTCACATTCGCTAATCCGTCAAAAACGGTTAAGTTTTTATAGGATTCTGCCGTGTTTTTGTAGACAACAACGATCGTCCAACCACCAAATAAATTGGTTGAATTGACCTGATTAATTTGGTTAGCGACTGTAAAACGCGCCTTGATTCCGGCTGACTGAACGATGGAGGTGATATCCTTGAAACAAAAATAAGTAACTGCGCCAGTGGTATTGTTTATCGTTTGATCTGCGTTTAATTGTTGGTAACTTCCATTTCCAACTTTTATTTTTATTTGACTGCGATTCGCGTAATTCGTTGTTGAAGTTGTAATCTTTCCACCCCAATACAATCCTGCCCAAGAAATTTCAGAACAATTCGCAAGATTTAAACTATCACTAGAAGACATGAAAGTGGTTGGATCACTGTCAATGTCAACATAATTCATCGTAAAATTATTGTTTTGAGCAGTACCTGAAGGAGGCATCTGAATTTGACCACTTGTACAAGAGGTGCCAGAATTACAAGTAACAGAAACGTTAGAGACAAAACGAATTCCGCCTTTTTGTTGAATTTGATTTCTGATGGCAAATGGACTTACCACTTGAGAAAAAACACGTGTAGAAAGGCTACCTAATAGAAAAATTAAGCTTAATAAAATAAGATGAGGCCATAATTTAAGGTAACTTTTCAAATCATTCATAGCTTTTTGGAGAGTTTACAACTTGATTATAACGAAATTGGAGGTAAAAGGTTGCCAAACATAAGATTACTTTTCGTTCTTTTACTTGCGCTTAAATTAAAGCGGGATATTTCCATGCTTCTTTTTCGGTAACGTTTCTGCTTTTTTCTCCAGCATTTTAAAGCCATTTATGAGTTTTTGACGGGTTTCATTCGGTAAAATAACATCGTCTATGATCCCTCTTTCAGCTGCTCTATATGGATTGGCAAATGTTTCTGCGTACTCTGCTTCTTTTTCTATCCATTTTTCTTGTGGATTATCAGCAGTAGATATTTCACGTTTGAAAATAATCTCTGCCGCACCTTTTGCACCCATCACCGCAATTTCGGCAGTAGGCCAAGCAAAACTTAAATCCGCTCCTAGACTTTTCGAGTTCATTACACAGTATGCTCCACCGTAAGCCTTTCTGGTAATCACCGTAATTTTTGGTACCGTTGCCTCTGCAAATGCATAGAGTAATTTAGCACCATGAGTGATGATTCCTCGCCATTCTTGGTCGGTCCCTGGTAAAAATCCAGGTACATCTTCGATGACAAGTAAGGGAATATTAAACGAATCGCAAAAACGAACAAATCGCGCTCCTTTTCGAGATGCATCAATGTCTAAAACACCCGCCATAGAAGCAGGTTGGTTTGCAATAATTCCTATGGTTTTTCCTTCAAGTCGTGCAAATCCAACAACAATGTTCTTGGCAAAATCCTCTTGAACTTCTCTGAAACTTGCATCATCGATTATACAATCGATCACTTTTTTAATGTCGTAAGGTGTATTTGTGTTTTCTGGAATAAGTTTTTCAATTTGCTTGAACTTTGATGCATTGAATTCAAACACACTTGGTTCTGGCGCTAATTCGTATGAATTTTGTGGCAAATAAGTGATTAAATCACGTGCTTTTTTAATGCATTCCATGTCATTAGATGCCGTGAAGTGATTAACCCCTGACTTTTCAGCGTGCGTTTTTGCTCCGCCCAAATCTTCTGAAGTTACTTCTTCATGCGTCACCGTTTTTACCACATTTGGGCCTGTAACAAACATGTAGGATGTTTCTTCCACCATGAAAATAAAATCTGTTAGAGCAGGAGAATAAACTGCACCACCTGCACATGGACCCATAATCAGCGAAAGTTGCGGAACAACACCTGAGGCTCTTGTATTTCGAAAGAAAATATCTGCGTATCCGCTCAAAGAGACCACGCCTTCTTGAATGCGCGCACCCCCTGAATCGTTCATCCCAATGATCGGTGCACCATTTTTCATGGCAAGGTCCATAATGCGACAAATTTTTGCGGCTTGTGTTTCCGATAAAGATCCACCGAGAACAGTGAAATCCTGAGAATACAAGTAAACAAGACGACCATGTACTGTTCCAAAACCAGTGATTACACCATCACCTGGAAATTTCTGCTTTTCTAAACCAAAATTCGTTGAGCGATGCTCAACATACGCGCCAATTTCATTGAAGGAACCTTCATCAAGCAAAAGAAGTACCCGCTCTCTGGCTGTAAGTTTCCCTTGTTGGTGTTGTTTATCTATGCGTTCTTTTCCACCTGCATTTTGCAGTTCTGCTCGTTTTTGAGCTAAAAGTAAATTTCTATCCATACCCTACTACTAAGTAGACAAATTTAAGGGAAATTAACGCGGAAAAAAAGTGCTCCATTTATCGGAGAAAAGCGTGATTGTTGTAAAGCCAATTAGAAGGCATACAAAACTCATTGTTTCACTCATTTTAAAGAATGTCAATGCTAGAATCAGCAATAGAAACAAGGAGAAATAAGCCATTAATTGAGTGGTTTGAATATACCAATGTTTGACATGCATTTCATCTGTAAAAAGTTTGATATTCATTTTGTACCTCATCCGTTCACTGAAAACAACAATTGGCAAGAGAATAAATCCTTGAGCAATTCCCATATCCTTATACCAGAAAAAAGCATTTATTTCGTGTAAAAAATTTATTTCTGGATGTAGATTAAGGACATAAATATGAGCAGATATAAAACACATGAGAAAGCTTAGACTATTCAAAAAATAAGCGCGCTTAGTTAGCTTTATTCGTTCTCGCACATTTTGCATACGAACGATGCCGGACACTTCTCTCGAAAGTTGATCAAGCAGGAAGAAAAGGCAAATAAAATAGATGCTCCAATTCCAAAAAAAGAAACCAATAATTGGAATACCAATATCTCCTATGAGTGAACTTATCTTCTCTTGTCGGTTCATCGTTTATTCTTCAATACCGCTACGCGTTCTTTGGTTAACTCGTACTCCGGATCTATTTTCAAAACTTTTGCATAGGTAAACAGCGCATTTGTCAGGTCATTTTTGGACTCATAAACAAGTCCTAGGTTGTGGTATGAAGGCACGTGTTCCTGATTCGCTTTAATCGCCTTTTTGTAATAAATAATTGCTGAGTCCAACTGTGGTTTATCAAATTGATAAATTCTCGCAATGTGAAAATACGCATCTACATACGTAGAATCAATTTTCGCCATTTTTCTATATAAATTTAATGCTTGATTCGTCTCTCCAAGATTTTCTTTCGCGTAGGCAAGTGCATAGATGACTTCTGTATTTCGAGGTTCCAACTGGTACGCTGTTGTATATTTTTCCATGCCTAATTTAGCATCTCCACTTAGTTCGTACAAAACAGCCAAAGACAAATAAGCCATCGTGCATTTAGGATCAATTTGAACAGCTGTCTCATAAGAAGAAATGGCCAATTTCAAATCCTGTTTTAACCGGTAATTTGTCCCTTTTAAAATGTATGCGTCTCTGAACCTTGGATTAATGCGCAAAGCTTTATTGATGTACAAGAAGGAATTATCCATGTCCTCTAACATTGTGTACGTATTTGCCAAACCAATCAAGGCTTTAACGCTTTTTGGATTTGCTTTAACCAGTGCCTTATACATTAAATGACCGCGTAACATGTCATCAGCGGAACGGGAAGGTTTATTAATAAGTGCCTCTGCATACAATACGCGCGTGTCGAAAGAAACACTATCTAAACGATACGCTTTGGCGGCTAATTCCAATGCTTTTTGATACTCAACTTTTTCAATCAATTCGTTTCCTTTCTTCACAAGAAGCTCAACACTATCAGGATACAACGTGATTAAACTATCCAGAGTCAGTTTTGAGGTGTCGATTTTTTTTGATGTATCACCGCAACTGAAAAAGATGGATGATAAGATAACGGGAATAAGTACAAATAAGATACGCATAAGCAAAAGTAAGGATTTTGAATTGGAATTAATCTTACCTACCTTTGTAAACGAATTTTTTACTTATGAAGGTTAAACTACTTGGATTATTTATCGCCTTAATTTCTGTTTCTCAAGATCTTCTTGCGCAGGGGTGTTCTCAATGTAAATTGTTAGCTGAACAAAATGCTGGTTTAGACGAAAATTCATTCGGATCAAATATCAATGGTGGAATTCTCTACTTGATGGCTATCCCCTATTTATTACTGACGTTTTTATTCAGAAAACAGATTATTGGATTTATTAAAGGTTATTTCTCGAAAAAAGCCTAATTCCAGCGAACGGTAATTTTACCCATTGACTTTCCACTTTCTAGCAAATCATGCGCTTCATTAAATTGGTCTATCTGATAGACTCCACCAATGTGCGTTGTTAATTCATTTTTTCGATATAATTCAGTTACTTCCTGCAAACAAGTAGCGATGATATCTGGATGAGCATCTGCAATCTTGAGCATGTTGACACCGATTAAACTTTTTGATCTCATCATTAAGGCAATAGGCAAAACAACACCCATATCAAAGAGGAATTTCAATTTAGAAAAAATCCCAAATTTTCCGCCGACCATTTGTGAGCCACCGAAGATAAATAAGCGTCCATTTGGACCAAGAAACTGCATGTCTTTTTTAATCGTGTCTCCGGCAATTGGATTAAAACTAGCACTTAACAGGTTTTTTCCTAGCAGCCTTTTAAGTTCTGCTTCGTAGTCAGTAGCTTTATAATTTATCACATAATCCGCACCTAAATTGAGGGCCAATTCTCTTTTTTCTTCTGAACCGATTTTCGCATAAACAATTGCACCATTTCGTTTGGCCAACTGAATTAATAATGAACCTACACCTCCGGCAGCGGCGTGAATCAATACATGTTCGTTTTTTCGGATCGGAGAAACACGATCAGACATATAGAAGGCAGTTACACCTTGCGTTGATAAAGACATCGCAATTTCTGCTGGAATATCGTCAATTGCAACAATGGCATTTACTTTCGTTTGCACTTGTTTTGCGTAGGCTCCAAAACGAGAAAATGCCAAAACACGTTTGCCAATCCAGTCTGGTGGACATTCAATTCCAACTTGTTTCACAATTCCTACCAATTCATAGCCCAAAACACAAGGTAATGGTGGCGCCTCTTTGTACAAACCATGTCTCGCCATGACGTCTGCATAATTTAATCCAAAGGCTTCACTTTCAATTAAAACCTCATCTGCAGGCAATTCAGGTAGTTGAACAATCCTCTTTTCAAAAGCCTCCGACGAAGTTCCTATTTTACACAGAACAATTGCCTCTGTTTCCATTTTTTAGAATCGTGCTGTGACTCCTCCCATTACTTGGAAAGGTTGAACTGGATAATTGTACCAACGATTATAACGTTGTGCAGCAACATTATTCAATTGTAAAAACGCTGATACTCTTGAGCTGTATCGGTACTCAACACCTAAATTTATATCAACGATTGTTCCCAAAGAAACGAAATATTGACCGTTTTCTTCTTTTACACCCTCGTCGGAAGCATAAACAAGCGCATTTCGTCCAGATTCAATCGTTCCGTCTAAATTTATTAGGAACTTATCATATAAATTATAGGAACCTCTGATTAAACACTGAAATTGTGGAAGATTCCACGCATGTGCTTGGTTATACATTTCATAAGAATAGAATCGGGCAGTACCATCTATTTTCAATTTTTCATTCATTTGGTAACTTAAAGACCCTTCAATTGTTGTTAAATTTAAGGTGTCGTAAATTACATTAAATTGATTTCGATAAACTCCAAACGTATCTGTAATGAATAAGGCCTTATTTTCAATACGGGCAAAACTTGCACCTATATTAAAGCTCATTCGTTTACTTAATGTTCCTTTGAATCCAGCGTAAATATCATATGGATTATGCTCGTTCAACAATTGTTGATTGACATGAATAAACGGGTTTTGTGTTGTTAAACTTTGGATGGTATTTTGTTTCAATCCTCCTTTTATTCCCAAGTATGGAATAAAAATATCCTTGAACATCGCATATTTAAATTCGGCGTGAGGATATAGATACACCTTGTTTCCATCTGGGCGAAGGTCTGCACTGATTCCGACTCCAATTTCGATTTTTAAACGATTGTCAAGCATTTGTGTCCAAACGCCCGGTTTAAAATCTAAAATCGTATTTTGAATTGCGACCCCTGTATCTCCCACTGACAATACTGAATCTATAATTCCGTATTTATATCCATTATATCTTACGCCAATATCCCCATAAAATCGCTCATTTCGGTTATTATACCACAAGCGAGATTTAAAATTAAAGTGATTTTCTAGCGCTCTCCAATCTGCAAGAGAATCTGCTGGTTTTCTTGTCTTAAAATTGGTATAATCCGTTTTAATTTTAAAATTCCAACGAGCACTATCACCACGGTTCGCTACATATTCTGCGGATCCGTTGTACACTTGAAAGCGTTGTGCAATCGAATCCTTCGAAATACTGTCATTTTGAAAACCATAATAATGAAAACCGTTATTTTGGTAATTAAATTCACCCGCAAGATTATAATTTCTTTCGTTGATTTTTCCGAAAAAAGTTCCACTTGTACGGTCATATTGCGCTGGTGCATACACTTCCTTTTCCCTGTTTTTAATATCCCCAAAAGAACTTAAATGCTTGATATTTGCTCCATATTCATACGCTCTTGATCTAGTAGAATTAAAATACAATTCTCCCAATGGCATAATGGTAGAACCAATCCCAACTTTGGCATAAAACGGATATAACTGTTTTAAGTTTTCTTTTGTTTCTACTGTAGCTGCCTCTATCGTATCCAAAGAAATCTTTGTCGGAACTTGAAATAGCAATAACGGGTAAGCCTTCACTTGAGTCGCTTTTACGGTGTCAATGATTTTTGGATGAGCTAATATTCGAAAAGCGGGTTCAACCGTTCTATTCGTCCTCATGTCAAAGATTACATCATCTTTTTGTGACCAAATTCCAGAAACGAATACCAGCGCAATTAGTGTGAGTACGTATTTCATGTTCTTAATTTTCATTGATTTCAATTTTCATTTCTGGTTCCTTTTCTTCCGTTGCTGGAGGATTTTTGAGTTGCATTAATTCATCCCAAAGGTCATTTGCCTCTGATTGAATTCCATCATTTGCGTCCGGGTAGAAGTCAATGACAGATTTCAAGGTTTGCTCCGCTTGAAAAAGATCATCGTTCAACATATGAATTCTAGTTTGTAGCATAAGTCCCTTTGCCACCCAGAAATTGTAGCTAGGTTTCATTTTTACGAGGGCTTTAATTTCTGCTTCAGCAGTTGCCAATTCGTTGTTTTTAAAATAGATATCAGAAAGTAAGTACTTTGCTTCCGACCCCATAGCGGTTGTGGTATTTTTCACCAACCATTCAAGAGAAGGTTTAGCCAAATTATACTCTTTCAAATGATAGTTAGAAAGTCCTATAGAATATTCCGCTTCAACTTTGATTTGAGGTGTTATGGCAGCGTTTTCCAGAACGAACTTGGCATTCACAATAGAATTTGCGTAGTCCTCCGTTAAAAAGGAGCAACGCATTTGACCTAGTTTTGCTTGAAAAGTGGTGGTTGGTTTTGAGGCCAATTCATCCAGTTTTTTGTAATAGGTATTTGCCTTCCCAAATTCTTTTTTTCCGTAAAAATATCCTGCCAACTTTGCCGATGCGAATTCAGAATAGGCTGTTGTTGGTGTTTCCATGAATTTCTCAAAATAATTCATCGCGTTTACAGAATCTTTTATTTTGAGGTAGCTATTACCTAGGTAAAAATAGGTTTCATTCACAAATCGTCCGTTTGGAAATTTGGTTAAGTAAATTTCAAAATTTGGAGCGGCCTCCGCATAATTACTATCCAAGTAACTATTCCACGCTGGAGAGTAGAACATGTTTTCTTTCTCTTCTTTAGAAATATTTGCACATGGATATTTATCTGCTGTTGCGGATGCTAGTTCCGGATTTTTTTGTGCGTTGTAAACATCGATTAATGCCTTTACTACTTTTTCACAAATCTCACGTTGTTGTTCAAATTCTGCCAAAATGCTTTTGTATGCTGATTCAGCTTTTACATAGTCCCATTTTTTATAATAGGCATCAGCCATATCAAGGCGAACATCTAATACATACGTTGAATTAGGATATTCCTTCAGAAAATTTTCGTAAGCCACTAGCGCTTCATCAAAATCTCTTTCAGACATATACGTTCTTCCTAACTCGTAAGAAGCATTCATGCGGTACTTCGACTTCTTGAAATTACTTAAAAGGTCATTCAACGTTATAATTTTATCTTCGGGTTGCGCATTGTATCCATAGGCTTTTGCTAGGTAATACATGGCTTTATCATTCAATCCGGAATTCAGTGCTAAAGCATCTTTATAAAACTGAACCGCCAATAAGTTTTGACGCGTTAGATAATAACTATCTGCCACTCGGAATGTCGCATCCAATACTTTATTTTTATCCTTTGGTGCAAATTGAAGGTATGTTCGAAAAGACTCTATGCTTTGATCGTACGCTTCTTGGTCCATGTATGCATAACCGATATTATAATATGCATCTATTTTTTCTGGCAATGAGTTGGATGCAGGAGAAGAAATAAACTCTCGGTACATTGAAATGGCTTCCTTTAATTCTTTTTTACGGAAATAAACATCGGCTACCCAATAGCGTGCTAATGCCACCATTTGAGGGTCAATAGGATATTTCTCCACGAGTTTGAATGCGCTCATGGCATCGTTGTATTCATTCTTTTGAAATAATTCTACGCCATGATTAAATGCAACTGTTTGATAAACGGCTTTTAACTTGGCATCAATGGATGGAAGTTTATCTAAACTTTCAATTGCTTTCGCGTAATTACTGGTCGTGGTGTATACATTCACTAAATATTGAAAAACATCAGATTTTCTTTTGGTATTTGGGTAACGAGATAGGTAGTTTTCAAAAGCTCGAACAGACTCATCATATGGATTAATATCCACCTTAAAAGAAATCACGGCAAATTGGTACAATGCATCCTCTTGAATGTTTGGAAGGCTTTTCATTTCAGATGCACGTTCAAATGCACTTCTTGCAGGAAGTAATTTTTCTGCCTTCAGGTAAGCATCTCCAATTTGATACATGGCGATGTGTCCAAGGCTATCGTCTACACGCGTCACTTTATCAAAATTCTTGATTGCCTTCTCGAATTGATTTGTTTTGTAATATGAAAAACCTAAAGCATAAAAATCGTCTCTTGTTCCTTTCGATTTAGCTTGGTACTTTTCCAAAAATCCAATTGCTTCTTTATAAAGCGATAATTGATAATAGGAATCACCAATAATGTGTTGAATATCTGCTTCATTATTCACAAATGTGCAACTCAACACCGTCGGAGCGAAGTCAATCACCTCTTGAAATTTACCTTGCTTATGCAGAATTTGAGCAATATAATACGGTACTACGCCACAAAACGTGGAATCTGTGCGTAATTTTTGAAAGCCTTCCAAAGCAACCTGTAAAGCATTCTTTGTGTAACTTATATGTGAATAAAAGTACAAGCTTGGTTTCGCATATTGCGTGCTTCCATCTTTCACATCTCTGAAGGCATCATAAGACGTTTCGACATCACCATTTTGAAAAGCTGCATATCCCATTTTGAATAGAACTTCTTCCTTTTCTTCAGGTTCTACTTCGCGCACAGGCACTTTTGCATAAGCCAATTGAGCTGCTTCAAAATCTTCATTTTGAAAATGATAATTACCGATTTTCAACGCGATTCGATTCTTATAAATATTATCTGGATACGCTTTATTGAACGCCTCTAGCAATGGAATAGCATCATTATTATACAATTCTAAAGCAGAAATGCCTTCATAGTAATAAGCCTTTATTAAAAAAGGGTCGTTGGGATTTCTTTTAGCTTCCTTGCTTCCACTTATAAACGAGCGGAACTCTTGTTTAGCAGCGCCAAATTGCGCTTTTTCAAACAATTCTTCTCCACGGAAGTAAGAAGCATTTTCTCCGGCATATTTAGCCGTTTCTTGTGCCCAAAAGTGAATGGGTAGCAAGAATGCAAAGACGAGATGGCGTAAGTTACGATTCATAGAATGTAAAATTACAATTGGACAAGTGTGGTAATGATGGTGTATTCAAAAGTTTTAAACCTGAAAGTGTTAAGATATTATCGCAGGACGAATTAATTGGTTACGTGAAAATCCGCACATTTGCTTTAAATTCAAGATTGTGTCAAAAGTAATTACCCTAGCAAATGCCCAAATCTATCAACAAGACCAACTGATAGTAAAGAACGTATGGTTCGATTTGGAAGAAACTGAGTTCGCTTATTTAATTGGTAAAACTGGTAGCGGAAAAAGTAGTTTACTTAAAACATTATACGGAGAACTTCCTTTGAAAGAAGGTGAGGGACACGTTTCTGAATACAATTTAAAACGTATTACCAAGAAAGAAATTCCATTTTTAAGACGAAAAATCGGAATTGTCTTTCAAGATTTTCAGCTTCTTACAGATCGTACAGTTATCGATAACCTTGCATTTGTACTTGGTGCAACTGGATGGAAAGACAAAGAACTAATTCGAAAAAGAGCCTTAAGTTGTTTGCAGCTTGTTGGTATTGAACAAAAAGCCAATAACTTTCCACATACTTTGTCAGGTGGTGAGCAACAACGGGTTTCCATTGCACGTGCATTATTAAATCAACCTTCCCTCATTCTAGCGGATGAGCCTACTGGAAATTTAGATCCTGAAACATCAGAAGAGATTATGCAGTTACTGATTGCTGTGGCGAAGGAAGAAAACACAGCGATTTTAATGGCTACCCATGACATGAACATGGTCGATAAATTCCCGGGGAGAATCCTAAAAGTGGAAGAGGGTGAATTAATTGAAGTGAATAAAGTTTAATCCATTTCACCTACGAGGGAAACTTGAAGCCTTTCTTTAATTGATCTTTCATCAGAGGAGCCTAGTAAATACATCAATTTTGTCAGTGCTGCTTCACTTGTTAGGTTTCTTCCGCTAATAACCCCTACTCGTTCGAAAAAAGAACTTGTTTGATACGTGCCTTGCTGAACTGCCCCGGAACCACATTGTGTAATATTCAGAATGACACCACCTTTTGCAATAAACGCAGTAACCATTCTTTGAAAATGAATGTCAGATGGAGCATTTCCAGAGCCATAAGTTTCAAGTACAATCGCCTTAACGCGTGAATCATTAAAAATAGACTCATACACTTCGAAGTTCATTCCTGGATATAAGCGAATGAGCGCTACTTGATTTTGAAGTTCCGAAAAGACTGTTAAGCTGGGTAAACTTGTTCTAAAAAGTCGGTCCTTCTGCCATTCAATATGAATACCCGCTTTTGCTAATTCAGGATAATTTGGTGATTGAAACGCTTCGAATTGATTGGCTGAAATCTTACTACTTCGATTTCCTCGATATAAGGAATATTCAAAATAAACAGCTACTTCTTGTAGAATTGCCTCGCCATTTTCATCTTTCATTCCGGCAATTTCAATGGCTGTAATGAGGTTTTCCTTTCCATCCGTTCGAATGGTTCCGATAGGTAATTGCGAGCCCGTAAATAAAACCGGTTTCTTCAATCCTTGTAGCATAAAACTTAATGCAGAAGCAGAAAAAGCCATCGTATCCGAACCATGTAAAATCACAAAACCATCATATCGCGTATAATTTTCCTCAACTAATTTTGTCATCATTTTCCAATGACTGAGGTTCATTTCAGAAGAATCAATCGGCTCATCAAAACTGATGCTTTCAATGTGCACATTTAGACGGCTCAATTCTGGAACGTGATCATGAATGTGTTTAAAATTGAAACTCTCCAGTTCTCCTGTGAGTGGATTTTTGATCATTCCAATGGTTCCACCCGTATATATGAGGAGAATTTTAGTCATGAGATAAATGTATGAAATTTTGCAATTGAAATAACTCGATTGCATTCTGACTCGTTACTTTCTTTACCTCATCCATCGATACGCCAAGAATATCGACCATTTTACCAGCAACTTCCGCCACGTAACTAGATTCGTTTCTCTTACCTCGGTATGGAACCGGACTTAAATACGGTGCATCTGTTTCCAATACCAAGCGATTTAATGGAATATGAGGAAGTACCTCTTGCAGACCTGCATTTTTGTATGTTAAAACACCTCCAATTCCGAAATAGAACTGCTCGTATTTCACTATTTTTTTGACTTGTTCAATACTTCCTGTATAACAATGAAAAACACCTCTCAACTCTGGTGTCCATTGTTGGTCCATGATTTCGAACAATTCGTCAAATGCCTTGCGAACGTGTATTGCGATAGGCAATTTCAGTTCTTTTGCCCATCTTATTTGTGTTCGGAACACCTGCTTTTGTTCTTCTATAAAGGTTTTGTCCCAATATAGATCCATACCAATTTCACCTATGGCGCAGTATTGATTTGGATTTGAGAATAATTTTTCCTCGATGGTTTTTAATTCTTCCTCCCAGTTTTCTTTCACATAGGTTGGATGTAGTCCCATCATCTGGATACATTGTGGATATGCAGCTGCCAATTTCTCCATTGGTTCTATGGAACTCACATCGATATTAGGCAGTAAAATGGCGCGAAGTCCTGCATCATTTCCGCGTTGCATCATTTCAGATAAATCCTCTGTGAATTCTTCCGCGTACAAATGCGCGTGTGTGTCGATTAAAAAGGACATGTTATGCTTGTTGATTTAATGCTATTTCCCAATTCCATGCATCGCGAACGGCATCTTCGATGGTGCGCGAAGCTTTCCAAGACAGGAGTGTGTTGGATTTTGTCGCATTCGCGTAAATCTCGATGACATCTCCTTCCCTTCTTGGTCCAATTTGATAGTTTAATTGTTGATTTGTTACGGCTTCAAAAACACGAATGACCTCTAAAACCGTTGTGCCGGTTCCTGTTCCAATGTTCACAGCTTCCAAGCATCCATTTTCCTGTTTTTCCAAGAATTGAATGGCTTGCACATGCGCTTCTGCAAGGTCCATGACGTGAATGTAGTCACGAACGCATGATCCATCCCGTGTCGGATAATCGTTACCAAAAACAGTTAAACACGCTTGTTTACCTATAGCCGTTTGTGTGACAAATGGCAAAAGATTATTTGGTTTTCCAATAGGAAACTCACCTATTTTCGCACTGGGATGTGCGCCAACTGGATTGAAATAACGCAGGTTCATCAAGTGAAATTCAGGTGCGGATTTGAAGAAATCAGTGATGATTTGTTCCCCGATCCATTTCGTGTAACCATAAGGTGATTCAGGTAAACTTTTTGGTGTTTCCTCGTGAACTTCTTTGGTTTCTTTAGGCTCTCCATAAACAGTACAAGAGGAAGAAAACACAAAATTCAAGACCTTAAATTCTTCCATTAATGAAAGAATGTTTAGTAATCCCACCAAATTGTTTTGGTAGTAAATGAGTGGTTTTTGAACGGATTCACCCACTGCTTTGTAAGCGGCAAAATGAATCACCCCCTGAAAAGAATAGGTTTGGAAAATCGTTTTCATGGCACTTGGGTCACAAATATCCGCTCGGTGTAGAATCGGTTCGAAACCTAAAATTTCAGAAAGCCCTTTCAAAACGACTTCATTCGCATTTCGAAAATCATCCACAATGACCGGTGTGTATCCTTTTGCTGTTAAAGCAAGTACGGTGTGGGAACCAATGTATCCTGCACCTCCCGTAACTAAAACGTATTTACTCATGACACAAATTTAGGTAGGATTATGAGGAAAACAGCATTTTATATTGGGCAATCCAAACAAATAATTGTTATCCTTGTTAAGACAATATGAAAATGTTTTACTCCTTTATTGTTTTGGGCTTGGTATCGTTTACTTCAGCTAATCGAGCAGACTCCTCTCGTTTCGACCTGACAGTGACTGTCACGAACATACAAAATGCGAAAGGCAAGATCTCATTTGGCTTGTTTCGAAAGCAAGATTCCTTTCCTATAAAAGGCAAGCAATTTAAGGGTGTGTTTATTGAAACCACGAAATCAAAAACGAAATATACCTTCCAGGATTTAGAAAAGAGCGGCTATGCTGTAGCTGTTTATCACGATGAAAACAACAATGGGGTTTTGGATAAAAATCTTGTCGGAGCGCCCACTGAAGCTTATGGATTTTCACGAAATGCAAGAGAAATGTTTTCAGCTCCTAGCTTTGAGGATGCGAAAATTGATCTCAATGATAATAAATCGATCGAAATTTGGATCAAATAGCCTATTCGAAGGAGACCAAAACAGTCCCTTTATCTACAACATCACCTTGTTGAATAGTAATCGCGCTTACCACACCAATACCTTCTGCTTTCAAAACGTTTTCCATCTTCATCGCTTCTAAAGAAACAATTGCATCACCGGGATTAATGGCTTGACCTAATTCAATGTGAATGTTCGTGATACGTCCAGGCATTGGAGCTGATAATTCTTTCAACTTACGAATTTTAGGTTTATCAAATCCTAAAGAAGCAATGATTTCATCTAATTCACCTTTCTTTTTAACCACAAAAACACGGTGATTGATTTTAATCGTTAAAGAACGGTTCTCTGTATGATCTTGCACAATTTCACCATGAAATACAACCCCGTTATGAGTGATATCAAAATAGCGGTGATCATGCCAAATGATTGCTGCACCTCCTGCGGTAGCCACCTCTTTTCCGTCAAAAATCCAATCCATGGGTTAGTTTGATTTAATTATGTTAAAAACGGTATCTCCATCCGTTTCGATTGCTTCTTTTGTTCCGTCCATTAATTTCACAAAATGAATGGAATTGGCCAATACTTCGCTACAAATATACACTTCAAATTGCTTAATTGCTTTGGCAACTGCATCTGTTGTATCTATTTCAACCGAAATCCGATCCGTCACCTCAAATCCAGAATCTTTGCGCATGTTTTGAATGCGGTTCACCACTTCACGTGAAATTCCTTCCGCTTTTAATTCGTCACTCAAGGTAATGTCTAATGCTACGGTGATTCCACCTTCGCTTGCAACCAACCAACCGGGTATATCTTGCGCATTGATTTCGAAATCAGCCAAGTCTAATTCTATATTCAATCCATCCACATCGCCTTTCCATCCACCAGTTTGTTCTACAGTGGAAATGTCTTCTTGATTAAATCCAGACACTAATGTAGCAATAGACTTCATCTGCTTGCCATATTTAGGTCCGATGGTTTTAAAATTTGGTTTAATGCTTTTCACGAGCATTCCTGCTCCATCCGTTAACAGTTCCAATTCCTTTACATTTACTTCAGAAAGGATGAGGTCTTTCACATGCATTAATTGTTCTGCCACATCTTGATTTAACACTGGAATCATGATTTTTTGCAGTGGTTGACGAACGCGTAACATGTGTTTTTTACGAAGGCCAAGAACCAATGAACAAGACTTTTGCGCTAATTCCATTTGACTTTCTAAGGTCTTATCAATGACTTGTTCGTCTATTTTCGGGAAATGCGCCAAATGAACAGATTCTTCTGTATGTTTCCCAGATACTGCATTCAAATCTTGAAATAATTGATCCATAAAGAATGGTGCAATTGGAGAGGCAAGAATTGATACCGTTTCTAAACAAGTATACAATGTTTGATAAGCCGCCAATTTATCACTTGGGTCGTCGTTTTTCCAAAAACGTCTTCTGCAAAGGCGTACATACCAATTGGATAATTGCTCTGTGACAAAATCTTGGATAGCGCGTCCTGCTTTCGTAGGTTCATATTCCTTGTAAGAAGCATCTACATCAGCGATTAATGAATGTAATTTTGAAAGAACCCAACGGTCAATTTCTGGACGATTCTCCAATGCAATATCAGCAGCGGAGTAATCGAATTCATCCAAATTGGCATACAAGGCAAAGAAAGAATACGTATTGTAAAGCGTTCCGAAAAATTTACGTTGAACCTCTGTAATTCCTTCTAAATCGAATTTTAAATTATCCCAAGGTTGTGCATTTGTAATCATATACCAGCGTGTCGCATCTGGACCATATTTCTCCAACGTACTAAATGGATCAATTCCATTTCCTAAACGCTTGGACATTTTTTGTCCATTTTTGTCCAACACCAATCCATTAGACACGACATTTTTATAAGCAACGGAATCAAATACCATCGTTGAAATGGCGTGTAAAGTATAGAACCAACCTCGTGTTTGATCAACGCCTTCAGCGATAAAATCAGCTGGATATCCTGTTCTATTTTCAATGATTTCTTTATTTTCAAACGGATAATGCCATTGTGCATACGGCATGGATCCAGAGTCAAACCAAACGTCGATGAGATCTGCTTCTCGTTTCATTGGTTTTCCAGTGGAAGAAACTAAAATAACCGCATCCACTTTGTGTTTGTGTAAATCGATTTGCGCGTAATTTTCGGCAGACATATTCCCCGTTTCAAAATCAGCAAAAGGATTTGTCTGCATGATTCCTGCGGCAACGGATTTATCACATTCCTCTTTCAGCTGCTCTACAGATTCGATACAAATGCGCTCATCACCTTCCTCGGTAGACCAGATTGGAATGGGAATTCCCCAATACCTTGATCTGGACAAGTTCCAATCATTGGCATTCTCCAACCATTTCCCAAAGCGGCCGGTTCCAGTTGATTCTGGTTTCCATTGAATTGTTTGATTCAATTCCACCATTCTATCTTTTTTATCCGTGACACGGATGAACCAAGAATCCAATGGATAATACAATACCGGTTTGTCCGTTCTCCAGCAATGTGGATAGTTGTGTTCGTATTTTTCGACTTTGAAAGCCTTGTTTTCTTCTTTTAGTTTGATGGCAATTTGTACATCTGCTGAACGTTCAGGCTCTTCACCTTCGTTGTAGTATTCATTCTTTACATACATTCCGGCGAATTCACCCAACTCTGGACGAAAACGTCCTTGAAGATCAACCAGCGGAACTAAATTACCTCGTTCGTCTGCAACGAGCATCGCAGGAACACCCGCGTCTGCAGCTACCTTCGCATCATCTGCTCCAAAGGTTGGCGCAGTATGGACGATTCCTGTTCCATCTTCCGTTGTAACGAAGTCCCCCGAGATAACTACAAATGCCTTTTCTGGATTTTCAGCAGGAAGTGCGTATGGCAATAATTGCTCGTATGAATTTCCAAGCAAATCTTTACCATGACAGCTTCCTAAAACAACGAAAGGAATCACTTTTGCACCGACTTCGCAGCTTGATAATTCTGCTAAATTCTCTTTCGCTTCAAATCCTTTACTGAATTGATATCCAATTAAGTTCTTTGCCAAAATGACGTTAATGGGTTCGTAGGTATATTGATTGTACGTCGCTACTAACGCGTATTCAATGTTCGGTCCAACCGTCAATGCTGTGTTTGAAGGAAGTGTCCAAGGCGTTGTAGTCCAAGCGAGAAAATGAATGTCTTTCGTGTGTGCACTTACCTCATCGCTTACTTGGAAAGCAGACGCAATCGTTGCAGGATTGTTTGCTTTAAACATCGCTACTACTGTTGTGTCTTTGACATCTTTGTAGCAACCTGGCTGATTCAATTCGTGTGAAGAAAGTCCTGTTCCTGCTTTTGGAGAATACGGCTGAATGGTGTATCCCTTGTAAATCAAGTTCTTTTGATATAACTGTGACAACAACCACCAAACAGACTCCATGTATTTTGGTTCGTAGGTAATGTATGGATTTTCCATATCTACCCAATAACCCATTTTCACGGTTAAGTCATTCCAAATATCCGTATAGCGCATTACCGCTTTTCGACAAGCGTCGTTGTATTCGTCGATGCTGATTTTTGTTCCGATGTCTTCTTTGGTAATTCCAAGTTCTTTCTCTACTCCAAGCTCAACAGGTAGCCCGTGGGTATCCCACCCTGCTTTTCGTTTCACTTGTTTTCCTTTTAAGGTTTGATACCTGCAGAAAATATCCTTGATGGCACGTCCCATCACGTGGTGAATACCAGGCAAGCCATTCGCCGATGGAGGTCCTTCAAAGAAAACATAGGAATCATTGCCTTCTCTAGTGGAAATAGATTTTTCGAAAATAGACGCTTTCTGCCATTTTT
>JBIIAG010000044.1:0-7219 GCA_044240055.1 Crocinitomicaceae bacterium | reverse complement strand
CTGGTCCAATAGTTGTTCCTACGTTGTTAATTCCTCCTGCCATACTCAAACGTATGTTTCCTTGTGCAGGATCTCCCATTTGAATTGCAAGTGGATTGGCTGCAATCTGTTGTAACGCAAATCCTAACCCAACAATGAATAATCCCGAAATTAGCATGATAAATGATGCATTATTCGAAGCGGGAATAAACAATAATGTTCCAACGGCCGAAATGACTAGACCAAGAGCAAGACCGTTACGGTAACCGATTTTGTTTAGGACATCCTTTTTCAATACGGCTGAAATGGCAAAATAAAGGATTGACCCAACTGTGTAGGCCACATAAAAGGCAAATGAAATCAATTGTGATTCAAATTGACTCAAGTTTAAGGCTTTTTTGAAGACTGGAATTAATATGTCGTTACTTGCCGCAACAAATCCCCAGAAAAAGAAAATAGTGATGAGTGTACCAAAGGCACCGAAATTGGTTTTTTTCACAAATACAGGTTTAAATTATTGTCCAAATTACAATAATTAAAAAAACGGACTTAGTTTTTCCAATTATTTTCGAACGAAAATATAAATTAAATGTGAAAAGTGAACGGAATGCCGGTTGAAAAGTAAATTAACTCACTTTTTGATTCGAAGACGATTTGTGTTCGAATTTCGTCATTTCTTTTACCGTTCTTACAATCGCTTGGGTATCAAAACCACAGTCAGCCCATAATTCCTCTTGTGTTCCATGATGCACGTATTCATCTGGGATGCCAAGGCGAACAACTTCTGCTTGGTATTTTTGATCTACCATGAATTCAATCACCGCGGAACCGAATCCACCCATTAAACAACCGTCTTCAATGGTAATTACTTTATTAAACTTAGTAAAAACTTCATGGAGCATGACTTCATCGATTGGTTTTACGAAACGCATATCATAGTGCGCCACGGAAATTCCATTTCCACTTAGTTCTTGGATCGCTTCTTGTGCGAAATTTCCTGGATGTCCAATGGTTAATATCGCAACATCTTCACCATTTGTTACTTTACGTCCTTCACCAATTTTGATTTCTTTCAACGGTGTTTTCCATTCGGTCATAACCCCGTTTCCACGTGGATAACGAATAGAGAATGGACCTTGATCTTTCAATTGTGCCGTAAACATCAAGTTTCGAAGTTCTTCTTCATTCATTGGAGCTGAAACAACCATGTTTGGAATGCAACGCATGTAAGCTAAATCGTAAGCTCCATGGTGAGTTGCTCCATCTGCTCCAACAAGTCCTCCACGGTCTAAACAAAATACAACGTTTAAGTTTTGCAATGCAACATCGTGTAATACTTGGTCGAATGCACGTTGCATAAACGATGAATAGATGTTACAAAATGGAACAAGTCCTTGCGTCGCTAAACCAGCACTAAAAGTGACAGCATGCTGTTCTGCAATTCCAACATCAAAACTTCTTTCTGGCATGGCAGCCATCATAATGTTTAGGGAGCTTCCGGAAGGCATTGCAGGTGTAACACCCATGATTTTTTCATTTTTCTCCGCTAACTCAACAATCGTATGTCCAAAAACATCTTGGTATTTCGGTGGTTGAGGAGATTTTGGAATAATCTTGACAATTTCTCCTGTTTCTTTATTGAATACTCCTGGAGCGTGCCATTTGGTTGGATTTCCTTCTTCAGAAAATTTGTAACCTGCACCTTTACGTGTAATGCAATGTAATATTTTAGGGCCAGGGATGTCTTTTAAATCAGCCATTACTTTCGCTAACCCAACAACATCATGACCGTCAACTGGACCGAAGTACCTAAAGTTCAACGATTCGAATAGGTTACTTTGATTCAATAATGTTCCTTTCAAGGCATGTGAAACTTTGGAAGCGATGGTTTGTGCATCTGGACCGAATTTGGAGATTTTCCCCAATAGTTTCCACACTTCATCTTTCACTTTGTTGTAGGTGTGAGACGTTGTAATATCTGTTAAATATTCTTTGAGTGCACCAACATTAGGATCGATGGACATACAGTTATCGTTCAGTATCACCAATAAATTTGCGTCTTTCTCGAAACCAGCATGGTTCATTCCTTCGAATGCCAATCCTGCAGTCATCGCGCCATCGCCAATTATCGCTACATGTTGACGTTGTGTTTCTCCTTTATAGCGGCTAGCTACCGCCATCCCTAAAGCTGCAGAAATAGAAGTGGATGAATGTCCAACACCGAAGGTATCGTATTCACTTTCTGATCGTTTCGGGAATCCTGAAATTCCACCTTTCAATCGGTTCGTGTGAAATTGTTCGCGTCTGCCAGTAAGGATTTTGTGTCCATATGCTTGGTGTCCAACATCCCAAACTAATTGATCTTCAGGAGTATTAAACACGTAATGAAGTGCGACAGAAAGTTCAACAACTCCCAAACTTGCACCGAAATGGCTATTTCCAATTTCAGAGATGACATCAACGATGTACTGACGCAATTCGTCAGCTACTTGTGGAAGTTGTTCCTCCGTAAATTTTTCACGCAAGTCATTTGGAGTGTTAATTTGCTCTAAAAAAGGTCCTGCTTGATATGAATGTGATGCCATTTAACAAATTTAAGCTGATTCGGTGATTATAGAACAAACTTTTGAATAAAAAGTTTTCTGGACCCTAAGATTACGCGTGTGCCTTGTTAGAAAAAGACTTGCGTTCCATTTTAAAAATAAAGAGTACATATACTAAAAGCAATGTGTTCTGTAGTATAAACTGTGCAAAGTAACGTTCGAAATGTATTCGTGATCCAATTGTATAAATGAGAAGCGCTAATCCTAAATACAGGAAAAACTTCTTGAGATTGTAAGGAATGGGATAGTGTTTTTGTCCAAGAAAATAGGAGATAACCATTTGAACGGCATACACAATGAACGTTGCCCATGCACTAGCCATGTATCCGTATTCAGGGATGAATAAAAGATTGATACCAATCGTTAACGCTGCTCCAAATAAGGCAATATAAGCCCCAAATTGTGTTTTCCCACTGAGTTTGTACCAAATACTTTGATTATAGTAGATCCCAAGAAAAACATTCGCCAAAAGGAGAATAGGTACAACAGGCAATCCAACCCAATAACGTTGGTTTTGAATGAAATGCTTGAAAATGTCAATGTTTAAACTGACGAATAAGAATACAAAGCAAACAGTCGCCACGAAAAGATTCATCACCTTCACATAAATCACGTTTCTGTCTTCGTTCTTCATTTGATTGAAAAAGAACGGTTCTGCCGCATAGCGATACGCTTGCAATAAAATGGTCACCAACATGGCTAATTTGTAACAAGCACTATAGATGCCGACTTCTCCTTCTGCTGTGTGGAGAGTGCTGATGTCATCTGGATTATAAATGATTTGTTTCAATAGAATTCGGTCAATGGTTTCATTGATAATCCCAGCAAAACTTCCAATCACTAGGGGAAAGGAGTAAAATAACATGAGCTTAATTTCCTGCCAATTTATTTTTAATGCACTTAATTTAAAGGAATCGTATAACATCACTGGTTTCACAAGTGAGGCACATAAATTAGCTAGTAAAATGAATAGGACTCCTTCTTCTGGTCGCGCTGGATTGAACAGGTACAGCATCAAGAATAAGTTTAATCCAACATTCACGAGAATGGATGTAATTTGGATACTGACAAAACGCATGGATTTTTCTTCCACCCTTAATTTTGCCAATGGAATGGCCGTGAGTGCATCAATACTTACAATGATGCCGAGTAGAATGATGTATTCGTTGTGTCCTTCATATAACATAAAGGAGGCGATATCATTATTGAAGAATAACAAGATGGCGAAAAAGAAAACATTCAGTCCAAGGACAGTTGCCAAGGAATTGAGATAGGTTTGTTCTTTATTCTCACTGGTTTGAATGAAGCGGAAAAACGCCGTTTCCATTCCAAAGGTTAGAATGACGATCAGAAAGGCAACCCAAGCGTATAATTCGGAAACAACTCCGTAATGCGCAGGATCCGTAAAAACACTCGTATATAGTGGAACCAATAAATAGTTCAACAAACGTCCGACAATGGAAGAAAGTCCATAGACGGCAGTTTGACTCATTAATTTACGAATGGGATTGCTCATTTAGCCTCTGAAATTGGCTTTTCGTTTTTCTAAGAATGCAGTCGTTCCTTCCACGAATTCCTTCGTGCCGAAACACTTAGCAAAGGACTCTATTTCTGTTTCGTATCCGTTCACACCATCTTGGAAACCAGCATTGACTGAACGAATGGCTGCGGCAATCGCCATAGGCGAATTCGCCACTATTTTTTGCGCGATTTCCTCGCATTTTGCGATTAATTCGGATTGTTCTACTACATGGTTCACTAATCCCCATTGCAATGCTTCATCCGCTTTCACCATTCCTGCGGTGAAAATGATTTCGTTCGCTTTTCCCTTTCCAATTAATTGTGGAAGTCTTTGTGTTCCTCCATAACCAGGTATTACGCCTAAGGATACTTCTGGTAAACCCATGCGTGCATTGCTTGAAGCGACACGGATGTGTGCTGCCATCGCAAGTTCTAATCCACCACCAAGTGCAAAGCCATTTACAGCGGCAATAACTGGAGTGCTTAAGTTTTCAATGAAATCAAATAGTGTCGTTTGACCAGTAACAGCTAATTCACCACCTTGAGCAATGGTAAAATCAGCAAATTCTTTAATATCCGCTCCCGCTACAAAGGCTTTTTCTCCGGAACCAGTTAAAATAATCACGGCGATTTCTGGATCAAGGTTGAAGGCATTGAACGCCTCGTGTAATTCAGCAATGGTTTCCTTATTCAAGGCGTTTAACTGATTTGGACGATTAATTGTAAGGTAGCCAATGTTTTCTTTCGATTCGGCAAGGATGAATTGATACATAAATTGAATTTGTCTGCTAAAATAGCGAGAAATTTTCGTTCGGTTTCTAGTGCGGAATACTGATTCTAAAAGTTGTTCCTTTATCTAGTTCGGATGACACGACAAATACACGTCCCTTGTGATATTCTTCTACGATGCGTTTCACTAGTGTTAGTCCAAGTCCCCAGCCTCTTTTTTTAGTAGAATAACCAGGTTGGAAAATGGATTTGATTTGTTTAGCCGTTAAACCTTTGCCTGTATCAGTAATATCCACGTGCACCCATTCAGCCACTTCTTTGATATGAACGTGCAATTTGCCTACTCCACCCATGGCATCCACAGCATTTTTACAAATGTTCTCCACCACCCATTCCATTAAAGATCGATTGTGTAGGACAATCATTGGACGTTGGCCCTCAACGGTAAATTGGATGTCTATTTTATCGGAGAGCCGCGCTTTTAAGTAATTCAGGTTATTTTCAATGGTAAAAACAAAGTCTTCTTCTACTAGTTTTGCTCCTGATCCGATTTTTGAGAAACGATCGGTAATTTTTTCTAAACGCTGCAAGTCTTTTTGCATTTCCCTTGGGACCATTGGATCCACATCTTCATTTTCTAAGTAACTAACCCAAGCCATTAATGAGGATAGGGGAGTGCCGAGCTGATGAGCTGTTTCTTTTGCGAGACCAGCCCAAACTTGATTCTGTTCGGCTTTTCGATAGGTGGAAAACAACAAATAGCCGATGATGACGATTAAGCCTACTACGCCAAATTGAATGTATGGAAGCCAAATGAGTTGCTTTACTTCCGGACTATCACTGAAATAAAGTATTTTTTCCCCTTCACCAAAATTGATGCGGATCGGTAAATTTTGAGCCTTCAAATTGGCAATCGTTTTGTTTAGTTGCTTGGCACTTACCTCTTTGTTCGATAAATTAGTCGAAATTACCTTCTGCTCATTTACATCGTAAAATAACACAGGAATTAAGTTCGATTGATTGCCTAAATCTTTATTGAATGATAAAATTAAAGAGTCACTTTGTTTTTGCAAACGTAAATATTCTTGTGATTCTCCATAGATAAAGGACATATACATATCACCAAAGACATTGATTTTGAATTCATGTCCTTCCGCTTTCCATTTTTTTGCTAGTGCTAAAATTTCGTCGTTATGTTTTTCATCGTTATACAACGTGTCAAGGTTGCGAAATTGAGCAAGTGTGCCATCATCGTTTAATAAAATGACGGGGATGTCCTTGTTGGACTCAATGATGCTTAAGGTAAAAGCTAAATCTTGGTTTAGGGATAAATCAGATGGGTTTAATAAGGTTTTTTGCGCGGCAACGACCAATTCAATTTTCTCGCGTTCCCTTTCTCGCAAGGAAGTAAAAATACGTGCATTGAGTTCGACTAATTCTACTTTCTTTTTGAGTGCACCAGCCCATTCTTTTGCTTTCGATCGTTCCCGTTCCGCAATTTTTTGAATCATTTGGTTGGATACAAACAAGGATGCTCCAATAATTAGGAGTGAAACGAAAATCAGTACAACTTTCCAGCGTTGTTTGGCAGAATATAAGTCCATTGGAGACGAATTTAAGGAGATTTCGTTTGTTTAACGCACGCTTTCGCAACTTAGTATGCGAGATTCAATCATTTCGCAGATGCGTTGGTGGTCAAAATACGTTTGAAACGCTGTTGAATCGAAGTTTTCAGGAACGATTTGAACAATGCTTTCCATCGCAAACGCAAAGGATGACGGATTTCCAGGTTCAACTAAAATCCCCAAGGGAAATTGAGTTAGTAATTCTTTTGACCCTCCTGTATTTGTCGCAATTACGGGAGTTTTATGTGCCAAGGCTTCAATGGTACTCATTCCGAACGTTTCAAAATCTGAACCCATGATGAGTGCATCAATAGCGTGGTAAAACGGACTAGTTTCAGCATGAAATCCATAAAAATGTACCCGACTTTCTAATTTTTTTTCTTGAATGAGCTGTTGAAGTTCTGATAAGTAAGAATCTGGTGAATCAGGTGTCTCCTCACCTACAATAATTAATTGGTGATCTGTACTTTTGAGTTGGGAGAGCGCTAAAATGGCTAGATCAATCCGTTTTTTTCGATCAATTCTTCCAATCATTCCAAAAATCACCTTGTTTTCAGGTAAATTCAGTTGTTTTCGAGCATCGGTTTTACTTCTGGATATAATTTGACTAAAATCCAAAGCTGAAGGAATGACAAAAACAGTTTTCGGGTTGATGCGCGTATCGGACAACACCTTTTCTTTCATGTAATCTAGTGAACAGACCCAGGAACTCAAAAAGGAGTAACGGATGGTTCTATAGAGTTGTTGCTTTTTCTCATGAAA
>JBIIAG010000029.1:0-24275 GCA_044240055.1 Crocinitomicaceae bacterium | reverse complement strand
TGGTTCCAGGAACGATTATGGCAGAGTACCACAAGCAAGTGGGGTCCCTAATGGAAGAACAATTAGTTGGACTTGGATTGATTTCCATGGAAGATATTAAAACTCAAAATCCAGACTGGCCAGCATACAAAAAGTACTTCATGCATGGAACTTCTCACTTCTTGGGCTTAGACACCCACGATGTTGGAATCTGGCATGAACCGATTTCCGCAGGAATGGTGTTTACATGTGAGCCAGGAATTTACATTCCAGCAGAAGGACTCGGAATCCGTTTGGAGGATGATTTGGTTGTTCAAGCATCTGGTGCACCGTTTAATTTAATGGGTGATATTCCAATTGAAGCCGAAGCGATTGAAGACTTGATGAACGCATAGTTCATGTTGCATTATCGTTCATTTGGTGAAGGGAAAACCCTAGTCTTTTTACATGGATTCTTGGAGTCATCTACCATGTGGGATTATCTTCCGCTGCAGGAATTGAACACGCATTGTGTTTTCATAGATCTTCCGGGACACGGTAAATCTCTTTTGACTGATACGGCAGAAATTCCTAGTATTCGTTTTATGGCTCAACAAGTTCTTGAAGTCTTGAATGAGTTAACTATCACTGAGTTCAGCATCGTTGGACACTCACTCGGGGCTTATGTCGGCTTGGAATTGTGTCAGTTGGTACCGTGTGAAAAACTCATTTTTTTAAATTCCAATTGTTGGAGTGATGACGAGCAAAAACGTCGCGACCGTTTGCGTGTAGCTGATTTGGTTTATACAGCAAAGAAACATTTTATTCGTGAAGCCATTCCTGGTTTGTTTGGTCGTCCGAAGGATTTTCAAAATGAAATCAACGAACTAATCAAAGAGGCCAATCGCATTAGTTCGGATGCCATTGCATACGCTGCGTTAGCGATGCGAGAACGCGTAGATTATACACAGGAAATATTAGCGAATCCGATGAAGTATGTGTTCATTCATGGAGAATTAGACACGCTCATTTTGAGTGATTTGTTGACTTCGCGCCTTCCAGGAATTCGTGTTCACTTCCTTCCAAATGCCGGACATATGTCTCATATGGAGTCTTGTGAGGAAGTTTTTGAGTTATTGAAGAAAGAAAGTTAGGAAAAGTTTTTAAGGCAGATAAAAAATGACTAAATTAGTCATGACAAAATAAGGCATGAAAACAATCATTCAACAAAAACTTCGGGAAAAAGGGATAAAAATCCATGAATTAGCTAAGCATTTGAGTATAGATGCAAGTTTAATGAGTCGCATTTTAGCGAATAAACGTAAGCCAAGTGATGTGCAAATCAAAAAGATGTCGGAGACATTAGATCTTTCGTACAGTGATTTATTGACGTATTATTTGTCAAGTGAGGTTGTTAAAATCGTGAAAGACTATCCGCAATTGGCACAAAGTATTTTAGTGATGGCAGAGGAGCGTGTGAGTTACTTGCTCAGTGATGATCGCTTTGAAAACATAGCCATTGGTTCCGAACTTCAAGAAAAATTAAGTGAGTTAGAAACATTGTCCAAGCATTGGCGCACGATCAAACCACTTGATGCTGTTCAATTAGAAAAACTGCAAGAGTATTTTCACACGGCGTATACGTATGAGTCGAATCGCATTGAGGGAAATACCCTAAGTTTACAAGAAACACATTTAGTCGTCAATGAAGGAATTACCATCGGAGGCAAAAGTGTTCGTGAGCATTTAGAAGCGATAAATCATGGTGAAGCTGTCGCCTTATTACACGATTTAGTGAGCAATGAAGTCCCCTTCAATGAGTTCCGTTTAAAGCAAATTCATCACCTTGTTTTAAAAGGTATTGACGAGCGAAACGCTGGAAAATACCGAAACATACAAGTCATGATTTCTGGGAGTGAGCACATTCCACCAGCGCCCTATATGCTCGATAAACTCATGGAAGATTATTTCATTTACTACGAGCAAAACCGCAAGCGCTTACATCCCGTTTTACTAGCTGCAGAAATGCACGAGCGTTTGGTTACAATTCATCCATTCATCGACGGAAATGGTCGCACTTCGCGTTTGGTCATGAATTTTATCTTATTGCAAAATGGGTACACCATTGCCAACTTAAAAGGAAACTTAGAAAATCGGTTGGCTTATTACGCTGCTTTACAAAAAGTTCAACTGAATCACGATAGCACTGATTTTTACACGCTCATCATCGATCATGCACTGGCATCATTGAAGGAGCATTTGTTATTGGCGGGGGAAACTTGTTAGAAGGTTGCTAAAAATTCTTTCGGTGTAAAAACAGGTAATTCTGAATGTTTAAAGTCCTTGCAATTTCGTGTTAATATAGCTTCGATTCTAGTATGTTGTAACGCACTGAAATATTGCAACGCATCCTCGAAATCCGTGAATTTAGAATCTAATGCTGCAAGCACTTGTTTTTGATCCATGGATAAAACTGAAATAATGTTCAATAGAATTTTTAATTGATCAATCACATAACTGTGTGATGCTTTTTGTCGCAGTAAATAATAGGTATTTGCGACGATTACTGGTGTCACAAAAGCGTTCATCTCTTTTTTTTCACATTTCAATAAGATGTGTAATGTGTCATCTGAAAATGGTTTACGATCGAGTAGAAAGTCTATAATGACATCCGTATCTAAAAGAATATTTTTCATTCGTTTAAATATTTTTTAGAAAGCGCGTCGTTCAGTTTTTCTTTGTAGTCAACCAAATCATTATCCTTAAATGAGCCTTTTAAGCCATAGAGCACCGAGGGTTCTTCAACGATTTGAGCAGAATAATTGACCAAAACACTTAAATAATTTTCGATTAATTGCGATAAACTTTTTCCATTCTCTTTGGCAAAAGCTTTTGCTTTGATGATGATTTCTTCTTCTATGGAAAGTGTGAGCTTTGTATTCATACGTATAAATGATGTATTCAAATATACGTATAAAATAGAAATTTACAAACGCTCTTTCGAATCCATGATAATCGTCACGGGTCCATCATTGATGAGGGAGACCTTCATATCTGCACCGAATTTTCCGCTAGCGATTTTACCCGGTAACATCGTTTGAAGTTGCTGTATAAAGTACTCGTAAAGTGGAATGGCTTGCTCTGGACGTGCTGCACGAATGAAACTTGGACGATTGCCCTTTTTTGTACTCGCATGTAATGTAAATTGGCTTACGACCAATAATCCACCTTGGACATCTTGCACATTCAAGTTCATTTTTCCATCTGCATCAGCGAAAACGCGCATTTGGGTAATTTTTTGGATGAGGTAATCGGCGTCCGATCTATCGTCTTCCGTTTCAATGCCTAATAAAATGAGGAATCCATGTTGGATTTCACCTACAGGAACACCGGAGATTTTTACGGCTGCTTCACTAACACGTTGAAGTACGACCCTCATTAGTAATCACTTCTTCGGTGTGGATCACTTGCGTCTTCGTGCATCAACTGCAAATATGTGTTATAGCGATGTGCGGCGATTTCATTGTTTTCAACAGCTGCTTTTACGGCACAATGAGGTTCATTCATGTGCTGACAATTGTTGAAACGACATTCCCCCAATAATTCACGCATTTCAGGAAAGTAATGTGCGTAATGTGCTTTTTCGAGGTCGACAATGCCAAATGCTCGAATTCCTGGCGTATCGATGATGAATCCACCACTTGCTAACGGATGCATTTCTGCAAATGTTGTGGTGTGTTTTCCTTGTTCGTGTGCTTTGGATATTTCGCCCGTACGAAGGTCTAAACTATCGTCTAACGAATTCACCAAGGTCGTTTTTCCAACACCCGAATTCCCTGAAATCATGACTTGATGTCCATTGATTTCTTCGCGTAAAAAATCCACTGTGGACGCTTCACGTGCGGAAATGGGATAACATGGGTATCCTGCTTTTTCGTACACGGATTTCAAGTAGTGAAATTGGGCATTTTCTTCGTCGGTAAACAAATCTACTTTGTTGAACAACAAGGTCGTTGGAATTCGGAAAGATTCCGCGGCCACTAGAAAGCGATCAATGAAAGCCACTTGTGTAATCGGAGATTTTAACGTCACCACCAAGTAAGCACGATCAATATTCGCTGCCAAAATTTGCATTTGTTTGCTGAGATTGGTGGACTTTCTAACGATGTAATTGTGTCGGTCTTCAATGGATCGAATGGTGTAATATTCCTCTCTTCCTTCAATAAAGTCAGCTTTTTCGTCTAAAATTACTCGGTCACCAGCGGCAATTGGATTCGTGGTTTTAAGTCCTTCGATGCGCAATTTCCCACGGATACTTGCTTTTACAACTTGTTGGTCCTCCAATAAGACTTGATACCATTTACCCGTTGACTTTAAAACGATTCCGTTCATAGTGACAAAGTTAATCAATCAGTGGGATGGAAGTTGCACGTAGAAAAAAATAATAAATTTGATGTATGCTAAAAAATACACTTCTTCTTTTTTTATCCTTCGTCCTTAGTCAATGGTCATTTTCGCAAGTTGCTGATTCTAAAAAAGATACATCGATTGTGACGAAACCTGAAATTGATGCCGAATACAACGGTGGATTTGAAGGATTGGTAAATTACCTTTCGTCGAATATATCATTCATTGGAAATCCTAAGAATAAAAGATCAGTAGCGAAGGAGGAACTTTTAGAAGGAGGAAGTGTCATTGTTCGGTTTATCATTGAAAAAGATGGAAGCATTACGCATGTGAAATTAGAAACAAAATTGCCAAAGTGTGAACCGTGTAATCAAGAAGCGATCCGAGTGGTAAAAAACATGCCGAAATGGAAACCAGCTTCAGATGATGGAAAAGCGGTTCGAACCTATGTTCGTTTGCCGATTAGGTTTGAAATGGATTAACTGATTGAGCTCATCCATGTGGAAATTAAATTTCCCTACCTTTGAGTCATGAAACAATATGGACTCATCGGTAAGCAACTATCACATTCATTTTCACCTTCCTTTTTTGCGGATTTTTTTCAGAAACAAGGAATCGATGCGCACTACGCACCGTATGAGCTCCAAGAAATTTCGGAGTTTCCTCTATTCATTAAAGATGTTGTTTTTGGTGGATTAAATGTCACGATCCCTTACAAAACAGAAATCATTCCTTTTTTGGATGATTTGGATCCACTTGCGGCTGAAATTCAAGCGGTGAATGTCATAGCGTTTGAAAATGGCAAGACGAAGGGATACAATACAGACGTTTACGGATTTCAACAAAGCATCAAGCCATTTTTAACTTTTCACCACGAACGCGCCTTGATTTTTGGAACGGGTGGTGCTTCAAAAGCAGTGGCACATGTATTCAAGTCTCTCGGAATTGATGTGATTTTCGTTTCTCAATCCGCATCAAACTTACGCAATCACTTCACTTACGCTGATGTCAATCATCACATGATTGCTGCATGTAAAGTCATTGTGAATTGTACACCATTAGGAATGTTCCCAAACATAAATTCTGCGCCGGAATTACCCTATGCGTCCTTAAGTGTAGACCACTTGCTCATTGATTTGGTCTACAATCCAGAAGAAACACTTTTCATGAAACAAGGGAGAGCTCATGGAGCAACAGCTATGAATGGACTTTCAATGTTACAACATCAAGCGTTAATGAGTTGGGAACTTTGGAATACCCCGCGTTAAGCCGCAGGGTTATTTCCGTTGTTTCCAATGCTGTACCAGTCAATTTTTCTCGAGAAGTACATGATTAATGCCAAGATGACGAAAACACCAATACTTCCAATCAACAAAGCAAAATCCTCTAATTGAATGATTACGAAAATGAAGATGTAGAGGATGCTTAATAAACCGGAAATGAACGCGGTTAATTTCGTTGATTTCAAAATCGCCTTGACGTAACCCGAAATGAGGATAAGTGTGGCCAAAGCAGAGATAAAGAAGGACATATTGAACTTCAAATACTCTGAAATCGATAGCAACAAGGTGTAAAAAATCACCAGGGCAATCCCCACTAAAATGTACTGTATCGGGTGTATGAATGCTGATTGGAAAACTTCAATAAAGAAGAATACCAAGAAAGTCAAACCGATAAATAGAATCGCGTATTTAATAGATCGATGTGATTTTTGGTAGTTGTCTACCGGTAAAATTAAATCGACTCCAAATGAAGAATAGTTTATGTTGTAACGACTTCCCACCCATGATTGCGGATAGTTTCTATTTAAATTTAAGACATTCCAATGTGCGGTGAATCCGTCTTTCGTTACGTTGTTTTCATCTGGCAAAAATGCACCATTGAAGCTAGGAGTTGTCCATGTGGATGAAACGTTGATGTCTGTTTCCTTTCCTACAGGAGTGAAGTACAATTTCTGACTTCCTTTCAATTTCAACTCAAATGAAAAGGTATAAATGTGATTATCTGTCGGACTTAGGGCAATTTGTGCGTTGATACCAGATGTGAAATTATCCGAAGAAGAAACACCTGGACTGAATGGGAAACTTAAATTATTCCAATTTAATTCAATTTGTTTTTCAATCCCACGAAGGTCATCGATTCCTACATTCAATCGAGCTTTAGAGAAATCGAAATTGCTAGCTGGAATATCCAACTCCTCAAAATTCAATTTATTGAATTCTCCGCTCACTTTAATGATTGAATTGTATACCACGATTTCATAAACGCCTCGGTAACGACGTTCAGGTTTCATTTCAGTTACGATATTTAGTTTACTCGGAAGAATGTGCAGTTTCTCAAAAACCGTCACTAATTTTTCTTTTCCGGTCGCTTTGTCCGTTTCTTTTGCGTAACGCATAAATGGCAAGCTCATGATTGGACCTTTTATGGTTTGAGCTTCTCCCCATTTCGAGCTAACTTCTTGAATGGCTTGCTCTTGCGTAGACTCTCTTTCATAGATAATACCGCGAATCATAGATGTTGGAATCAATAAAAGCAAGGCAATGATAACAATGGTTCCAATTTTAAAATAGAGGTTCGATTTTAGCTTATTCATAGGTAGGATTTTTTAACTACAACGAAGGTGCACTTTTTTTATTGTGATTCAAAATATTAATTAGGCATTCATAGCAAGGACTTAGTGCGATTTTGTCGTTTACAAACAACTAACAATCGAAACCAAGTGACAAACGACCGAATAAAAAATCCATGTGTAAGAAACTTTGCAGTGTCGAATTCAACCAACGAATGGATGAGCGATATAACATTTTTTCAACCTTTTTAAAAACAAAACAATGAATGCATTAAAAAACAAAGTGAATTTGATTGGTAGACTGGGAGCAGAACCAGAAATCGTCAACTTGGAATCTGGACGTAAACTCGCACGATTTACTCTTGCTACTAATGAAAACTACAAGAACAAAAATGGTGATTGGCAGTCGATCACACAGTGGCATACAATCAATGCGTGGGGCAAGTTGGCAGAACTTGTTCAAAAAATATTAACGAAGGGACATGAGATCGTATTAGAAGGCAGGTTGGTAAATCAATCCTATGATAATAAGAATGGTGAAAAACGATTTACCACCGTAGTGGAAGCATCTGAATTTTTAGTGTTAACGCCAAAAGCAGAAAAACAATCATGATGACAAACGATTTGAACCACGTGAATTTAATAGGGAAAGTGAGTTCGCTTCCTAAAATCATGGAATTAGAAAATGGTAAACGCATCGCCAAATTCACCCTATCTACGAAAGAACAATACCTCGATGCAGATGGAAAAACAAAAACACGTCGTAATTGGCACATGTTAAGTGCTTGGGGACGCTGGGTAAAAGTTTTGGAGGAGTTGGGTGAAGTTGGATCCGAACTGGCAATTGAAGGGAAATTGGTCACACGATTTTATCAAACTAATGGACAACGGAAAATGGTATCAGAGGTAGAGGTCAACGACATTGTCATTATGTAATTTTTAAATCCAAATTTTATGAATCCGATACGTAATTATGTGACCCTCATTGGAAATATTGGGAGTCAAACAGAAATCACTGAATTTGACAATGGTCAGCGAGTAGCTCGTTTTAAACTTACTACTCCAAAAAGTCTACGAAAGAACAATGGAAGGTACACTTCAACGGTAGAATGGCACCGACTTTTTGCTTGGGGAAATATGGCTCAATTTATCGAGAAATATGGAGAGGTAGGAAAAAAAGTCGCCATTCATGGCTGCATGGTACGGCGCACATATTTGGCAAAAAATGGCGTTAAGCGGATTCTTAAAGAAGTCGAAGTACGTCAAATAATCGGCTTGTAAAATCGACCAAACGTGCACAAGAAAAGAAGCGACTTTCGGGTCGCTTTTTTTAACATTTATGAATTAAAGTAATACCTATGTAATTACATAAATGAACGTAATGGAAGTGTCAATCATTCAAATAGGAAATTCTAAAGGTTTACGATTATCGAAAACCATACTAGATAAATATCAAATCAAGGAAAAATTAGAAATGATTTTAGAAAATGACCATATTGTTTTGCGTCCATTCAAGGAACCTCGAAAAGGTTGGAATGAGGCATTTGCAGAAATGCATGTCGCTGGTGACGATTATCTGTTAATAGATGACGTATTTGACGATGAAAATTTTGACGAATGGAATTGAATCAATATCAAGTAGTTTTGGTACAGTTGGATCCAACCGTTGGTAGTGAGAATCAAAAAACGAGACCATGCGTTATCATTTCACCAAACGAAATGAATCGTCATTTACGCACGATTACCATTGCACCGTTATCCACCACAAGTAAGAATTATCCCACCAGAATAAAAGTTCAACATAACAATCAAATTGGATGGGTAGTCTTGGATCAAATACGTACAATCGACAAGGTGCGAATAATTAAGAAATTTGGATTTTTATCAGAACCAGAAATAAAATCGTGTAAACAAGTGATTCGGGAAATATTTGTAGATTGATTCCACGATTAATGAAAATACTATCTTTAATTTCATGAAAACCACGCCTGAACACAACGAGAAATTTGTCAAGATGACCTTTTCATCTGTTTATCCGCATTACATCAATAAAGTAGAACGAAAAGGCAAAACAAAAGCAGAGTTGTTGCAAGTGATTGAATGGCTTACAGGATTCGATGAGGATAAACTCAATGAACTGATAGTAGAAAATGTGACATTTCAAACATTTTTCGAACGTGCTACGCTACATCCCAATGCACACCTAATTACCGGTACAATATGTGGTTATCGAGTAGAGGAATTAGTAAATCCCTTGACGCGAAAAGTACGTTATTTGGATAAATTAGTGGATGAATTAGCCAATGGAAAATCTATGGAAAAAATCCTTCGAAAATAATTGATTATGAAAATTGTATTCATTCTTACGTGTGTTTTTATGATTGTTTGTAGTTGTCAAACGGAGCTTTTAAAAACGAAAAAAGAGCAAGATTTACAAAGTCATGGTCTTGTCACTCGAACGATTAATGATTCAACCTTTCTTTATGAATTGGTCAATAAAAAATGGATTAATATATCCATCATCAATTCTTCCTACCACTTTTCAATGCTTGTTAATCGATCAGGAATAATTGATTCCATCGACTTTGACAAAGAACATATTTCAGCAAAAACTCTCGAATTTGAATGGATGAATAATAAATTTATCTGCATAACGACATGGTGGTCGGGTCCTTTTTCATCCAGTTTGATTATTCCAGTAAAACGAGGTGCAGAACCTTTTAAGTATTTCGTTAAAGGTATTTTAACATCGGACAAATTAACGAACCAAGTTGTCTTTTCCGAACGTATTTTTGGTAAAGAGAAAATTCAGTTTGCAGTTGAAAATTTAGAGACCAATAAAAAACAATTTGTGGATTGGGAAATCCCTGCTAATCAATTAGAATTCCCTTATTGCGATAGCCTTCTTTTAAAAAATAACCAGTTAGTTATTTGGAATGCATCGAAGTCTACAAGATTTCCTCTAGACCTGAAAAACTAACATTTAACGTCAGGTTTTTAACTGCTAAAATAGGTTTGCGTTATTCAATTCTAAGCTGTTGTTCTAATTATCCTTGAAAATAACCCAATTGATTTTGTTCTGACGAGCAAAAAAGTACATTATTCACAGTAAAATGGAATTAAAAGGATCTCCTTGGGTATTAATACCTACCTTACAAAAAAACCAATGTTCAAAAAAGCAACAACAGCTGATAAATTATTTTTAACAGCCGCCATTCTCTCTCTCATTTATTCTGAATTACTTTTCTTTTCCGGTGAAAAACAAGATGCGACATTCGTAGGATTATGGGTTCCTAGTATTATGGCATTTGCCATTTTTTTCAAATTGATTAATCAATCGAAAAATGTCTGAGTTTCTACCATATTTTGCAGGTATCATTACCATGATATTTGGAATTGGTTTTGGTCTTACGACACTCAGATCCAATAAAAATGCTTTGAAAGGAACAGATTTTAAAAAAGATAATTTATAGGGATTCAATTACAAGAACTTTCGAAAAACAATTAATTATTAAGTTGATTCAAAGTTAGTTAAGGATAATTTCTCCGTGTTTGATAATTACAACTTCTGATTTAGTCAATGAATGGGGATGCATGTTCATCCTGAAGTCTATTGTGAAATAAAAAGCTTATATTCAGAGAATTAAACCTTTGAAATATGTTCACAGATTCTTTTAAGTCGCGCATTGAACGCATTACTTTGTATTTTGGTATAACCGCTTTTATTGTACATGTTCTGCTCATTTTTGCCATTAAAATAGGGTTTTTGAGCATTCATTACTTTCCAGAAAATTTATTTGGAAATCCTTTTTCCGCACTGTTTTCTCCTTTCAGTTCTTTATTGGTGTATGAAGTCTATTTGTTGATCTACTATTTACGGATAAGTTACACGAAAAGTGTCGCGAAACAATTGGAAATAATGGCATTAATTTTACTTCGTAATTGTTTTAAGGATACTGGACATTTAACGGATGGTCATACATCCCTCTTGAATAGTGAATTGATGAAGGATCTAACAGGATTCATTGTAATACTTGTACTTGTTTGGCTTTTTTATCACTTAGATGCTAAACGAGTGGAAATCAAATATGAGATGAGCAAACAATTCGTCAACTTGAAAGAGCGTCTTGCAATCTTCTTGATGATCGTATTTTTTGGACTTTCAATCTTTTCCTTTTCTACTTGGATTGGCGATCTTATCCAATTTTCCCAGAATAAAATACCACTTGGTGACCCTTCTCATATTTTTTACACGGAATTTTTTACCTTATTAACTTTTGTGGATGTCTTGCTTCTTTTAAGTAGCGCTCGCCACATGAAAAACACGATTTTGGTAATACGGAATTCAGGGTATGTTTTGGCAACATTTTTAACAAGAATTTCATTTTCATTAGATGGATGGGAGCGGATTATTACCATCATTCTTGGTGCATTGGTGGCCGTTTTCATTTTATGGATAAGCCGCAGAAGCGTATTTACACAAAGTATTGATTAATCCAAGACGCCATGTAATATTCAAGATCAAGTGAACATTTGTCAATTACAATTTGTTGTATATCAATAAAATATATTTTTCTATTGGAAAAAAACGGAAATTTCGACTACATTTTCATTGGGGCAGGCGCTTCAGTAACACTCTTGTTACGTAGTTTAGAGTCCCGCGGATTGTTAGCCAAGAAGAGAATAGCACTGATAGATGCAGATGATAAAACCATTAACGATAAAACCTATTGTTTTTGGACATCCATGGAAGATACCATCGCACAGGAGTGCCAACATCTTTTCTCACATACTTGGTCCGAAATCAGTGTCAATCGCCAAGAACCAGAGGTCCTAGATAATTCTAGATACGTTTACATTTCAAGTATCACTTTATATAATGAATGCCGAAGAATCGTAAAGGAATATGGTTTATCAAGAATTTTTTCATCGGTTTCAGGTATGGAAAGATTAGAAAGTGGCATTCAAGTAAAAACGGATAATGGTGATTTTCATGCTGACATGGTTTTTGACAGTAGGCCACCAATGTTCGCAAAACCAGAAAAAAACGAAGTCATCTTGTGGCAAACGTTTATCGGATACATCATATCCCCAATTGAACTGAATAAACATTTAGACTGCGTTGATTTAATGGACTTTGATATTCCTCAACATGGATTCACGCAATTTATGTATATTCTTCCTTTATCGGACAATCGTATATTGGTAGAAATGACGCGTTTTGGCAGCGACCCTCTTTTGCCAGAGCAGGCAGAGCCAGTTTTAGTTGATTACATTCAAAATCGCTTTGGTGCTTGTGAACTAATCGAAACGGAGACTGGAACAATTCCAATGTCCACCTCAAAAATTGTTCATGAAAAAATGGCTGGAGTAATTCCATTAGGCGGAAGGTCTGGCGCCATTAAACCGAGTACAGGTTATGCGTTCAAAAAAATGTTTCAATCGGCAGAGAACATTGCCAAACAGATTGAATTGAAGAAACAGATTTCACCAATGATGATGGAGCCGAAACGCTTTGAATTTTACGATCGTCTTTTACTGTTGATTCTTTTTCGTTATCCAAATTTGGGAAAACCAATTTTTAGTGTGCTGTTCAAAAAGAACCATGTCTTTTCCGTTTTCTGTTTTCTTGAAGGTAAAACGACTATTTTTCAGGATATCCGAATTTTATGGACACTTCCGTTTCGTCCGTTTTTACGTGTTCTAAGAACAGAATTAAGCGTTTCAACAAAAGGACTTCTCGCTCCACTTTTCACTTTAGTACTTGCAGTTTTGCTTTTGCTCATTCAAACTTTTGCCTCGAGTTATTCTTTTCCGGTTCAACTTGTTCTTTTTTCAGTAGGATTTCTTGCAGTGGGATTACCGCATGGTGCAGTTGACCACTTGTTAGAAAGTGGTGTGGACATTAAAGGAGTAAAACTTAGTTTTGTATTGAAATATCTAGGTGTTTCATTTCTTTTTCTCAGCCTTTGGTATCTTTCTGCAAATGTTGCATTGCTCAGCTTTTTAGCTTATTCCATATGGCATTTTGGACAATGTGATTTTAAAGAATGGAGTCCGGATAAGTCAAATACTTTGAAAAACATACTATGGGGGACCTTATTATTTGGAATACTATTAATAGGACATCAAGAAGAAACCAATCGCATCCTGTCGACTCTGCAGACCTTTGAATTCCCATTCACAAGTGGACAAGCTTCTCTACTTTCTGGTTTTATGCTTTTGTTTTCATCCGTTTGGAGCATAGTGGAACGGAAGGCATCTTTTTTATTGACAGTGTGTATGTTGTATGTTGGATTACACCTTCCTTTGTTAAGCGCCTTTAGTTTGTACTTTATTGGACAGCATAGTTTAAATGGGTGGCGACACCTGAAAATTGGATTGAAAACGAATAGTCAAACGTTATACCTAAAATCGTTGCCTTTTAATTTAGGTGCCATTGGATTATTAGTCGTTACCTACTGGTTATCAGAAAATTATTTTCAATTTATTTCACCTGTTGAAATGGTTTCAATATTTTTTGTTTTCCTTTCCAGCATTAGCTTTCCACACATCCTGTGGATGCATAATTTTTATAAAAAAACACTTTGTTGAACATTTTTTATTTTGTTTTAAACAAAATTTATAGTATATTGTTATTCAGTTTGTTGGAGTTCCAACCAACAATTGATTAAATGGAGTAACCGAAAATCCTTAAGAGTAGGAAAAACCTAAAACTATTAACTATGGAACATTTAAAGATTGCAAGTGATAATTACGTAGCGTTTACGTTTTTTATCGGAACAATGGCCATGATGGCCGCATCAGTATTCTTCTTTTTTGAGTTAAACAACACACCTCAAAAATGGAGAACATCAGTTTTAGTCTCTGGATTAATCACTTTCATTGCAGCAGTACACTACTACTACATGAGAGGGTACAACCTAGAGACGGGAGATTCACCAACATTCTTCCGTTATGTTGACTGGATCTTAACAGTGCCATTAATGTGTGTTGAGTTTTATTTAATTACCAAAAAAGCAGGTGCTAAAATCGGCTTACTTTGGAAATTAATTTTCGCTTCATTGGTAATGCTTGTAACAGGTTACATTGGTGAGGTATTAGACGAAAACAACAGCGTTATGTGGGGTGTTCTTTCAGGAGCAGCTTATTTCTACATCGCTTACCTAATCTGGTTCGGAGAAGTAGCTAAATTGGCACAATCAGCTGGACCTCAAGTTGCGAAAGCAACAAAAATCCTTGCTTGGTTTGTACTAGTTGGATGGGCAATTTACCCACTAGGATACATTCTTGGAACTCCAGGTGGATTATTTGGAATCACATTCGTTGCAGATCCAAAAGACGGAGAAGCAGCAATGGATATCGTTTACAACATCGCTGATGCGATTAACAAAATTGGATTCGGTTTGGTTATTTATGCATTAAGCAGAAAAGAAGACTAAACACTTCTACCTAATTAAGGAAAGGGCAAAAACGCATGCGTTTTTGCCCTTTTTCTTTTGCCTGAACTTTAGAAATGAATTGCACGTAGTTCGCTATCGTCTATGCTTGCTCATAAAATTGTACCTTTGTTTGAAATAAACGAACTATGTCAGAAGAATTAAAAGAATGTCCATCGTGTGAATCACCCTATGGATACGCAACCGGAGAAAATCAATATTCATGTCCAGAATGTTCATTTGAATGGACAGCTGATCCAACTCCAACTTCTACTGATGAATTGATTGTGATGGATTGCAATGGTGTTCAATTACAAACCGGAGATTCAGTTGTTGTAATTAAAGACTTACCGGTTAAAGGAATGCCGAAATCCATAAAATCGGGCACTAAGGTGAAAAATATCCGTTTAACTTTCGGTGACCACAATATTGATTGTAAAATTGATGGATTCGGTGCAATGGGATTAAAATCCGAGTTTGTAAAAAAAGCTTAAAACACCAATTTTTCTTTGAAAATATCTTGAAATAAAGGAAACAATTGCTTGTCTTTCTGTGTTATGTATCTGAATATGTTGAATACAGAAAATATAACAGAAAGCGACATCGACCGTATCATTGAAATGGCTTGGGAAGACCGAACCCCTTTTGAAGCGATATTTGTGCAATTTGGACAAACTGAAACACAAGTTATAGCCTTGATGCGTAAGGAATTGAAACGTTCAAGTTTCATTCTTTGGCGCGACAGGGTAAACAGTGGTGTAAGTATAAAACATGCAAAAAAACGCAATCCAGAGATTACACGCTTTAAATGTTCTCGTCAAACCGGTATTTCGATGAACAAAATCAGCAAGCGCTAAATGCATTTCCCAACAAAATACGATGAAATCCTTGCGCGAATTCAGCAGGTAGATCCGATTCACTATGGTGTGACACGTAATTTTTTGGAAGGTGCTGTAACTTACCTTTCCCCTTATATTGCGAGAGGTGTGATTAGTACAAAAATGGTACTTGATATCATTCTTGCTAAAGGATATCAACTGGCAGAAATCGAAAGTTTTGTCAAAGAACTCGCTTGGCGCGATTACTTTCAACGCTTAGGACAAGTGCGTAATTTGGAAACGGAAATTAAATTTCCTCAAACTGAAATAGAGAACCACGAGATTCCTCTGGCTGTAGTGACGGCGCAATCAGGCATTCACGCGATAGATCAAGCGATTCAACAATTATACTCACATGGTTACATGCACAATCACCTGCGCATGTATACTGCCGCTCTCGTAACGAATATAGCAAAATCACATTGGCTGTTGCCTTCAAAATGGATGTATTATCATCTTTTAGACGGGGATTTCGCAAGTAATCGCTGCAGTTGGCAATGGGTATGTGGTGCGAATAGCAATAAGCAATATGTGGCGAATCAGGAGAACATCAATCGCTTCGCTGGCACGCAGCAACATAGCACATATTTAGATCGACCATACGAATCATTGCCGCCAAAAAAGGTTCCAATCGAACTTTTGGAAACCACTGAGCTTTCACTCGAAACGCGACTTCCAAATCCTGAAAAAATTCTAGTTGATACTTCCCTTCCGACATTTATTTATACTTATTATAACTTAGATCCAATGTGGCACCTTGAAGAAGCTGGGAATCGTATTTTATTACTCGACCCAGAGTTTTTTAAGGAACACCCGGTTAGTTCGAATGTCCTAAATTTCGCAATGGAACTCGCAAATAATATTGAAAACATTCAACTTTTTGTTGGCTCATTTTCAGAGCTGAAAGAGTCATACTCCTTAAGCGAAATATATTTCAAAGAGCATCCATTAAATCAGGGTTATTCGGGAATCGAAGAGCCCCGCGATTGGATTTCAACAGAAATTACGGGATTTTTCCCATCCTTCTTTGCCTATTGGAAGCCATTAAACAAAGAACTCACTCAAAAGCAAGCATTCACATGATCATTGATTCTACGCAATTAAATCAATTTGAAAGTCGTTACCGAGCGACCCTTATCAATTCTTTAGCAGGAATCAAACAAGCATTTTTGATTGGCACTAAATCCACTGACGGCCTTTCTAATTTAGCAATTTTCAATTCACTGATTCACATTGGAGCGAATCCACCCCTGTGGGGCTTCCTTTGTCGACCGGACACAGTTCAACGCGATACCTTGCGTAATCTTTTAGAAACAGGAAAGTATACGTTCAATTTTATTCATCAAGGTGATGCCGAGAAAGCACACCAGACTTCTGCCAAGTTTTCAAGTGAGGTTTCTGAATTCGATTCTTGTGGACTAACGGAAGAATACCTGCATGAATTCCCTGTTCCATTTGTTTCCGAAAGTCCTATTAAAATTGGAATGAAATTCGAAGAAAAAGTGGACATTTCCATCAACGGAACCATTCTCATTATTGGGAGTATTGAATTCATTGAACTCGATGAACAATTTTTGTCCGCAGATGGATTCGTGGATTTGGCAAAAGCAAAGACTTTAACCTGTGCTGGATTAGATGCTTACTTTGAAAACACACTATTGCATCGTTTGACTTATGCTAAACCTGAGAAATGGCCGAGCAAATTGTAGAAAAACAAGAAATTGTTGTTGTTTGGTTTAAACGTGATTTACGATTTACGGATCACGAGGCTTTATTTCACGCCCAAAAACAATCGCTTCCGATTTTGTTAATGTATTGCTTTGAACCGTCAGTCATGGCGTACCACGATAGTGATGTTCGTCATTGGCGCTTTGTCCATCAGTCTTTGCATGAAATGAATGAGAAACTTCAGGAATTGAATGCAACACTTTACCTTTTCCATTCTGAAGTTCTACCAGTATTTAGTGAATTACAAAAAAGATACACCATCCGCACGATTTTTTCGCATCAGGAAGTAGGAAATAGGCTGACGTTTGACCGTGACAAAGCAGTTCAAGTATTTTGTCGAGAACAGGGTATCACTTGGAATGAATATACCCACAATGCTGTTCAGCGTGGTGGTAACACTCGTTTGGACTGGGAAAAAAGATGGAAGTCGATCATGACGAAACAACCTTTTCTAATATCAGAAACAGATTGGAATATCCTTTCACTTGATTCAGAAACCTACCTGAAACTCAAAGGGGACGAACTCCCCACTGAAATCACTACCAATCATCCCAATTTTCAACCTGGTGGAGAGTCCTTTGCTTGGAAATATTTAGATAGTTTTTTGAAAAAACGAGGTGTAAATTACGCCAATCACATTTCGAAACCAGCATTGAGCCGTAAAAGTTGCAGCCGAATTTCCCCCTATTTAAGTTATGGAAATATCAGTATGCGAATGGTGTATCAATACACCATGCAACAGTATAAAACTACTACACATAAACGTGCACTAACACAGTTCATCTCCCGACTTCATTGGCACTGTCATTTTATTCAAAAGTTTGAAGATGAATGCCGCATCGAATTTGAACCATTTAATCGGGCTTACTTGGGTAAGGAGAATAAGACAAATCAAACATTTATGGATGCTTGGCACACAGCAAAAACAGGTATTCCCTTGGTTGACGCCTGTCTGCGCTGTTTGATGGAAACTGGTTACATCAATTTTCGCATGCGCGCGATGTTGGTTTCCTTCTATATCTTTAACCTAGGTCAAGATTGGCGCGAATTGCACTTTTTGGCGCGCATGTTTTTAGATTATGAACCTGGAATCCACTATCCGCAAATTCAGATGCAAGCCGGATTAACTGGAATGAACATCATTCGCATTTACAATCCAATAAAGAACTCGAAGAAGCATGATCCGGATGGAGTTTTCATTCGAACATGGGTACCCGAACTTGCAGAAATCCCTTTGGAATTCATTCATGAACCTTGGCTATTGAGTGAGATGGAACAAACACTCTATTCGTTTCGAATCGGGCTTGATTATCCACTTCCAATCGTCAATTTAGAAGAAACGCAACGCGCATCTAGCGAGGAAGTTTGGTCTTTCCGTAAGGAATTAGCCGTAAAGAATGACGCAAAACGCATTTTGAAAAAACACGTCAATCCACGAAAATGAAACAGCGAAAAAAGAGTGATTTGCCTCAAAAAGTCTGTGTAACTTGCCAGCGTCCGTTTACATGGAGGAAAAAATGGGAAAAAGTCTGGGACGAAGTGAAATATTGCAGCGATCGCTGTCGAACAACTAAAAATCACGCATGAACATAGGACTAATTTTTCCGCATCAACTGTTTGAATTAAATCCATTGCTATTGGATTGTGATTTGTTTTATATGGTCGAAGAACAGTTGTATTTTCGCCAATATCCTTTCCACAAGCGTAAAATCGCTTTCCACAGAAGTTCCATGAAGCACTATGAAACGTGGTTGTTAGCGCAAGGTAAGAAGGTAGAATATGTTTCATGTACGGAAGAAATTTCCGATATACGACTCTTAATTCCGCAGTTAAAATCCCTTGGGATTTCAAAGATTTCATACATCGATACTACAGATTTCTTGTTAGAAAAACGCATTACTCTTGGGTGTCAAACCGAAGGAATCACTATAAAGAAATTAGTGAGTCCGATGTTCTTGAATGATCTTGATTCTTTAACGTCAAAATACGGTTCTAAAAAGAAATTATTTCAAGCGGAATTTTACAAACAACAGCGTATTCAACGCGGAATTTTAGTAGAAGAAAATCAGCAACCTATTGGTGGAAAATGGTCCTTTGATGAGGAGAATCGTTCGAAGTTTCCAAAGAAAGGGATAGTTCCAGAGTTGAATTCTCCAAGCATGGACGAACATGACTCAGAAGCTATTTTATATACAGAAACAAATTTCACATCTCATCCAGGGAAATGTGAAGGAAGGATTCATTATCCTACTTCATTTCAAGGTGCAAAAGATTGGTTACAAACATTTTTTGCGGATCGATTTGCCGATTTCGGTACCTACGAAGATGCCATTTTGAAGGATGAATTGGTTTTGCATCATAGCGTATTGACACCGATGCTAAACGTTGGACTTTTGACTCCTCAGTTTGTATTAGATGAAGCGTTGGATTTTGCATCCAAGAATAATATTCCTATGAATTCATTGGAAGGATTTGTCCGTCAAATCATGGGATGGCGAGAATTCATTCGCATGGTCTACGAACTAAAAGGGGTGGAGGAGCGCACACGAAATTATTGGGGATTCACAAGAAAAGTACCAGCGTCATTTTGGAACGGAACAACGGGAATTCCACCGATTGACGATACGATTCAAAAAATCCTTGAAACCGGTTATTGCCACCACATTGAGCGCTTAATGGTTCTTGGTAATTTCATGTTGTTATGCGAATTTGATCCCGATGAGGTCTATGAGTGGTTTATGGTTTTCTTCATTGATGCGTATGATTGGGTCATGGTTCCGAATGTCTATGGCATGAGTCAATTTGCCGATGGCGGATTGATGTCCACCAAACCATACATCAGTGGCAGCAATTATTTAATGAAAATGGGTAATTTCGAAAAAGGAGCTTGGCAAGCCACTTGGGATGGTCTTTTTTGGCATTTCATGGACAAACAACGAAACTTCTTTTTATCGAATCCGCGTTTGGGAATGTTAATTCATATGTTTGATAAAATGCCCGTGGAAAAACGCGAAGTACATTTGACCAACGCACAAAACTATTTTGAATCATTGGATGTCAACTAAATAAACGAACATGAATAAACAAGAACGCATCAATGAACTTATTGAGCAATTAGCCCTTTTTCCACATCCAGAAGGTGGATATTACAAAGAAACGTATCGAAGTGGGGAAACATTGGAGGGAGAACAAGCCCTAATGACATCTATTTTGTTTTTGCTTACTACCGAAAACGCTTCTAATTTTCACCGCATTCAAAGTGACGAGCATTGGTATTTTCATGAAGGAAGCCCACTAGTCGTTCATGTGATTGGTGAAAGCGGTCATGAGCAAAAACAACTTGGACTTGATTTATCTGCTGGACAAAGTCCTTATCATTTGGTTAAAAAACAAGACATATTTGGCAGCGAGGTACAGGAACCGAATAGTTATGCCTTGGTTTCCTGTGCGGTTGCTCCTGGTTTTATGTTCCGTGATTTTGAATTGTTTACTAGACAAGAATTGTTGGATCAATATCCGCAACATAAAGAAATTATTGTGCGTTTGACGGCCATTTAACGGATGACTTTAAACGTAAAATAGAACCTGTTCAAAGAAATAAACGGAAATATTACCATTCTTCACCTCGTCGACCGAAATATTTTCGTTTTCAACTAAATAGATGTAGTTTTAGTTGTCTTTGATTCAGAAAATATGAAAAAACCCTTATTTATTTTGCTAATTACCCTGTTTTCTATGGCAGAAATAAATGCTCAGACAGTCATAGATATCGATGGAAATGTTTATAACACAATCGTTTTAGGGACGCAAGAATGGATGACATCTAATCTGAAAACCCTCCATTTTAGTAATGGGGATGTTATTCCGCATAATTTAAGTCAAAGTGCATGGAGTAACTTGAATCAATCTTCCGGTGCAGATTATTACAATAATGATTCATTAATTGGATCAACATACGGCGTGCTTTATAATTGGGCCGCTGCATCAAATGTGAACAATGTATGTCCAACGGGCTGGCATGTACCCTCAAATCAAGAATGGACAACCCTCATTAATTTTGCAGGTGGATCAGTAACGGCGGGTGGGCCTTTAAAAGAAAGAGATACGGTACATTGGAATTATCCGAATTTTAATGCGACAAACTTCACCGGATTTACGGCACTTCCAGGTGGTCTTCGCCATAATACAGGAGGATATCAATATTTAGAAGATTTTGGTTATTGGTGGACGAGTTCACAAGGAACGGCAAATCCAAGTTATGGATATAATGTAAAGATGTCTTACGCAGATGAGGTCGTTCTTCAATATGAAAGTAATCAACGTGGAGGTTTTGCCATTCGTTGTCTAAAAAATGCAAACGTAGAAACGATTGAATTAAAAGATGATTTCGGATTGAATCTGTATCCAAATCCTGCGCAATCAGAAGTAACGATTTCAACAACGCGTCTAACGCTTGAAGGTGCTAAAATCATGGTGTATGACGCAAGAGGTTCCCTTGTCTTTACTGAAGTAATGTCAGGGACAAGTAAAACAATAAATGTTTCCCAATTGCCCTCAGGATTTTATTCTGTTGTAATAGCCCATGCATTACAAGTAAAACACATGAAGTTAATCCTTGTGAAGTAAGTTGTCAAACTATATATTTCCATTTTAGATGTGCTGAATAAATGCCGATTTATATTGGTATTAATCCATAAATAGAACAATATGATTAAATTTTGGATTGCCTTTTCTCTTTTAATGTCATTCAATCTTTATTGCCAAAATTTGGTCCCTAATAATTCATTTGAAGAATATTCGAATTGTCCGTACGAACCATCCCAATTATCATTCGCTTTTCCATGGACAACACCTTCATCGGGGACATCTGATTTCTTTCATGAATGTTTTGGGCCTTGTGAACCTTTTTTTGAAGACCCAATTTGTGTTCCGACTAATATTTTCGGTTTTCAATATGCTCGAACTGGTCTGGGTTATGCGGGCATCTTTGTTTACGAAAACTCGAATTATAGAGAATATTTGCAGTGCCCTCTCATATCCACACTTCAATCAGGTGAAATATACGAGGTGAAATTTTATGTTTCACTTCCTGATATTGTCTATCCTTGTGCTTCAGAAATTGGCATTAGTTTTCAAAATTCGAGTACTTTTCAATCAACCACCCAGCCGCTCACTACATTAAGTTCGATTTTTACCTCCACATCTTTGATTAATGACACAATAAATTGGATGCTAATTTCAGGAGATTACGTCGCCAATGGTACTGAAGACCATTTAATCATTGGAAATTTCAAGGATAATTCAACTACAAGTTATGCAGGTGAATGTGGTTTCTATTATGCTTATTATTTCATTGATGATGTATCTGTAATGCTGAAAGAAACATCGAATAGCTCAGAAATTACCAATTCAAAATGGAGTGTTTATCCTATTCCATCAAGTGATTTCCTCAATTTTGATGGACTTTCATCCAAGGAATCAGTGGAATATAAAATTTCAAACCAATTTGGAGCAGTTGTTATTTCCGGCACTATTTTTCAAAACAAAATAGATATAAGCTCACTAGACCAAGGACTGTTTTTTCTTTCTTTGGAAGGTTCTACTCTTAAATTCATTAAAAGCAGTGGTTTGTAAATGGACAGAAAATCTGGCGTTGAGTAACGATTTTTAAACTAAAAATGATTTAACTACTCAGTAATGATTTATGAAACCATACTAATCTTTGACTATCCGAAAACAGTAAATCCGTAAGATGTCTTGTTAATTTATCTTACCATGGCAGCCGTTCTCGCAACAAAATACGGATTCAATAGATTCGCTTTGTTGTATCGAAGTGACTCACCAGTCTCAGCATGAACTACTGATCCATCTAGCGCTTCTAAAATCGCTTGTCCCGCAGCGATGTCCCATTCCATGGTTGGTGCAAAACGGGGATAAATATCCGCTGTCCCTAGTGCTAAATTGAAAAATTTCAAAGCGGAGCCCATTTGTGTAAACTCGATTTCCGGAGTAAGGGATTTAAGCGATTCGATGATTTGAAGAACAGATCCTGAATGGTGGCTGCGTGAACCTATCAAAACAATGGGATTGTTGTGTTTTTCAGGAATCGAAAGTTTTTTCCAAACTGGAAAATCGTTAACATCATCAAATGAAAAGATATAGACACCTGTTTCTGCCGATCCAATGAGGATTTCACGTCGAACGGGTGAAGCAATAAGTCCAAAATGCGCTTTACTATCCTTGATCAATGCAATATTCACGGCGAATTCTCCGTTTTTTTTGATGAATTCCTTCGTTCCATCTAGCGGGTCTACGCACCAACATTCCTTCCATTGTGCCCGTTCTTCGAAAGTCATCTTCTCTGTTTCTTCGCCAGTAATGGGGATTCCAAAGGGCCGTAAAAATGTATCAATGATATCAGAAGAAGCAAGATCTGCTTGTGTTAATGGAGAGCCATCCGATTTAATTATTTCTTCAAAATCGTTTTGATAAATCTGCATAATCGCTTCCGAGGCAGCGATGCTCGCATGAATAGCGGCGATGTATTTTTCGTGAAAAGGATTCAATCAAAGTGCATTTCAGGAACGACATCAGGAACAACGAGGTCACCTTCCGTTTTTGAAATGATTTCCTCGACACTCACTCCTGGCGCACGTTCGATTAAGTGGAATTTACCATCCTTAATTTCCAAAACGGCCAATTCAGTGACAACTTTTTTTACACAGCCAACACCGGTTAATGGCAAGGTACATGCTTTGAGGATTTTTGATTCTCCTGCTTTATTGCTGTGCATCATGGCAACGATAATGTTTTCTGCAGACGCTACAAGGTCCATTGCACCACCCATTCCTTTCACCATTTTCCCAGGGATTTTCCAATTGGCGATGTCGCCATTTTGAGAAACTTCCATGGCTCCAAGGACAGTCAATTGAACGTGTTGTCCACGAATCATAGCAAATGAAGTGGCTGAGTCAAAGAAAGAAGCGCCTGGAACAGTCGTTATCGTTTGTTTTCCGGCATTGATAAGGTCTGCATCCTCGTCTCCGTCAAAAGGAAAAGGACCCATTCCTAAAATGCCATTTTCTGATTGAAATTCTACTTCAATACCTTTAGGAATATAGTTAGCAACCAGCGTAGGAATCCCAATGCCTAAGTTGACGTACCATCCGTTTTTTAATTCTTGTGCAATGCGTTGCGCAATGCCATTTTTGTCGAGTGCCATATCGTCTGTGCTTAATCGTTCTTTCTAACTGTTCGTTGCTCGATTCTTTTCTCGAATTTTTCTCCTTGGAA
>JBIIAG010000028.1:0-24277 GCA_044240055.1 Crocinitomicaceae bacterium | reverse complement strand
AAACCTTTGCTTTTTAAACATTTATGACCAGTATTTTTGTTGCCAAATTAGATTTTGGAGTGACCAATGAGCAATTAAGACAATTGTTCGAACAACATGGTAGCGTAATCAAAGTGAATGTCGCTACTGACAGAGAAACAGGTAAATCAAGGGGCTTTGCCTTTGTTGAGATGTCCGACCGCTCAGAAGCCATGAATGCGATTAACGCATTGAATGGACACATGATAAATGGCCGAGACATTGCCGTAAAAGAAGCTGAACAGCGTGGAGACACTCGCCCAAACAACAATCCGCGCTCCGGCAATGATTTCCAACGAACGTCCACACCTAGAAGTGACGATCGAAGACCAAGTACATCTCCAGGTTCTGATGCACCTATCATTACCCCGTCAATAGAATCGCTTAAAGTTGAACCTAGAAAGAAGGTAAATAAGGATAAGAAACCTGGTGATTCAGATTCAGACAATCGATCAAAGAAACCTAAAATGGATGCCTACAAGAAAAGTGGGAAAGCAAACCGTTTTTTTGATGACGACGACGATGATGATTTCGATGGTGACTTATTTTCATTTAATCAAAGTGATGAGGACGATGATTTAGATAAGGACGACGAATAAGATTTCGCATAGCCCTAAACGCTATTTTGTTCTTTCGTCGTACCTTTGCCCCACATGTCCTTGAATTACGCAGAAAAGTTAAAACACCCCGTTTTTAAAGTTGTATCGCAATATGCAACAGACCATGGAATCGATGCATTCGTTATCGGTGGATTTGTTCGTGACCTTATCATGGAACGTCCTTCCAAGGATATTGATATTTTAGTTCTTGGTGACGGTCCTACTTTCGCTGAGGATATTGCTAAAATCTTACGCGTTAAAAAGGTAAGTGTTTTTAAGAACTTTGGAACCGCTCACTTTCGATACAAGGACCTTGATGTAGAATTTGTTGGAGCTCGAAAAGAATCTTATTCGAGCGACTCCAGGAAACCAATGACCGAAAAAGGCACATTGCAAGACGATCAAAACCGAAGAGATTTTACCATCAATACGCTTGCACTAAAACTGACTACTGAAGCATTCGGAGAACTGATTGATCCATTCGACGGAGTAAAAGACATCGAAAAAGGAATTATACGAACACCTCTTGAACCCGAAGTTACATTTAGTGATGATCCATTAAGGATGTTAAGAGCCGTTCGTTTCGCTACACGATTTGATTTTCAAATTGAACGTACGTGTCTTGAAGCAATGAAAAAACAAGCGGATCGCCTGGAAATTATCTCCCAAGAACGAATTACGGAAGAATTAAATAAAATCATTCTTACCGAAACGCCTTCTCGTGGATTCAAACTATTGAACTCAACGGATTTATTGAAACAGTTTTTTCCGGAAATGATTGCTTTACATGGAATTGAAACACGAAATGGAAAAGCACACAAAGACAATTTCTATCATACCTTAGAAGTTCTTGATAATTTAGCGCAAAACAGTGACTCACTTTGGCTGCGTTGGGCGGCAATTTTACATGACATCGCAAAACCACCGACAAAACGTTTCGATTCTGTTGTTGGCTGGACGTTTCATGGACACGAGGACCTCGGCGCAAAAATGGTTCCTCGTATTTTCACTCGATTGCGTTTGCCTTTAGATTTCAAGATGAAATATGTACAGAAACTTGTGCGATTACACCTTCGCCCGATTTCTCTTATTAAAGGCTCCGTTACAGATTCAGCCGTGCGACGCTTACTCAACGAAGCGGGAGACGATGTAGAAGATTTGATGTTGCTTTGCAATGCAGACATCACGTCGAAAAATGAATTCAAAGTAAAACGCTACAAAAAGAATTTCGAACTTGTTTCTGAAAAATTAAAATTGGTTGAAGAGAAAGACCGTATTCGTAATTTTCAACCGCCTGTTAGTGGTGAATTAATTATGCAAACGTTTGAACTTGGACCCTGCTCCGAAATTGGCACCATCAAAGCACATATTAAAGAAGCAATTTTAGAGGGTACAATTGAGAATTCCTACGAAGACGCTGTATTAGAAATGCTAAAACTCGGAAAAGAATTAGGATTAACAGTGGCAAGAACTCCCCATTTGGATAAATAATACTAACTTTACCTAAAGCGTAAAATCAGTAAAAATGCCAGGATTAAAATTCAGAATTTTATTGGATTCAGATAAAAACGAAGAAGTTTTTAGGGACGTTTTGATCAGTGATACGAGCGACTTTGAAACGTTTTACCATGCTATCATGAAGTCCTTTGATTTCCAAGGAGATCAAATGGCAAGTTTTTATGTTTCAAATGAAGATTGGGACAAAGGGCACGAAATTAGTTTATTGGACATGTCTTATGATGATGATTCAATTGACTCTCCAGCCTCGGTAATGAAAAATGCGATTATTAAAGATTTTTTGGAGGAGCCAGACCAAAAATTCATTTTAGTTTATGACTTCATGAAGATGTGGATCTTTCTAGTAGAATTAATTGGCTACGATCGAAATGAACCTGAAAGCCCACAAATGCTTCTAGCTATTGGAAATGCTCCAAAAGAGGAATCAAGAGAAGCACTCGACGAAGAACTTTTGCATGAAAGTGATTCGTTATCGGAGGAAGATGAAGAAGATGATTTTGGTTTTAATGAATTTGATGATGATTATTCTGACGACGACTTAAGTGACTACAACGAGTACGAATATTAGTATGAAAACAACTGAACAAGATCCAATTGGTCAAGCAATTTTGGATTACCACAAAACAAAAAAACCTTTTGACATCATCGTATCTTCTGATTTATGTGATGATGATATTATTCCAATTGAAGTACTTTTTCGCTCCTACAAGGACATGCCAGAATTGGAGCAATTAGCAATCAAACTGTGTAAAGGTCAAGTACTTGATGCAGGAGCAGGAGCAGGAGTTCATGCAAACGAACTCATCAAACGTGGACACACCGTGTTTGCAATAGATACCTCTGAGGGTGCGGTTGAATATATGAAAGGACAAGGGGTTTCTGCAAAGCAAATCGACTTTGAATCTTATAATCCACCAGCTAAATTTGATACTATTTTATTATTAATGAATGGAATCGGTATAGCAAAAAAGAAATCTAACTTATTGGGTTTCTTGAAAAATGCCGGTGAAAAATTGAACAAAGGAGGACAAATTCTCTGTGATTCATCGGATGTGAAATATTTGTATGAGGACGAAGATGGGTCTTATTGGATGGACCTGAATTCTGAATATTACGGAAATTTCAAATTCCAAATGCACTACAAAAAAATCAGCGGTCCAGAATTCCCATGGTTATATGTTGATTACGATACGCTTCACGAAATCGCAAGTCAAGCAGGATTCAAATGTACTCGAGTTTTTGACCTAGACGCTCATTTCCTAGCGCAATTAACGAAGATTTAAGTGTATTCGAAATGAAAACGATTTATACCTTCTTGCTTTTGGTTGTACTATACGCTTGTGGTTATTCCGAAGAACAATTAAGTAAATTTGATCAACGTATTGAGAAATTTACCAGCGGAAAGTCATTTCACTTTACTAAATCAGAAACCGGACTTTACACAGAAATCATAGAAGCAGGAACAGGACGTGACATTCATTTAACCGATAGCATTGGCGTCAGTTATGTTGGCACTTTGCTTTCCGGTAAAAAATTTGACGAACAAAAGAACACCATTTATGTCCCTATGCGCGGAGTGATCGATGGTTGGAAAGAAGCCCTAATTGGACAAAAACAAGGAGTTAAGTTAAGAATAATTGTTCCACCACAATTAGGATACGGCGCAGGCGGAATGGATAAAGTTCCTGCAAACGCAACATTGTATTTCGAATTGCGCGTAGATGACGTGAAATAAATGCTGTTTTACTTGTCATTATCGCCACATTGATTAATTTTGACCACGCAAAAATAGAAGTAGCCTTATGAGTGTTTTAGTAAATAAAAATTCCAGAGTCATTGTTCAAGGATTTACCGGTAGTGAAGGTACATTCCATGCAAGTCAAATGATCGAGTACGGAACAAATGTAGTTGGTGGAGTTACACCAGGGAAAGGTGGAAACACCCATTTAGATCGTCCAGTATTTAACACAGTTGCTGATGCTGTTTCAAGCACACAGGCTGATACTTCAATCATCTTTGTACCACCTGCATTTGCTGCAGATGCAATTATGGAGGCTGCTGAAGCTGGAATCAAAGTAATCGTATGTATTACAGAAGGCATTCCTGTAAACGACATGATTCAAGCGAAAGAATACATTAAAGGATTCGAAACGCGATTAATTGGACCAAATTGTCCAGGAGTGATTACTGCGGGAGAAGCTAAAGTTGGTATCATGCCAGGATTTGTATTTAAGCAAGGTAAAATTGGCATCGTTTCAAAATCTGGAACGTTGACATACGAAGCAGCAGATCAAGTTGCAAAAGCTGGAATGGGGATTACAACTGCCATCGGAATCGGTGGAGACCCAATCATCGGAACAACGACACGCGAAGCTGTTGAACTTTTGATGAATGATCCTGAAACGGAAGGAATCGTCATGATTGGTGAAATTGGTGGTAACCTAGAAGCAATTGCTGCGAAATGGATCAAAGAAAATGGAACCAAACCAGTTGTTGGATTCATCGCTGGTGAAACAGCTCCAAAAGGAAGAACAATGGGTCACGCAGGGGCGATTGTTGGTGGAACAGATGATACAGCGGAAGCAAAAAAACGCATCATGCGCGAATGTGGTATTCACGTTGTGGATTCTCCAGCACAAATTGGCGCAAAAATGGCAGAAGTGATGGGGAATAAATAAATTTTCCTCAATCTAAAATAGTTAAAGCGTCTTAGGACGCTTTTTTTATGCCTAGAACTTTGCTTTGTGTTAATTCCAAAAATCCCAAGTCAGGCCTATTTTGATTTGCATATTCGGAAACGCATAGTTGGATACAAAAGCAGTTGTCTCCGGGACCCAAAAAGACCCAATGTTGTCAACTCGAAGAAAGAAACGAAATGTTTCCACCTCCAAAGCGGTTGTAAATGAAAGATTTAAAAATCCTTTAACCGTTGATTGATTCAATTGAACTAGGTCAAAAACACCCATTTGGGGAATAAATAACAAAGACTGAAATGAGCTAAAATAATTTAAATCCGTCGCAAATAACATCCGTAATTTTTTCGCTTTAAACACACCGCCTTTCCATTGAACACGAAGGGAACTTTGATGTTGTGGTTGGTAATTTAGCCCTGTTGAAAAAAGTGTCCATCGATACTCAGGTTTGATTTGAAGTCCTTTATAGGTCCAACTCGCTGAGGCTTGTAAACTATTACCTATTCCATTGCTTGCTGTTTGATCATTTCTCCATGTTCCCGCAATTTGATTGAAAACATATACCTGTTTGAATTGCATCAATAGATACAGTGCTTCAAGTTGAACAGACCCCATTTTTTTATGTGCCGAAAAACGAATAGACTGATTCCATTGTTTTTCTAATGTATTCAGCTGATATTGCACATTATTACTCAGGTAATTTCGCTGCATCAATTCCGGTAAAGTAGAACTAAGTTGATGCTCAATTCGAATAGCTAAAAAAGCCAAAGGAAGCGTTAATTTACTCGTAGATGTAAAGCCATTTCCCGCACCAGTAACATTAATGGCATCCTTGTGTTCTAAATTAATTTTGGTGGAGTGATAAGAAACATTGTTATTCCACCAAAGTTCGGTAGTATCGTAGTATAAAAGATTATCGTGCCAATTTCGAATGCGGTAACTGAGGGCGCTTTGCAGTTGAATTTGATTCCGTTCAAGGAAAATTCCTAAATCATTGGAAAAGGAGCGCTCTCGAAATCTATCCTGTGTTGAATCCAGATTCCAAAAGACCATGGGGTACAATTGCGTTAAGCTATCAAATTCCTGAAAATCTCTCTTAGACTCATAAAATTCATGACGTGCGAGCAATCCAAATCCACTAGTGGAATCTTTGTCGAAATCAAATTGATGCTGGAAACGAACAAATGACAATACTTGGTCAGATTTAGCATTTTCTTTTTGAACTAATTGCAAATTCAAATCAATTCCAGGTATTGGACTGGGATTGACTAATCCATTAGACCATGAACGAGCCACTGCTTCTTTTCCCGTTTGAAGATCAAATGAGTATTGTTTACCTGTACGAAGTATGTGTGCATTAAAATGCTGAAAGGAAAAATCATCATTTCTTAAAAATCCATTCCCTTTGGATTTATCGAAGCTGAGGTTTACTAAAACACCGTGTTTAAATGCTTCTTGAAAATCTACTTTAAAAAGTTGTGATCCATTTGCACCAAATGCATAAGCAAATCCGAGATGAGGAAGAGCAGAAAACAACAGGTTAGTTTCTTTAACTTTTAAAGCATGTAGCGTACTCCCATTGGACGCATAAAGGTTAAAAGGCGAAAGAATTGTCGCATTTGGCGAGATAAAAAAAGTAGATTGAAATGCTTGGGTTGTATTTGATAGTGTATCAATCAATCCACCCGTTCGGCGCGTGCTTTTAATGGTATCTACGTACTGATTAAAAGCAGCTTGCCCATAAGCAAACTGACAAAACAAAAGTAATAAACCGAAGATTAAACCTTTTTTCATAAAAGCAAACATAACAAAAAAAGGGGCGCGAGGCCCCTTAACAATTGGATATTTCTGCAATTACATTGCGTTCACACGAACTTGCAACCCTGATTTCAAGTTTGCAGCTTTGTTCTTGTGAATAATGTTTCTTTTCGCTAATTTATCTAACATCGTTACTACAATCGGTAACATTGTCATTGCTTCGTTACGGTCTTTTGATTCACGTAATTTACGCAATGCATTACGCGTTGTTTTGTGTTGGTATTTGTTCAATACACGTTTCGCATCGTTTGAACGAATACGTTTGATTGCTGATTTATGGTTTGCCATAACTTAATTGTTAATTAAAAACGTTCTAAATTCTTTTAAAATCCTTCGTAGCCTATAGGAGAATCGAACTCCTGTTACCAGGATGAAAACCTGGCGTCCTAACCACTAGACGAATAGGCCAAAAACTTGGTAGCCCATAGGAGAATCGAACTCCTGTTACCAGGATGAAAACCTGGCGTCCTAACCACTAGACGAATGGGCCGTAAACTAGGTTTTCCTAATTTTTGGGATTGCAAATATAGTGAGAAATTCTTGAAGCGCAAGGGCTCACTTATTTTTTTTAAAAATTTTCTGAATCCTCCTCATGTTTCATTTTAAATCCGAGCCTTTTAGCCGTTTGTAATTTTAAGCTTTCACCCATCATTTGAATCTGAGCCACAGAGATTTCACTCAAATATTCAAATGGTGGAATGTACAAATCAAACTCAAGTGCATGTGCAAAAGACAATTGTACAATTAAACGAAGTGCCTCATCACTCAACACCATATTTTGAGGATCTCTAAACATGAATCCTAAACTTCCTTTCCCTTCGATTAAGAAGTGATTCTCATGATTTAGAAAAAGTCTTCCTATTAGGTAACCTGCATCCTCCATTCGATTTTGCAACAAAGATTCTGCTAAGAAATTAAAAATGTGAATCGTTGAAAAGTATCCATTATTTTGATTTTGCTTAAAATACGCAGTTCCCCAAAGTGGATTATGATCGGGTAAACGAAAAACATTTTGATGCAAATTAAACACGAGCACATCACTCCCAACATATGCATGAATCTCAAATTTGCCTTTGTCTTGAAAACTTAAGCGAATACGAGGGTCAGAAATTGATTTTTTCAATTCTTCTAACTCCGTTTTAATAGTCGTTTTGAGGCGTTCAAAAACCTTTTCACTATCGTCTGCTATATCCTGCTTCAACGCAGATTTATGCATGAGCAAATCAACTAATTGAGCTCGATTTTTTTCCAATGGGTCTTTTGACATAGTTCTTCTTTTTTATCAAATTTACGCTTAATGGCATTATTTTTGGAAGGCAAATGCAAGAAATTTTAGGTAGATTCTAAAAAAATGACGATATTTGAAAAAGAGCGTGAAACAAAACTGCTCAAAAACGTTGAAAAGAACATGAAAAAAACCATTTGGTTTATTGTTAATCCCATTTCTGGAGTTCGTCGAAAAGATGACATCCCGGGGTTAATTCATGCCCATTTGGATCACCTTCTTTTTGATTACGAAATTCGTTATACCACGCACAAAGGACATGCAATTGACATCGCATTAGATGCCGTCAACCAAAAAATCGATGTTGTTTGCGCCGTAGGTGGAGATGGATCTGTTCACGAAGTAGGAACTACATTAATCGGCTCTCAGACCCGTTTGGCCGTATTGCCAATAGGCTCAGGAAATGGACTCGCACGCCACATGCTCATTCCAAGAGATGTGAAAAAAGCCATTGAATGCATCAATGAAATGAATGACATTCAAATGGACACTGTGTTAGTGAATGACAATCCCTTTTTAGGTGTTGGAGGCTATGGACTGGACGCTGTGATTGCTCAAAAATTTGATGAAGACAAAAAACGAGGCTTCCTTACATATGTCAAACATGTATTTAAAGAGTTCTTTAAATATAACCCGATGAATATTTCCATCGACATGAATGGACAAGTAAAGAAAATGCCCGTTGTTCTTTGCACCATTGCAAACACATCTGAATTCGGAAATGGCTTCGTTGTTTCTCCGAAATCGGATGCAACAGATGGAAAAATAGAATTATTTATATTGAAACCTTTTTCGGTTTGGGGTATACCGCGAATCATTTATCAGTTCTTTACAAAACGATCAGATGAGTCAATTTATGCGGAAGTAATTTCCTTCGAAAAAGCAAAGATTTCTTTATCCAAAGGAATCGCACATTATGACGGAGAGCCCGTTGCCGTGCGTAAAGAATTAAATGTGCAAGTCGTTCCTAAAAGCCTGCACATTCTTGTAGGAAAAAAATAAGATGCAAACTTTTGAATTTGACTTAGTATACCTTCTTGGCAGACTAGAGTCGCTTGAGACAACAACTGTTCCCGCTTGGGGAGAAATGTCCGCACAACGTATGGTTGAACACCTGTGTGACGCACTGTATATGTCCTGTGGAATCGGTGAATTTGAATTAGAGGTCACAGAGGATCGCATTGAAAAAATGCAGCTTTTTCTGGCTTCCGACAAACCTATGGCACAAAACATCCGTGTTTCTTTTGCACTTGCAGAAACTCCCACGCGAAATGACAACATGGAATTTGCTTTGGATGAGTTTGCAACAGCATTTGTAGACTACCTTGAAAAATATGAAGAAACTCCATCTTTCACAGCCCTACATCCATTTTACGGGAATTTAGACTTTGAAAAATGGAATCAATTGCACAGCAAACACTTTGCCCATCACTTTAAACAATTTGGATTAATTGACTAAAGTATTAATGTATTCCGCATTAATTGGTGTTTCAATTGGAACAATTACCTACCTATACAACCGACAAAACGGACACAAAGCACTATCTCAATGGTATTTAAGTGTTATGGCGTTCTTTGCGCTCGCCTTTCTTATTCTCAAATATTTAGTTTGATTTTCTTTTTGTGAAAGGTATGAAACGAGGGGTACTTGCTTGATATTCCTTGTATGCTGGATATTTCCCAGCTGAAAGTTCTTCTGAAAAATCAGAACTTCCTTTGAAAAGAATGATTAATAACGCACATCCACCGATTGACCAATTGATCCATTCACCGGTCGCGTTAACACTAAATAAGTAGAACACTACCCAAATCGTTTGCTCCATCAAGTAGTTTGGATGACGGACAATCGACCAAAGTCCTGTTGAAACGAATCCCTTACTGTATTCACCCAATTCTTCACCTGCCTTCATTCGACGGTGTTTTTCAGTTTGAAAATCATATTGCTGCTGATCTGCAACAAATTCGATGACAACACATGAAACATAAATCAACGCTAAGAGATAATCCACCCATGTTAATTCCGGACTTACACCATCTCCCAATGACGTAAGAATTGGTAAGGTAAATAAGAAAATCAATACACTTTGATAACCACTGATGAAAAATAAATTGAAAATCATCCAAACAAACTTATTGTTGAATCCTGGACGACTACGTAACACTTCCCAACGATAATCTTCTTCACCAGCCCAAAACTTCCATTGATAAGCACCTCGTCGAGCAAAATTATAGGTCAAACGCACGCCCCAAATCGTTACCAAAACGGACATAAGAATCATACGAGGATCCCACCCACCCATTATCGTCATGTGCCAAACGTAATAAATGGGAATAATGCTCCAAATTTTATCTACCTGCGAATTATTTTTAGCAATTTCACCTACAAAAAAGCAATAAGCAATGACAATTCCAACAGAAAACGTCATTTGATAAAGAATGGCATCTTGCACATCGTTTGGGTTCAATCCGTAAGAAATACATACGTATGGTACAACAATTACGGTAAAAATCAAAAGTAGAATAGTAATAAGCATAGGTCAATAATTTGTTATTTGGTTAATATCCGGCAACGTTTGCCGCAACAGAAACAAAAGTGCCGTTTGCATGAGCAACGAGCTGTTTGTCTTGGTTGAGTACATCCGCTTGCATAAAAATAAGTTTTTTTCCTTTTTTCAAGCACCTCGAATAGGAAATTAATTGATCAGAACATTTGACACCCGATAAAAATTGAATCGATAAGTCAACTGTTGACACCACTTTTTGTTCATCCGCAACTAGGGACAATGCACCTACACCGAGGGTTGCATCTAACAAACTCGCAATACACCCGCCATGTGCATGCATTGGAGTAGCCAAGTGTTTTTCTTGAATATTGAGTCGGTAAGCAACGATACCGGGTTCTAAAATCTCAAAGGACATTCCCAACCACTCACCAAAACGATTTTTATCAATGTAAGCTTGAATAATATCCATTTCTTATGATTTAGCAAATTGGATGTTCGCTTTAGCGAAAGAAACAGCAGCGGCGGCATTTACATCAAAATAGACATCTGCGAAATCCACTGTCTTCACCCAAGCCCGCGCTTTCACGTGCATTCCTTGTTCCGTGATTTGATCTAGTCCAACAACAACAGGGCTTTTCGTTATAATGCGTTTATCATCCGACAAAAATCCTAAGATCGTTTCTTTTACTTCATTAAACGATGCATCATGCGTAAATATGTACGTCCATTCTACACGTCTTGTTTTCTCCCTCGTAAAATTCACTATGTTTCCATTCGCGAGTGGTCCATTTGGGAAAATAACAACTTTATTGTCCGGCATGGTTAAATACGTATTGAAAATTTGAATTTCACTTACCCTACCCTGCTCACCTAATGCCTTAATTTCATCTCCAAGTTTAAATGGCTTTAGTACCAAAATCATAATTCCACCTGCGAAATTGGATAGTGTTCCTGAAATAGCCATACCCACTGCAATTCCCGCTGCACCAATCAAGGTAAGAAATGAAGTCATTGGAATGCCGAGTTGCGTAATCGCACTAATAACAACCATGATTTTCAAAGCCATAGACAAGAAACTACCTAAAAAGGAAACCAATCCAGGATCCGTTTCACTTTTCTTCAAAAGGCGCGTGATAAACCGAGTTAAGACACCCGTAAGCCAAAAACCTGCAATAACGATAATGAGCGCAATAACAATATTCGATAACAAAGAAAATATCACTGAATTTAAGTGATGAGGCTCCATCCCAAAAAGGTTTTCAATCACATCAATCATAAGAACAAGTTTGAAATTTCAACAAAAATAAAAATACTTACCACATTTGACCCGATTCAGCTTTAATATCCGCTCTTTCATCAGGATATTGATAAAAACAAGCAAGAAAATCCCTGTATAATTGGATTCAATCACGCAAAGGAATGCTTAACTTCGCTTTATGAAGCACGAAGATTACATGCAACGTTGCCTAGACCTCGCACAATTGGGTTCCAGTTGGGTAGCTCCAAATCCCATGGTTGGCTGTGTCATTGTAAAAGATGGCAGAATCATCGGTGAAGGTTATCACCAACGAAATGGAGAAGCGCATGCAGAAGTAAATGCAGTGTCATCCGTTAAAGATAAAAATCAACTCATTGGTGCAACCGTTTACGTTAACTTAGAACCGTGCTCGCATCATGGAAAAACACCACCATGTTCTGATTTACTGGTTTCATCTAAGGTAGCTGAAGTTATTATCGGCTGCCGAGATAGCAACAAACTCGTTTCCGGAAGAGGAATTGAAAAATTAATTCGAGCAGGAATCAAGGTTCAAGAAGGAATATTGGAATCAGAAAGCAGACTATTAAATAAACGTTTCTTCAATTTTCATGAAAAAGGACGTCCATATGTCATTTTGAAATGGGCACAAACAAAAGATGGATACCTTGATCGTATTCGATCCAATGAAGAAAAAGGAATTAATTGGATATCGTGCGAAGAAACGAAAGCACTGGTTCACAAATGGCGCAGTCAGGAACATGGGATTTTAGTTGGAAAACATACCGCTATGAACGATAACCCAACGCTAACCGTTCGTGAATTTACCGGCAGAAACCCAATACGTATTCTTATTGATAGTCAATTACAAGTAAAAGAAAACATTAATCTATATTCAGATGATGCTCCAACGATTATTTTTAACAGACTAAAAGATGAGAAAAAGGACAACATAGAATGGGTGAAAATCAAAGAAACGTCGACAAAAACAATCCTAGAAGAATTATATAAGCGGAACATTACCTCTATCATGGTAGAAGGCGGTAGTCGAACATTACAATATTTCATCATTGACAATGTATGGGATGAAGCTTATGTAATTGTGGGAGATGTTTTATTCCATGAAGGCGTTAAGGCTCCTCTTCTTAATCGAGTACCATCGCGTTCGCATTCATTTGGCACTGATACTATTTACTACTTTAAACGCAGGTAATGGAGTTGTTTTTCGCCATTTTATTTTCAAGTTTCATTTTTGTCCTTTTTAAACTTTTCCCACACTTTAAAATCGACACCTTCCAAGCCATTGTCGTCAACTATTTTGTTGCGTTTCTATGTGGCTTTTTCTTCTCTCCCTTCGAAATTACGAAATTGACAACGGTTCCAACAGAATGGTTTTTCTATACTGCTGGTGCGGCAATTCTTTTCATCGGGCTATTTTTAATTATGGGCTTAAGTGCGCAAAAAAATGGGCTTTCAAGTACTTCAGTAGCTGTAAAGATGAGCATGGCTATTTCCGTTTTAGGAATGATGTTATTCTATTCGGAATCAGCACAAGTTCTAAAAGTGGCAGGAATCATTTTAGCTATTTTCGGTGTTATTGGAATGACCGTCCAAGCGAATGACACAGAGAAAAACGTTTCATCATCCTGGATGTTGATTGTCCTTTTTCTCGGTAGTGGACTTTTAGATTTCCTTTTAAATTACATTCAACATTCCGTTCTAGCGGCAAATGAAACAGCATTTTTCACTGCATACGCATTTGGACTAGCCGGTATTATAGGATTTTTAATCGCATGCGCACGTTTGATACAGGGGAAATTAGCGCCCTCGCTGAGAAACCTAATCGCTGGTATACTTTTGGGCATTCCAAATTTCTTTTCGATATATTTTCTAATGAAAGCGTATGATGTATTGAATTGGAGTAGCAGTAGCATTCTGGCCGTTATTAATGTAAGTATTGTTATTATTGCTGCTATTATTGGCCTATTATTTTTCAAAGAAAAATGGAACAAACTTAAAATCATTGGTTTCATTTCATCCTTAATTTCCATTTTGTTTATCTATCTTTCGGCATGACAACAACGGTATTCAAACTTATTTTTTTCATTTTTATTCTTCCGGTAGCAAGCTGGAGTCAAGCTAGTTTTCAATTAGCTGTTTTAAAATATAACGGTGGAGGTGACTACTATGCGAACCCAACCGCCCTACCAAACCTGATTCAATTTTGCAATCAAAATTTAGGAACGAGCATTTCGAAAGATGTTCCTTATGTAGATGTAGGGAGCAAGGATATTTTCAGGTATCCATTCATTCACATGACGGGACATGGTAATGTTGTTTTTTCAAAAGCGGAGACCGACAATTTGAGAAACTATTTACTTGCAGGTGGATTCTTGCACATAGACGATAACTATGGAATGGATGAATTTATCCGGGTTGAATTATTAAAAATCTTTCCTTCAAGTGAACTAACTGAATTACCTGATAACCATCCTATTTACAATCAGAAATTCAAGTTAAATGGATTGCCAAAAATACACGAACATAACGGAAAACGTCCACAAGCATTTGGCATTAGTATAGATGGACGATTGGTCTGTCTTTATACTTACGAAACTGATTTAAGTGATGGATGGGAAGACCCTCAAGTTCATAATGATACAGCTGAAAAAAGAAAGCAAGCTTTGCAAATGGGAGCTAACATTATTACGTATGTCTTTTTAAATTAACTCAAATGAAAACGACACTTTTTCTCGCAGTCCTTTTGGCTTCATTTAGCAGCATGGCCCAACTATCCACTTTTTTAGGAATTTTTCCTCTAGACGAATGTGATTTTTCTGACTCATGCGGATACGTTGTGGTTCCTAACCCATCCTCCAATCTTTGGGTGCGTGGCGAATCACAAAAATCAATTTTAACAAGTACAGGAGGCGTGATGATTACGGACAGTGTCCAAACGTATCCAAACGAAACGAATGCATCTTTTGAAGTTCATTGGCCGGCATGGAATCAATATCCGTTAAGCTTGATAATGAGTTTTCACCATTCCATGGATTCAGACAGCCTATTAGATGGTGGTATTATCGAAGTTTCAAGGGATTACGGGGCAAGCTGGACGAATGTACTAGAGGACCAAACAAACATGCTCTTCCTAAGCAACGAACTATACACTAACTCAGACACTTTGTTTACCGGTGAAAAAGGATTTTCAGGAAACTTTGTTGATCGCTACACAGAACTAGAATGGGTTTGGATGTTCCCAATAAAGGAATTTCCAACAGACACCATGTATTACCGTTTTAGATTTATCAGCGACACCACAAATAACCAAAAAGAAGGCTGGATGATTTCGGACATTGCTTTTTCTTATGCTGACTTGGGCTCAGGTTTAGAAGAAGTAGCGTTATGCGACTTTTCCTTCTCCCCTAATCCATCTAACGGACAAATAGAAATAACTAGTTCATTTGACATTGAAAAAGCGATCCTACACGATGTAAATGGCGTTATGATTGCATCGGAACTAGACAGTACAAAAAAAGTCCTGAATTTTTCAGGACTTTCTAAAGGAATTTATTTTCTTCAACTACAAACTTCCGACGAACGTTTGAGCAAAGTTAAGCGTTTAATCATCGATTAATGTTGATGACCGTCGTGATCATGACCGTCGTGATCATGACCGTCGTGATTATCAACTCCCGGCGCTTGGATATTCACCATTTCTATTTCAAAAACTAAATCGGAATAGGGAGGAATTGCTCCTGGACGACCACCTTTACCGTAAGCTTTGAAATAAGGAATGTAGATGGTGATTTTCCCACCTTTACCAATCATCGCGATACCCTCTTCAAATCCAGGAATCATTTTTTGGTCGATGTAGTTAAAATCTAATGTTTGATTGCGATCTCTTGACGAATCAAACTTCTTTCCATCCGCACGAAATGTACCAGTGTAATGCAATGAAACCTTCGATCCTTTCACAACACGATCCTTTGACCCGCCTTCTTGAATGACATAGACCAAACCACTTGTGGACATTTTGGCTTTTTTATGGATCTTTTTAACTTCGGAAAACATAAATTGCTTGTATTCTTCTTCCGACATAGCTTCGATTTTCGCAATTGCCTCTTTCTGTTTGTTTAAGGCAATTTGCTTTTCTAAAAACACCTTATCAAACGCCTCCTGTGCATTCCAAGCCAAAGCAGCGTTACCGACACGTATGATTTCAACAGAATTCATAATATCACCTTGCTGAATGGAGTCTACAACATTCTGACCTGAGATCACATGTCCAAAAACAGAATGCTTTCCATCTAGCCATGGCGTTTCTTTGTGCGTAATGAAGAATTGACTACCATTTGTTCCTGGACCAGAATTAGCCATAGAAAGGATTCCAGGTCCAACGTGTTTCAGATTCTCATTAAATTCATCATCGAATTTATACCCAGGATCACCGGTTCCTGTTCCAAGTGGACAACCACCTTGGATCATAAAGTCTTTGATCACACGGTGGAACGTTAATCCATTAAAATAGGGCTTACTAATCACCACGTCATTCACTTTGAAGTTTTTCCCTTCCGCTAATCCAACGAAATTCGCAACGGTCATTGGCGTCAATTTATACTCTAATTGACAAACAATCACACCTTTCGTTGTATTAAAAACAGCATAAACCCCATCCGCAAACTCGCTTACACCCTGACTAAAAGCAGTTAAAACCGTGGAAACAATTAAACCAACACTTAAAATTACTTTTCTCATCTTATTTTTCAATTTCAATTAATTCAACTTCAAATACTAATGGCATGTATGCCTTAATCGTTGGAGACGGTGAACTTGGTCCATACGCCAACTCTTGAGGAATATAAAAACGGTATTTTGCACCAACCTTCATTAATTGAACACCTTCAGTCCAACCTTTGATCACTTGATCCAATCCAAATGAAATCGGTTCTCCACGATCAACAGAACTATCAAAAACAACACCTTCTGGCGTTGTTCCGTGGTAATGTACTTTTACTTTTGATGTTGCAGTTGGACGAGGTCCTTTTCCATCTTTTAGCACTTCATATTGCAACCCAGATTCGGTGACCACCACTCCTTTTCTTTTCGCGTTTTTCGCTAAAAACTCCTCACCAATCGGTTTGTAAGCCAAATTATTCATTTCTTCTTGCGCTTGCATCGCCTGTTGTTTCTGTTGAAAGAAGTTATTCAACATCGCATTTCCTGGGTCTGAACACATGGGAGCCTGATTTGTCATTGCATCTTGAAGACCTTTGATTAGCATATTCACATTTACTTCACTGAAATCTTTCATGATACTTGCTCCGATATTCATTCCTACCAAGTAGCTAACGGAGTCCACTTTTGTTAATTGGGCATTAGCTGAAACGCTAAACATCAATGCGGCGATTGCCATTGTTTTTTTTATCATTTTCATTTTATTATTAATTACGGGTATCAATTCCCCAAAGCATTTTATTTCGAATAGTATCAAGGAAATTATTATCCTCAAATTTAACAACATTTATCATAAATTCCGCCTTCGTCACTATGACATCTTCACCTTGCTTAATGTTCTTTGAAACACCATCTAAACTGAGCAAATAACTGCGATCCCGCCCTTCTACACTTAATGTAATTGGCATGTGATCAGGAACAACAACCGGTCGTACATTTAAATTATGAGGCGCAATTGGAGTCAATATATGTACTTGACAACCAGGAGTTATGATAGGGCCACCGCAACTAAGACTATAAGCAGTTGAGCCCGTTGGTGTTGCAACGATTAGTCCATCGGCCCAATAAGAATTCAAGAATTTCTTATCTAAATATGCGTGAACAGTCACCATCGAGGACGTGTCTTTTTTCTGTAGGGTAAGCTCGTTCAATGCGAAATTATCTTCACCAAATACATCGTCAACAGTAGAAACGCGCAATAAAGAACGCTTTTGAAATTCGAATTGCTTATCCCTAACCTGAGCTATTTTGTCATAAATATTGTCTTTTGAAATATTGGATAAGAATCCAAGCCTACCTGTATTTATCCCCATAATTGGAACACCTGAGTCTCGAATGTAGGAAACAGCTTTTAAAAAGGTTCCATCACCACCCAGGCTTATCAACAAATCGAATCCTGAATGAAAATCCTTGTAGTTATTGAATGTTTCATAAGAAGTAGAAATTCCTGCTTTCGCAACAAGTTGCTCTTTCAGCTCTTCCTCCAAAATTGCTTTCCAGCCAAAATCATCGATGTGCTTCAACACTTCTAGGAAGAATGCACTTGATTGTTTATTAATCTTTCTACCGTAGATGGCTACTTTCATGCTTACAGTTTTAGGTATTGCATTAATGTATCATACCTCCATTGCATGTCTTCATCGCCGTCTCCATCTTGAAAAGAAGCTTTCACCAAGTAATCGTAACGTTCAAAAGTTCGAATCATACTACTTAAATCGTACGTATTCACTTTCAGTGTGACATCAATTTTGGTTGAATCTAAATGTGAAGTCATGAAAACACTTAGAATGCGTGCGTTATTACTTTCTACAATTTGGGCAATTTGAGACAATGTGTAATCACTTGCGTTCATTTCCAAAACAAGAATCCCTCCATTTTCTTTGATGCTTCCTGTATTTGCTAAAAGCGTCATCACATGGTAGACACTGCAGCATCCGAGGTAATTTTCTTGTTGATCTAAAATAGGAATGACACTTAATTTAAACTCTGCCATTTTGGCTATGACATCGTACATATGTGCCTGTCCAAAAATGAATGGGCGGGGCAAATGCTGAAATAAGCGATCTAAATCTTCATCTAAATTGAGGTGATCGAGTATATCTGATTCCGAAACAACCCCAACAAAGTTTCCATTTTTTAGCACGGGTAAGTGAGAAACTTTAAATTCCTCCATCCAACTCAAGGCCTTTTCACCTGTATCCGTATGGATTAGGGGGGGGATTTCGTCTGTAATTAAATCAATTGCTCTCATACGCGTTGCCAAAATAGTAAAATCCTTTCAGAGTTCTTACTTTTGTGTGTCAAAATTTGTGCCATGACAAGACTAAGTGTGAACATCAACAAAATTGCTACGCTTCGAAACGCTCGAGGCGGACAAATGCCCAATGTCGTTCAATTCGCCATCGATTGCGAGCGATTTGGCGCACAAGGAATAACCGTTCATCCACGCCCAGATGAACGACACATTACCACTCAAGACACTTATGAATTAGCGAAGGTCGTCACCACGGAGTATAACATCGAAGGATATCCAGATACACGTTATTTAACCTTAATCAGTGATATTCGTCCCGACCAAGCGACTTTGGTACCGGATGGACCTGATGTTCTCACGTCAAATGCTGGTTGGAACACAGAGAAACATCAATCTTTCCTGAGCGAAATATTAAAGGAGATCTCTTCAAAAGGCGTTCGTACTTCCCTTTTCATTGAACCGAACAAACACTGGATTGAGCTAGCAAAAAAGGCAGGGGCTGATCGCATTGAACTCTATACAGGTCCATTTGCGGAATCATTTGGGAAAGACCCCATAACAGCAATCAAAGAATACATCGACGCTATTGAGTTCGCTGTTTCAATTGGACTAGAGATTAATGCAGGACACGATTTAAGTCAAGAAAATTTGCGGTTTTTTAAACAATCTGTTTGTCAATTGGACGAAGTTTCTATTGGACATGCACTAATTTCGGATGCCCTTTATCTAGGAATTGAAAACACCATTCAGCGTTACCTACACTTGCTAAGAGACTAATTAAGCTTGACTTATTGTTCTATGTGGATATGGTATGGCGATTTGATATTCCCTAAACAATCGGTCTATTTCAAATCGGATTTCCGACTTGTAAATATCAATATCCCAGCTATGATCCGCCCAGAAAATCAATTCTAAACCTAATCCATTTTCACCAAAATCAGCTAAACTAACAAATACAGGGTGATTTTTTTTCACTTTGGGATGTGCCATTGCCGCTTGCACTAATAAACGCTTAATTAATTCAATATCTGCACCAAAATCTACTGTTACATTAATTTTAAACCTGGTCAATTCTGAACCATGGCTCCAGTTTTCAATTTGTTCTTGCGTTAGCCTGGTGTTTGGAATAATGAGTACATTTCCTTCTCGGGTTTGAATTTGAGTTGTTCGAACACTAATTTTTAGAATTTTAGCCACGATTGCATCGGATGTTTTCTGTGAATTTTTAGAAGACCCATGGATTTCAACGATGTCCCCAACCCGCAAATTACCTTCGACCAATAAAACTACTCCCCCAATCATATCCTTAAAGACATCTTGTAACCCTAAACCAATTCCGACTAAAAGTCCAACCGAACTTGTAAGGATAATAACAAGGTCAATGTTCAGTAATTGAAAACAAAATAAGATGGAAAATACATAAATGATGTATTTCGCGATTTGAATGTAAACGTACTCTGACGCCGCATCATAATTTGTATTTCGCTTGAATTTCCTACCTATATATAGCTTGCTCAAATTAACTAGAATGCGCGCTCCAAAGAATACAGAAACGATGATTAATAAATCCGCAAAGTCGATTTTTATCGCACCTAAATCAATGAATTTATAGGTGAGGAATTTCTTAAATGTCACGTTCTGATTGTTAAACTTAAAGCTTAAAACCGCAATATAAATCGCTAATAAGTAGACACTTTGACTCAATAACTTCAACCAAGCCAATTGTCGTCCTTCAAGGTTAAGTTGAGCCGTCTTAACATAACGTTTCAAGAGGCGATGAACAAGGCGACGTAAGATAGCAGCAACGAGGAATATGAGCGTCAAAAAAACCAAATTCCAAAAGCAAATTTTATAGGGACCGATATGGAAAAGAGTTGTGCTTAACATATTAACGTGTGATAATTCTCCCTAATTTTTCCGAAAACTCTTTTCGGACCTTTGCATACACCATTTGTTCAGACAACAGCAGAATTAAATCTTCACCTTGCGGGTTTTTATCTTTTAATTCACGCTGTAATCCTTGAATGTGCTGCTCCACTTTGATGAGTTTAAAGTGATAAATGGCATTCATAACAGATTCGTACAAATTATCCGCCTCTGATTTTGTATGTATGTTGTATTTACCGACCCAATTATAACTTAATTCATTGTCATCACTTTCCAAATCTGTTACATATGCAACAATTTCTTGATTTTCAAGTCGCTTGAGGTAGGATGAAGATAAAAGTGTATTGTCCTTCACCCCATCCATGAACAAGCCATAAATTTCACGGTATAGCGGTTGTTCGATGCGCAAATCATCGCTTTCAATTTCTTGAATAATCAATTCTATGACACTTGTTGATTTATCTTCACTTCCAATTTCCTTCAAAAATACCTCACGTGTACCGTATTTTATCATCAAGCGAATGATTTCGTCTTCGTGTTTAATTTCCGGAGCAGACTCGCCAGCTTCTTGACTCTGGATAGCCATTTCATCTTGAAGAAGGTTTGTGCTTTCCCTTGGAAGCTGAACCTCATTCAACATTGGCTCCTGCAATTGCTTGGCCATAGTAGACTTGCGCAAACGCATGAGTTCATTATTGACGATAGACTCGGAGATTTCAAATTGTCTAGCGATTTCTTGAATATAAACGCTTCGGGTAATTTGATCTGGAATCAATGAAACTGAATGAACAATTTCTTTGATTAATTCGGATTTCCGTATTGGGTCGTTTATCCCATCAGAAAGTAGAATGGATGCTTTGAAGGTAATAAAATCCTGCTTATGGGATTTGATGTAATCCTCCAATTCACTTGAACTTCGAGTTTTAGAAAACGAGTCCGGATCCTCCCCATCAGGAAATAGAACGACTTTCACATTCATCCCTTCCTCCAAGATCAAATCAATCCCACGGAAACTTGCTTTAATTCCAGCAGCGTCTCCATCATACAAAATCGTTAAATTCTTGGTGTAGCGCTTTACTAATTTTACCTGTTCTTTTGTGAGGGACGTACCTGATGAAGAAACAACGTGTTGCATTCCTGCTTGATGCATACTAATAACATCCGTGTATCCTTCACACAAAAGGCATTCATCGTATTTAACGATGTCACCTTTTGCAAAGTACAACCCATATAGGATTTCACTTTTATTATAGATGATACTTTCAGGCGAATTAAAGTATTTGGCGATTTTTTTATCTGCCAACAAAGTGCGTCCGCCGAAACCAAGAACTCTTCCCGAGATACTATGGATAGGAAAAATTACACGTCCTCTAAAAAAATCAAAGGAACGTTCATCCTTCGTTTTAACGAGCCCTACTTTTTCAAGGTAATCTAGCTTATACCCCTTTTCAAGTGCTTTTTTCGTGAAATCATCCCCTTTATTGAGGCAATAACCAAGTTGAAAGCGCTCGATAATGTCTTTGCGGAAACCACGTTCTTCAAAATAGGAAAGTCCAATTGCTTTTCCCTCATCGGTACCATGCATGTTCTCTGCAAATGTGTTTTTCGCAAATTCATTGATGATGTAAAAACTCTCACGTTCATTTAACTGTGCTAATTCCTCTGCCGTTGGCTGCGCCGTTTCGGGGATTTGAACACCATAGCGATCTGCCAACCAGCGAAGTGCTTCAGGGTACGAAAAATGTTCTTTTTCCATGAGGAATGAAACAACAGTACCTCCTTTTCCAGTTGAAAAACACTTAAAAATTTGTTTTGCTGGAGAAACAACGAATGAAGGTGTTTTTTCATCCGTAAATGGACTTAATCCTTTTAAATTCGATCCTGCACGTTTCAATTGCACATAATCACCAATCACTTCCTCAATGCGAGAAACATGCATGATTTCATCAATGATATGTGGAGGGATTTTACTCACTTTCGGGATAACCGTAATCTTTTACTTGCTTGTTTTTGCCTTTTTCGTCGTAAGTGGTCCAAACACCAACCATTTTGTCATTGTGGTATTCACCGTGGTAGTGAATTCTTCCGTTTGGATGTTTTACAATAGAATACCCTTCTTTTTTACCATTTTCATAAAAGGTAAAAGACAGCATATTCCCTTTTTCGGAATAGAATGTCCATTTGCCATCCCGATTTCCTTTTACATCGACATTCCCTTCAAATTTGACCTGTTTTTTCCCAGGGTACCATTCGGTAAATTGTCCGTCTTTAATTTGATAAAGTACTTCCTCTTTCTCTGAATCAACCGCTTTTTTCGAATCAGCATCCGAACAAGCATTCAATGTAAACAAGGCAAATAAGGTAATTATAAGTGTATTTTTCATTATTTCTCTCTATTCATTGTATAATGGACCAATCCTATTAACGATTTTTTTGCGTCATTGGCGGGGAACGACTCCAATAATTCCAATGCTTCATTGGCAATTGCTTCCATTTTCATCGTCGCAAATTGAATTCCACCATACTCAATCACTATTTGAATGGCACGTTTAATTCGCGCAGATACGTCGAATTCATTCTTCATTATGTACATTAATTCCTTGCGAATTTCACTTGGAGAATGATTCATGACATAAATCAGCGGCAATGTCATTTTTTGTTCGCGAATATCAATTCCGGTAGGTTTTCCGATGTGTTCACCTGTACCGTAATCAAAAATATCGTCTTTTATTTGAAAAGCAAGTCCAATAAGCTCGCCAAACTTTCTCATTTTCTCACGTTGTTCCTCTGTCGCATGGACACTAATCGCCCCTGCCTCGCAGCATGTTGCAATGAGTGAGGCAGTCTTTTTTCGAATGACTTCGAAATAGGTTTCTTCGTCAATATTTAAGTCACGAGCTTTTTCAATTTGCAGCAATTCACCCTCACTCATTTCGCGAACGGCCCTTGCAACTACTTCTAATAAAGCTAAATTTTCTTTCTCAATGGAAAGCAATAGAATTCTTGAAAGCATGTAATCACCAACAAGAACGGCAATTTTATTTTTCCAAAGTGCATTAACGGAAAAGAAACCTCTGCGCTCATTTGCATCATCTACCACATCATCGTGCACGAGTGTAGCTGTATGCAAGAGTTCAACGAGTGTTGTTGCGTCGTAAGTAACTTGGTTAATTTCACCGAGCATTTTTGCAGTGAGAAAAACGAACATGGGACGCATTTGCTTTCCTTTGCGTTTCACAACATATTGAGTGACTTTATCCAGCAAAGGAACGTCAGATCTCATTGACTCTTTAAAATAAGCTTCAAATGCCGTCAATTCTGACTGAATTGGTGCCATGATGTTCTCAACCTTCTGCATATGACAAATATACAGAATCCATTAAGGTTATTGCTGTCCGAACAGAGGAATTTAACGAGAAAGATGCATATTTCTTTCCGAATAAATTTTCGTAAAGAACGGATCTTTCAAGTCTTTGATAAAGCGAATTGCCTCACCAGTTGACTTCATTTCTGGACCAAGCTCTTTTTTCACATCTGGGAATTTCTCGTAAGAAAACACCGGGATTTTAATCGCGTATCCTTCTTTTCGTGGTTGGAAATTGAAATCAGTTACTTTCTTCTCCCCTAACATCACTTTCGTTGCGTAATTTACGTATGGTTCGTCGTAAGCTTTCGCTATGAATGGTACTGTTCGAGAAGCTCGTGGATT
>JBIIAG010000011.1:0-88757 GCA_044240055.1 Crocinitomicaceae bacterium | reverse complement strand
TTTACAGTCTGCCCTCGTTGGCCGCTTGAGTATCCCCCCTACAATTTGAGCCGATGGAGGGATTCGAACCCCCGACCAGCTGATTACAAATCAGCTGCTCTGGCCAACTGAGCTACATCGGCAATTTAATTGTTGGTTTTCTTAAATAAAGAACTTTTTCTTTTCCCAAAGACCAATTTGGGATTGCAAATGTATGAAACTTTTTCTTATCTCAAAGAATTTTTTGAAAAAATATTTGAAAATTTTATCACTTTTCCTTTCGCGATTCTTTCCTACGGGGATTTCATTACTTTTGTTTCCATGTTAAATCAAAAAGTGATTGTTTCAGTATCAAGCGATTTGGTCACTGATAACCGTGTTCATCGAACCTGTTCTGTACTTCATGATCTTGGAATGGATGTTTTGTTAATTGGACGAAAAAAAAAATCAAGTCCAGAACTAAATCAACGTAATTACCGCACAAAACGGCTCCATTTACTCTTTGAAAAAGGACCACTGTTTTACACTGAATTAAACTTAAGGTTGTTTTTTATTCTTTTGTTTCGAAAGAAAACACTGTTATATGCTAATGACCTAGATACACTTCTGCCAAATTTTCTAGTAAGCAAATTATCCAGAGCTAAAATCATTTACGATAGCCATGAGTTATTTACTGAAGCTCCTGAATTAATACACCGCAAATTCGTTCAGAAATTTTGGCTGTCTATTGAACAGTTGATTTTCCCGCGACTTTCACATATTATTACAGTCAATAACTCTATCGCACAAACGTATAGAGAACTTTACGGCAAGGAACTTCTAGTTATTCGTAACATCCCCGATAAATATCAGCCAACCCATTACTTCTCTAAGGCTGAACTCGAGATTCCTGAGAGTAGTTTTTTAATTGTTATTCAAGGTTCTGGTTTAAATATTGAGCGCGGGATCGAAGAAGCAGTCCTAGCGATGAAACAATTGGAGGATTCTACGCTAATGCTTGTTGGTGACGGTGATGTCATGCCCGTGGTCAAGGAACTCATTAAATTAAATCGACTTGAAGATAAAGTGAAAATCTATGGGCGACGTCCGTATGAGGAGATGATGCAATTTACTATGCACGCAGATCTCGGACTTACCCTGGATAAACCACTCAGTAAAAACTACGAATTTTCTCTGCCAAACAAGGTTTTTGATTACATGCATGCGGGGACACCCATTTTGGCAAGTAGATTGATTGAAATAGAACGTGTCATTAACACACATAAAGTCGGGGTCATTCTTACCGAAGTAAGTCCTGATGCGATTGCTACTGCCATCAGTGAGCTAAAAAGTCAACCTGAATTGTTACTGCAACTAAAAGAAGCTTGCCGAAAGGCTTCTGAAATTGAAAATTGGGAAAATGAACAACAAAAGCTTGAATTACTTATCCGTAGCGTTCTTTCTCATTCTTCTCTCTAGTTCTATTATACGATATAAATCAAACATCCATAAACGGAAAAATCCTTTCGTAAGCAAAAAAGACAGCACGGGCTGACACACTTGACCGAAACCATGAAAAATAAATCGGATTACTACGGTCTTTTGAATGTGCGTCGTAAGTCTTAATAATTTCTGCTGCTCATTGAATCTGGCATCTTTAAGTTTTTGTGAAATCCGCCATAAATTCGAAACCGCATCCTTTGTTTTTAACAGGAATAAATGATTATCAACTAAATCATCATTTTTTATGGGATTGTCAATGTGATGACAAACAATTCCTTTTATATGTAGCTGAAAGCCAAAAAGAGTATCCTCATGACCATACGTTGTAATGGATTCATCGAATGGATTCTCTTCAAAAATGGTTTTTTTTACGATGAAATTATTTGATTTAAATCCACTTTCTCGCTGCGCAATTCGTTCTTCGGTCGTTTTACTTTCTCTTTTACGGCTATACTCCCATCGCAGTAAATAAGAACGGGAAGGCCTTAAAATTGTTTCTTCTCGTCCACCAACAACCAAATCAATGGAATTATTACGAATGAATTCAAGGTATTTCTCAATGAAATCCGTTCGACATACAATCGAATCCCCATCCAGAAAGAGTAAATGTGTTCCTTTAACAAAGGGTAAAAATGCATTTCTAATTTTTGACCTACCAATGTTTACAGGTAACTCTTGGTAGTCACTAAATGCTCCAACACTTCTATTTAACTCTTTAAAAAAAATATCGGAAGCGTCGTCCAAAAAAAGGAGCTCGACTTCCGATGTATATGCTTGAATTTGCCGATGGAGTTCCGTCGCAATCGGACGAATATCCGAATTATAGATAGGAATACAAATCGACAGTAACATCTTTTTAGTTTATGCCATTGTATTTGGCGTGCCAAAATTCATTGGTGGAAATCCAGCTTGTGGATCATCAATTACACCGAAATTCTGCTCGTACTTTTGAATGTTATCAGTAAGCGCTTGCAAAAAGCGTTTGGCATTTTGAGGAGTCATAAGGACACGAGAACGGACTTTTCCCTTTGGCATTCCCGGCATAATTTGCACAAAATCACAAACGACTTCCGCAGGGGAATGTGTAATAATTGCTAAATTAGAATACGTACCTAAAGCGATTTCTTCAGATAATTCGATGTTCATGTGGTTTTCTTCGTTTTCCATAATTTCTTTTTTATACTGTTTGTTCTTTTTCTTCAAAAGTAATTCCGAATATTTCTAATTCCTTTAAAATGGGTTCATAAACCTTCTTATTGACAGGCAATGTTACTCCTTTCTCTTGGATTTCACCGGCTAAAATTAATTTTGCTGCAATTGCCACTGGAAGTCCAACGGTATTCGACATCGCTGTAAATACCTCATCTTCCCCAAGTGTTACCAACGAAGAAGTGATTTTCTTTTGTTGATTGTCAATTTGATATTCAAATTCATGGTACATCACCAACATATCCTTATCCCCTGGCTCTAGCTTCCATTTAGGTTCAAGTAATTGTTGAAGTAATTTTGCTGGACTAGCATTTTCAATTCCGTAGGTAAATGAACCATCAAAGATTCCCATGCTTTCAAATTGATCAAACAAATATGCATTTTCCTCTCCCAATACCCTTTTAAATTTATCTTCAACTGATGTATTCAATTCATAAGGTAAAAAAGCATTTAAGAAAGATCTTGGAGTTAATGTTTCTGAATTGGTCATCGCATAAGAATCATCTGTCATTCCTAATTGAATAAAGACATCCCAACCTTGACAATAATTGGGCCGACGCAAAGTACCGCGATAAATCGTTGGAATCCCTTCTATTCCGTAGGTAGATGAATAAATCAGTGAATTTCGATTTGCATACCCATCAAATTCTCCATAAGGTGCGATTTCAAATCGATCTAACTTCTTGAATAATTGTGAATATGGGATATACTTATATTCATTGTTATCCATGTAACATGCCGCCGGACCCTGTCCAGCAACAATGACATTTCTAGGATTCCATGTAAATTTATAATGCCACGGATTGTTATCTGACTCTGGCGCTAATAATCCTCCACAAAAAGATTTAAAACTACTTAATTTTCCGCCTATTGCCTTAATGTGATCAATCACCTTCATGGCGCTCATGTGATCAATTCCTGGATCAACACCAATTTCATTCATAATGATTATCCCAGCTTTCTTTGCATCATCGTTCAACGCATGCATTTCGGGAGAGATATAAGAAGGTGTGATTAAATCCGTTCTAACTTCGATGCAATCTTTTGCGACTTCTACGTGATAAATCGCCGGCAACATTGAAATAACTAAATCTGCATGTGCAATTGCTGGCTTGCGTTCCTTCGAATCTAACGCATTAAAAGAAAGTGCTTCTGCGTTTGGGTGTCCGTTGATTTTTTTTTGAACCAAACCTAAGTTTTGGTCCACAATTTTTAAATGCCAATTTTCAGCCTCTGAATTGGCTAGCAAGTATCTAATCAGTGATGAAGCAGACAACCCTGCTCCTAATATTAATATGGTCTTCATTCCTTTCTTTACTATATCCGCACGGGACCTTTGACAAATTTATGAAAATGTTTGGACGCGCTGATTTTCCTAGTTGTCTTTTATTAACAAGAATTTCATTGGGACAGCCAATCGATTTGCCCAAGACACTTCATCGTGACCGGTTTTATCCCAAATAAGCGGTAAATAATTCGGTCCTTTTTGATACCCGCATGTCTGAAATGTGTTTAATAAAACTTCGTGATATGGGCCATAATTCGCATCCAAAGTCTCAGTTCCTCGATCGATGTAAATTTTCACTTTTTTTGATGACGGTAGTTTTTTACCTAAATACAAATTGAATGGAAGTACCAGTTGATTCATGGCATCATCTCCGATCATTTGAAAATTAATCATCGGCGTATGAATAGACAAGCAAGCAGCCCCACCGAATGTTTTGGGTTTTTGTAATAAACCGTATAGTGAAATCAATCCACCCATACTGGAACCGATTAAAAAACGGTCCGAACTTTTATGACTAACATTGTACGTAGACTCTACAAATGGAATCAGTTCTTTTGTCATCCATTCCAAGTAGTAATCCGCACGCAATTCACCTTTCCAAAGGTTTTTCTTCAATTTACTGACATACGAAGCATCCATGTACTCAGTAGTTTGCTGTGGGAAAAATTCAGCATATCGATTGGGTGGGTCATTATAAATGCCAACGACAATATACGGACGAGTAATACCATTGGAAATCAAACTATCCGCAGTTTCATCAACTCTCCATTCTTTTTTGTTCCAAGTTGTTGTTGCATCAAAAAGCATTTGTCCGTCGTGCATGTAGATAGTGGCGTAATTCACTTTTGGATTGTAATTGGAGGGTAGCCATATGACCACTTGACGTGTAGTGGAATCACCAAATGGCAATTTAAAACTTTCCAATGTGCCGGAAGATGCCTTTTGATCGTTCGGGACAAGCGATAAGCTTTTACTTTTTTGAGCATAAATTGAATATGGACACAAAAGAAGGAGCATTAGAAAGCTTGTGAATTGTTTCATTTAGAATAACGTATAGAAATTATTTCACAAGAATACTTCTTTCCTATCAAGAATCAAACGGACAAGTCGTATTTTTGCAGTAAAAAATTAGCACATGTTGGATAAACTTTTCTCCTCGCTTTTTTCCATGCGAATGATGACCGTTGGATTATTACTTTTTCTAGTAGGAATCGGTGCAGCAACATTCATTGAATCTATTTACGGTATTCAAAGTGCAAAAATTATCATTTACAATGCCACTTGGTTTGAAATCCTTCTTGTTTACCTATCCCTGAATTTAATTTCTAACATCTTTAAATACAAGATGTTTCAACGTGAAAAAATCGCAACCTTGTTGTTTCACTTATCTTTTTTAGTGATCATTTTTGGTGCAGCAATTACGCGTTACGTGAGTTTCGAAGGTCAGATGGTGATCAAAGAAGGAACATCATCTGATTTCATCTACACGGCTGTACCTCATGTACTTGTCCATATGCAAGATTTGGCCAGTGGAAAAACAAAAACGGAAGCGCATAAATGTTATTTATCAGAAATTACCGACAATGATTTCACCTATTCAACCGATTTTCAAAATAAAACCATTGAAGTTAGCTATGTGGATTTTCAATCGAAAATGATTGATTCATTGGTCGTTCGTCAAGCGTTTAAAGAAACGTCTTTGGAGTTAATCACTGATGGAATGAAGTCAAACTTCCTAACTGAGAATGACTTTTTTATGGTCGGAATGGTTCCCCTTTCTTTTGGACCTGAACCAAAATCTCCCGGAATGCAGGTGCGCAAAAAAGGAGATAGTTTACAAATCAAAACAGCTGTTCCTTTGACTTATTTACCTATGTCGGAAATGAGAAAAGCACGTCAAAGTGGAGCAAATGTTCCGGACTCGATGTTTACGAACGTTCCCTTAAACACATGGGTGGAATTTAAAACAACCACATTATATCACTGCGGAGATAAGCAATTTGTTTTCAAACGTGCGTTGAATCATGCGAAAAAAGTCTTGATGCCATCAGGAAAGAAAAATGTTGGATCGGATTATTTAACGGTTCGAGTGAGCGATGGGAAAGCAAGCAAAGTCATTCAAATTGAAGGTGGAATCGGTGCAATTCCAACACCGGTTCGTTTTGCCATGAACAACATCATGTACCAACTTGAATATGGTTCCATTCGCAAACCAATTGACTTTAAAGTGTTTTGCAACGATTTTAAATTGGATAAATACCCGGGAAGTGAATCTCCTTCCTCTTTCTCAAGTGAATTAACATTAATTGATTCAAAGAGAAAGGTTAAAATGGATCGAAAGGTTTTCATGAACAATGTTATGGATTACGATGGATATCGATTCTTCCAATCTTCTTACGAACTTGACAATCCTTCAACATCTGAAAATGAAGAAGGTACAGTATTAAGTGTGAACCACGATTGGTGGGGGACAAATATTACGTATCTAGGATACCTTCTAATGAGTATCGGCATGTTGATGTCCTTGTTTGCTACTGTTGGACGCTTCCGAGAATTAAATGATAAAATGAAGAAACTAAAAGCAAAACGCGCAAGCATGAATGCACTAAGTTTAATAATTGGACTTCTTTTGTCTCAAACGGTGACATACGCTCAAGATCATGCACATGGAGCAAATCCAGCAGCGAAAATTTTCAGAGTGATATCAGAAGAACATTCGGAAAAACTTGCCTCGCTTTTGGTTCAAGACTACGAAGGACGCATCTCTCCAATGCACACCTTGTGTGATCAATTACTTCGAAAAATCCATCGTTCCAATCACTACCAAGAATACAATGCGGTGCAAACCATCATGAGTATACAAATGTATCCTCAATATTGGATCAATCAAAAAATTGTTCAAGTCCCTAGTAATTTAAGGGAGCCTTTAAAATTAGGAGAATACGCTAGTGTTATGGAACTTGTGGATCAAAAAACACAAGAATTCAAATGGTTGAAAGAATACAAAATTGCCCACCAACGCTTGGAATCGCAACGAAATGAATTCGACAAAAAACTCATTAAATTAAATGAGAAATTCGAAGTGATTCAAGGTGTCATTATGTGGAAATACCTGCGTGTTGTTCCTAAAAAAGGCGATGCAAATCATACTTGGTATATTCCATTTCAAGTCGATACTGCGGCTTCATTACAAGTTTTGAGCTACATTTCCCTTTTGGATGAAGGAGCGAAAAAACATAATTTTAGTAAAGCTGAAAGTGTACTTAAAAAAGTGAAAGCGCACCAACGTAAAATCAGTTCGGATGTCGTGCCAGATGTCTCTACTATTAAAATGGAAATCTCGTACAATAAAATGGAGGTATTCAAACACTCCTACCAATTGCTTTTATCTCTTGGATTCATACTTTTGATCATCTCATTTATTGGAATTTTTAAATCGGCCACATCTCGTTTTTCAAAAGCTCAAAAATGGGTCAATCGCATCTTAATTGGATTGATGGTGGTGACCTTTCTATACCTCGCTGCTGGACTTGGAATGCGTTGGGTAATATCTGGACATGCACCTTGGAGTAATGGATACGAAGCCGTTGTTTTCATCGCATGGGTAACCATGATTGCTGGATTCAGTTTCATGCGTAAAAACATCGTAATCTTAGCTGGAACGGCAATTCTTGCCTCATTAATGATCTTCGTGACTGAACTTAGTCTATTCGACCCGGAAATCACACCTCTTGTACCTGTATTGAAATCCTATTGGTTAAAAATCCACGTGGCTATTATCACTGGTAGTTATGGATTCCTTGGATTAGCAGCAATTTTAGGATTACTTAATTTGATTCTTTTCGCAGTTAGAACGGAGAAAAACAAAGAAATTGTGACAATCAATATCAACGAATTAACATATGTTTCTGAAATGACCATGACCATCGGACTCTTTATGTTAACCATTGGGACGTTCCTTGGTGGTATTTGGGCAAATGAGTCTTGGGGACGCTATTGGGGTTGGGATCCAAAAGAAACGTGGGCACTTGTTTCGGTACTTGTTTATGCGGTCATTCTTCACTTACGATTTATACCAAAGTTAAATGGTAAATTCTTGTTTAATGTTATGTCCTTCTGGGGATATTCAGCTATTCTATTCACATTCTTCGGTGTAAATTTCATGCTTGTAGGACTCCATTCCTACGCAAATGGTGATGGTTTAGGTAAGTTTCCAACTTGGTTGAGTTTGACAATATTATTCTTCGTTTTGTTTACTGCATTTGCCTCTTTCCGAAACAAATCAATTGAACGACAGTCTAAAAAAGATTTATTATCCAAATGATTTCCGAACGTGTCCTTCATGAAGATAATCATGTAATTGTCATCAATAAATTGGCATCCGAAATTGTACAAGGCGACAAGACAGGTGATCAAACAATGCCGGATGAAATCAAAGCATATTTAAAGGAAAAATACCAAAAACCTGGAAATGTTTTTTGCGGCGTAGTACATCGACTGGATCGTCCGACGAGTGGCGCGTTGGTTTTTGCTCGAACGAGCAAGGCCCTAGAACGCTTAAATGCGCAATTCCGAGATAAGGAAACCAATAAAATCTATTGGGCAATTGTTGAAACAGCTCCTGAAAAACCGAATGGACGCTTGGTTCATTATTTAAAAAAGAACGAGGCTCAAAATAAAAGTTACCCAGTAAATGCAAGTGTTTCCGGTTCTAAGGAAGCGATTCTATCTTATCGCATGTTGGCATCTGGGGATCGTTATCATTTATTGGAAATCACCCTAGAAACAGGACGTCATCATCAAATTCGTGTTCAGTTAAGTTCGATTGGTTGCATTATTAAAGGGGATGTGAAGTATGGAGCGAAACGTTCGAATCCAGATGGATCTATCTGTTTGCACGCACGTTACTTGAAATTCACACATCCAACTTCTAAGGAAGAAATTTCAGTCGTTGCTCCTGTTCCAACAGATCGACTTTGGCAAGAAATTTCAAAAGGATTTTAACGCTTCAATTGTATCCAATTACTTCGACACATTGTTTCTGGAGAAAAACATCTTTAGCACCGTTTTGCGAATAATAATTAGATCCTCCGACAATGTTGGATTAGACAAATATTTCTCGTTCAGTTTAATTTTTTCAGGCATAACCTCGTTGATGTAAGTTTCTTGAGGATTGTCTGACTTTGCAAGTAGTTCGTTCTCATGAAAGTAAGCCAATGACGCATAATCTGTGATTCCAGGCTTAACTGATAGGATTTTACGCTGTTCATCTGTATATAAATCAACGTATTCTTTCACTTCGGGACGAGGTCCAACAATGCTCATCTCTCCTTTCAAAACATTGATAAATTGAGGGAATTCATCCAATTTGTAGCGTCGGATGTAATAGCCGATTTTCGTAATGCGAGGATCCCTTGTACCAACAGTTATTTTCCCTTTAGACTCCGAATCAGTTACCATTGAGCGAAATTTCAATAAATAAAATGGAATTCCATTTCTCCCAATACGTTCCTGCTTAAAAAAAACGCCTCCTTTGGATTCTATCAAAATCAATACGGCTAAAATTCCCCCTATCGGCAGAAAGCAAATAATTACAAATCCAGAAAAAAGGATATCAAATAGTCTTTTCATTCGTAACTTCACATTTGGTACAAAACTAATTTATTTTCCCAAGCATGACACAGGAAATACAGAAACAAGTCGAACAAGCGCTCATGGATCAGTCCTTTCGAGCACAAACGTTGACTCAATTAGAAAAGGATTTTCAACGTTGTGGACTTGAGCTCAAATCAATGGATTTAAATGAGTTGCTGACCTCAATTGAATTATGTATTTCGCAGGTTTCTAATGCGCAATTACAGCAATTAATTTACCTCATTGACATCCCGGAATCCATTTTCATTTCACTTTCTAGTAAGGAAACCTTTCATAAAGATTTAAGTGAAGTGATTTTGATGAGAGAAGGATTAAAAGTACATTTACGAAATAAATTTAGCTGAAAATGACTATATATAAAGCTTCCATGGATACCTTGACGAAAGGACTCACAATTGGCGTAGGTGTCTTTTTGCTTTTATTTGCCTTTATTCCCATTCTAAACAGACCTTCTTTGTTCTTTACAGCAAATGAATTTCGGTTTTCAAAATTGATTTATCCAGAACCCTTTTCTGTTATGCCGTTTGCAATAATCATCATGCTCGTTGTCACGTATGGTTTTAGTCCAAAAGGATATGTGTTGTCGGATGGCGTATTAACGGTATTGCGTCCGTTCAAGGTGAAGAATTTCCCCCTTTCGGACATACAATCGGTCACTGCAGTGGAAAAGAAAAACTTGAAAGGATCCATTCGAACATTTGGTGTTGGAGGACTATTTGGTTACTACGGATTGTTTCGAAATAGCACATATGGAAACATGACCTGGTATGCGACGCGTCGTGATCGCTTCGTGGTGATTGAACGTAGCAATGGCAAGACCATCGTGATTACTCCTGATGACCCAGCGGCCTTCGTTTCAGCTTATCAATCCCTTATTGGAAAATAAATCGCTGAAAGAACACGTTTTCGTTTGTTTGCATGCGTTTAATCTCAGTTGATTTATTAAATTTGTATCTAAATTAATGAGTATGAATTTCATTGCCTCAAGCACAAGCCTTTTAAAACACCTTCAAAGTATATCAGGAGTTCTGAATACGAGCAACACATTGCCGATATTAGATAACTTTCTTTTCGAAATCATTAATGGTGAACTTACTGCGTCGGCTTCGGATTTGGAAACAACCATGGTCACAAAAATGGAAGTTCAATCGGAAGAAGATGGTAAAATCGCTATTCCTGCTAAATTATTGCTTGACGTTTTAAAAAGCTTGCCTGATCAACCGTGTACGTTCAAGGTGAATGCAACGAATTACCAAATTGAAATCGCCTATGACAATGGGAAATCTCGAATGGTCGGATTTAACGGTGATGAATTTCCGAAAATCCCAGAATTAGCTGGAAAAAGCTCCATAAAATTATCGGGAGATTTACTTTCTCGTGCCATTAATAAAACATTATTCGCTTCTGGAAACGATGATCTTCGTCCAGTAATGAGCGGGGTTTTTTGCCAGTTTTCTGCTAGCGAAATCACTTTCGTTGCTACTGATGCACACAAACTCGTTCGTTTCAGAAGAACAGATGCTGAAGCAAGCGGAAGTTCTGCTTTCATTTTGCCAAAGAAACCATTAAACATGTTGAAATCAAATCTTCGTGGTGATGAGGATGTGTTATTGGATTACAATGAATCCAATGCCGTTTTCACCTTCAATGATTTGATTCTAGTATGTCGATTAATTGACGGAAAATACCCGAACTACGAGGCTGTTATCCCGAAAGAAAATCCAAATGTGTTGACAATTGATCGCGCTCAATTGCTTTCATCCATCAAACGAGTATCACTTTTCTCGAACAAAACAACGCATCAAATTAAATTGAAACTTGTTGGTTCTGAACTTTCTTTGTTTGCTGAAGATATCGATTTTTCAAGTGAAGCTACGGAACGTTTAACATGTAATTACGACGGAGATGACCTAGAAATCGGATTCAACTCTCGTTTCTTAATGGAAATGTTGAACAACTTGGATTCAGATGAAATCAAATTATCTATGAGCGAACCAAGCCGTGCAGGAATTTTAACACCTTCCATCCCTGCAAATGAACACGAAGACATTCTTATGCTCGTGATGCCGGTGATGCTGAACCGCTAATCCAATTAAATACATGCCTCAAGGATTGAGCAACATTCGGAATTTATCCTTGAAGGAACTTCAGGATGAATTTGTTGAACGGAATGAAAAATCGTTTCGTGCGAAACAAGTCTATGAATGGCTGTGGAAAAAAAATGCCGCGTCTTTTGAAGAAATGACCAACCTAAGTAAAGAACTTAGAGATATGTTGGTGCAACATTTTTTCATCGATCATATCCAATTGCAAGATCAACAAATCAGCAAGGACAAAACCATCAAATGCGCGTTTACGATAGAGGAAGGAAAAGTCGTGGAAGGAGTGCTCATACCAACAAAATCGCGAACTACTGCATGTATCTCATCGCAAGTTGGTTGTAGTCTTTCTTGTACTTTTTGTGCTACTGGAAGATTGAAATTACTAAGAAATTTGAGCGCCGGAGAAATCGTAGATCAAGTCGTTTACCTGAAGAATCAAGCGGAAGAACGTTATGGACAAAACCTCACAAACATTGTCTACATGGGAATGGGTGAGCCGCTTTTGAACTATAAAAATGTACTTCAATCGATTGATCGTTTGTGCAGCGAAGATGGACTTGGAATCTCTCCCAAACGCATCACCGTTTCAACTGCTGGAATCGCAAAGATGATTCGCAAGCTTGGTGATGACGATGTTAAATTCAACTTAGCACTATCACTTCATGCAGCTAATGACAAGAAGCGGGATAAAATCATGGAGATTAATGAATCCAATAACCTTTCTGAATTGTCAGAAGCTTTGGAATATTTCCATGAGAAAACAGGCTCAAGAGTCACATTTGAATACATTATTTTCAAAGATTTCAATGATGAAATCGAAGATGCCCGAGAATTAGCAAACTTTGCCAAATGTGTCCCATGCAAAATCAATATTATCGAGTACAATCCTATTGAAAATGGTGAATTCCAACAAGCAGACACACACAAAGTTGATGCATTCGCCTCATTTCTAGAATCGAAAAACCTCATCGTTAATGTGAGACGTAGCCGCGGAAAAGACATCGATGCCGCTTGCGGACAACTTGCTAATAAAAACAAAGCTATCCTTAAGGACGAACGTATTCTTAAGTAACATCATGAAAGTTCGATCGTCTTTTTATTGAAAATCCATTTTACATGATTAAAGTTTCTCACCTCCGAAAGGAATTTGAACTGAGTCGACAACAGAAAAAAGAACTCAATACAACAGCTAATTATGCACTTGCCGTTGATGACCTCAGTTTTGAGTGTCAACCTGGAAAAGTCTTTTCACTTCTTGGACCGAACGGAGCAGGGAAAACGACAACACTTCGCATGCTTTCTACCATGTTAACTCCTACGTCAGGAAGCATTGAAATAGCAGGCGTCGACGCTGTTAAATATCCTCAAGAAGCACGGGCAAAAATTGGTTTCCTAACCGGCTCTACGGGACTTTATGCTCGCTTGACACCAATCGAAATCATTGATTATTTTGCCGCATTGTATCAAGTTCCAGCCAAAGAAAAAGAAGAACGTAAAAAGTATCTTTTCGATTTATTAAACATGAACGATTTTCTTCAAAAGCGTATTGGTAAGTTGAGTACCGGAATGAAACAAAAAGTTTCAATTTGCCGCACGATGATCCACAATCCAGATGTTGTTATTTTCGATGAGCCGACAAGTGGTCTTGATGTAATTACCGCAGAAAATATCATAAAACTCATTCGCGATTGTAAAGACCAAGGTAAAACAGTCATTTTCTCTAGTCACATCATGAGCGAGGTGGATTTATTATGCGACGATTTGGCGATTGTTCACAAAGGAGAGCTAAAATACACTGGACAAATGTCCGATTTCCGTCAAAACATGGAAGCTAGTAATCTAACGGAAGAATTCATCCGTATTGTTCAACGTTAATTCAATTCACATGATTTTTACCATTTTCAAAAAAGAATTAATCGATACCCTACGGGATAAACGCACCATGCGCACCATGTTGTTGATTCCTCTGTTAGTATTCCCTATTACACTGACCCTTTTTGTAAATGTTTCTTCTTCATTCGAAAAAAAAGCAACTGAAGAACAATTGAAAATTGGTGTTTGGGGTGATATTGGTTCCAAATATTGGAATCAGCTCAAACAAATGCCAACCGGACTTGGGAAAAAGGAATTAAAAAGCTTCGAGGATTCTAGCGCACTAAAACGGGCAATCGAACAAGGAGAAATTCAACTTGGACTCATTATCCCTAAAAACGAAGCTGAATTAGCACGCTCGAAAAAATCCATTCCATTAATGTGGTTATTTGATGCGTCCGCTATTGGACGTCAACAACGTGCTGAATCCTATATGAATTACTTGTCTGACATCGCTGAAACAGCAAGATTAAAAGAACTCGGAGTTGATTCGGAGAAACTTCATCCTTTGGTGCCTGTTTATCAGAATTGTGCAAGCGATAAAAAAATGATTGGACAATTAGCCGGTGGATTTTTACCTTATATTTTCATTGCATTTGGATTTATTGGCTGCATGTATCCCGCAATTGATTTATTCACAGGAGAAAAAGAACGTGGAACCATCGAAACATTACTCACTACTCCAGTTTCTAGGTGGCAAATTTTAGTTGGTAAAATGATGGTCGTTGTTACTTCGGGAATGCTCGCAGCAAGTTGTGCACTCCTTGGATTATTCGTTTCAATAGAGTTTTTAGACATTGTTGACAACAAAGAAATCCTAGAGATTGTACATGGAATCCTTACCCCTACTTTTATTCTTGCCATGTTTAGCTTACTCTTCCCTTTGGTCATCTTTTTTGCAGGAGTGATGATTCCAATCGCTATTTACGCCAAATCGTTTAAGGAAGCACAAAGCATTATCACACCTCTCAACTTTGTTATGGTTCTTCCTGCAATGATTGGATTTTTCCCAGGGATTGAGTTAAACGCTTTGACAGCTGCAATTCCTGTAGTGAACATCGTACTTTCAACGAAGGAATTGATATCAGGAACACTATCTATCGGATATTATGCCATAAGCTTGGGAATCATGTTGATTTTAGCAATGCTTTCTGTATTGGTTTCCTACCGTCAATTTGGAAACGAATCGCGCATTTTGAACTAACGAATGAGGTGGATAAATCCACTTTTTTTCTTTTCATCAAATTCAAGTAAATAGAAATAAACGCCATCTCCCAGCGGCCCTCCATTTGAATCATTTCCTCCAAATGGAACGGATGATTTTGAGCCAGAATAAACCATAGATCCCCATCGATTGAATACCTTCAAGGTAAACTCTTGACAGGATTTAAACATCGCTTCAATGTCCAATTCATCATTGTTACCATCTCCATTTGGAGTGAGTACATTCGGAAATTCAAAGTCTGCATAATCGTAAATATTCGTGATGAATACTGGAATAACTGACGGACTCGAGACGCAGCCATTAATGGAAATCGTTGCACTAAAATCACCCATTTGTTCTAGATTTACTGCGAAAAAGACATCAGGGCTTACTGAAGAAAAACTCTGTGGTCCAGACCAACTATAAAGTGCATTTGGCACCGGGTCGATGTGCAAGGAAACAACATCTCCTGGACATTCAACTGGGCTATTGCCAGACAAATTGGGGGCGGCCGGAATTGGATAAACCGTTAAATTCAATGTGACCACAGAATCACAACCAGCAACTGTTTGCAAGGTCTGTTGATACACTCCCGAGTTCGTTAATGATTGTCCAAAAAACAAGGTGCTTTGTCCTTGACATAAGGTCATTGAACTACTTGATGCTAATATCGGATTCACGGCTAAAGTCAAATTGATAATGGAATCACATCCTGCTATGGTTTGAATGGTTCGACTATAATTCCCAGGAGCAGTAAGTGTTTGTGCACCGAAAGCATAACTTCCACCTTGACAGATGGCAGCTTGAATAGTTGAAGTGAGGATTGGATCAATAATTAATGTGAGGTTTAAGGTGGAATCACACCCTGTTACTGTTTGAAGTAATTGGGAATAGGTTCCCCCAGTCGAAATGATATTTCCAGCAAACGTGTAGTTCGCGCCTTGACAAATGTGCACCGTTTGATTATTCGTTAAATTGGGTAAAAGTGTCAAATTCAACACGACTGTTGAATCACAACCTTGGGAACTTGGAAAAACAACGGAATGGAATCCAGCTGAAGCGAATGTTTGCGTTCCCAATGTATAAGTCGAACCTTGACAGATACTCACTGGTAGCGTATCATTAAACAACGGATTCACTGTGACAATTACACTGTCAAAAGAAGGACATGAGTTTGGATTCGATGCCAAATTTGTCATCACCGTATAGGTTTGAGACAAAGGCGTATTTCCTGTATTTACTAAATTCACCGTAGGATTGGAAACGGTTGTTTGCGTTAATCCGGGAGCAGATGTCCAAGAATAAATGTAATTGGAATTGTTGGTGCTTCCAACTTGAGCAGGTTGTCCATTGCAAATGCTAACATCAGGTCCAGCATTGGAAGTTGCAATGTCAGCAAAAATGGTCGCATTTCGAATGGAATGACGGTCATTTGATCCACCTGTACTCGCTGTCCATCCCATGTATCCCGCGAAATTTAAATTATACGTACCAGACAAATACTGTGTTCCATTCACAGAAACAGTGACGACACCGTAATTGTAACTAATGACTGCTGTATTATAGGTGCTTGATCGTAGAAAATTTAAATTTCCACCAACATTGTTTAGAGTCGTAATTCCAGCGATGCATTCGTTGTAACCTGGACCACTATAAATTTGAATTTCAGGATTAGCACCCCCACAATTATTGTACGTATCAAACACCACCTTAATTCCGTTTGCTGTTGAAGGAATCCCAACTCCTCCGCCAGAAACGAATCCTGTTGGCGGAACATCTAAAAAACAAAATGCGATGCCATCTGCGCTTGTCCCATCGAACATGCGGAAATCAAATTCAACATTCCATTGGTAGCAAGTCCCTAAATCTATCGGTTGATTGTAAAAAATAGCCCCGCTTGAATTTCCAACATTATTGGTTAAAATCAATTCATCTGGATCAAAATTGACATCACCCCCAGTATCACCTGTGGCAGCCGCTCCAGTTAGATTCCATCCAGTAGTATTCATAGTTGGAGTCCCAGTTAATTGGGCGAAAACCAATGTTTGAGCATGTGTTTGAATGCCCATCAATAAACAGAACAACAGAAAGAAATACTTAAAATTCATGTCTTGAAATTTAGATATTAAAGTTGCGTATATTTTGCCAGAAAATGCAGTAATTGACGGGATTAAGGGAGAAAAGTTGCTTAAATAAATTCTGCAAGTTCAATCCAACGTTCTGTCAAAGCATCAATCTCTTCCACTACTTTCCCTAAAGCCGTTCCATTTTTCATGAGGTCATCGTTCGATAATTCTCCGCTTGATAAGATCAAGGTCAATTCATCCTTCGTTTTCTCTAATTCGGGAAGTCGTCGTTCGATTGTCTCGTATTCTTCTTTTTCCTTGAAGGATAATTTTCGTTTTTTTGACTCAACAGCGGATGGAGAAATCGTTTTTTCTTTGATCTCCGGTTCTTCCTTCGTGCTATTTTGTTTCACACCACGTTTTTTATCCAATTGTTGTTGACGGAAAACCGTATAGTTTCCAACGATGTCTTTTAATTCTCCTTGTCCTTCAAAAACAAAAAGGTGATCCACCATTTTATCCATGAAGTAACGGTCGTGAGAAACAACAATTAAACAGCCTTGAAATTGGCGTAAATATTCTTCCAATACGGACATCGCGAAAATATCCAAGTCATTCGTAGGCTCATCGAGAATCAAGAAATTCGGATTACTCATGAGAACACGCAACAATTTCAATCGACGTTTTTCACCCCCACTTAACTTATGCACAAATTGATAATGCATGTCACGAGGAAACAAGAAACGCTCCAATAATTGGGCTGCGGATAGTTGACGTCCTTTTTCCAACGGAATGTACTCTGCTACTTCACGCACAACATCAATTACCTTAAAATCGTCATTGACTTTAATTAAATCTTGTGAATAGTATCCAAAAACAACGGTTTCACCGAGCACTATTTTTCCTTTATCGACTTCTTCTTGTCCAACCAACATTTTAAGAAATGTCGTTTTTCCAGCACCATTATTCCCAACGATACCTAGTCTTTCTTGACGCTGAACATTGTAAGAAAAATCGTTTAATATAACGCGGTTCGGGTAAGACTTGCTCACTTTATGGAATTCCACGATTTTAGAACCTAAACGCTCCATTTTAACTGGCAATTCTAATTCGTCTTCATCCAAACGTTGAGAAGCGACTTTTTTCACATCCTGAAAAGCATCCACGCGGGCTTTTTGTTTCACTCCACGTGCCTTCGGTTGACGTCGGATCCAATCTAATTCTTTTCGAAACGTATTTTTTGCCTTCTCAATCGTCGATTGTGTTTGTTCTTGTCGTTCCGCTTTTTTCTCTAAATAATAGGAGAAATTTCCTTTATAGCGATAAATGGTTTGATCCGCTAACTCCAAGATTGTGTCGCACACAACCTCGAGGAAATAACGGTCGTGAGTCACCATCAAAATAGTCGATTTTGATGAGGATAAATAGTTTTCTAACCATTCAATCATGTCCAAATCCAAGTGATTGGTTGGCTCATCAAGGATTAAGAAATCGGCATCAGAAAGTAACACTTTTGCCAAAGCAACGCGCTTTTTTTGCCCACCAGATAATTCGCTAATGCGTTTATCCATGTCCTCCAATTTCAATACGGACAAAATCTGTTGCACGCGCACTTCAGTGTCCCATGCATTCAATTCCGTAATGGACTGATACAATTCCTCTAATTTCGTTTCGTCGTTTTTCGCAACCGCAATGTTGTATTCCTTGATTAATTTAAGTTCTGGTAAATCATGATCAAAAATCGATTCGAGAATTGTTTGGTCCTCGCGCATATTTTCCGTCTGCTCCATAAAGGCTACGCGAATGTCCTTACGAAAGGTGACTTTACCCGAATCAACAGGCTCCATCCCCATGATACAGCGCATCATGGTTGTTTTTCCAGATCCATTTTTTGCTACAATAGCGACTTTTTGACCTTGGTCTATACCAAAAGTAAGGTCTGCGAAAATCATTCGCTCGCCGTATGATTTGGTTAAATTTTCAATGGATAAGAAATTCATAGTCTAAATCCCGTAAGATGGGCGGGCAAAGATACGGATAAATTAGTGGAAGAAGAATCGACGTTCAATCTACAGAGAACAAAGTTCGACAGATATTATTTGCTTTTGATGCATATCCGGTGTATTTTTACACCACTTAATACAATTTAAATGAGAAGACTAAGCATCACATTTACAGAACCAAATGACGAGTGGTTGAAAAACCAAGTAGAAAATAAGGAATATGCTAGCAAAAGTGAATTAATCAACGATCTAATTCGTCAGGCTCGAAAACAACAAAAACAAGTTGATTGGATACGTTTGAAATTAAATCAAGCCGAAAAAAGTGGATTCACGTCAGACTCAAAAGAGGATATTTTAAAGCAATCTAAAGCTTTGTTAAATGGCTAACTATAAAATTAGTCAAGTTGCAAAGGATGACCTAATAAGAATTCATCAATACGGTTTTGAAAAATTTGGAGAGATTCAAGCAGATCTATACTTTGAGAATTTCTTTCAACAATTTGAACTAATTGCACAGAATCCTCTAATGTTTGAATCTGTTGATTACATCAAGTTGGGCTATCGTCGATGTCCTTGTGGGTCAGACAGTATTTTCTTTCGGACTTCAAAAGGACATGTAGAAATAATGGCTATTGTCGGACGTCAAGAATTAAATGAACTGTTCTAACCTACCTCAAACGATTCAAAGAATCCAATAAAACTTTATCTTTTTGTACACCTTTCAATGCAAAATAGGCAAATGGGAGGCCGCTGGACAATAGATAAAAACCGATTCCTACATGAATACCTGTGATTTCTTTCGGAGAATATCCATTGATTCCAAAGGATGTAACAGCCAAAATAGCCAAGACAAAAATAACATAGATAAACAAGACTATTTTCGACAGTGTGTATTGACGCTTCAATGATTTATAGGACATCATTGCTAGAAAAACAAGCATAACGTATACGATCACAAACAAATAGGCATATTCGAATTGTCCCATCCACTCAATGTGTCCACCTTTCACACTTTGACGTTCCACACCAAAAACAGACTGTGAAAAATTCATCTCACCATCAGTCATGGCAAAGATTTCAACGCCAGATAATAAACTTGCCAAAATGGCCATCACAATGATGAAATAAATGGTTTGAATGCGTTGTAACATAATTCTATTTTTAAAGATGAATTGCTTTGTTTCGTAAATAAAAATCTAAGATAACGATGGCTGCCATTGCTTCGACAATTGGAACTGCCCTCGGTAATACACAGGCATCGTGACGCCCTTTTCCTTCAATGGTGATTTCATTTCCACTTTTGTCAATGGAATTTTGGTCCTGCATGATTGTCGCTACTGGTTTAAAGGCAACACGAAAATCAATGGGCATTCCATTCGAAATTCCACCTTGGATTCCACCTGAAAAGTTTGTCTTTGTTTGACCATCGGTTAAAAACACATCGTTGTGCTCGCGCCCGGTCATACCTAATGAAGAAAAACCAGATCCAATGTCAAATCCTTTCACCGCATTAATCGATAACATTGCCTTTCCCAACTCAGCATGCAATTTATCGAAAACAGGTTCGCCTAGTCCTGCGGGAACACCTGTGATCACACATTGAACTGTTCCACCAATTGAATCACCCAAATTTTTGATTTCTTCTATTCGAGTAATCATTTGGGCTGCCAGTATCTTATCAGGACAACGAACAGGTGAAGCTTCAATTTCTGAGAGCGAATAAAATTCTTTGTTAGTCAATGTAATTGTTCCGACTTGAGAAACATAGGTGCTAAACTGAATTCCAATCGATTTTAAGAGTTGTTTAGCAATTGCTCCTGCCACTACGCGACTGGCTGTTTCTCTTGCGCTACTGCGTCCACCGCCTCGGTAATCACGGTGACCATACTTATGTTGATAAGTGAAATCTGCATGCGAAGGACGAAAAACATCTTTGAGGTGATCGTAATCTACAGACTTCACATTGGTATTTGGAATGATGAATCCAATCGGAGTTCCCGTTGTTTTTCCTTCAAAAATTCCAGAAAGAAACTGAACTTGATCCATTTCAACACGTGGTGATGTTAATGCTGATTGTCCAGGTTTACGGCGATTTAATTCCTGCTGAATGGCAACTAAATCCAAGGTAACATTCGCTGGGACACCATCAATTACTCCGCCAATGGCATCTCCATGAGATTCGCCAAAAGTGTTCAGTTTAAAAAGCGTACCGTAACTTGATCCTGCCATGGAACAAAGGTAAGGAATTTGATTTGTACAAAGTTTCTATCTTTGATACATGTATCGAATAAATTTCTTTTTTATCGTTGTTATACTTGCATTAGCCAGCTGCGCTCCTGCCCGCTTCGTGGAACCATTAAAAAAAGGACAACAAGTCATCACGGGTAACTTCGGTGGTCCGGTAGCTAAAATTCCCGGAATTGGTGCGATTCCCATTCCGTTTACTGCTGTAGGATATGGTTACGGTGTGAGCAATAAGACCACTGTTTATGGAAACTTACACACTACTTCATTAGCATTTGGTGTTGGCCAAACAGATGTCGGTGTATCGCAAGGAATATGGAAAAATGACAAAATGGGGTTCAGCGTTCAAGGAAGCATGAATATTATGGTCGACTTTTACACCGGTGCAAACCGTTTTTGGCCACAAGTAGATGCCAACTATTATGTCAAGTATGGGAAGCATTCGAAACCTGTTCAGTTGGATGCGATGTGTAAAATAGAAAGCAAGCATTATAATTTCTTTTATGCTGGTATAAGTAACTGGTTTGACCCATACAAAACGGAATCGCAAGGACGTCCAAATGCACAATTTTGGATTCCCAGCTTCCAACTCGGACACCAGTGGATTCGTCCCAAATGGAGCTATCAAGCGGAATTAAAAATGCTTGCTCCAAATGAATCCAATCAAAACATTGTTGTGAATTATCCAAGCATGCTCAATAATCGAGGTGCACTTGGACTCTATTTCGGCATCACTTATCACTTGAAATAATGAAATACATTGCACTACTTTTAATATCGGTCAGTTTACTTTCTTGTCGTAAACGTCTTGATTCCTTTTTGTTTAATGGTTCAAAAATTGAAAGTTACCAACTAGACAATTACACAGGTGAAGTTTCTTTGGAGCTCAATGGACAATTTGACGTTCCTGACAGCATGATAAACCTCGTACATTTTCCTGTAAATATTGATGGTGAAACCGTTCAAGTACAAGGGATTTATGTAGGAGATACGAATCAAATCAGTCAAGACACCGTGATTTTATATTGCCATGGAAACAAAGATCACATGGATTTCTATTGGTGCCGTGAAAAACTATACGCACACATTGGTGGACTCGGAAGTTACGGTGTATTGATGTTTGACTACCCAGGATTTGGTTTAAGCGAGGGAACAGCTACGGAAAATAACATGTATGCAGCAACCTCATCAGCCATTTCTTGGTTAAAAGACCGCGGATTAAACAATGACCGTTTTGTCATGTTCGGATTCTCCTTAGGTTCAGCTGCTGTTTGTGAAGTTGCTGGACACCCAACGGATTATCCGCTTCAACCAAATAAAATCATTCTCGAAGCGCCCTTCGCTTCAGCAGAAATCATGATTCAAGATGCCGCTCTTTTATCAATGCCCGGATCGTTTTTAGTAGACTTAAAAATCGACAATGCGACAGAAATTAAAAAAGTAAATGTGCCATTGCTTTGGATTCATGGAATGGCAGATTCGTTCTTGTCGATGTCTAGTCATGGTCAGCTAGTTTACGATAACAAACCAGGAGCAAAAGAATCTGTGTTAGTTCCGGGAGGAGAACACGAGACTACCCCATTTGTCATGGGGTATCAAGCGTATATCAATCGCCTTGCGGAATTTATACAATCTTAGTTTAGGACAGCAAATTTCAACTGACCAATTTGCCCGTTTTTAGTAGATTGAAGGTAGTAAATCCCGGATGTGATTTTCGGCAATTGAATCTGTTCAATCGTTGAAGATGCTACTCCTTCAAAGATGATTTTCCCATTCAAATCACATACAGAAAATGCAGTTTCAACTTCAAGTCCTTTAATGGTAAATGATCCTTGGTTTGGATTCGGGAATACCGAAATTCCATTATTGGATAAATCAGATAAGGAAGCACAATCTTCCACAAGAATGGACATGGTTTCATTCGCAACACAACCAACACCATCAGTATAAGTAGCTGAGACCATATGTAATCCAATTCCTGCCGCGACAGGATCAAAAGAAGTCCCAATAACTCCAGAACCACTAAAAAAACTTCCCGTCTGATTCGAAATAAGTGAAATATTTCCATCATTTAAACAAATCACACCGTCAGTGTCTGAAGTAGAAATCGTGATCGTTGGCGTTTGATTCACTGTTATCACTTGTGAAACTGTGTTACTTCCTGCAGCATTTGACACTGTTAATTGCACAGTATAAGTTCCTGCATTGACGAAAACATGCGTCGGATTTTGAACGTTATCTGTTGTTCCATCACCGAAATCCCAAGCCCATGTTGTTGGATTATCTAAGGAAACATCGTTGAAATCCGCAAACATTCCGGAGCAAACAACCGCATTGTTCATGGTAAATTGTGCTGTAGGTATTACAGCCGGACCTTGGTTATTAAAATAGATATTGAAATCATCGAAATAGAATCCATCTTTTCTCGTTCCACCATCGGATCTAAGTTGAAAACGAACCTTAATAATTTGCCCCAAATAATCACCTAAATTAATCTCTTCCATCACCCAACTTGACATTACACCATCATAAACTGGTTGGTTATTAGGCTGTACACTTCCATTCGCACTGGTTCCCGCATTCGTATAATTCCCACATTGACCAATCCATGTAGACCCGCCATCTGTTGAAACCTGAAATTGTACATAATCATAATCAGCTTCTATATTCCATTTTGCATAAAACGTGATTTGAGCGGCGAACGCACTTGTCAAATCAATTGTTGGAACATACGTATACGTTGTATTGGCATTATTTACGTAATTACCAGTTGGCGTATCCGTAAAACATTTCGGTGATGAAACAAAAGTACTTGTTGTCGTACTCCAATTTCCTGTCCAGTTTGTTACTGCCGTTGCATTCTCTGTAACTTGCAAGTTATAAGCACCATATGTTTTTACAATCGTGTCTCGTTTTACCCACAATCCATTATCTGTTTTAATGATGTACTTCACGAGATTGCCAAATTGAATGTTCGGATTCAAGGTATATGAAATCGCACCTGTGGACGTTTGCATTAATGCTAAATCGTATACAATAGGGTTTCCAACGGAAGTTATATTCAATAAAGGTTGTATAGAAACCGTAACCGGTCCGGACATACGTCCCAAACGATTCGCGGAATGGTTAAAATTTCCACTTAACGTAGAAATGCTATTTGGATCTGTGTCCTTAACAACCACATAATTTCTGGAAATATGTGCCAAAACTAAATTTGGGAATACCATTTCTTTACACGTAGCAATGATTTCAGATGACGGTTGCCAAAATGCTGTTCCTACTTCTGGGGTATGCACGAACATCGTATCTTTCACACCAACACCGATATCCATTTTATACATGTAGTCATCTGAATCACCCGAGGCAGGATAAAGCGCTGAACTTTTCATGGCCGTATAGCCATTGAATTGTACCATGTGATTTGATTCCGCTTGAAAATAATCGTGGTGATCCGCAAATTCTGCAGTTGTCGTTCCAATTGGGAACAAAATATCACGTGCGTAAGTATGTGCATTGAAAGCTGTTACAAATTTGTGATTTTGAACCAACCAACGCATGGCTTGAACTTCTGGCTCGGAATAAGGAGCTGTCCCACAGTATGTCTCATTGCTCGTATTTGTACTTGTTCCAGTTGTTCCCCAACCGTATCCGTAATTACGGTTTAAGTCCACACCGTAAACACCACCACCAATGTTTCGACGATTTTTACGCCACATTCCACCACCATTTGGATTCGTTGTTTCATTGTAAACATATCCATCTGGATTAATACAAGGGACGAAGAATAATTGGGTTTGATTCACCAAATAAGTAATCTCTTCATTCGTTCCATAATTTTCCAAAACATACCACATGAAGAAAATAGTTTCCATCAAACTCATTGGTTCACGTGCATGATGAATGGCCGTGTACAAAGCCTTGGGTTCGTTTTCATCCACGTTAGGATTATCAGAAATCTTCACATGATAAATCGGTCGGTTCTCGTGAGATAAAAAAGTTGAAATTGGTGCTTTAGCAGTAATTAAATTCGGATATTGTTGTACCATCGCATCCAATTCCGCAAGCATTTCATTGTATTTTAAATAACCTCCCATTGTCCCCAAATTGAAATTTGTAGGAGTAGTAGGATTCGCGTAAATGGAAGAACCACTAGATGTATTTGAACAAATGGTATTTTTTAGCGTTGGATCTTGCTTTTGAGGATTATTTAGGATGTCAATGTAGTATTGCTCAACATCTTCAATCAATACTTCATAGTTAAACTCATACTGATCCATAATGGAACGTTCAGCGCTGGAAAAGTCGGAAATAAAGAAGGATCCTTCTTTACGAATACCATGATCCACAGCGACACCTAAATTGCCAAGTTTAATCAATTGTTCTTCATTGACGAATACTTTTAAGCGTGAATAATCTTGAGCGTTAAGCGTCCATGACAAGGAAAAAAAGACGATGGAGAGTATAAATGATTTCATAGTTTGAATTTAGCGTTACAAATAAACAAAATTTCAAGTTGAATCACAATTAATTATGAAAAAAGAGGCAACCTTTCGCCTTTAAGTTTGTCTATGTTTTGAATAGATTTACAAATGGTGTATCTTAGCTTCTTATGATAAAAAGCCTACTTACTTTTCTTCTGATTCTATCATCTTCTTGCGCACTTATCGCGCAAAAAGTTTGGATGGTTCCAAATGAAGGTCAGTGGGATGAAAAAATTCGGTATAATGTAGACTTAAACGCTGGGAAGTTATTCATCGAGAACCAAGGAATGACCTACTTTTTAACGGATGCAATGAGTCACAATCACCATGATGGTGAAGAAACAACACATGAATTAACAAAGTATCACGCCCTAAAACACATTTTCCCAAATGCTAATGATGAGATAGAAATTCAAGAAAACGATTCTAGTTCACACTATTTAAATTACATGATAGGTAGTGATCAATCAAAATGGAAATCGAACATTCACGGAGTTTCAAAATTAGTTCTGCCTTCTTATTTCGATGGCATAGATTTAATCTACGATGGAGAATTAGACCAACTTCGATTTTCTTTTGATGTTCAAGCAGATGCAGATCTGAGTCAATTGTCTTTTTACATAGAGGGAGCAGATAAAATTCAAATAGATTCAAAAGGGAATCTAGTACTCACACATTCGCTAGGTACAATTACTTATTCAGCACCAAAAGCATGGAACATTTCTGAAAATGGGAAGAAATCAGAAGTACAGGTGCAATTTCAACTGAAGGATCAACTAATTTCCTTCGTTATGCCAGATGGTTATGATTCTTCTGAACGTCTTTTCATTGATCCAAGCTTAACTTTTTCAACTTTTTCAGGTTCCACCGCAGACAATTGGGGATTTACGGCTACTCCTGATCCAAATAGTAATCTATTTGGTGGTGGAATCGTTTTTGGAACAGGTTACCCAATTACAACTGGAGCATTCGATTCCAGTTTTGGAGGCGGAACTGGTTTTTTTCCCATGGATGTCGCCATCACAAAGTTTAATGCGAGTGGATCAGCACTCCTTTATTCGACCTTGCTTGGTGGTTCTGGAAACGAAACGCCCCATTCAATCGTTTCTGCGCCGAATGGCGAATTGTACATTTATGGTGTCACCTCATCCGCCAATTTTCCAATTACCACGGGAGCTTATGACAATTCTTTTAATGGTGGTCCGTATCAAACGCAAAACAGCCTAGAATTTGACGGTTCGGATATCTATGTTGCGCGCCTAAATCCAAGTGGAACAGCTCTGCTTTCATCAACTTTTGTTGGTGGGGGAGGCACGGACGGACTCAACACAAGTCCACTCAATTATAATTACGGAGATCAATTTCGTGGAGAAATCGTCCTTGACAATAGTCAAAACGTATATGTTTCAAGTTCTACGTCATCCTTAAATTTCCCAACTGTTGGAGCATCACAAGCCATGTTAAACGGAAGTCAAGATGCCGTCATTTTCAAATTGAACTCCAACCTTTCGAATTTACAATGGAGTACCTATTTCGGTGGTAGTGGAAATGAAACAGGGAATTCTATTGCCGTTGCAAGCAATGGATCTGTATATGTTGGAGGTGGAACTTCCTCCTCTTCACTGCCAATTTCTTCGGGAAATGACCTAACGTACAACGGCGGAGCATCTGATGGATATGTGTTAAAAATGAATGCTGGTTCAGGTAACTTTCAAGCTGGTTCGTACATGGGCTTGTCAGAATACGATCAAACGTATTTTGTCCGAGTGGATATTGACAATTTTACCTACGTGTACGGACAAACAGAATCAGCTTGGGCTATCTCTTCAGGATGTTACGGAAATCCGAACTCAGGACAATTTGTTCGAAAATATTCTTCAGACCTTCAAACAATAGCCTGGACAACCATGGTTGGGGCTGGAACGGGACATGTTGAACTTTCACCAACTGCTTTTTTAGTTTCCGACTGTTACGATATTTACCTTGCTGGTTGGGGTGGAATCTTGAATCAAACGTATGCGCAAGCTGCATTTTCTACAACGAATGGATTTCAAACAACGCTGGATGGATATCAACTCAGTACAAATGGGAGTAATTTTTACATCGCTGTTCTAGACGACGACGCAAGCACCTTGAAATACGCCACATTTATGGGCGGAATGACGAGTAGTTCGAACCATGTAGATGGTGGAACAAGTCGCTTTGACAATGCTGGAAGAATTTATCACGCCGTTTGCGGGGCTTGTGGAGGAAACAATTTTGGCTTTACGAGTACACCGGGAAGTTGGTCACCTCAAAATCAAAGTACCAACTGTAATCTGGCAGCCTTTAAATTCGAATTAAATACCATTCAAGCCATCGCAGCACAACCCGCTCCCCTCATTTGCATTCCACAATCCGTCTATTTTCTGAATAATAGTGTAAATGGTAACGCCTATATGTGGGACTTTGGCGATGGTTCAAGTTCCACGTTAATGGAACCTATACATCAATATACAGTACCTGGAACTTATGATGTACAATTGATTGTTTATGACTCGACTGGCTGTTTTGTTCCGGATTCCGTAACAGTCACAGTTAACATTGGTGCATTTACTGCTGGGGCTGTTCAACCAACAACAAGTATTTGTCCGGGAGATTCGTATCAATTGGATGCTTATGGCGGAACATCGTATAGTTGGAGTCCTGCCAATGTATTAAACAATCCAAACGTTGCGAATCCAACAGCCACCATTAATGCAACAACAACATTTAGTGTCATCATTTCGGATTCGTGCGGTTCGGATACAGTTCAGGTAACATTAAATGTTAACGCGCCATCAGTAAGTTTAAGCAACGACACCACTATATGCCTGGGTGAATCAGTTGACTTGGTCGCTACAGGGACAGGAACCATTTCATGGACACCTTCGAATTTCTTAACGAGCACAAACACGTTTACCACGACATCGACCCCAACAAATTTCATAACTTACACCGCAACAGTAACTTCTGCAAACGGTTGTACAGCCAGTGATTCGTTGAACATTCAGGTGTTTTTTAATCCACCTATACCCGTATTAGATGACACACTCACCATTTGTTACGGTGGTTCTGGATCTGCGTTTATTTCGGGTGGAACGAGTTACTTTTGGTATCCAACGAACAACTTAATCGGACAAACCAATCAAACTGTTGAACTGAGTCCGACTAGTGAACAATATTATTATTGCGATGTGACCAATAGTTGCGGCACCGAAAGTGACTCCATTTGGGTGAACATTGTTACACCTCAAATTTTTGCTGGAAACGACACCATTGTATGTCCGGGTGCCCCCGCAGCAGTTTGGGCGAGTGGTGCATCCGATTATGTTTGGTCACCTCAACCAGTTTCCACTGCTAATGACGGGGCATTTGCTGTTGTTCAAGCACAAGTCAACACCAATTTTACGGTAATAGGCACAGATTCAAATGGTTGCCAAGATACCGCTGATGTGATGATTAGTGTCTATCCACCACCTTTTATCAATGCTGGAATCGATGTGTACGCGTTAGTTGGAGAAACGATACAATTCAACGCTTTAACAAGTGGGCCGGGAAACATCTTGTGGACACCTCAAGATGAATTCTCATGTGCGACCTGTGCGAGTACCACAGTTTCTCCAAGTCAGAATGCCATTTACAGTGTGTATTTTACAGATTTAAATGGCTGTCAAGCACAAAGTCAAGTTAGTGTGTACTTTGATCCGTTTATTTACGTCCCAAATACATTTACACCGGACGGAGATGAGCACAACAATGAATTCAGACCTATTTTAGGTAATATTCGAGAATTTGAAATGATCGTATTTGATCGTTGGGGAGAAATCGTTTATGAAATGACATCTACAAATGATTATTGGGACGGCACTTACAACAATTTACCCTGTCAAGATGGCACCTACGTTTGGAAATTGAAGTATAAAGATTTCGCTAACAATAAAAAAGAAATTACGGGACACATCAATTTATTGCGCTAGGACCCGTTCTTTCCGCTAAATTTGTAACATGGGAGTACAAGTAAGCGTTTTTCAATTCAATGCCTTTCAAGAAAACACATATGTCGTTGCGAATGATCAAGGCGAAGCTATTATTTTTGATCCAGGATGTTATTCCAAAGAAGAAGAAAATAGCTTAACGGATTTCATTGAAGAAAATGAGTTGTCCGTAATTGCCATTCTTTATACCCATGCACACATCGATCATATTTTGGGGGCTGCTTTTGTTCAAAAACGCTTCAGCGTTCCTGCTTATTTGCATAAGTTAGACCATGATACTTGGAATTCTGTTTCGAGTTATGCTCACGTTTATGGATTTGAAGGATATCAGCTAGCAGCAGTTCCAACGAATTCGTTAGAAGATGGCCAAGAATTAAACATTGGATCTTTTAGAATTCATGTGCGACACACTCCTGGACATGCACCTGGGCATGTCATCTATTATTTTGAAGAAGATCAGTTCATCATCAATGGAGACGTATTGTTCAAAGGAAGTTTTGGCCGAGTTGATTTACCTGGGGGAAATTTAGAGATTTTAAAATCTTCTATTTTTACCATTCTTTTCCAATATCCGGATGAAACAACCGTTTATTGTGGACATGGTCCAGAAACAACGATTGGACAAGAAAAAAGAACGAATTACATCCATCAATTTTAGGATTTTGATGATAGGAATTAACGCGCGAAACATTCTCGGCTCCAAAATGGAAGGTTTTGGAAATTACTCCTTTGAACTTGTTAAGCGAATCACTGTAAATCATCCGGAGCAATCGTTTGTTTTATTTTTTGACCGCCCTGTTGATCCAAAATTTGTCTTTCCAAGCAATGTGAAAACGGTGGTATTATATCCACCAACACGGCATCCTCTTTTATGGATACTTTGGTTTGAATGGAGTTTGAAAAGGGCGATGAAAAAACACCGAATCGATCTTCTTTGGTCACCAGATGGATTTTGTTCATTGAGATCATCGGTTCCACAAATTGCGACCATCCACGATTTAAACTTCGAACATTATCCACAAGACTTACCGTGGTTAGTGTCCCGATATTTTCGTTTTTTCTTTCCGAAGTTTGCCCGTAAAGCGAACCGAATTTTGACCGTTTCAAACTTTTCCAAAGAAGATATCATTCAAAACTATGGGATTTCAAGCACTAAAATCTCTGTGGTTTATAATGGAATCAGTGAAGAATTTCGTGCATTAATAAAAGAAGAAATCACCGAAATACGTCTACAATACACGAATGGCAAACCTTATTTTCTCTTTGTTGGCTCACTTCATCCAAGAAAAAACATCCAACGTTTGGTGCATGCTTTTTCAGATTTTAGTCTGCTGAATTCCGAAATCGATTTAGTCATTGTTGGAAATGCCATGTGGAAACAAGAAGCATTCAATCTTACAAATGAAACCAAAGCTCGCGTTCATTTTCTTGGACATTTATCAACAAAAGATTTAAGTCGTGTGACAGGAGCAGCATTTGCCTTAAGTTACGTTCCCTATTTTGAAGGATTTGGTATACCTTTAGTTGAAGCAATGCGCTGTGGTGTGCCTATTATCAGTGCTAACACGAGTTGTTTGCCAGAAATTGCAGGTGATGCTGCGATTTATTGTGATCCATTTTCAGTAAAAGACATCATGGATAAAATGAGTGAATTAGCCGGGAATTCAACATTGCATTCAAGTTTATCAGAAAAAGCATTAGACCGTTCTTCGCAATTCAGTTGGGACCTTGCAGCGAATCAAGTTTGGAAGGTGTTAGCAGAGAAATAACGTAACTTTGTTACATAGCCCTGTAGTTCAACGGATAGAATTAGCGTTTCCTAAACGCTCGGTCCAGGTTCGATTCCTGGCAGGGCTACTAAGCAAACTCATTCCTTTTTTACTTTACGGACACATCTTATTAAAATCCGCCACTGCCTCTTCAAAGGTGCATGTTTGGTATTTTGGATTGGACTCGTATTCGATTTTATAGGCTTCACAGGCAAACATGAACGCTTGGATTGCTTTCAAAGATTTAAGCGCCTTAAGTCCTGAAACTTCATAAACTTGTCCTGTTGGGAGTTTGACACGACGAATGTAAATTCCTTCCGTTGTTTGTTTCATCACACCTTGCTGGTTAAAGGAACCGTCAAAATTCTCTTTCAATCGATAACTTGTTTGAACGTCATCAAATACATCGACAATCATTTTTCCGCTGACGACTCTTTTACCATAACGGTAATAGCCATCTGGCTTATCAATTTTTAGCGGCATTTTCACATAAAGCACACCATCTTGACTGATTTTATCAATTCCTGGTATTTCATTTTTTGACCAACGAATCGTTTCATTTTGCAAATTGACAAATTCGAGTTCCACCATTTTACCTTGTGCATTGGTGTTGAAATAGTTGATGCTTTGACATGGAACTGAATCTTTTGAAGAAAGTATATAATAGTTTTGCGAGAAGAAACTTGGAATTTCGCAAAAAATAAGAACGAAAAAAAACAAGAACTTTTTTAACATCTGTGCCAAATTTGAATGAGGACGAAAGTAAGAATATTTTAGTCATTTTGTCACCAATATCATGGAATCATCTAAATGGGATTAGCACCAACTAGAATAAGACACTTTTCAACATATGCGCAAAAAAAAAGAGCACCTAAAAGCTCTTTAAAATAAGTTTATAATCGGTAAAATCAATTAGATTCTAAATCCAACAGTCAATTGTAACATCTGATTTTTTTAACGCGTAACGATATTGTTACTGCTAGACAAAGGTCTTGTCATTTCAAAGAATTCAGCTTACAGAAAAAAAACTGTTTCTTACATGAATTTGAGGGATAAATAAGGCAACTCTATTCAGATCCAAAATAAGCGCCAATAAAAGAAAAAGCACAGTAGAATGCCGTAAATTAGGGTGCTTAGAAGGTATAGATACCGCGAAATCAAGGTCCAATACTTTCTTCTAAAAACAAGGTAATTCCAATAAAATAATGGGAGAAATGAAAGGACAAGGAGATTTGGTACATAGGCCGCTAGACTTACAAGCCTACTAAATCGATCTTCATAAGGTGCTTGAAAATAAAAGATAGATTGGTGTGTAGACAAGATAAATACGTAATAACTCATCACGACTCCAAGAAGGGAAAGTAAAACCTTTACGTAGTTGTATTCGTCTTTTTTTCGGATGAAACTTATCATAAAATAAAGCGCTGAGCAAAACAATGTGCAGGAAAAAGCCATCATGGCAAACATCAACCACAAGGTGTTTTTTGTGGTTTTATACGTACTTAATTTTTCAAATTCTGTGTTTTTCGAAAACAACGATTCAATAGGAAGAAGGTGATCACCCTTTTGCAATTCTTCCTTCAAATGAAACGAAATACCCCGATTAAAATCATGATAAAAATAAAGATGTATACTTCCATCATGCAGATTCCATATCGAAGTCAACAAGGTTCCATCGCCTATTTTTGGTCTACAAACATGCATCGAATCAGACACGGATCGTAAAAACAACAGTGTCGTATCTTGCTTCAATTTTAACAAGTCCAGCCCTTTACGGTATCGATTAAGTTTTCTCGCTTCCTTTTTGGAAGTAATAGAAGGACAAAAATTGGATAATACGTATGTGTCTTTCGTTCCGATTTGCAGAGAATAGGGTTCCACAACCAAGTACTTTCCCGATTTATCGATGTAAATAAGCACATCTTCTATAAAGGTCGAACGGTCGAATTGACACATGACCTTTTGCACATCCTCAACTGTTTGACACGAATGTAAAATTTGCTTTAAAAATTTAGTCTGATTTAAAATTGGCTTAAGGATTCCATTCACTTTTCGCTTAGGAGTAAATGATGCCAGTCGAGAAAAGGAAAGACCTACCTCATTCATTCCAGATTGAGGCGCATAACCATTCGACCCATCAAATCGTGAACCAGTAAATCCTGCGCCATATGCAGCGTTTCCTTTTGTCTCAAACCAGATGCGCGGAGTGTTTCTCCAAGCATCTTCATTGCATCCCACATACGTTTTTCCATGTAGCGTCAATTTGTACATGCTACACGTATGACTCGATTCTATTTTGAAAAAAAGGAACAGTAAAAGGAACAAGTAACCTAGGATTTTTCTCACTTCGTATTTTTATTAAAACGATCGCATTTATCATGGTTACTAAATCCCTGAAATGCTTTTTGTGAACGAACAAATTGAAGCAATTCATCCTTCATTTGTTGATGTTGAGTAATCGTTGGATGCTTGTCATACCCATCGGTATAGATGCCTTCATATGAAAAGGAATGTACTTTATTGTCACCTTTTTCTTTTTGTATTCGAACAATTTTTCGAATACTTGCATTCATTTTTTCTTTTAATTCACGATCAGCCATTGGACTTGTACTGCAAATGAAATGACTCGTAGAATATTGTTTGCGCAGACGTTTTAAAAACGACAAATAATTTTTTTCGTATTCATGCATCGCCTTTGAACCATCATTCTGACCAAGCGTAATAAAAACGATGTGCGGTTTAATGCGAAAAGACCACTTTTCATGCTCTTGATGAAAACCAACATGTTCGTATACGTCCGGCATAGAATGCTTGATACCACAACAACTATGGTGCATACCTATACCAGAAACAGCACTTAAGATCCAATCTGCTTCAAAAACACGGGCTAACCTAGCTCCATAACTGAAATACGCATTGTGGTAATCGTACCATGTGCCTTTTCCAAAGGAACAACTAGAGGAATCAGCTCCGTTACCACACGTGATGGAATCTCCTATAAACTCAAAAACAAGCTTCTTCCTTTTTAATGAACGGACTAATTGTTTGCACTGAATTCCACGGATTTTTAGGTAACCAACAGCGCTTTCTGTGTTTTTACAGATTAATACATGGTGTTTTTTAGACTGTTTACCAGTAAATAATTGAATTCTATTTAATTTCCCCTTTAGCTTGATTCGTTTGGAATGACCATCTATCACGAGTTGAATGTAATTATGCGTCTTACCAAATCTCAATTCATCTTCAATCGTAATGAATGCCTCCGTTCCAATGCAATCAAATTCAAGGTATGCTCCTGGTGCCCATGTTTTTGGCGCTTGTTCATCTGAAAAATCAAAGCGTCCAACATATTGAATACGCTTGTCGCTACCTAGAAAAAAAGAAGTTTCCTCCTTCGATTGAAAATGATATACCACAAATGCCAACAAAGAAGTCAGAAGGCAGACTATAGCGATTTTTAGGATTTTCATAAATCGTATCAAGTACGTTTTTTGTCCCGCATTTTCATAAACGGAATTTCAATCCATTGATATAAAACATATGAAATTGAAATGGTGAAAATCCAAAAAAGCATGTAATCGAAGACCCACCCTTCTCCCGCGACAAACTTACCAACACTATAGTTCCCATGGATGGTATGTTTGATGATAGCGATTGTTACGACGTTTAAATTCACGAGGTACATCGAATAGGAAATCAAACTGAAGAAAGAAATCCAAGTGGTCCATTTTCCTAATCCTCTTCGAAGGTTAGACATAAACGGCAACATGAAGAATACTGCTAATGACTTCAACGTTGGACACCAAATATTCGCAAAAGGCCCATAACTTTTACCCATTTGAAACTTCGAATAATAGAGTAAATATAATCCAACAAATACCAATAGTATGTTCCATTTTGCATTCCATATTTTTGGATAATAGAAGGCAATAAACGCAGCTAAAACACCAAACATAATGGAATCCAAACGCGGAATCACTTGGTAATCGATGCCGTAACTTAAAAACTTTTTAAATAATTTTATTTGATATGGATTTGGATTGTCCGAAATGCCATAAGAATGATACAAATAATAACGGTAATAAGTTATCGCCGTCAATAATCCAACAGAAACGATTAGAATGGTCCATTTCGTAGAGGACTTAAATACCATTAAGGCCACGAAAAGAATCAACGGAACGGATAAATAAAACCATTCTTCGATGCTCAAACTCCAGGCCTCTGCAAAGAATCCAGGACGATAATGCCCAAAAATGTTTTGCGTGAAAAAGAAAAAACGAATCCATTCCTTCGGGAAATTAACTGGGAAGAAAATCAAGGTATAGGCAAAAAGGAAAAAGAGAACTACTAAGTATACAGGTAATGTTCGCATCCAACGTCGCTTCCAAAAATCTAGAAGTCCTGGCCATGTAGCAGCTTGTTTATTCAGGATTTTAACAAGGATTCCTCCAATTAAAAAGCCGCTCAACACAAAGAATATAGCGACACCATCGTATAAAAATGGATTCACCGATTTTTTATATTCTTGCGGAACGAGAATTAAACTATGTCCGAGTAAGACCATGAAAATGGCAATAAATCGCAATACATCCAACCCAAATATTCTATTTTCTGAAATCTCGAATTGGAACAATTTACGTAGGACGGACATTACTTAAGACTATATTTATTGGACAATTACTCAAATTTAATCAATGTTATCGTAATTCCTTTCATTTACTCTAAATTGTCATGAGATCGAAGTTTATTATTTTGAGGAGATTTAGCTTGGTGACCAACGCATTTCATTAATTTCGTTCTATTAAATTGCGTTCATGAAAAAAATACCATTTCTCCTTCTTCTGTTATTGATTCGTTTACAGCTCCATGCAACCATTAAATTACCGATGATTCTGAGTGATAACATGGTCTTACAGCAAAAAAGCGTCGTGAAGTTATGGGGGACATCTACCACGAAAAAAAATATTACTGTTCGCGTAAGTTGGACCAACACCCTTTTCTCGTGCAAAGCAAAACAAGATGGATCCTGGGAACTTAGCCTTTTTACACCCAAGGGAACCTTTGAAAAACAAAGCATTATCATATCTGACGGCTCACCGCTAACCTTAAAAAATGTGCTCATTGGTGAAGTTTGGCTCTGCGCCGGACAATCAAACATGGCGATGACTTATTCTGGCTACCGCAATCAACCCATTGCAAACGCGATGAACGAAATGGAAGCATTTAATGAAGAAAGCGGTATAAGAATGTTCAATATTGAAAAAACAGCTTCCTATGCACCAACGATTTCTGCAAAAGGAAATTGGTTGCTGAGTACCTCAAAAAATGCATCCTCCTTTAGTGTTGTCGGATATACTTACGCACAACAATTACAAAAAACACTAAACTGTCCGATTGGCATTATTAACAGCAGCTATGGCGGCTCAACGATTGAAGGCTGGTTGAACCAAAGCACAGTAGAAAAATACCCCGACTATCCCACCAATACAAACATTCCAGATTCGATGAGTAATTTGCGTCCATGTGTCATGTTCCAAGGGATGATTAGACCTTTAAGAAATTATCAAATTAAAGGATTTGTTTGGTATCAGGGAGAAGGAAATGTTGGTCGGTCAGCTACCTATTCACAAAAACTTCAAGACCTCGCTTATCTCTGGCGTTTTACGTTTGATAATCCAGACTTGCCCTTTTACGTTGTGGAAATCGCACCGTATTTATATGAAAGTATCAGTGAACCAGCAAAAGTCCGTGAAGCACAATTTATTGCTACGCATTCACTCTCAAATGCGGGCTTAGTTTCAACGAATGATATAGTCCCCGTTTCCGAATCGACGTGTATTCACCCTAGTAATAAACGTCCTATCGGTGAAAGATTAGGAAATTTATCCTTATTAGAAACCTATGACTGCGATACGATACAAGCACAATCTCCAAATTTTAACCACATCGAAATCCAATACGATTCGGTGATTTTATATTTTGATCACACCTACCAAGGACTGCAGAATGAAGAAGCGATCATCGGTTTTGAACTTGCTGATGCGGCGCATGAATTTCATCCAGTTTACGCCAAAATAGGTCAAGATAAGCACACCATTATTATTCCACTTGAAACTGGAACGACCTTTTACGCACTTCGATATTGCTTTAAAAATTACCAGGTTGGAAACATCAAAAATAGTGCTGGATTGCCTTTAATTCCGTTCCGAACGGATCATTGGGATGAGTAAAATTGTCAGAAATTAGGCAATCGAACTCAATCATTTCATTAACTTTAATTCATTATTTAATTGCCATGAGGAAACGAATAGTTGAGGAGGTTATCGCACAAGAACATGTTGATTTGAAACATTCAATCATGACATTCAATCTGAAACCTAATGCGTGAATTTTTAAAAAAACAAGGTGCGAAGATTAGTTTACTTATCCTTCCTGCCATTTTTATTTGTTGGATGTTCCCTCAACTTGTCTTTCATCCAAATGACATTTTACTAGTAGGTGAAGGAGATGGACTCAAAGCGTATTTTAGTTTTTTCTACCACACCCATTACGATGATTCCTTTTTACACTTTAATGGGATGAACTTCCCTCATGGTGAGCACTATTTATTTACAGATGGATTTCCTTTACTAGCTTGGCTTGTACAAGCGCTCCCATTTTTAAAGCCTTATGGAATCGCCTTAATACACATGAGTTTAATCGTGAGTTTATGGTTAACTCCACTATTTATTTATTTGATACTCAAAAAGTTTAAAACGGAAACATGGATTGCACTTTTAGGAGCCTTTTCCCTTTTCCTGTTACAGCCGCAATTCCCGCGTTTGTTTAGTCATCTTAGCCTTGCTTATGCGCTTTTTTTTCCGCTTTCTTGGTACATTCTAATTCGCTTAAAAGAAGGATACAACAAAGTTAGTTGGTTAATCATTGCCATTGCCAATCAATTATTTTGGTATTTCATGCATCCCTATTTGGGATTTATGATAACGCTATTCTACTCACTTGACTGGTTTTTTCAGCAATTTAAGCGCCCATTAACCTTGAAGAAAAGGCTTTCCGATCTAATCCCTATTTTGAGTCCGGTGTTATTCATGCAATTGTTCTTAAAGTTAAGTGATCCCATAACAGATCGCCCAGTGAATCCTTACGGATTTTTTGAATATCAAGCTCACTGGAAAAGTATTTTCCTGCCCCCAAAAGGTTCAATTTACCGGTGGATGGAAACATTTGTAACCTTCAAAGAAGTACAATGGGAAGGACAAGCATATCTTGGTTACTTAACAATTCTTATGCTAGTAGTTGGAATGTTCATCGGTATTCCGCGACTTCGTCAACGATTTTCATACTTCGGGGAAATACATCGAAACTTGCTCCTTTATTTCATCGGGGCATCGATTCTTTTGATTTTATCTTTTGGATTTCCATTTAACGGAAATCCAGAATGGTTAGACCTGTTTCCCTTTCTAAAACAATTTAGGGCTTTAGGCAGGTTCTCTTGGCCTTTTTATTATGTTACTGGGGTGTTGGGATTCGTGTTGTTATCAAGCCTTTATAACCGTTATTCAAAACGTAAAAAAAACAATTCTTATCTTATTACCTCGGTTGTTTCCCTTCTAATTGGAATCCAATTCGTGGAATCTTGGAACTTATTATCTATTCCTGAAACGTATTTGCCAAACTTGTTTCAGTTAAAAAATTTGACTTCGGAACAAAAGCAACTCATTTCAAAGAGCAGAAATGGAAAAAATCAATATGATGCCATTTTACCGATTCCTTGGTTTCATGTGGGATCAGAAACATATGGAAAAGAAGCGTCGAAAGAGGCACTGCTATACTCCTTTTTAATTTCTGCTCACACGGGAATCCCCATTAATGCGGTGATGATGGGAAGAACGTCACAAGAGCAGACAATACAGTATTTTCAGTTTTTTAATGTAAAAGAAAGTCATCGTTTAGATCTTAATCACTCATTATTACTTATTCATCCAAATGAAAATGGATTGTATGTAGAAGATGAACAACTCATCTTTGATGAAAGCAAACCCTATTTTCATAATAAATTAGCCGACCTAAAAATCATTGGGAAGCAAAGGAAGGTGTGGAAGGATCCATATTCTTACCAAGTGGTTTTAAAGGATGAATTTAACGATAAGAAAAAATGGGGAGTACTTATTAAAAAAGGACGGTTTAACGGATTGATCGAAAATTACAACACCATTTTAACTGTTGATTCAACAAAGTTAGTACCCAATGAATGGTATGACTTATCTTTTGACTATTACCCGGATTGGAGCAAACCAGTTGCTAATGTTTGTTACTTGGAATATATACACCCAGAAACGAAAGCCATTACTTGGTTTTACACTAGGAGTATTGGTTCTTTTCCTGGAATATCAAAAAAAGCCATTCGTGTAAACCTTAGTTTTCAAACACAAAACTTCCCTTGTGAATACCATTGTTTTTTGGTTGGAAACTCAAAAAATACTCGTTTTGAAATCGATCATTTGTCCTTAAAAAAACGCTTAAAATAAAAAAGGACAATTTTCATTGTCCTTTTTATCTCTTCTTAAATATCTAATTGATATACATCAGATAGTGATTTATTGTCCTTCAGATTAATTTCCAAATCTTTGATTATTCCGTCGTGGATATCATAAACCCATCCATGAACATGGACTAATTGACCACTTTCCCATGCAGATTGAACAATAGACGTTTTTGCTAAATCCAAAACTTGTTCCACTACATTCAACTCTACAAATCGATTAAAGCGATCCTTTTCATTTTCTATAGCATTTAATTCATCCTGATGAAAACGGTAAACATCTTTAATGTGTCGAATCCAATTATCGATCAATCCGATGTGTTTATTGGTCATTGCGGCTTGAACACCTCCACAACCATAATGTCCACAAACAATAATGTGTTTTACCTTCAATACGTTTACCGCATAGTCCAAAACAGAAAGCATATTCATATCCGAATGTACCACCATGTTAGCAATGTTACGATGAACGAAAACCTCTCCCGGTTCTGCACCGATTATTTCATTTGCCGGAACACGGCTATCAGCACATCCAATCCATAATATTGGTGGACTTTGTCCTAACGACAAACGCTTAAAATACTCAGGGTCTTTTTCCAATTTGGAAGCCACCCACTTTTTATTATTCTGTAAAAATTGATTATATAAGTTATCCATGTGAATGTTATCTTAAATGTTGAAAATTGATCAGTTGGAAATCGATTTCCTTATGAACTGACCCGTATTTTTTAAACTCTTCTAATAATTCTAGTATGTCATGATCAATACTTTTACAATTACTAGCATCTATTGTGATTTTTGATTGAGGAGCGGCATTCTCCAATAGTGTATGTATTCCCACCTTGTTTAAAAAGGTTACTTCCTCCGACAAAGTAATATGTAATTCACCTTTTGACTCTGTCTTTGTAAAATGATTTTGAAAGTTTCTTCGTAGAATAAAGTAAATTGAGACAATGAGTCCTATTCCAATACCCTTTAATAAATCCGTAAAGAGTACACCGACTATTGTGAGAATGAACGGAATAAACTGATCCATTCCTTTCAAGTACATTTCTTTAAACAATCCTGCTTTTGTCAATTTGTAACCTACCATAATTAAAATTGCAGCAAGAGAAGCTAAAGGAATTTGATTCAGAAGCACTGGTAAAAGTAGGATGGCCAAAATTAAAAGGATTCCATGTACCACTGTTGCAAACTTCGTTTTTCCACCGGCATCTATATTCGCCGAACTTCTTACCACAACCTGGGTAATGGGCAGACCACCAATAAATCCAGATAAAATATTTCCAATACCCTGTGCGGAAAGTTCTCGACTTGTTGGTGTCGTATTTTTTTCAGGATCCAACTTATCTGTAGCCTCAACACTTAATAAAGTTTCTAAACTGGCTACAAGTGCAATAGTTATGGCAATGGAATAAACCTGCCAATTTCCAAGAGCATTAAAATCCGGAAAAAAAAGAACTTTAGAAACCTCCTCAAAACTTTTTAAAACTGGTAATTGAACCAAATGTTTCGCACTAACTTCGAGAAATGTTCCTTTAATTATTAATTGAATGACAACGCCAATTACTACCACAATTAAAGCACTAGGAATTAACTTGAATAAGCGGTTTTGTTTAAAGAAAGGTTTGTCCCAAAACAGAATGAACAAAATAGAAATTATACCAATTAATACGGATCCCTCTTGGAAAGCATTCATTGAATAGATTAACTCTGTAAACGTATTGTGTCCATCAAATTGCCAAAACGATTCATCTCCAAAAAAATCTTTGTCATAACCCAGTAAATGGGGGATTTCCTTCAAGATTAACGTGATGCCGATTGCTGCTAGCATTCCTTTTATCACCGAAGTTGGAACATACTTTGCTATGATTCCTAATTTGAAAAATCCAAAAATCAATTGAATAATTCCAGCCAATATGACGGAGACTAAGAATGCTTCGTAACTTCCTAAGATACTGATGGATGAAATGATGATGGTAATTAACCCTGCAGCGGGTCCAGATACTCCGACACGCGAACCACTTAATAAACCAACGACAATCCCTCCAATTACACCGGCTAAAAGTCCGGGAAAAACACTAGGTAAGGAGGGGATGTTCTCCACATTTGTAGAGGCCAAACCTATTCCAAGACAAAGTGGCAATGCCACTAAAAAAACTACTAGACCCGCGAGGAAATCTTTCCCAATGAATCGCTTAAACATACCCATAATATCAAACGCTTTAAGTAAAAAATTAATTCTTTATTAAAAAACGTACTCGGGAGGTAAATGGTGTTTAAAAAGTGAAATACGGGATTTTGAATGTATATAATTGAAAAAAACGTTCGAATTCTCTGGAAATAATAGATTCATTTCTGAATTTGAAAAATATTCCTTTTCGAGTTCTTCTTCCATTAGGATGGAAAAGTCACCTTCATCCGCATCTAATTCATCAGAAAAATCACCATCTGATGTAAGTTCTGAATCGAAAGAAATAATGGTTGAATCTAATGAAAATGAAACCAAAGTCACTAAGAATAACTGACTGACAAAAACCAGTAAAAAAAACTTGGACAACTCTTTGGATTTCATTTTAGGAATCATTTGTAATTAATTTAATTAGATGACCTTTAAATTCTTACCCACTTTAATGAATGCTGCAATCGCTTTGTCTAACTCTGCCTTTGAATGTGCTGCAGAAATTTGGGTGCGAATGCGTGCTTGTCCTTTCGCTACTACCGGATAAAAGAAACCGATAGCATAAACACCTTCTTCTAATAACTGATTCGCAAATTCTTGAGAAAGCGCAGCGTCATATAACATAATTGGAACAATCGGGGAATCACCAGGTTTAATGTCAAAACCAGCTTCTATGATTTGTTTTTTGAAATAGCGTGTGTTTTCTTCCAAACGGTCACGTAATTCAGTTGTTGAACTGAGAATATCGAAAACTTTAATCGATGCTCCAACGATTGCCGGAGCCAATGAGTTAGAAAATAAATATGGACGCGAACGTTGACGAAGCATTTCAATGATTTCCTTTTTACCTGTAGTGTATCCGCCCATGGCACCGCCTAAGGCTTTACCAAGTGTACCGGTAATGATATCTACACGGTCCATCACACCACAATGTTCTGGCACTCCTCTTCCTGTTTTACCAATAAATCCTGCAGAATGACATTCATCCGTCATTACAAGAGCGTCGTATTTATCCGCCAAATTACAAATTTGGTCCATTTTGGCAATGTCTCCATCCATTGAGAAAACGCCATCTGTTACAATTACACGAAAACGTTGATCTTGCGCTTTAATTAATTGTTCCTCTAGATCATGCATGTCAGAGTGTTTGTAACGGTATCTTGCTGCTTTAGCAAGACGAACACCATCAATGATAGACGCATGGTTCAATTCATCAGAAATAATCGCATCCTGGTCCGTAAACAATGGCTCGAAAACACCACCGTTTGCATCAAACGCAGCAGCGTATAAAATCGTATCCTCCGTTCCATAGAACTGTGCAATCTTTGCTTCCAACTCCTTGTGGATATCCTGTGTTCCACAAATAAAGCGCACCGAAGACATACCAAATCCATGTGAATCTAGCGCATTTTTAGCTGCAGATACTACATCAGGATGTGAGGACAACCCTAAGTAATTATTGGCACACATTACGACCACCTCTTCACCGGAAGAAATCTTCACTTTCGCTCCTTGAGGACTGGTGATTACGCGTTCTTTTTTTAGAAGTCCATTTTCTTCAATGGAAGCCAATTCTTGCGCTAAAAACTCTTTGATTGAACCGTACATATTATTTTTTTGAATTTTCTTGAATTTTTTTTGTGATCAGCTGAGAAAGCACTTTTGCCTCTTTTTCAGATAATTTTCTTCCGAATGTTATTTTTTTTTGAAAATAATCAAAAGAAAACCGTTCAGCACCATTTACCCACGGAGAAGATTCCCAAATCCCTTGTAAGGACCCTTGTTTTGGTATTTCGTAGGTCATATTCTTAATGTTATCAAAGTAGTATGGATGAGACTTCCCGTAAGACAAAATACTTTTCTTCAAGTGAAATGCTCGTTCATCAATTTTAATGAATTCTTGTCCGAACATGATCCACAGAAACGATTTGGTTACACGAAAGGCATAGTAACACCAAAACACCACAAAAACCCATAAGATGATGACTTCTTGTTCTTTTAGAGGCATTACATTCAAGGCCCAAAATACAGTTCCACCAATAGCGTACCACATGGCAAGCCATGAACCCATAATTGCGTTAATCCAAACATTTTTTTCTGGATCCACAACGATTGTCGTTTTAGATCTTTGGTCAACAAAACTGATTCTATTTCCTATCCACTTCACCTTACAAAATTAAAATAAAAAAGCCCCGTCTAACAACGAGGCTTTTCAAATTATACGATAATATTAAAAATTCCAAACATCATGTTCCCATGTGCGAATTTCTTCTTTGATTTTCTCTGCTTCATACAATGCATCTACACCGTATTTGTAATCTTGAATCTCGCGATCGAATTTATCAGAAACTTTGTAAATGGTTGAAATATACTTACGTTTCCAGAATAAATCATCCATCGACATCCATTGCGCATCGTTTTGATCATTGTAAACGTAATAGTTAATGATCACGTTACGTAATTCAGGAAAGTACAACCAAAACATTTCATTCTCTTCTACTTGCTCAGTATATTTATCCGCGCCTAAATAAGGAGTTCCTTCCAAATCATATACAAGTAATTTACCACGTTCTTTTGGTTGACTTGGGTCCTTTTGTTCAACGCTACTATATCTTGCAACAGGAGCAATAGCGATAATACGACGATCCAACAAAGAACGTTCTTTGTCAAAGAACCAATCTTCCTTAATGTTGTACGCAATAATATGACTTGAACCTACGTAGCTTACAATGTCATCATAAGAAATGTTGAAACCTTCATCACCATTATCCCAGTAACGCTGTAAAGTTTGTGGTTCAGAAACATACATATCAATGATGTCCTTATTCATTTCAGCTAAGTTAATATCGCTCTTCAATGAATCCATGTACTGTTGCAACGTTTGGTTGGTTTTCAATATCGGAACTTTTCCACCACCTACGGCAGTAAGTTCGATTTGAAACTCTGCACCTTTCGCTCGCGAGCTTATTACTTTATTTACTCTGTCGCGGTATGTTCCAGAAGTAAAATAATCATCTTTATCTACTCGAGCAATTGGATATCTTAAGCTGTAGCCATCTTCTTGAGTTGTATAATCAGGACTTGATACTTGATAAACCGTAAGGTCACCCAGCATGACATGTCTTAGTATGATTGTCCATAAAGACCATCTTTGTTGGTCTTTATTCCATCTTGGATCATCAATTTCACTTCTATTCGCTGGATTATACAAGCTACCACCTAGAGGATCGCCATCAAAATTATCAAAAGGAAAAAAGATTTCATGATTGATTTTTTCACGCGAATCAATACGTGAAAAAACACGTTTAGACCAAACCAAATCAGCTTCACGGACAAATTCCGGTTGGATAGCTTGTCTTACAGGAACTTCTTCCTTTAAAACAACACCATCTATTACACCATTCGGCAGCACATTTGCGGGACCTCTTAAGTCACCTGACTGCATCCCACCTTGTCCGAATGCAGCTGTTATGCACAAACAACCTAAACCAAAAATTACTTTTTTCATAACTTGAAATTTTACTGTGTCACTTTAAGTCCAGTAGAAACAGATTCAGAACCTCCTGTTGATTTGTTATACTTAATTTCAACAGTAACCATTCTACCTACTCTTGCCTTAGCTAAAGCACTTGAAGGAATTCTTGATCCCGTAAAATTAATCGGCTCATTATCTCCAACTGTTATTCTACCACCTGTTACTGTAAACGATAATGCAGATAATGGTGAATCTTGACCTAATCCAACTGTTACGTTACCACCAGATTTTGAAATCGTAGTTTGCTCAACATTCGGTCTAGGAAGCATTCTGATTTTGTACTTAAATTGACCAAATGATTTAGATTTACCATCCTTATCCTTAGCTGTTAATGTAATCGTAGCGAATCCAGCACCATTTGGTTTCACAATGTACCCTTTTTGTGTTACTCCATTCACCGTAATTGGGGAAGGTGTACAAGTACCTTTATCAATCGTAATGCTTGAACTAACCATTCCTGCAACAACTGGAACTACTTTATTAGGATAACCTAAATATAAAACTGCTAACTCTGGCAAGGAAATAGAACCCTGTGGTTTAGCAATAGAAACTTTCCAAGACCAAGGTTTACGGTATTCTACTCCTGACTTGTTGCGAATCATAACTGTACCGCTTAAATTCATTTCTCCAGCACCTGAAGCACGCGTTTTAACTGTACCAATACCATCTTTAACGGTAATAGAACCTGAACCTGTAACTTCTGGATTGTTATCTGAGTCATAAGCGGCCATCGTCACTTTCAACTCGATATCTTCACCTTCTGTAGCTACACCAGGTCCGCTAACTAATTGTTGAATTTTATTAAATGAAAATTCTCCAACAGTTACTTTACTTTTCAATAAGTTCACTGCTTTAGCGCGAGCACTTAATATTTCATTCTGCATTGAAGACAATGAAGCTAGAGCTCCAACCATTGGTGCGTGATCAAATGTACGTCCCATCCAGTGAATGTTCTTTTGCTCATGGTGATCTGCGAACTCGATTTTCGTCAATTCCTGATAAAGACCAAGAAGAACTTCTTCATCTTCAGGATTTACTTTATTAGGCTTAGCTTTAAGCATTGCAGCAATTTTCTCTTGCAACTTCAAGTTTGGCATATTATCATTGACATCAGAAACTTTCACTTTCCAGTTATTTTTCTCTCCTTCTAAGTAAGTACCAGTTGTTTCAACAATAAATTTACGGAACCCATTATAACGTTTCCACAATTTCAATCCGTGCTTTGTTGGGTCCAACTTTGTAATTTCAGAACCAACGATTTCATGCATTGGAATATCAAATTGATCTTTAGCTTGAACAGCCATTAAATTTAAACGAGTTGGCTGTAAAGGGAATTTAGGATCATATTTTTTCCAAACGATTACCTTTTCATCTTCATCTTTAACGGTTTTCACATCTTCATTTGACTTCGTCATCATTTCGATTTTGATGTCATCAATGTATTTAATTAAAGAACCTGCCTCTTTATCAATTTTCTCAATCATACCTAGGTATTTCTTGATCTTTTTCATTTTGGCTTTCCCTGATTCATCGTTTGCCGTTGAATTCATTTCTTCAATCAAGGCACTTTTCGCAGCGTTACCGCGTTCCAATTGGGTAATGCTACCACGTTGAATGTTTTCTTCAATTGCAACGAACGCATCCAAAATTTGTTTGGAAACATTCAATGCAAGAAGAGCAGTCAAAACGAGGTACATCATACCAATCATCTTCTGTCTTGGGGTTTCCTTACCACCTGCCATAATTTCTAGCTATTAGTTTGTTTGTAAATAAAATAAATTAGTACGTACTAATATTAAGCTTTCATAGCTTTCAACATGTTACCATATACGTTGTTCAAGTCCGTTAAGTTTTGAGACAACATAGACATGTTTTCACGGTAAGATGAAGTATCTTTTGCTGAAGCAGCAAGATCCGTCATAATATTTTTGATGTTTTCTTGAAGTGCGCTCATTTGTCCTAGAGAATCTAAATAGTCTTGAGAAGACTTCAATTGTAACTCGTATACATTATTCAAAGCACCTAAGTTTTGACCTAATTTTTGCATTTCAGAACCAAAATTACCTTGTCCTTCTGTTGAAATTCCGGCAATTGCTTGAGCTGAAGCAGCATATTGATCAGTCAATTTAGTTAAACTAGCTGAAGCTGTTTCTAAACTTTTCACATAAGAGTCTGTTGCACCAGCTGCAGTTGCTACTGCACCCAATGATTTAGCATTGTCGGCAAGGTTTGACATACCATCTTTCAAACGTGCTAAAAGGTTTTGGTCGATACCTGCTTTATCTAATTCTTTCGCTAAACCGTCAGCAGCACCACCGCCACCTAATCCACCTTTTTTCAATAAGGGCATTAAACGATTTTCTTCATTGTTTTCATGTACAGCTAATTCAGGGAAAACGCGTGTCCAGTCTGGATCTTCATGCATTGGCTCAAGAGCGATAAACGCAAAGATACCTGCCTCCGTTAACAAACCTGCGATCAACATGATGTCACATCCAGGCCAGTGCATAATTTTAAATAACGCACCAACAATTACCACTGATGCTCCAAATCCAGAAAGGTATTTAACAAACAACTTGTACTTTCTTGAAGCAAAAAAACCACCATTACCACTCATAACTTTTGATTTTAAATTAAACTATAGATTAAACATTGATTACTTAATTGAAATATCGCTTTGGATTTCTTCTCCATTTTCCTGTTCGATACTTTTTCCACCACGACCCAAGTGAGTCATTGTATTTCTGAATCCGATATACGATTTCGCCGTATCTTGGTATTCAAACGTACGAGTGCTATTCATTAAATAGAAGCCTATATCCTTCCATGAACCACCACGAAGTACTTTACGTTTTTTAGCTGGATGGTCTCCATCTTTTGCGTCGTATTCATAATCTGATGCCATATCCGTTTCGAATTCATATGCGGACGGATCAAATGCTGTTGAACACCATTCTGCCACGTTTCCAGCCATACAATATAGACCAAAACCATTAGGATTGTAAGAATAAACTTTTACCGTATAGAATCCACCATCTTCAAAATAACGACCTCTCATCGGCTTAAAGTTGGCCAAGAAACATCCGCTGTTATTTCTAATGTATGGTCCACCCCAAGGATATTCAGCCATATCTAAATCTCCGCGAGCTGCTCTTTCCCATTCACTTTCTGTTGGTAAACGGAAGTCGTTTACAAATAAGTCACCGTTTGATTGTAACCAAGAATGGAAAATTTGCGTGCGCCAAACAGAGAATGCCTTTGCTTGTGGCCATGTTACCCCAACTACAGGATAGTTATCATATGCCGTATTCCAGAAATAATTTTGAGCCATTGGTGTATGGTTCGCATATGTGAAGTCTCTCACCCAACATAGTGTATCTGGATAAATATTGATACGCTCTTTGATAATGAAGCGGCTTCTATCCGTATGTCCACGTATTGCATTATGGCTACCTTTACTATTCGTGAAACCTAAGTCTAAATCTTGACCTGGATTAGAAAGAATAGACCCTTTTAATTTATTTGTATCATTGATTTTCGTAACACCATCAGCCCACTGATCAACATATAAAGTTGTGTCGACCCATACTTTGTTTGTGTTTTGATCTACTGTGTAAAGTGTCGAACGGTGTTCGTCGTTTGACTTATAATCTTTCCCAAGTGGTTCTCTGCGGTCTCTTTTGTATAAGTCATTTGCAGCTTCTCCATTTAAACTATCGTAAGCGAAAGATTTACGTGAATCGATTGCTTTTGTAATTACTTTTCCACGTCGTGCGGCTTCTTTGTAATCAATCCAGAAATAATCAAAGAAAAGTAAACGCGTATCAATTTCTTTTCTTTTGTAGAAGCTTTCTTGCGCACTATAATACATATCAGACAAAAGGAAAGCAACTTCTGGGTCTTCGTAATCAACTGGTTCAGCCCAATTAAGCGTGAAATATTTACGGTTGTCAACTCTACCACCTTGGAAAAAAGTAGTTTTCGTTGAACCACCTTTATCATCCTTCATATCAGCAGCACCACCTTTTGCAGGAGCGCCTTTGAAAGCATACATTGCAAAAATCCCTGCTAATTCGTCATCAGAAATGGTCACACCATCTTTAAAATTCAATGGACCATTCTTTTTAGGATCAAATTTAAATCCATTCACTAACTCTTTTGTAATCTTAACCTTAGCATTTTTATTTCCGTTCTTCTGGTCAAACTTACCCATCATTGCTAAATACGTAAGATCCGCGTTTGCATTATTGGTTGAATCCATATACAACTGAAAAGGTGTATTTCCACCTTGAATGTCAGAACCCATATCAATTAAGGTACGGTAAGGTTCCTTGAAGAAATTATCTGGAACATTCACCCAACGCTCAGCATCATCCTCAGAACTTCTTCTGTACAATTTCTCACGCGCAATAGAATCGCGCACCCAATGTACAAATTGACGGTATTCGTTGTTGGAGATTTCCGTTGCATCCATATAGAAGGCTGGAACAGAAACTGTTTTTTTGCGCGCTGTGTGCATCCCCATGATATCTTCTCCGTCTTCACCAGACTGAAAAGCACCAGAAGGAATATAAACCATCCCTAACGGCATTTTTCCAGGCCCTAAAACATCTGGATACCAGGTGTCTCTACCACTCACACCGACTAAATTCCCTTCTACATCACTACAAGAGTACAAGAAACTTAATACAAATAAAAAACTAACTAATTTTTTCATTCTTTTGTTTTTGGTTCTGCCATTATCCAAATTACCTTGCTACAGGATTCCTTTAACTTGGGGTATAACGTAAGAACTATAAAAATGGTTACATTATATTTTGTATGCCTACTACAACATACGTGGGTGTCTCGCTTTGGTCTTTGGAGGCGGTGGTATGAAATAACAATATTTCACCATCATCTCATGGGAACCACGAGAAACACTTGCTAATTTATTTACAGTGATATCATAAGAATATCCCACTTGAAATTTCGGAATTGGGGAATAACCCAACATTACAGCTATTGCATCTGAAGTTCTGAAGGAAAGTCCACCATAAGCATCCTTGCCATCCATCTTAAATAAGTAACGTGCATTTAAATCTGCTGAGAACTTAATTAAATCGGTGCGAACTAACATTTGAGCATCGATAATCCCATTCGCAACATCTTTAAATTTGTACCCACCCATTAGGTAGTAGTGACGTGCTGTTTGAAAAGTTGGAACTGAATTTCCTACAGCCTTTGACAACTGTGATTCAGAAAGGTGAGTTGAAGAAACTCCTACATAATAATTTTTTGATTGAAAGTACAATCCGAAATTCGCATCAAAACCAGTTGCCCCAAAACCTACAGGAAGTGTTGGATCGGCAGACGCAGGCAAACCGCTTGGTGTAACCCATTCCGGATCGATCCCATAATTCATGATACCAAGACCTACCCCAACACCGAGAACACCTTCGCGTCCGATTTGAAAAGGATAAGAATAATTGAGTAGTAAATTATTTTGACGAGAGAAACCAATAGCATCATGGTAGAAATTAATTCCAATTCCACCAGGTAAAAAACGAGACAAATTGGATTCGATGTTTAAGATAGCCGAGTTCGGTGCTCCATTTACTTTGTCCCATTGATTTCGATAAATCGAAGTTGCACAAATTCCATTGTACAAGTCAAGACCTGTTTTACCCGGATTAATACTCATTTTATCAAAAATAAAGTGAGTAACGAGCTTATCTTGTTGCGCTTGGACAGATCCAATTACTGCAACTAACAAGATAGTTAATAGCTTGGTTTTCAATAGCATATGGTTTATTTAACAATTATAAACTAGCAATCTCCGATGGGAAATTGATATTTTAAGGTGCTAAAATAAGAAATTTAAATGAAAAAATAAAATGAATTCGGAATTTTGTCAAGCGCCTATCCGAGTTTTTGATAGGTCTTCCACCACAAATCAGGCATTTCATTATTCATGGCATTGTCATAATCCAATTTATTGCATGGAACCATGTGATGCCGCTCATATTTTGTTCCACTTTGAGGCGGATACGGAACTTCCATCCACCAACGGGCTGATTTGTTGCTTTTAAAGAAAATGATTTCTCGTCCAGAATCTTCTAAAAATACAGTAAAACGCGTGTACTCGGATTTACTTCCGATAGGAAAATCCCCTTTACGCGCCATTGTACCTTGAATGAAATACCAAATAATCTCACTGAGCAATTTATCGGACATCTCATTTACCCTTTCAAAGTTAAAAATCCCAAAAGATGTTACTTTATCAGAGATACCTGCATATCGTGCGATTTGGCAGATTTGTTCTGCATAAAATCCATTTGGAATTCCATTGCTATTTAACGTTTCGGATGCTTTAATTGATTGAAAATCGATGTTTATAATATCGGCATTTCGAATATGCGGTTCTGCCTTTGTGAAATCTTGATTAAATTCACCCAATCTGCAAATGTCGAAATAGAGTTTTTCAAACAAATCAAACTCTTTAGCACTTGCATAAGGGATTTGCAAACCAATATTTGAATGATTAAACAGATAGCAAGGACGTTTCAAAAGAATTTGACTCAGAAAACCATTTGCGCTTATTTCTTCTTCCGGAGAGCCGAGGTCAAGCGAATGATCTACAGAACAAATATTAACCAACTGCTCAAGACTTTCATACCCGTTATACATTGCCACGGTTAAATCTTGGCTTCCGCCAATAACAATTGGGATGATTTTATTTTTCACTAACTCTGCAACAACTTTCGATACGGCGAAATAAGTATCTTCTAGCGTATTGCCGGGAAGGATGTTTCCGAGGTCATAAATCGGAGTTTTCCAATCTTGTTCGTTGTGTAGCTTGTAAAATGCTTCGCGAAAATTAGTGGAGCGTTCTGCGTTATCAATGCCACTTCCTCTGAATTCTGGAACGTAGAAAAGCGCGCAACTGTTCTTCTCTAATTCAGGGAAATCTACCTGATTTTTTATCACATATGCGCCAAGTTGTTGGTCTTGCCAATTTCCATTATCTGAAACAGCTTGGAAATAAATTGAGATATCTGTCATTCACTTATCTTTAAGAAACAAATCTAAGTATCCTTGTGAACGGAATTATTCAGAAAGTAAAAAGTAATGAAAACAAATTCGTGTAAAACTCTATTTATTCAAGATAGCAGCAATGTTTGGCTTGAAGTATCGATCCGACTTTAAGACCTTTCCATCTTCTCTGTAGATTGGTTTTCCATCAGCATCCAGTTTACTCATGTTGGAACGTTGAATTTCTTCAAAAACTTCAACGATTTTATCTTGTAAACCATGTCTTAGAATTGTTCCGCAAAGGATATATAATTGATCTCCGAGTGCATCTGCAATTTCAACCATATCCCCATTCATAGCAGCTTCGAGGTATTCCTCGTTTTCTTCTTTCATCAAATCAAAACGCAACTGGACTTCTTTATCCGTTAGGTTTGACTTTAACTCATAATGATTTTCTATTCCGAAGGCATCATGGAATGTTTCGACTGCGCCAATAATTTCGTTAAATTTCATCTCTGTCATTTAATAGTTGAGTAATTTCTTCATTCCATCGGCTACTTTCGCTGCATTTGGCAAAAGTTCTGCTTCAAGAGCTCCATTCAAAGGAATTGCTGGTGTATCAACGGATGCAACAATTTCGATAGGTGCATCCAACGATTTAAAATGCGAGCGCTGCAAACGTCCTGCCAATCCTTGTGTGAAGGTACATTCAATGGACTCTTCTGTAACAAGAAGAATTTTGCCATGTCGCTCACATAAGGCACCCATCGCTTCCATATCAAGTGGATTTATGCTTCGAAGGTCCAAGATTTCTACTTGTCCTTCAAAAGAATTGGCAGCTTCAATGCTCCAATAAACTCCTCTACCGTAAGTTATAACACCAATTGACTCTCCTGTTAAACGTTTTTCCTCTGTTGCCGTTTGAACAATGCGTGCTTTTCCAATTGGAATCATGTAATCTTCACTTGGCTCAATGGACATTGCGCCTTCTGTTCCGGGAATTTTCGACCAATACAACCCTTTATGTTCTAAAATCACAACTGGATTTGGATCATAAAATGCCGCTTTTAATAGACCTTTTAAGTCCGCTCCGGTTGAAGGATATACCACTTTAATTCCCCTAATATTTGCAAGAACTGACTCCACACTTGAAGAGTGGTAGGGCCCACCGGAACCATATGCGCCAATAGGAACACGGATAACCGCGCTCACAGGCCACTTTCCATTGGATAAATAATAAGACCTAGAAACTTCCGTAAACAGTTGATTTAATCCTGGCCAAATATAATCTGCGAATTGAACTTCTACGAATGGTTTTAGACCAACGGCTGACATACCTACCGTTGAACCGATAATAAATGCTTCTTGAATTGGCGTATTAAACACACGGTCATCTCCAAAAGTTTGAGCAAGTGTTGCAGCTTCGCGGAAAACGCCACCAAGTCTTCCTCCAACATCTTGACCATAAAGCAAGGCTTCTGGATGTTTCGACATGATTTCACGCACTGCAAAAAGTGCAGAATCTACCATTACAGTTTTTTTCTTTCCGCTGGGCTCTCTCTCGCCTACTTCTTCGGTTACTGGTGTAGGAGCAAAAATAAAATCAGTTACGCTGTCCAAGCTTGGATCCTCTGCATTCAACGCTTCATCGTATGCTTGATCAATTTCTTTGCGAATAGCTGACTCCAGGTTAATGACTTCGGCCAAACTGTATCCTAATTCTTGGATTGATTGCTTCAATTTCGGATACGGATCACTTTTAGCAGCTTCTTCTAAATCGTCCCGGTACCATTCTTTGCGTACTCCTGAAGTATGGTGTCCGAGTAAAGGGACTTTTGCGTGAATGATAAATGGACGACGTTCTTTTCGGACGATTTCAAAAACTTCTTGAACTGTTTCAAAACTCGTTAGGAAGTCACTACCATCAATAGATCGCACTTCAATTCCATGAAATCCTTTTGCATATTCAGAAATGTCCTGCGCACGTGTTTCTTTTGCATTTGCAGAAATATCCCAGCCATTATCTTGTACTAAATATACAATTGGAAATTGTTTTAAAGCAGCCATTTGAAACGCTTCAGAAACTTCCCCTTCTGTACACGACGCATCTCCCAATGAACATACGACAACAGGGGCATCGTTCAGGTCCCATTCAGCGATTCCAGTTTTTTCTTTGTATTGAATTCCCATGGCAATTCCGGTTGTTGGAATGGCTTGCATTCCTGTAGCGGAGGATTGATGTGGAATCCTTGGAAAACCTTCTCTATTGAGGGATGGATGTGAATAATAGGTTCTTCCACCTGAGAACGGATCGTCTTTTTTAGCAAAAACTTGCAGCATTAATTCGTATGGTTTCATTCCAATACCGAGTAGAATACTATCATCGCGGTAATAAGGAGAAACCCAATCTTGTTCTTTTAATTGCATTCCAACAGCCAATTGGATGGCTTCGTGTCCACGCGAAGTTGCATGAACATACTTAGAGGTAATCTCTTTATTCTGTTCGTATTTCTCCGCCATGGTTTTTGCTGTGCACATCAATCGAAATGCATTCCAAGCGGTGGTTTTATGGTCAAATGAACTCATGGTTCTTTCAGTTTTGTATTACAGTGTGACAAATATACAAATCAACACGGAAAGGCACGAATCAGACTAAAGGAATAAAACGGAAAATCCTTTAAAAGAAACGGCGCAAAGGAATCTTTGCGCCGTCTTTATTGTGGTGATAAGAGGTCTTTTTTTAAAACGAGAGTAAAATTCCAGCGTTCACACCACGTAATGACAGAGCGGATCCTTCGTTAAAGACGTCTGTCAAATTATATGTCATATACAAATTCCATTGTCCGTAACCGACCAACGCCATTAAAGATGCTTGAAAAGGATTGAAATTAAAGTCGTCTTTTGTTTTCTCTTTTTTTTCATTTCCCTCGACTTCCCATTTGGTTTTATGTAATCCACCTAGTCTAATTCCACCAACGACTCCAGCAGAAATCGTCCATGATTCGCTTCGATTTTTATTTGTATTAATCTGCAACAATAAAGGAGCTTGTAAGTAAACGGAACTCAAGGTATTTGTTGAATAATTAATTGTTGAATTCAATGTTCCAAAAATGGTATCATTTACACTTGTAATATCATAGTTTCCTTTCAAAGCATAACGGTTCCACTGAATTCCTAATCCTGTGGTAAGACCTAGGAATCCTTTTATGATTGGAAATCTTTTTTCCAACAGGTTTAATTGAACACCAATACTTCTTGCTGGATCCAACTCCAAGAATCCTAATTCACTTCCTGTTGTTAATTGATCTTTTGCATTTACGAAACCATTTGCAGTGAGTCCGAATCCAGACCAAACGGGATTGTTCGAATTAAATCTACAATCGTTGCAATCATTGTCTTCAACATCCTTGTCTTGGAAGGATATATCACGGTCTTCATTAATGATCACACGCTCATCAATAATCATTCGTTTTTGACCTTTTGCGGTACCGTCTTTTTCTTCTAAAATGACAATTTTCATGTTGCCGATTTTCACTTTGATAGAATCCATAGATGCTTCACCGTCTTGACTAATCATCGTTGAATCCATTTCCAGAAACACATCTACACGTGTCATCATTGAATCTGTTCCATATATTTTTTTCATTTCCTCTGTAAGGATGGAGTCCATTTTATCCATTCGTTCATTGATAACAATAACCGTGGTATCATTTCCTCTTATTTGAACGATGCGTTTTGTTTGATCCTTTTGAGCAAAGAATGTAGACGATATTACTAAGAATCCAAAAAGTACTAAATGTTTCATGATATTAAATGTTTGATGTTGCTTTGACGTTTTTAAATAAGGATTGTTACACGTTCATTATTTTTTTGTTTGTTTACGCTCTACCGTTATGAATCCGAGTTTGAAAAAGGTTGATTTCCCTTTTTCATCTTCTTTTTCATGATAGGATATTGGGATGTTCACTGATTGCGCGAGGTAATTGGTTATGGAGGTGTATTTTTCTGCTGTGCTTGGTTTTGACGTTCCAAACAGTTTTTCATTACCTTTTTGAATCACAAATTCGCGAATTCCGATGGTTTCACTGTTTTTACTGCTATTGTTTGGGGTTGTTGGTGTCATTGAAGATTTTGGACTGTTCGCTGCTAATTCTATTGGCTCTACAATTGGTTGTGTTAGGTAATACGTCTGCTCATTCGGTATGTGATCAACTTGTGGATAAAGCTCTTCAACAATGCAATCGCGCACTTCATTTTGTCCTAAATCGATATGTTCGACGCTTATATTTTTAGGCTTCGGTGTTACATTGTCAAGGGTGTTATTCGTCTCCGCAACTTTTGGTTTTGTTTGTTTTTGGTCAACTTTCACCGGTTTTTGTGTTGTCTTACTCGCTGTTTTCACATGGTTTTCTTCACTTGGCCAATTCAAGAACAACGCTAAAATAACACTTGCCGCAGCGGCGTAGGAAAAATACAAACGAAAAGGAATGACTTTACCTTTTACTTTTGTGAGTGTTTCTAAAGATGGGAAGCGGATCTCTGGATTTGGGATAAGCTTTGTTTGCTGAACAAGCTCCCACTGCTCTTTCAACTCTTTATCCACGTTTAGCATGTGTTCAAAGTCCTTTTCTTCATGGTTGGATAGAAGTCCTTCCATTCTAGCTATGGACATTTTCTCTTTCTCTAATCCTTCCTCGGACTTATATGCGTCTGGATTAAAAGAATCCTTTTTAAGTAAGTACGAATGATCAAATCCGATTGACTCATCTTCACGTACAAAAATCATAGCATCATCAAGATCTCCAAACGCTGGATTCTCCTGTAAAAGTTGCTGCAGCTGCATTAATTGATCATCCGAAAGTCTCCCTTCGATGGCGTCCAGCATACGTGCTTCCAAATGTTCCTTCGACCAATTCATATCAATACTTCTACTTGTCCGATAAAGGCTTTCAAAAATTTTCTAGCCCTAAAAATATATACTTTCACTTGATCTTCACTCAATCCAGACATTTCAGCAATTTCTTGATAAGAATAACCTTCGTAATCTCTTAATGTCAATACTGTACGTTGGATTTCCGTCAAGCGACTTACCCCTTCGTCAATTTTCTCTTGCACATCGAATGGTGTTTGTTCTTGTGTTTGATGGACATCAATCGATGCCAAATGGTTTTGCTGTAATTTTGCGCGACGCGAGCGATCGATCTGGGCATTTACGACCGTTCGAAATAAATAAGATTTAACCTTGTTGTTGTCTACTTGATCAATTCTTACCCATAATTTTTCATACGCATCCTGAACAAAATCTTTTGCTAAATCTGAATCATTCAGATTTTTCAATGCAAACCGATACAATCGATCCGCAAAGTCCTTCACACTTTGATTATACTCACTTACCGTCATAACACCAAAGTCAAGACGTTTATCTTAAACAAAAGTTACAATTGAATTCTTGATTATTTTCCCTGGTATTTTTTCTTGTACTTCTGATACAATTTAAATTGGAAATTCTCAGATGAAACAAGTTGTCCATGAAAAATTAGGGTAGAAACTTGGTTTGTTTTCATATCCAATGCAGGTCCTTTAGAAATAAACAAGGTCGCTGATTTGCCTGATTCAATAGAGCCAAATTCTTTGTCAATTCCCATGATTTTACATGCGTTCAACGAAATGGAAGTTAATGCTTCTTCTTCCGTTAATCCATAGGCCATTGCCGTTCCTGCTTGGAAAGGTAAATTGCGAGCGTTCATTGCTTCCATATCTCCTGCATTTTGCAGACAAAAAAGGATGCCTTGTTTTTGAAGAAGAGCTGGCAATAAATAAGGTAAATTGACATCATCCTCTTCACGCTCTGGAAGACTATGAATTCGGTTCAACATCACCGGAATCTTCGCGTCCTTCAAGCGTTTTCCAAGCAAATGAGCTTCATATCCACCAATAATTACAGGAAATTTCAAGTTGTATTTTTCGACAAACTCGATGATGTCTAAAATTTGTTGCATGCCATCTGCGTGAAAATACACGCGTTTTGTACCAACGAAACATGCTTTCATTGCTTCCAAGCGAAGGTCTTCAATTGATTTCGCGCCTTTAGCATATACTTCCGCCAAGGTGAAAAAATCCATGATTTCCTCTTTTTCTTTTTGATAGTTCGTGTTTCTTGATTTCGGTGCTGGTTCTGCCCACCATCCACCACCTTGTGTACTCGAAGGCCAGTTTACATGAATTCCGTCATCGGCCAAAACCGTAGCGTCTTCCCAATTCCATCCGGATAAAAACATCACAGCTGATGAGCCGGAAATCGTTCCACCGCGCGGTGTCGATTGTGTCAACATCACTCCATTCGTTCTCACTGTTTCAATCACCCTAGATTCAACATTGAATGCAACTTGCGTGCGTACATGTGGATTTAATTCTCCGACATCATTAAAATCTCGAGTTGCCCGAACAGCGTCAATTTCAGTAAGGCCTAATGTAGAATTGGCCGCGACTAATCCTGGATAAACGTGTTGATTTTGGGCATCAATGATGGTGTCCCAGTCCTTACGTTGAATGGCATTCGTGAGTGAATTCTTCACAAACAAGATTTTTCCATTATCCATTCCAATAGCAGCAGTTTCGACTACTTCTCCATTGCCGATATGCGCCGTTCCGTTAATGACTAAAATGCGTTGTGCATTTGCAATAGGAATCCAAACAAGGACGGTTAGTAATATGCGTATATTCTTCATAATCAATGTGTATTTTCACCCGTTTCACCTTCTTCACCCAAGGTATCACAGTGATAGTGTCTTCTTGGTTTTTTAACAAATGGTGTCGTTTTTTCTCCGTTTTCGTTTGCATTTAACATTTTGGCAATGATTCGTGCACGTTCTGCTTCGTTTCGTTCATTTAATGATTTGTCTTTCGCAGCATCATACAAAATCATTCCATCAACGATTGTGTATTGCACTTTGGCTTTGATGCTTAATGGATTGTCCGACCACAAAACTAAATCAGCGTCTTTTCCTACTTTAATACTTCCCATTCGGTCGTCCAAGTGTAACAGTTTTGCTGGATTCAAGGTCACCATTTTCAGTGCTTCTTCTTCGCTCATCCCACCATATTTAATGCTTTTCGCAGCTTCTTGGTTTAAACGTCGCCCCATCTCCGCGTCATCGGAATTGATGCCAACAACTACACCTTGATCTGCCATTAATTTGGCATTATAAGGAATGGCATCATTTACTTCAAATTTATATGCCCACCAATCGGAGAAGGTCGAACCACCAACGCCATGTTTTTTCATTTTGTCCGCCACTTTATATCCCTCAAGAATGTGGGTAAACGTATTGATATGAAAGCCCATGGAATCAGCAACATGCATGAGCATATTGATTTCCGATTGCACATACGAGTGACAAGTAACAAAGCGCTGGCTATCCATTATTTCAACTAGGACATCTAATTCCAAGTCACGTCTTGGCTGAACCAATGTTTGATTTTTTTTGTACGCTTCCCACTCTGCTTTATAGGTTCGAGCGCGGTAAAACGCATCATAAAAAACTTGCTCTACTCCCATACGCGTTTGCGGAAAACGAGAGGTACTATAATCACCCCAATTGGATTGTTTTACATTTTCACCCAAGGCACATTTAATAAATTTTGGCGCGTTTGGAATGACTATTTCTTCTGGAGTCGACCCCCATTTTAATTTAATTAATGCAGAGCAACCACCAATCGGATTAGCAGATCCATGCAGTAACTGGGCAGCTGTTACGCCTCCCGCCAATTGACGGTAAATATTTATGTCATCGGGATTGACTACATCCGCGATACTTACTTCCGAAGTTACGGCTTGTCCACCCTCATTGACTCCTTTCGAAATTGCAATGTGGGAATGCTCATCGATGATACCAGCTGTCAGGTGCATGCCTTTTCCGTCGATAACAATTGCTGAATTCGGTGCTGAAATAGAATTGTTTTTATCCACTTTGACAATTTTTCCATTTTCAACCATCACCGAAACATTCTTCATAACTCCATCTGCTTCGTTGGTCCAAACGGTAGCATTTCTCACTACTATTGTTTGACTTTTTGGAGAAGCTTCCATTCCAAAAGCCATATTTGGCAACCAAGGAGCAGCAATAAACGAAGTATCTTTCTTGATTTCCGTTGCTTTCACTGGATCCGATGCTTTATCTGTACGAATTCCTGACCAAGTCAGCCATGCACCAAGAGCATTTGTTCCATCTCCTTCAAAAATTGCGGCATTTCGTGTCGTTTTACCATGAAGTTGAACGATTCCTGGATTTGATTTTTCGAACGAAGAAAACTGAATCGTGATGTCATTTTCAAGTAACTGCACCGATGCTTTTTTCGTTGTCGTATCCAACAATGATGCATTTGCTTTAGTCGCTAATTTCACTTTTCCACTTGGGCGTTCATTCGTTCCTTCGATTTCCAATTCGTATTTCTCACCATCAATCAAAAGGTTGTATTTCCCAACGATACTCGGTCCTGCAATCGCTTTTATTTGCAATTTCTCACCTTGAATCCAAGCATCTAACAACTGTGATTCAGATGTAAAAGGATCGGAAGAGTACACCGAGAAATTGGCAAACTTACCTGTTTCCAAGGTGCCTATTTCACTTTCCACGCCTAATTCTTTCGCTGGATTTATGGTCAAGGAAGCCAAGGCAGCTTCCAAAGGCAAACCTCTAGAAATCGCTATTCTCAAGTTTTTCCAAAATTGCTCAGCTGATTTCAGTCCATTCGTTGTAATGCAGAAAGGCACTCCATTTTGATGTAAATAGAGGGCATTCGAAGGAGCCAATTCCCAATGCTTCAAATCACTTAAAGGAATTTGTCGGGCGATATACGGATCTCTTAATTCAAATGGTTCTGGAAAGTTAATTGGAATTACAATTGTTCGTTGGATATTTTTAATGGCATCAATAGCAGCATATTCATTTCCAGAACCGATGTAACAAACCTTTAACTTATGTTCTTTCGCAATTCTTTCTGCACGCAAAATCTCCCATTTATCATCTGTTTTGAAGAACATGGGTAATTTCAGTTGTTTAGACCAAGCATCTAGAGAGATCGAAAATTCGCTTTGTGGCGAGTTTGTGTAATAGGTTAAATCAAATAAAGCTTGACGCATCAAGGCGATGGAACCCATTTGTGAAGATGGATAGCCTTCTGATGAAGAACCTTTTGAAAAGGATAAGAACTGTGCCGCATCACCCTTGATCATTTGTTTGTTGACATTGTCATTTCCTAAAGAAACAAGTGCCCCTGTTCCACGCACCATTCCATCCATTAAATGACTCACCGCATAACCAAATCCTTGTTGAATCAAGGTTTCATTTGCTTTTGCGTCAATTGCAAACGAACTGGCCGCTTTATATTCCGGGTGAATGGTTTCATTCCAATAATAGGCTCCTTCCTTATCTACTTTTGATTGAGAACGAAATCCACCTTCATGAAAGGTCGCCTTTGGTTGTCCAATGTTGGAATATAATTCAATAAAAGATGGTAAAATAGTTTTACCTGAATAGTCAATTACAACCGATTGATTTGCTTTTATTGATGAACCAATTTCTTTGATTTTCCCATCTACCAACAACATATCAGCCTTCTCTAAAACTTTAGTTGGAGATACGTAAATGCGTGCGTTTTGAATGAGAATTGACTTCGGCTCGGATTTTTTAACGCCATTTTCTGGTCCAAACTGTGCAAGAGCCGGTAGGAATTGGATCGTTAAAAAGAATGTGAAGAATATGCTTTTTTTCATAGGACGTGAAATTACAAAAAAGTCTTGAGATTTTTATGGGACATATTTCATTGCCTCGCGGTAGGCCAATCCCTTCAATTCTTCCTGTTCAACTACAGCCCTAACCCATTCTGGATTCGATTTTGAAACCTCTCTCAAACTCCAGCCAATTGCCTTTTGAATGAAGAATTCTTTGTTCCATTTGAGGGTATGGATATAGCCTTGCTGCAATCCAAGGTCTGTTTGATCCTTAAATTTCAGTTGATATAGTAAGCACGTTCGGTTCAACCAAAAAGAAGGATGGGCTATCCATTCGTTGATAATTGTCGGCATTTCCTCCGGGAACTTTTTAGCGTACTTCCCCACAATGTGCACGGCAATTCCATCGATGGTATCCCACCAACTTTGATTACTCAAAATAAAGTAGATGTGGTCAATGTCCGTCTTTTCGTATGATTTGATGTTCCATGTTAACATCCAATCCAAGGCCAATTGATGGTATTCACGCTCCTCTTTTTGCCATAACTCACGGATTATATCCCAGGTCTCATTGCGAGTGAGGGTTGATGGCAAGCTCGCCTTCCAAGCGCGCATTACTTCTTTCCTTGGTCCACTCATCACGCCAAGAAAAGGAAATTTATTTTTCAAATAATTCTCCATTGCAGTGACGCGTGAAGAATCTCTTACAAGTTCGAGTCGCTTGCTTAAATCATCGATATATGCACTCATGAAAAAAAGAAAAAAGGCAAATCATAAGCCGGGTTCTGTTTCCTTTGTTGAAAAATCAACGCAGTTATCTATCATTTATCTTGTTCCAAACTCACGCTTGGAATCCATCAACCTACCCTCCGAGATCGGACGAGCCGCCCTTTATGCATTACTGCAATCCTCGGTTTATTTGGTCTTTCAGTTCGTAAGGTTTACCTTGCCTTTCACATCGCTGTCAAAGCGGTGAGCTCTTACCTCACCTTTTCACCTTTTCCTTTGCGCAAGCGCTCAGGTAGTTTTCCTTTCTGCGGCACTTTCTGTTCCCGAAAAATTCCTTTTTCGAGACCTTCCCGTTAGGAAGTACGACGCTCTGTACTGCCCGGACTTTCCTCTTTAAAAAAGCGATAGACTGATTTGCCTGCTCAAAGGTATTAAAGTTTCGTTAGTTTTCGGACGATTGTTCCTTTATTGGTGTTTAAGTGACAGAAATAAACCCCAGGTTTCAAATCTTGAATGTCTATGTAGGCACTTTGAACGCCATTAAAGGAAGTACTTAACGCTAACTCACCCATTTGATTATAAAACGCAACATTTTCAACTGCTAATTGCGTTTCAAAAAAGCACAAATCTTCTGTTGGATTTGGATATACGGAAGCGTTCAGTGACAATTCGTTGATTCCTGCATCCAATCCAAGGTATTGTTCTTGAAATTCGATGGAACTAACGTTTTGATTTCCATTGAAATTCGAAACCACGACTTTCAGCAAATACTCTTCTTTACCGTTTGTCCACCATTCGTATTCCGTACGTTCAATTGGCGGTGTTCCTATCCAACTACCACTTCCGAAAAATGTTTGATAAATGGAATCGATTTCATTAATATCATGTCGGACACGTAATGCAGGAAAAGTACCAAGTGGTGTTGTAATTGTTCCCCAACCATCTACTTCTGTATGTCGTTGTCGGTGTTGAATGTATTTGATGTCGGCAGCTGGATTCAAATCAACAAATGTATAACCACGTGAATCATGGACATCTCCAAAATTAAGGGGTAAACTGTAGCGTGTTTCAATTGTATCAGATTTAAATGGAACGCCTTGTCCTTGCACATTAATCGAATAACCAATAGAAGTAATTGCACTATTAGAACGCTTGGTGTATTGACTTAGATCACTGATTTGAATGGGAAGAAATGCAGATAATTGGTCAATTGGTAATTCTGTAGTTAAATTAAAATATGTTGCAGCATATGACCCAGCGAATGGCCCATAAGTAGCAAGGATTAAGAATGAACCAAAACCAATGGGAGTGTAATCTTTTAAACTTTGAGTTGATGCTGTTAAACTGCTAAAATCCCATGTGTAATTTGCTCCGGTTGAAACAAAATCCAAATTGGAATTTTGCATTTGACTCAGTCGAACAGTGTCACCGGCATTAGCGAAATCACCAACTGAAAGTGAGATTTGAGCATTTAGTTTACCCGAAACTAGAATAATTGCACAAATGGACAAAAACGATTTTAACATAGATAAAATTTAAGTACACCAAATGTAAGAAAATAAAATCCAATGTTTGCTTTTCTTCCATGATTCTAAAAATGGACTTAACTTTACGACAATGGAGCTGGGATTGAAAGAACAATTACTTGGATTTAAAGATGAATTGACTCATTTTCAGTCAGATGACATCCTTGTACACCTTCATGTAGATAAGGTCCTTCAGGAAACAGAATGGGCAGAACCCAATCAACCTAAAGCACAGCGTATTTTACGCGAAACGCAACGCCTTTACCGCGAAATTGGCGTACAAGCATTTTGTCAATGTAAAGGTATCATGCGCTGGGAAAAACAAGGGAAGGAACTTGAAACGCCAATTTATCTTTGCGATGTTTCGTTGGACTTTAAAAAATCTAGTGTTCAAGCAAAAGCAGAATTGGAGGAAGATTTTTACTTGAATCCGTACTTTGATCGTTGGTTCCGAAGTGAATTCAACACGACTCCTCCTTCCTTCGAAAACAGGGAGCAACTTTCCACTATTTTAGCCAAAATTGGTCATTTCTATCATGAAGAAAGTTCCTGTTTTGGAAATTTTCATCCGCAACGCTATGAACTTCTGAAGGAAGTGGATGAACTTTTATTGTGCGAGGAAATCTCTGAGCCACTACAACAATTGCTTGGACATTCGGAATTGCCTGAGGAAAAAGAAAATTGGGAATTCCAAGCACCCTATCTTTTCCCCTACGACCCTGACCAACAACTCGTTTTTGAGGCAATCAATGAATCATCTGTAACCGTTCAAGGTCCACCAGGAACTGGAAAATCTCAAGTGATAAGTAACCTCATCGGTTCTTGTATTCGTCAAAATAAAAATGTGCTGATCGTTTCTGAAAAGAAAGCAGCACTTAACGTTTTACAACAAAAACTTGAAGAGAAAAACCTTGGTTTTCTTTGTTCACATTTATCCTTTCATGCAAATTCACATGCGTTTTACGCTGATTTAAAATCTACTTGGGAATTTTTATCACAACAAGAGAACTCCACTAAAATCACCACGCCAACATTGAATGATGAAAAGCGATTAAAACAGATTTTTGATGGATTGAGGCAATTCGAAGCTGAACATGGAGTGTCTCTTTTGGATTTCAAAAAAGAAGTATCAAATAGCAAGAAAAACCAACACATTCCGATTGAAATCCCCAATTTAAAAACTTGGAAAAAGGACGAATCGATTCTTCATAAATTACAAAAAAGTACGCTTGATTGCATCCCCTTCTTAGCACCTTTATGGAAAGATCCAAAGAACTTCTCATCGAATGTTCAGCAGTTTACCGATCTCTTAAAAAAGCACGAAGAGCTTTCGCACTTATTTCGTTTTGAACATACAAGTGATATTCAGTCAGCAGTGAGAGAAGCCGTACTTTGCCATCAATTTCAGGGAAATGTTTACGAGAAATATGGGCGTTTTTTAGGAAAGGATCTGAACCTCATCAAAAAGTCCATCAAAAAGTGGAAACACGTTTCTTTGGAGATAGACGACTGTGCTACGGATCAGAATCATTGGCTAAACGAACCAAGTTCTGCGGAATTGGAGGTGCTAAAAACTGCTGCTCAAGCACATGGTTTTTTTGCCGATTTGCGTTGGAAAAAAACCTGGAAGAAATGGACTAGAACACCAGAACTAGACCCTTTGAAAAGCATTGTTTCGAAAGAAAAACAGTTGTCTTTACTTCAAATCAAAAATAAACTCACATCGACTTTTACAGAATTAGGGATTGTCAATTCAGATGTAGAATTGCCCATCATCGAACAAATACTACAGCAACATTCCTTAGAAGATTGGAAGTGGTATCAATCCCTTGATGAAGAGAAAAGAACGGCAATGGCAGCCGCTAATCGGACCATTAGCTCATTCAATCAAACGTTTCAACAACTTTTTAATGTTGTCGCTGAAACTGAAATGACTCCTCTTTTTCATTTAATAAAAGCTGCCATTTCGAACCTTGAAAACGATTTGCTATCACTCGATCAGCTTTCAGAAACAACCTTTAAAACGGTGAAGTATGAACGAGATCTAGATGCTTTGAATTCTTACATTCATCAACATGCATGGCAAACTTTTATTTCTGATCATCCATATATGATTGATTTTGAGTTATCAACATTTAAGGAGCAAATTGAGCGATTACAAAGAAATCGAAAAGAACAGGAAAATGATTTTTCTCGCTTTTTGATTAAACATCAAACAAACAAATTTGCGCGATTCCAACATATTCTTAGTGTTCCTTTGAATAAATTGACGACTGAGGAGAAAGCCTTAAGAGGGATACTTAGGAAAGGCAAATCCATTTTAGTCAAAGAATTTGCAAAAACTCGACGTCATTTGTCGATTCGTGAATTACGCAAAAGTGAAGCCCGTTTGTGGGTCGATGTACTTAAACCGATTCAATTATCCAATCCTAGTTCACTTGCATCTATTTATCCGATGGAAACTGGACAATTTGACCTATTGATTTTTGATGAAGCTGGTCAAATTCCAATGAGTTATGCTTTAGGCGCTTTACAACGAGCGAAAAGAGTTGTGGTTGCTGGAGATCATCAGCAAATGAGTCCATCGAGTTATTTTAAAAAATCCGACGATGTAGTTGTTGATGTCTTGCATCAATCTGCTTTTTACTTTAAAAATATTCTTTTAACAAGGCATTACCGTAGTCGAAATCCTCAGTTAATCGCCTTTTCCAATCAGCATTTTTATGGTGGAAGCTTACGCACATTTGCGGATCGATTGCAAACAAAAAATCCAATAAACTTTACCTATGTCCCGAACGGTATTTATGATCAACGCACCAATGTTATTGAAGCGGAAGTCGTAGCGAAATTGGTGGGACAAGCGTTGTCAGCTAAGGAGAAATATGGCATTGTGGCTTTCTCAGAAACACAGTTGAGTACTATTTACGCTTGTTTATCCGCCAAGGATCAAGTTGCACTAAACGAAGCGATCCATGAAGACCGAATCTTTTTTAAAGCCTTGGAGCAAGTTCAGGGAGAAGAATGCGATCATCTGTTAATTAGTTTTGGCTACGGGAAAAATCCAGAAGGAAAATTTGAACTGCGCTTCGGACCGCTCAATTTAATGAATGGTGCTAAACGACTGAATGTTTTATTTAGTCGTGCTCGAATGACCATTCAATTTGTTGCAAGTGTTTCGAGTTCAGACTTCACCTCTTCAAAGAATGAAGGTGTTCAACGTATAATGGATTGGTTTGTATTTGCAGAAAATCAGCAAGAACAATTCATTTCAGAAATATCACAAGAAAAAAGTTTTGAAGCATTGTTGAATGAGAAAGTAGACTTCCTTTCCTTTTTTAATCGTTTTGATGTGCTGCGTCAGCGGGGTTGGTATATTTAAAATTCATTTTACTTTGTTCATGTTGAGGTGTTTATTCTTTAATAAACTTTTAATCTATTGTTTAAATACAGGCTAGAAATAGACATCAACTTTGTCAAAATATATTTTGACTATGAAATCAATTCTTACCCTCGTAATCATAAACTTTTTCTTTGCATCTGTTTATGCGCAATCATCTATTGCCGTTTGGAATTACAATGCTATAGTTGGTGCGCCAACTTCACCAGTTGCAGATATTGGAACGGGAACATCATCCATCGTCGGTTCATTAGTTGTCGCATCAGCTGCAACAGGTATGGATCCAATTATCGGAAATGGTTGTGGTTCACAAAATGGTTTGAATCCAGGCGCGTGGGCGTTCACTGCTAGTCCAGGCACAACAAATGAATCAAGTGGTGTGCAATACAATGTGTCCACGGTAGGTTTTCAAAATATTTTCTTTACCTGGGACCAAAGGTCTTCCAATACCGCCACGAATACAATGCGCGTTAAATACACACTTGATGGAACGACTTGGGTAGATTTTGTCATGACCGAGTTAAATACAACTTATTGTAATGGCGTTTTAGATGGCGGAAGATTCCAAAATAGTGCGGTTGGAGATAACTACCGAAGGGTTTCTGTTAATTTTTCCGCTATTACAGGTGCAAATAACAATCCAAATTTTGCCGTTAGGGTTCTTGCAGCTCATTACCAAACGACCGGTGAATTTAGACAAACAGGAGTTCCTACTAATATCGCTACCGCAGGTACATGGAGATTTGATAATGTTTCCATTGAGGGCCGTTCAAATGTTTCCATTATTGCAGCAAATAATTTTATTACAGTAAATGAAAATGTAGGAACTGTTGTTGTTCCAATTACCGTGTCAAATGCGAATGCAAATCCGATTGTATTAAATCTAGGTTTTTCTACATACTCCAACGCAACATTGAATGATGATTTCACGATGTCAAGTATTGTAACTATTCCGGCTAATACAAATGGTGTTTACAACCACACAGTTACAATTGTTGATGATATTTTATCGGAAAAAGCAGAGCGTATCATTGTTAAAATTTTGAATGGATCTAACGCACTAGTGTCCAGTACAGATAACTATAGAATTATGTTTATTGCAGATAATGACTTGCAAGCACCGGCTCAAACCAATGAGTTAAACATGAATTTGCTTACAAGTTTCTCGAATGGAGCAACAGGAACAAACTCAGCTGAAATTGTCACATTTGATTCGGACGTAGATCGCATGTACATTGCAAATAGTATTGGAGCGAAATTAGACATCGTCAATTTTGCTAATCCGTCAAGTCCAATTTTAATTTCTTCCGTTGCGATGGCACCTTATGGAAACATTAATTCTGTTGTTGCACATGACAGTATTATTGTATTAGCGGTAGAGAATTCAAATCCACAATTAAATGGCTCAGTTGTATTTTTAGATTACAATGGAAATTTCTTAAAACAAGTGACTGTTGGAGCTATGCCCGATATGATAGCGTTTAATAAGAATTACACGAAAGTCCTAACGGCTAATGAAGGTGAACCAAATTCTAGCTATACGGTAGACCCAGAAGGTTCGGTTTCAATCATTGACATTTCTGGAGGAATCAATTCCTTGACACAAGCAAATGTTACCACGTTAGATTTAACAGCCTATAACACACAAACAAGTGCATTACTGGCACAAGGAATTCGCCTATTTTCAACAAGTGCAACTGTTGCTCAAGATTTAGAGCCGGAATACATTGCTGTTTCTGACGACAATACAAAAGCTTATGTAAGTATTCAAGAAGCGAATGCCATGTTAACCATTGATTTAACGAGTAACACTATTTTAAGTTTATCCGCTTTGGGTTACAGTCAATACAACACAGGGTCTGGAAATGCTTTAGACGCTTCGGATCAAAGTGGAGCTGTTCTCATTACAGGTGATTTACCTATTAAAGGAGCCTATATGCCCGATGCTATTTCGTACGCAACCATTGGTGGACAAGGATACATTTTCACCGCTAACGAAGGAGATTCAAGAGAATTTGGATCAGTAATCGATGCAAACAGAATTTCATCATCCACATTTGCTAATTTAGATCCAGTTGCTTTCCCAGATGCAGCTATCCTAAAAAACAATAAGTTCTTGGGTAGATTAAGTGCCTTGAAATATTCTGGAGATACCGATGGTGATGGTGATTATGATGAATTACATGTCATGAGTGGTCGTTCTTTCAGTATTCGAAATGCCACAACAGGAGCGGTCGTATTTGATTCCAAAGATCTTTTGGAGCAAATCACTTCAAAACACCCTTATTTTGGTTCAATCTTCAATGCCTCAAACACCGTAGGTACGCCATCGCTTAAAAATAGAAGTGACGATAAAGGCCCAGAAATTGAAGGAATCGCAGTTCATGAGTATAATGGTTCAATGTATGCATTTGTATCCTCAGAACGTCTTGGAGGAGTATTCATTTTCAATGTTCAAAATCCATCAACTCCAATATTCGTAGGATACTATAACAATAGATCCAATACAACGAGTGGTCCAGATTTAGGTGCTGAAGGAATTATTTTTATCTCTGCAGCAGATTCACCAAATGGAAATCCACTCGTGATTTTGGCTAATGAAGTAAGTAGTACATTATCCATTTATCAATTGAATACATGTTCTTCTATTGCTGGAGCAGAAATCAATAGTTCATTAACTGGATTTTGTCAAGGTGCTACGGCATCGTTAAGTATTCCTGGAGCTATTGGTAGTACTTATCAATGGTTGTTAAACGGATCTCCGATTGCTGGCTCAACAGGCATTAATTGCAGCATTACACAAGGTGGAAATTATTCGGTATTAGTTACGAATTCTATTCTAGGATGTACAGACACATCGAATGTAAAAATTATTTCTGCGTATTCACTTCCAAGTGTCAATGCTGGAATCGATCAAGCTATTTGTACTGGTACTTCCATTAGCTTGTCTGCAACTGGAGGAGTTAGTTATATTTGGAATAATGGCGTGAATAATTCGGTTGCCTTTACTCCAACGGCTTCACAAACTTATACGGTTACAGGTGTTGACGCCAATGGCTGTTCAAATACAGATCAAGTTCTAGTAACAGTAAATGCACTTCCATCAGTTGATGCTGGAATCAATCAAACCGTTTGTGCCGGTTCAAGTGTTGTGTTAAGTGGTTCTGGTGCTACGAACTACACATGGAATAACGGAGTAATCAATTCCGTAGCATTTTTATCAACTACTACTCAAACCTATACGGTTTCGGGTATCGATGCAAATGGATGTTCGAATACAGATCAGGTTCTAGTAACAGTAAATTCTCTTCCAAATGTTTATGCTGGAAATGATCAAACAGTCTGTTTTGGGACGATGATTTCTTTAACTGCTTTCGGAGGTACAACCTATACTTGGACCAATGGAGTTACGAATTCAACGCCATTTTCTGCAAATGCTTCTCAATCATACACAGTAACTGGTTTGGGATCTAATGGTTGTTCAAACATCGATCAAGTGAATATTACGGTTCTGCCTTTACCAATGGTAGATGCAGGAATTGATCAAACCATCTGCGCGGGGGGTAGCATTGTATTAACTGGAAATGGAGCAAATTCCTTTTCCTGGAATAACGGTATTTCAAATGGAATTTCTTTCATTCCTACAACAACACAAACATATACAGTGAGTGGAATTGGTTCAAATGGATGTACGAATACAGACCAAATCATTGTGAATGTACTTTCATTGCCAATTGTTTCTGCAGGATTAGATCAAACAATCTGTGCAGGAGATACCATCACGTTGACCGCAACAGGTGCAACAATTTATACGTGGAATAACGGTGTAAATAATTCGGTAGCATTTTCACCATCAACAACGCTGACATATTTGGTTACAGGAGTTGATGGGAACAATTGCTCAAATTCAGACCAAGTAACCGTCACGGTTAATCCATTACCAATCATCAACGCAGGAATTGATCAAACAACGTGTTTCGGAACAGCGGTTGCGTTAAATGCAACAGGGGCGAATTCTTTATCATGGAATAATGGTGTAATCAATGGATTGTATTTTACACCAACGACTACACAAACCTACATAGTTACAGGAACGGATGCTAACAACTGTTCAAATTCAGATGAAGTACAAATCACCGTGAATTCCTTGCCTGTAATTAATGCTGGTGAAGATCAAACGGTTTGTCCTGGAGTTTCTGTTACACTTAACGCGACAGGTGGAATCAATTACCAATGGAATAACGGAGTGTCAAATGGAATTTCATTTATACCAACTGCGACTCAAAATTATATTGCATCTGGTTCCGATATCAATGGATGTTCTAATTCAGACACCGTTTTAGTAACAGTAATTGATTGTACAGGAATGGAAGAACAAGATGATGTCACTGTTTCTGTTTATCCAAATCCGATTCAAGATGTGCTAAGCTTCGACTTTAATCAAGTTATATCAGGTGGGATTGAATTATTAAGTGTAGAAGGAAAATTAATTTCATTTGTTGAAATCAATGAGTTAGAAGCATATCAAATGGACCTTACTTCACTTGCTTTTGGCCCATATTTCATTCGAATGAATTTAAATGGACAAGTAAAATCATTAAAAATTATTAAAGCAAACTAATTCTGTTTGTCTTTTAAGGATTGTTTTTTAGGAACAGGATCATAACCGAACCCGCCTCGTGGATGACACGAGGCGATTCTTTTAGAACCTAACCACAATCCTTTAATAGGCCCCCAAACCTGAATGGCTTCAATCATGTATGAAGAACAAGTTGGAGTATACCTACATGAAGGCGGGAAAATCGGAGAAATGATCCATTGGTAAACGCGAACCATAAAAATAAAAGGAAGACCTAAAATCTTGTATATCCATTTCATTTTTCAAAGTTACACACTTATTTAACACAATTGTGTTTAAAGCTTTGATGTAACAAATTCGACAGATTGAACTATCTTCTTAACTTTAGGGAACTCAATCAAACGAAACATGCAACATCTTTTCTTTTTCATTCTATCCGTTTATTTTAGTCTCGCTTATGGACAACCGCTTTCCAATTGGGATGGGGAGAAAATTGTCGTGAAAAAGTCAAGTAACTCCAGTACCATCATGCATGCCGAAGCACTTTTTGAAGATCGTTGGGATGTACTTGCGCAACCACAATTTTGGAAGCAAATCATGTTATTATCTCCAGATTCATGCCTAGTGAATGTTGCGAGTACCCGACAGATACTGAAAAAGATGTCCTACAAAGACTGGAATAGTCAAAGTGAGGAAGAAAAAGATATTACACGAGCAGATCTACGTGCTAAATTCAATCTAGATCCGACCACGAGGATTTTTGTCACTTCAGGAAAAAACGACTTTTATAAATTTAATGAGGTTTATCCTCAAATTTCGAAAGGCGTGGCAGCATTTGAGCGTTTTGGTGTCGATCCTTGGTATGCGCAAGCCATTTTATTGATTGAATGTCCGGGACAAATGAAAAAATCAATTTCCGGAGCCTATGGTTCTTTCCAATTAATGCCGGAGGTTGCCAGAGCTGCCGGACTAACCGTAAACGGAAGTGTTGATGAACGTAAAGACTTTGATCGCTGTGCCTACGGTTCTGCCCACTTAATTCGCAAAGTTTGTATTCCAGAAGCGAAACGAATTTTAGACAGACATCAATTAAGCTATAAAGAAACCGATTTATGGTTCCGATTATTTGTTTTACATGTGTACCATGCCGGCGCAATGAATGTTGCTGCTGTCGTTAATAAAATCCAACCCACTGTTGGGTCTCGACAATTGATTCTAGATATGTGGCAAAATACAGCAGGTGGATTCGGGAATAATTCTCAAAATTATACGCAACTCGCACTTGCGGCTCAGATTATACTCCATGACATGGTCTATCAACAATGTGACGAAATCACAAATTGTAGAACGCGTTAATCTTTTAAGAATTTCATGGAGATTGAATTCACACAATGACGCGTGTCTTTTTGTGTGAAACGTTCGCCAAAAAATACGTGTCCAAGGTGTCCTTTGCAATTTGCACAAATGATTTCTGTTCGACGTCCATCTGCATCTAAAACATGTTCCACATGTTTTTCAATTTGATCATCAAAACTTGGCCATCCACATCCCGAGTTAAATTTTGACTCACTGCGGTACAGTGGATATTCACATTGTCGGCAAACAAATGTTCCCGTTTCATAGAAAGAATTATATTCTCCCGTATTTGGATATTCTGTCCCTTTATTTAGGATCACACGTTTCTCATCAGGGGTGAGTTCATTCCACTCATTTCTTTCTTTCATCACTTCATTCTTAATTGTCCTTTTTCAACAACAAGTGAGGATTCGAAATTGTTTGTATACAGACTTCCTGTCCCTAATCCTTGGGGTAGCAAGTCACGAAATGTTGCTGTAAACTGTGCAATGGCATTTAATCCAATCGAGGATTCTAGTGCAGAAGTCATCCACCAAGCGATTTGATTTTCTTCTGCTAACTGAATCCATTCTTGACAACCCGTAAAGCCTCCGTGTAAACTTGGTTTCAGCACAATGAATTGAGGTGAAATATTTTTTAATAAGGATTCTTTCTGTTCGAATTCATGGATTCCAATCATCTCCTCATCCAATGCGATTCCAATTGGAGAATTCTTGCATAATTCACTCATGGCGTTTAATTGTCCGGGCATAATTGGCTGTTCAATGGAATGAATTTCAAGCGCAGCCAACTGTGCTAATTTTTTCGGAGCATCTTTCGGGGTAAATGCGCCATTCGCATCGACGCGCAATGTCAAATCATCTGCTGAAAATCTATTTCTCAATTGACTTAAAAGTGACATTTCTTTTTCCCATTGAATCGCGCCCACTTTCATTTTAATTGTCGAAAAACCTTCCGATAATTTCTCTTCCATTTGTTCGAGCATGAAAGTTTCGTCTCCCATCCAAATTAATCCATTGATGGGAATACTAAATTCTTTTCGCGTGAATCCGCTTTCAAAAATAAGTGCCTTCCCTCCGTAATGAAGGTCTCGCGCGAGTGATTCAATTCCGAATACGATGGATGGAAATAAGGCATAGCCAAGTAAAAGTTGCTTCCATTTTAAGGAAGTAAATACGTTTAGATCGTTAAACTCCTCCTCACTCCAATTTAATGCTAGGTCTTTTTTTAAGTCGTTCAATTTCATTTCATACTGATTTTCATCGGTGAAATCTGGAGAAAGTCCAGGAATAACGCTGCACTCACCACATGCTGTATGACCATTGTGAAGTTGTACACTCAAGATCCAAGAAGGTTTATCGTATAGAATGCCGCGACTAGTACCGCTTGGCTTCTTGAAATGCAGTAATTTTTTTTCAATGTGAATTTCCATGAAACTAGGAATGATGGTAAGGTTCTCCTTTTAAAATAGAGTAAGCACGGTAAAGTTGTTCCAAGAATATCATGCGTACCATTTGATGAGAGAATGTCATTTTTGACAAGGATAATTTTGCGTTCGCACGTTCGTACACAGCCTCACTAAATCCATAAGCGCCCCCTATGACAAAGAGTAAATTTCCATTAACAGACATTTGTTTTTTATCTAGCCACTGAGCAAACTCAACTGAACTTTGATGCAAACCATTTTCATCCATTAGAATAAGAAAATCTGTTGGTATGACCTTCGCTAGAATCAGCTCGCCTTCTTTCTTCTTTAATTGATCTTGGCTTAATGCTTTGGGATTTTTCACATCTGGAATCTCCACTCGTTCGAAAGAGCAATAATGTTGTAAGCGTGTTGAATATCGATCTTCACCAATTTTTACATCAGGGAAAGCCGTTTTACCAAGCACCAAAAATTTGATTTTCATGTTAAGCCATTTGAACTGCTTCCACCCCTTTTAATTCCGGAGCCGCTTGTTTCAATGCTTCTTCCAATCCACCTTTCAGTGTCATATGACTCATGGAACAATCTGAACAAGAACCAATTAATTTTACGCGTACTATGGCGTCATCTGTTATCTCCACAAGTTCCATATCGCCTCCATCTGCGTGTAAAAATGGACGCAATTGATTCAAGGCTTCATTGACCTTTTCTGAAAGTGTTGCTTTTAGTTGCTCGTTCATCATACCTTCTAAAGAGTTTTTGCTTTCAGTTTTGTTAGCTCGTCAACAAATGTATGAACTAATTCATCAAAGGCCAATGCTGTCGGTGTATTTTCCTGATAAACAGCAGGTCTTCCTGCGTCTCCAGCTTCACAAACACTCTGTACCAAAGGAATACAACCTAGAAAAGGCACATTCATTCCTTTTGCTAAATTTTTCGCGCCATCACGACCAAAGATGTAATATTTATGTTCAGGTAGTTCAGCCGGAGTAAACCAAGCCATATTTTCCACAACACCAATAACTGGTACTTTCAACGTATCCATTTGGAACATATTGATTCCACGACGTGCATCAGCGAGTGCTACTTCTTGAGGAGTACTTACGATGACAACACCATCTAAAGGTACCGTTTGAACCAATGATAAATGAATATCACCTGTCCCGGGAGGAAGGTCAACTAATAAAAAGTCTAATTCACCCCAATGCGCATCTGTAAACAATTGTGTTAATGCTTTCGAAGCCATTGGACCACGCCAAACGACTGCATTATCTTGATCTGTAAAAAATCCAATAGACAAAACTCCTATTCCTTTGGCGTCCACAGGCTGAATGAGTCCTTGTCCATTTACGTCAACCATTTGCGGACGTTCTCCCACAAGGTCAAACATCGTTGGCATAGAAGGGCCGTGAATATCCGCATCAACAATACCAACTTTGTATCCTTGCTTTTGAAGTCCGCCGGCCAAATTGGCTGTAACAGTTGATTTTCCAACACCTCCTTTTCCGGATGCAATAGCTACAATGTATTTGACATCAGGAAGAATTTTTCTTCTTGCGCTTCTATTTTCGGTACTCATTCCTTTAATAACACAATTAATGGTGATTTCTTCTCCGAAAATACGTTTCAAGTTAAATTCAATTGCCTCTTGCATGCGTTTTCTTGCGTGCAAAGCTGGATTCGAAATTTGAACGGTTAATGTAATTTTGTCGGCAGACAAGTCTAATTCTTCAATTAGGTTTAGGCTTACCAGGTCATTTTTCAGGTCTGGTTCAATAATTTTCCCGAGTGTGCTTAAGACGTTTTCTCTTGTAAGTTCCATTAGAAATTAAGGTTGGAATGATTGAATTGAATGATACATGAAATCAACAACTTTTTTTGAGTCGCCGAGTTCCTTATTTTGAATTTCGTAGTAAATGCCATTAATCTTCTTGACTGCGTAGATATGATAACTGAGTTTCTTATTCTTTACAAAGTTTGATTTTTCTTTTCTGCTAAAAACGAGTACATCTTTCTCTTCTTTTAACATTTTAAATTGAAAATAGTTTGTTTTTTTCTGGTCCTTCAGCATGTCTTTTTTAAACTCGTCGAAACGATATAAATTGTCACCATAGTCTTCAATAAACAACTGATAATTTCTTCCAACAGAAATTTTCCATTTATATCCCCCTTCATCGTATTCCACTTCTGGCTTAAAAGAAGTACCAATTCCGGCTGTTGCATCAGGAATCATAATGGAAGCTTGTATGTCGTATTTCTTAAGATCTAGCGATTGAAATTGAAAATAGTCAAATTCCTTTTTCTCCTCACTCGAAGTGCTATCGCATCCGGTAAATAATACCAGAAAGATGATACAGAAAAAAAAATAGTTCATTTGATTCATTTGACAAAGATACATATTTGATATGAGTAGAATTTTTCTGAACTTCGTGACATGCAAAAACAATTCGTTTTTTTCTCAGGACTAGCAATTATGATTTCCATTGTATTGGGTGCATTGGGAGCACATGCGTTAAAGAGTATTTTAGAACCAAATCAATTCAATTCTTTTGAAGTTGCGGTGAGGTATCAGGGATTTCTCTCAATGGGCATTTTTATTTTAGCAATGAATACCGATCGCTTTTCCTTTCCGTTGAAAAGAATTTTAACAGCGATGCTAATTGGAATGCTCTTATTCAGTGGTTCCATTTATTTACTTGTTGCCTTTAAAACCCTTCACTTATCAACTGCGTTCATTGGTCCAATAACGCCTATTGGCGGTGCCATTTCCATTATCAGTTGGACAATCTTTCTTTATCGTTTGATTAAAAATTAATCTTTTTTAAAACATTTTTTCAGATTATGTTTTGATATTAAAGAATAGTTTCTACATTTGATTAGTTTTTAATCTTTTTAACGATTAGTATTTACGCATTATGAATAAACTCAGCATCGGATCAACTCTTCCAGCATTTACTGGAATTGATCAAAATGGAGCAGAATTGAACGCGAATAGTTTCAATGGAAAACGTTTAGTGATTTATTTTTACCCAAAAGATAACACCCCTGGATGTACCGTACAAGCATGCAGTCTTCGCGATGACTATTCTCTCCTGACGGAGAATAATATTTCAATTCTAGGTGTTAGCGCGGACAGTGTTTCCTCGCACAAAAAATTTACCGATAAGATCAACTTGCCTTTCCCTTTGATTGCGGATACGGAAAAAGTACTCTTAAATTTATTTGGTGTTTGGGGTGAAAAGAAATTTATGGGAAAAATCTATGATGGAATTCACCGAACGACCTTTTTATTCGATGAAACAGGTACGCTCATTTCTGTAATCGAAAAACCAAATACTAAAAATCACGCGAGCGAAATTTTAGCTATTTATGCATCTTAATTTAGGTCGTAAATAGTTTACGAACTTGCCCGCTTACATTTGTAGAAATTAATAACCGAGTCAACCAACTCAACAAACACAAACGATATGTCAAAGTCAAAAGAACAAAACGTAGAAAAATTAAAAGCGCTCCAATTAACTATGGAGAAATTAGACAAAACCTTTGGAAAAGGTTCTGTTATGAAATTAGGAGATTCTCCGGTAGAAAAAGTGGAAGTCATTCCAACTGGATCTATTACGCTTGATTTAGCCCTAGGAATTAATGGCTATCCAAAAGGACGCGTTGTTGAAATCTATGGTCCAGAATCATCCGGTAAAACTACCTTAGCAATACACGCCATTGCGGAAGTACAAAAACAAGGTGGAATTGCTGCATTTATTGATGCGGAACATGCTTTTGATCAATTCTACGCTCAAAAATTAGGCGTTGATGTTGCAAATTTATTGATTTCACAACCTGATAATGGTGAACAAGCTTTGGAAATCGCAGACAATTTGATTCGCTCGGGTGCAATCGACTTAATCGTTATTGACTCCGTTGCAGCACTAACACCAAAAGCGGAAATCGAAGGTGAAATGGGAGATTCCCAAATGGGACTTCAAGCACGTTTGATGTCGAAAGCTTTGCGAAAATTGACTGGATCCATCAATAAAGCAGGTTGTTGTTGTATTTTCATCAATCAATTACGCGATAAAATTGGTGTGATGTTCGGAAATCCTGAGACAACTACTGGTGGAAATGCCTTGAAATTTTACTCTTCCGTACGCATCGACATTCGTCGTGCTGCACAAATTAAAGAAGGGGATGAAGTAATGGGTAACCGAGTGAAAGTGAAAGTTGTGAAAAATAAAGTTGCTCCACCTTTTAGAAAAGCAGAATTCGATATTATGTACGGTGAAGGAATTTCAAAAATTGGTGAAATCATCGACCTTGGTGTTGACTTAAATATACTTAAGAAAAGTGGATCATGGTTCTCATACGGAGAAACTAAACTTGGACAAGGACGCGATTCAATTAAATCCATTTTAATGGACAATCCAGCTTTAGCAGAAGAATTAGAAGAGAAAATTAAAAAAGCTCTTGGGTCACCCGCTTCAACAGAAGAGGTGTTACAGGACTAAGTGCATATCGTTTGGTTGAAAACGGCGTCCCAGGACGCCGTTTTTTTTTGAGTAAAAAATTAGCTATTTTTGGTTTCAATCAAAAAACAATTACAAATGAAAAAAATTATTGGTTTATTTCTACTTGGTGCACTCGTAGTGACAACAAACACCAGCTGTAAAAAGAAAGGTTGTACTGACAATACTGCAACTAATTACAACAGTGCTGCAAAAAAAGACGACGGAACCTGTCTTTACACGCCAACTATTACCTTAAATGGGAACGCAACAGTTACTATTAACGTTGGCGAAACGTATACGGATGCAGGTGCAACAGCTACAAACAAAGATGGCTCAGCAGTTACTGTCACAACAACAAGTACAGTGAATACATTAGTTAAAGGGACGTATAAGGTAACCTATACAGCAACAAATCCCAACGGAACAACAACAGCTGAACGTACGGTGAATGTTGTTATAGGACAGGATAACTGGTTAGTGAATTGGACTCTACAATCCAATTGTGGCGCAACAGCATTTCCGCTTTCGAACGCACCTGTGATCACAGCCGGGAATAATGCTACCTCTTTAAACATCGACAACATGTTTACCTTAATTGGTGGAACGGCAACCGCAACTATAAGCGGTTCTACTGTGAACATTCCACAACAAACAGTTGATGCAACAATTGGACAAATTACATATTCCGGCACCGGAACAATGAACGACCAAGGAAATGAGATCGTGATCACCTATACGTATGATAACAATGCTCCTTTCATTGGTGGACAAGGAACATGTACAGCGACATACACTAAACAATAAGTTTCTTCAAACTTCACATGAAAAGGCAGATTTTTAATCTGCCTTTTTTTGTCATCTATGTTACACTACAGTTCATTGCGCTTTTTTAACTTTGCACCATGGGTAAATTCAATGATATCATCAAATCCGAAATACCAACTTTGGTTGACTTTCACGCTACTTGGTGCGGACCTTGCAAAACAATGAGTCCAATTTTAGAGGACCTCAAAAAACAAATGGGTTCAAAAATTCGCATTCTAAAAATCGATGTAGATAAAAACCAAGATGTAGCCGCACGATTCAAAGTAAGAGGTGTTCCTACATTTGTACTCTTTAAAAACAGTGAAGTTCTCTGGAGAGAAAGTGGCGCATTCCCATTAGCAACATTAAAGGCTAAAATTCACGCTGTTTTATAAAAAAACGTAACCCTTATTTTTTTCCTACGTATTTGCATACCATGGCGGAAAACTCTACTTTTGCCAGCGTAAAATTTAACAAATTAACAAATTAGTATGGAATCAATGATGATTTATGTGCCTATCGTAATGGCCGTTATCGGATTGCTATTTATGGCAATGAAAAGAGCTTGGGTTTTAAAACAAGATGCTGGAGATGGAAAAATGAAAGAAATTTCAGATTACATCTACGAAGGAGCACTTGCTTTCCTTAAAGCAGAATATAGACTTTTAGCCGTTTTCGTGCTAATTGCTAGTGTTGTTTTAGCTGGAATCACTTTCGTGCCAGGCGTTAAAACGCATTTATTAATCATCATAGCTTTCATCTTTGGAGCGATCTTTTCTGCTTTAGCAGGAAATATGGGGATGAAAATTGCAACGAAAACAAACGTTCGTACTACGCAAGCTGCTCGAACAAGTTTGCCACAAGCATTGAAAGTTTCTTTCGGTGGTGGGACTGTAATGGGACTTGGCGTTGCTGGATTAGCTGTTTTAGGTTTGACTGCATTCTTCATTTTCTTTTTCCACTTCTTTATGGGAGGTAAATGGACCAATACAGAAGATATGACAATTGTTCTTGAAACATTGGCTGGATTCTCTTTGGGTGCTGAATCAATCGCCTTGTTTGCGCGCGTTGGTGGTGGTATTTACACGAAAGCTGCTGACGTTGGAGCTGACCTTGTTGGAAAAGTAGAAGCTGGTATTCCAGAAGATGATCCTCGTAACCCTGCAACTATTGCAGATAACGTAGGTGATAACGTAGGTGACGTTGCCGGAATGGGTGCCGATTTATTTGGATCTTATGTAGCAACTGTTTTGGCTGCTATGGTACTCGGAAACTATGTGATCAAAGACATGGGTGGAAGCATTGAAGATGCATTCGGTGGAATCGGTCCAATCTTATTGCCAATGGCAATCGCTGGATTCGGTATTCTTTTCTCTATCATTGGAACAATGCTTGTTCGTATTACAAGTAACGACGCTAAAGAAAAACAAGTGCAAGGAGCATTGAATCTTGGTAACTGGGTGTCGATTGCATTAACAGCTGTTGCATGTTACGTACTAGTAACATGGATGTTGCCAGCAAAAATGTCCATGGAATTTTTCGGTGAAGGTCTTCAAGAAATTTCTTCCATGCGCGTATTCTACGCTTCTTTAATCGGTTTATTTGTTGGTGGAGCTATTTCATCAGTAACTGAATATTACACAGGATTGGGTACAAAACCAGTTTTAAAAATTGTTCAGAAATCATCTACTGGTGCAGGAACAAATGTTATCGCTGGTTTAGCAACGGGTATGATTTCAACTTTCCCTACTGTATTATTGTTTGCAGCAGCAATTTGGTCTACTTACGCATTAGCTGGATTCTACGGTGTAGCTTTGGCAGCATCAGCTATGATGGCGACAACTGCTATGCAATTAGCGATTGACGCATTTGGTCCAATCTCTGACAACGCTGGTGGTATCGCTGAAATGAGCGAATTACCGAAAGAAGTACGTCAACGCACAGATATTTTGGATTCAGTTGGAAATACAACAGCTGCTACCGGAAAAGGATTTGCGATTGCATCTGCAGCTTTAACTTCATTGGCTTTATTTGCTGCTTATGTAACGTTCACAGGAATTGATGGAATCAACATCTTTAAAGCTCCTGTATTAGCGATGTTATTTGTTGGTGGTATGATTCCAGTTGTATTCTCAGCATTAGCGATGAATTCAGTTGGAAAAGCGGCTATGGACATGGTGTACGAAGTACGTCGTCAATTCAAAGAGATTCCAGGTATCATGGAAGGAACTGGAAAACCTGAATACGGTAAATGTGTAGAGATTTCTACGAAAGCGGCATTACGTGAAATGATGTTGCCAGGTATCCTTACAATTGGATTCCCGATCTTAATTGCTATGTTACCAATGTTATTAGGATACAGCAACCAATTAATCGCTGAAATGCTAGGTGGTTACATGGCTGGTGTTACAGTATCTGGTGTTCTTTGGGCAGTATTCCAAAACAACGCAGGTGGAGCTTGGGACAACGCGAAGAAATCATTCGAAGCTGGTGTTGAAATCAACGGTGAAATGACGTATAAAGGTTCTGATGCTCATAAAGCAGCGGTAACTGGAGATACAGTTGGAGATCCATTCAAAGATACTTCTGGGCCATCTATGAACATCTTAATCAAATTAACATGTTTAATTGGTTTGGTTATTGCACCAATTTTAGGTAGCGGAGCTGAGGAAAAAGGTAGTTGTGATGGTGCAAAACCAACATGCGAAATGCGTGATGGAAAATGTATGTCAAATGACATGTGTACCTCTGACAACAAAATGTGTCATCAAGGAATGGAAATGTGTCAAGAAGGAAAAATGAACATGAAATGTGACATGAATGAATGTGCAAAAATGTCCAAAACAGAATGCGCAAAAATGTGTGACGAAAAAGGATGTTCACCTGAAGAGAAAGCAATTTGCATGGCTCATTATGGCAAAGACGGAAAATGGTTAGGTGAAGCTAACAAATGTGCAGATGATAAAAAAGCATGTTGTAAAGGAAACTAAGACCTGATAATTAATAGACTGATGAAAGCCACCCATTGAGGTGGCTTTTTTGTTTCTTAAAAAATTGAAATTCCGAAATCGTATGAAATCACTTTCTATCTTTGTTATATGATTGAACATCTGAACGCCAAAAACAAGGATTTCTTCGAGCAAGTTTTTCAAGTTGTCAAACTCATTCCCTATGGACGCGTTACTTCTTATGGCGCAATCGGCAATTACCTAGGTTCTAAAAGAGGAGCACGAATGGTAGGATGGGCAATGAATGCTTCTCATCAATATGAAGGAATTCCGGCGCATCGAGTCGTCAACAGAAATGGATTATTAAGTGGTAAAATGCACTTCCCTACCCCTGATTCCATGCAAGAATCTTTAGAGTCCGAAGGAATTGAAATACAAGACGATCAAATTCAACACTTTTCAAAAATCTTTTGGGATCCTGCTAAAGAATTAAATTTACCTTAAAGATTCTGCTAATTTTGCATAAAATTCAACACATGAAATTCGCTACAAAAGCTATACATGCTGGTGTTCATCCAGATCCAGCAACTGGTGCCATTATGACACCGATTTACCAAACGTCAACATATGTTCAAGATGGCGTTGGAAATCACAAGGGTTACGAATATTCTCGAACACAAAATCCTACACGTCATGCGCTCGAAAAAAACATCGCAGCGATTGAAAATGGAAAATTTGGCGCTTGTTTTGGCTCTGGACTAGCGGCAATTGATTGTGTATTGAAAATGTTGAATCCTGGGGATGAAGTCATTTCAACAAACGACTTGTACGGAGGGTCCTACCGCATTTTCAAAACCATTTTTGAAAAATATGGCATCATATTCCATTTTGTGAACATGCAAGATGTCGATGCTGTCGCAGCATTAGTTAACGAGAAAACAAAAATGATTTGGGTAGAAACGCCAACTAATCCAATGATGAATATTGTGGACATCGAAGCAATGGCGAAAATCTCTAAGGCAGCTGGAGCGATGTTGTGTGTCGATAACACTTTCGCTACACCATACTTGCAAAATCCATTAGACTTAGGCGCAGATGTGGTTATGCACTCCGTGACGAAATACCTAGGCGGACATTCAGATGTTGTAATGGGTGCTCTAGTTTGTTCCGATGAAAACATCGCAAACGAAATGTACCGAATTCAAAATTCAACTGGAGCCGTTACCGCTCCAATGGACTCATTTCTCGTGTTAAGAGGAATTAAAACATTGCATTTACGCGTTCAACGTCATTGCGAAAACGGTGAGAAAGTTGCGCGTTTCTTAGCAGCACACCCAAAAATCGACAAAGTATATTGGCCAGGTTTCGAAACACACCCAAATCACGAGGTGGCTAAACGACAAATGCGCGGATTCGGCGGAATGATTTCTTTTAACTTGAAAGGAAATCAATTAGAAGACGCACTGAGCATCGTGAAAAAAGTCGAAATATTCGCTTTAGCAGAATCCTTAGGTGGTGTCGAATCTTTGATTGGACATCCAGCGACAATGACTCATGCATCCATCCCAAAAGATGTGCGTGAGCAAAGTGGTGTAGTTGATTCCTTGATTCGATTAAGCGTTGGTGTTGAAGATGCTGATGATTTAATCGCAGACTTAACACAAGCCCTCGCTTAATTTTACAACTGATCTAGGCTTTTAAAGAACTGTTCCTTTTTCGCCGGTGAAAGAGGAATAGCTGTTCCGTCTTTTAGGATAACTGACCCTCCGTCATGTTTATCGTACCGTTCAACGCAGTTAAGATTTATCAAATGTGATTGATGAACCCGGAAAAATTGAAGTCCTGACAATAAGGTGTCATAGTCTTTCAAGGTTTTCGATACAAGGATTTTCTTTCCATCATTCAAGTAAAAGAAGGTGTAGTTTTTATCCGCTTCACAATGAACAATGTCATCAATTTCAACAACGAAAATACTTTCTTGTGTTTTTAACACCAGTTTCCTTTTCAAATGAGGTTGAATATTGTGCTGCAATGCTTGAAGTTGATGATCGTCCTTTTTATGAGTCAACAGCTGTATTGCGTTGGACACTGCATTTCTTAACTCCTCTGCATCAATTGGCTTTAAAATATAATCTAAGGCGCTAAATTTAATCGCTTGAACAGCAAATTCTTGAAAAGCGGTAATGAAGATGATTTCAAACTGTTTATGTGCGACACTTTTCAAGACATCAAACCCGTTTCCATCTGGCATTTGAATATCCAATAACACAATATCCGGTTTTATCCGTTCAATCGCCTCAATACCCGATTGAACATTTTCACCATCCGTATAGATTTCTAAGTTTAAATCAAAAGATTCAAGCATTTTTCGGATAAATTCCCTCGTTGGATTTTCATCATCGATAATGAGTACTTTTCTTGTCATGCTTATTGATGTTAAAAGTTTTCTGTATCGAGTTTCAGCGGAAGTACAATAGTAACGAGTGTACCTTGTCCATTTTGATCATCTAAATCACTGAAAGCCAAACTTCCACTAAATTTATACTTTTTATTTAATATCTTGATTCTTTCTTGTGTTATATCTATGGCCATACTTTTGTGCGTACGGATTTTTTTCGTTTTCGCAGACTTTTTTCTACCTATACCGTTGTCGGATATCGTGATTTCTAAATTCCCCTTGGACTCTTTCATTTCCACAATAATTTGACCTCCATTAACCGTATGCAATTGTCCGTGTTCAATCGCATTTTCAATAAATGGTTGGGTAATCATTGGTGGAACCATTGCTTTATTAGTAAGCAAGTCTTCCGCTACATTCAAGACATAAGAAAAACGGTTTTCAAAACGCATTTTTTGCGTACTCAAGTATTTATCCAAAATTTCCAATTCCAACTCAATTGGAATGAATTCCTTCGGTGAATTTTCAAGAATTAAGCGCATCAAACGAGAGAAATTGACCAAAAACTGAGAAGATTTTTCTGGATTATTCTCGTATATATAACTTTGAATCACCGACATCGCATTAAAGACAAAATGAGGATTCATTTGCGTACGAAGTAATGTTTGAGATAACTCCGCTTCCCTTTGCTCCTGTCGAGACCGCACTTGTTTCATTCGTAAAATCAAAATGACCAAACTGAAGACAATTGCAAAAATGACAATTAACGAAATGTATAAAACTCGGTCACTTTGTAACATTAAGATTTCCTGCTCTTTATTTTCCTGTTCGATGCGGCGTTGTTGGAGTTCAATTAAACGTTCTCGTTCTTCACGGAGATTACTGGATGTCAATTCAGCTATTTTTGAATCATTTCTTTTGATAGAATTGGACTCTAAAAATTGAATATAGGAATTTTGATAATTCAATGCTTTACGCAATTCCCCATTTTTCATGGAAATTTGAGCCAACAACTTATACCGTTCTATCAGGCCAATAGATTGTATTAATTGATCACTAGAAACAGACATGTCGAGAAATCGTTGGGCTTGTTTCATGTCTCCGATTTGTATGCTTAACTGCCCATAATCTTGGTATACTTCAGCTAAATTTGACGCCATTTTTTCTTTCGAATAATAGGAAATTGCTTGATTATACGAATCTTTTGCAAGGACTAAGTCTCCTTTTGATGAAGCAATATTTCCAAGCGAATGTGCACATTGAGCCAAGTGAAAAAAATCATGTTGTTTTAAAAAATAAGCCTTTGATTTCAGTGCATTGTACATTGCTCGATCAACACTTTCTTGATTTAAATAAACTTTTGAATAGGCTAATTGAATCAATGCTGTCGCATGTAAATCATTGAATCCTCTTGCCAATTGATTCGCTCGTTTCAAATAACCTAAAGCTTCACTCCAGTTTTCAACAAGCATGGAATAGCGAGCAATTTCCATAAACGAATGAATTTTTAATCGATCGATGTGTAATTCTTCCGCTAGACGGATTGCTTGTAATTCCTTTTGAACAGCACCTTCTAAATCCAAAAAATACCCAAATGTACTTGCTTGATTTTGCAAGGCCCTCACTAAAATCTCTCTTTTCTGGGATCTTTTGGCAAACGAAATGGCTTGGTTTGAGGACCAATAAGCAGAATCTCTTTTCATCCGAGAGATATAGAACCTAGATAGATCTTGATAAATAAGTGAATTCTTAGCATTATTTCTACTTCCGCGAAGCCTGAACAGACTTGAATCAGCTATTTGCTTGGCAAGAACCCACCGTTTATTCAAAAATTCATACTCAAAACGCAATCGATCTAAACGAAAGGCCAAATCGCGCGATTCAAAGTGAACATTAGAGATTTTTTTTGAAAAATTAGATTTGAATTGACTCGTATTACCTGACTTTAACAAATATTCTGAATAGATCAATTCTATTAATTGCTTCGATTTATTACCTGGAAAACGTTTTTGATTTAGGTATAAAGACAAAATGGACTGCTTCCATTTTACAAGATCAGTAAACTCGTAGTAATCGATGAGTTGTACAGTTGCGGTTAATGCTTCGTTGCTGTTTTTAGCCTTTGAAATCTTTTCTTTCAATGCAAGCGATGAATTATCTATCCCTTGTGCATTTGCAAAAGAAAACGTTAAAACACAAAAAAGACTAAAAATGAAAAATCGCATGAACATCGTGCAACTAATATACGATTTTTCTACGTCATTAGTCAGTTGTCCGTATTTGATCCGTATCATGAACAAGACATCAATTAATTAGTCGTAAATTTGACCGAAATCTGCCAAAATTGGCATCAATGAAGAATTGATATGTTTAAAATGACCCGTTCTCTCCTTTTTCCATTACTCACCTTATTTTTGTGTCTTGGATTGTCTTTTGAATCAAAAGCATCTCACATTATAGGTGGTGAAATTTACTATGATTCCCTAGGGAATAACCAGTACAAAGTAACAATCGAAATTTACCGCGATTGCAACTCAGCAACCGGATTTGATGCACCTTTAAATTACACTGTATTTTATATGGATGGAGCCATTTTCGCATCCTATGACGTGAGTATTTTCAGTCAAAATATCCTTCCAATTGTTTATGATGACCCATGTGTCACACCACCAAACGACATTTGTGTAGAACGCGCCATTTACATTGACACCATCAC
>JBIIAG010000043.1:0-7481 GCA_044240055.1 Crocinitomicaceae bacterium | reverse complement strand
GCGTCTTTTGAAGCATTTTGTGTTAAACGTCGAACAAGATGGTGTGCTACATCACCTTGGTCAATGTCTCGATCCTGTAAATCTGCTAACAACGAATCAATGCATGCATCAATGCTGTTTTCTGGAAGAACTACCGGTGCTCCATGGATCAAAAGTGTTTCTTGCTGGTATTCACATTGGAAACCAAGTTGTTTTAACAGTTTTTCATGGCTTAACCATAAATCCATTTCCATTTTAGATAGTTCTTTTTCGATGGGGAATAGCATTTGTTGGCTTTCCAAGGCTTGATGAATGAATTTTCCAATGAGTTCAGTATATAGAATGCGCCATTTCGCCCGTTTTACATCAATTACTAGTAGTCCGGATTTCGTTGGTGAAAAAACATATCGATCCTGAATCAGATAATTTCCAGTGTGTTGCTCTTCTTGAAAACCAATCGTTTGAGTAGAAATGACATTTTGATCGGATGTTTCATCTTCTATTTGATAAAATTGTTCCCAATCTCCTGGACTTGGCATTGCTTGTCCAAAACCTTCATTTTTAAGTGCTTTCGAGAAACCATTGCCTGTCGAACCTCCACTGGACTTTTGCGACTGAAAAGGATTAAAGCTTGGGTCTACCATTATTTGTGGTTCCACCGGCTCTGTTTTCCGAAAAGAACTAGGAACATCAAAAGTCGTTTCCGCCTCAAAATCAAGTGTTGGGAATATGTTGTGTTTGCCAAGTGCTTGACGCACACTACTCAATAAGATCGAGTAAATGAAGCGGTCTTCTTCAAACTTTATTTCGGTTTTTGTTGGATGTATATTGACATCAATTTTCGCTGGGTCAACATCCAAATAAATGCAATAACTTGGATAGTGTTTTTCACTAATCATGCCATCAAATGCTTTCACAATTGCATGATGAAAATAGGAGTCTTTAAAAAATCGGTTGTTTACAAAGAAAAACTGTTCGCCTCTTGTTTTTTTTGCTGCATCTGGTTTCCCAAGGAATCCTTTAATGGAAACAATGTTTGTTTCTTCCTCAATTGGTACAAGTCGTTCATTGCTGTTACGACCGAAAATACTTGCTACGCGCATGCGCAAAACACCCGATTGAAGTTGGTATATTTCTTGTCCGTTATGATGTAAACTGAATTTGATATCTGGATGTGCTAATGCAACACGTTCAAATTCATCGCGAATATGTCCGAACTCAATGCTTTCTGATTTTAAAAAATTTCTTCTTGCTGGAACGTTGTAAAAAAGGTTCTTCACCTCGAATAAAGTGCCTTTTGAACAGACAATTTGCTCATTTGTTTTGATGGAATTTCCCTCAACTTCAATATGTGTTCCTGTTTCAGAATCACCTTTTTTCGTACGCATACTGACATGAGCAATAGATGCAATGGAAGCTAATGCTTCACCTCGAAATCCTTTTGTTTGAAGTCTGAACAAGTCGTCAGCACTTTTTAGCTTACTAGTTGCGTGACGCTGAAAACATTTTACGGCATCTTCTGGTGTCATCCCATCACCATCATCTACAACTTGAATTAAGGTTTTACCGGCGTCTTTAATGTGTAGTTGAACAAATTCAGCCCCGGCATCAATGGAATTTTCCATGAGTTCTTTAACAACAGAGGCCGGACGTTGAATGACTTCGCCAGCAGCAATCTGATTGGCGATATGTTCAGGAAGAAGTTGAATAATACTCATAGTCTGACAGGGATGAAAAAAGTGAATTCAATCCCGACACAATTAGTTAAAGCAGCCTGAAGTTTTGGATAATTTGTTCGCATCGTTACTTGCAAAAATAACGATAATCCACGGGAATTTTCTCCCCAAAACAGAACTTAAACGATTTTTTTACATTCGAACAATTGTCCCGCGGTATTCACCTTTCTCACCTTGAACAGGATGTTGAATGACAACCTTCCAAATGTATGCCTTATTTCCAGGTACAAGTTTACCATCTCGTCGATCAATTCCATCCCACGCATTACCTGCATCTGATGTTTCGAAGACAAGTCCGCCATTATCCGGATCTAAAACGACTAACCTAAACGGCGTTTGGCGAATAGTCAATGCATACGGCATAAAGGTACTGTTTCGACTATCTTGTGACTGTGGATTAAAGGCATTCACTGCCAATAAGTTGTAATCCGATGGGATTTGAATCATTTCCTTTTCTTTCGTGATGCAACCATTGCTCGAAGTTACTTGTGCTTCAACAATTGCGTACCCTTTATCAAAAGCAAATACTTCTACATTTTTCCCGGAATTACTTTTCAATGCATACGTTGAATGCCAAGATATTTGGGACTCATTAGATTCTGCTTGACACGTAATTTTTGGCAGTCCATCTTCGTAAGTAATTGTTCTGTCTGCATCGATACTCAATACTGGCGAACTATTTACATCGAAACTTCCAAACTCTTCAAATTGTCCGTAAGGACCAGAATTCGCAGTCAACGTTACTTTTCCTGGCTCGGTTAATTTCAAAGAAATCGCTTCGTTATAAGAAAAACGAAGTGTTTTTCCAGCATAATTTATCATTCGTTCATGGTGTTTATCCGCTTCTAACTGCAACGTTTCACCCTGACATCTATTTTTGAAATCGATCATCGCAACGGCTCCATTATAAGAAGGTGTTGGGTCTATATGATCAATTACTTTATCTGATAACCCTAGCACTTCCATTTGATCTAAAACGAGTGGAATCGAATGTGGGATAAATTCATCGAGAAGTTCACTTGAATTGGGTATTGAGACTACTTCTGGCACAAGAGATATTGCCGGTTCATCTAATGAACGTTTCTGTGTTTTTTTGCTTGTAGTTTGTTCAACTTTTATTTGAGAAGCCGTTGATGTAGATCCTTTTTGAATTGTTTTTACTTGATTTTCTATTTGAAGAGTTGTTTTAGTTCCTGGAAGAACAAAATACGCTGCAATTCCAATAGCCGCTACTATTGCTGCGGACCATTTTAAACGTGAAGTTTGATACCATTTTTTAGTACCCAACTTTTTACTTAAAGACTCCCATGCTTGAGCATCGTAAGGAAGCTCGAAGTCATTCAAGGAATTTTTAAAACTATTTTCTAAACCATCTTTCATTTGTCGATGTGTATGAATTTCTCATTTAATATGCGCTGAAGGTTCATTTTCGCCTTAGCCAAATTGGATTTTGAGGTTCCTTCACTGATACCTAAAAGTTCAGCAATCTCTTTATGAGTGCAATCTTCCAAAACAAATAAGTTAAACACAGCGCGATAAGCAGGTGAAAGTTTTGCAATTGCATTCATTGCTATTTCAGCTTTTAAATCAATTACATCTAGTTCTTCTCGTTCTACTAACTCATCTCGTGCCGCTTGTTTAAAGTCGGTATCTTGGTCACTCAAAAAAGGATTTCTTTTGGCTTTTCGAAGAGCGTCTATCGCCGTATTTGCAACAATTCGACGAATCCATCCCTCCAATGAACCTTTGAAATCAAAAACCTCCAATTTGTCAAAGACCTTTAAAAATGCTTCTTGTAAAACCTCTTGTGCTGTGTCGCGATCCGTCATGTAACGCAGACAAACCACCATCATTTTTCCGTAAAATTGTTTAAATAACGCCTCCTGCGAACGACGTTCGCCTCGGATGCATCCCTCCACAATTTCTTTTAAATGATTCTGGTTCTCCAATTTTCAACAAGTTTAAAACGATGCTAAGTTACGTCGGTTGCCTCACACAATAAATAAATTGGAAAAATACATCCAAATAAACTAAATTTTGCTCAAATTCACTAAATTCGTGTCGCTATTTAGCAATTACGAACTAATACATAGATCAAATGAAAGTAACCGTAGTAGGTGCAGGTAATGTAGGTGCAACCTGTGCAGATGTGTTGGCACAAAGAGAAATCGCTAACGAAATTGTTTTACTAGATATCAAAGAAGGGTTTGCCGAAGGTAAAGCGCTTGATATTTGGCAGACATCTCCTATTAACTTGTACGATTCTCGTACAATTGGATCAACAAATGATTACGCGAAAACAGCGGATTCTGATGTAGTTGTGATTACATCAGGTTTGCCAAGAAAACCAGGAATGTCTCGTGACGACCTTATCGCTACCAATGCTGGTATTGTTAAGACCGTGACAGAGAACATCGTGAAATATTCGCCAAATGCCATCATCGTTGTTGTTTCAAATCCATTGGATGTAATGACATACTGTGCGTATTTGAATGCAAATACAGATCCAAGCAAAGTATTCGGAATGGCAGGTGTACTTGATACAGCGCGTTACCGTGCATTTTTGGCAACAGAATTAAATGTTTCACCGAAGGACATCCAAGCGGTATTGATGGGTGGACATGGTGACACAATGGTTCCACTTCCTCGTTATACAACTGTTGGTGGTATTCCTGTTACTGAATTAATTGAAGAGTCTAAATTGAATGAAATCATCGAACGCACGAAATTTGGTGGTGGTGAAATCGTTAAATTATTAGGTACTTCAGCTTGGTACGCTCCGGGAGCTGCTGCTGCTCAAATGGTAGAAGCAATCGTTCGTGATCAAAAACGAATCTTCCCAGTTTGTGCTTGGTTACAAGGGGAATATGGAATGAACGACATCTACCTTGGTGTACCAGTAGTATTGGGTAAAAACGGAATCGAGAAAATCATCGAATTACAATTAAACGACGCAGAACGCGCTCTTCTTGTAGAGTCAGCAGAAGCAGTTAAAAGTGTGATGGAAGTGTTGGATAATATGATTGCAAACGCATAAGTCCAATTCAACGAAATAAAAAATGCGGGTCAATTTGACCCGCATTTTTTTTTGTTTCTAGATTGGATTAATTGAACTCAATCGCTCCTATGTCTGGTGGATTGTTTCTTGGATTCCCAAGAATGTCCGTCACTACACTTGTGTTAATTCCATTTCCTTGTAAATCTGAAGTATTACCAAAAGTATAATCAAACTCTGTTGGATTCGTAAAAACCGGAGAGCCATTCCAAATGACACTGGCATCGTAAAAGGAGTCGGTGTAGATCTCTTCGGAACGCAGAACGGTATTTTTAAAGTCGAAATTGAGCACGACACCGGACATTTGAATCGTGTCCATTGCGAATTCTGTTGTTAGATTTCCAGTGACCACACAATTGTATAATTTTCCCTCTTCAATCGAGGAAACGTTTGTTTGTCCAGCAGCATAATCGTTATAGTAATTGCTTATTCCCACCGCTGGATTCGTAGAGCTTCCGTAACCGAGCAGGTTACAATGATTAAAATTGAAATCACCTCCTTGAAGGACAAACAGCGCATGTGTGCCGTTTTTTGCAACGATACAGTTTTCAGCCTTCACTTTTGCTCCAGCAAAAATAAACACACCATAACGCGCTTGGTTTTTAATAATGGTATTGGTCATCGTGAGTGTGTAATCATTATTCATTGGATCTTCATCGTACAAGTGTACGCCGGATGTACCGTTTTTTATGATCGCGTAATCAATGGTAGAAGGACGTGCCTTTTGAAAATAAATGCCATAAAATTGTCCACTGATATTTTGATAATCTTGCTCCAATCGATCTCCTTGAATGATGACTTCATTTCCTAATGTTCCTTGAATGTTTAAGGTGGACTTATAGACATACAAAATGGCATTCTTGTGCATATAAATGTGGGTTCCAGCTTGAATCGTTAAAGTTTGAGCAGAGTCAACAGCTGCATAACCGTAAACAACGTGAGGTTTGTCGTTGGGCCAAATACCTTTGTTTTTATCTTTGTAGTGGAAATAAGCATCTTGTCCCCAAGCTGCAAGTTTGACAAATTGATTCTTTTCGTTGGATTTAAATCGAATGGAATCTTCAATCACTAAAGGTAAATTACTGCCGTTTGGATCCAAAGTTACTTCGACAAAAACGAATAAACTATCTCCGCCTTCAATGTACAACTCTTCGATTTTTGTTCCTTGAAGTCCATCCACGTTCATGGAGAATTTAGAATTTGTCCCACCCATTAATTCGATTTCATCGATGCGAATCGTTTTGGAGTCCTTGTTGTAAATTTTAAATTGCTGCGTTGTTGATCCAATTGTCGTGAAAACCGTATCAAATACAACAGTATCCTTGGAGAAACTTAAATTATTTTTTGATAGAATGACATGCTTTCCACAAGAGCTTGTACTCAAGGTGAAAAGAACGAGTAAGCAACCGAAAATGGTAGAAAAGAATAATCTCATGTGCATATAACGAACAAATTTACGGATTATTGAGACTTTTTTTGAACCTTTGAAGAACTTGGTTGTAAATAGCTAAAAATCATTCCAATGAAACAAACTATTTTTTTTAGTTTTTCGTTCCTTTTTTTCTTTATTTCTTTTGGTCAACCGCCAAATGGATATCTGAATAAACCGCAATCAACAAACCAATTTGGTGTGAGTGAAAATGCGACAAACATGTCAAATGGAAAATTAAATTTGAATACAAATATCGAATCTAATACCTTGATCAATATGGATTCAAGTTATTTTAAATTAGATCAAAAATTCGAAGAGCGAGAGAATACAAACGAACAAGATGACACGAAAGACATACGTGAGAATGATAAAACATTGCATGTTTTTTCTGCTTTTTCCATGGTTCGACAAAATTCCAAATCAAATAAATTTCAACGAACTCCTTTAGCTGCTGAACAAGCTGAAATGGATTCCAAAGTAAAACAACTCGAACTCATTTCACCCAATTCTTGGGAATATCAATTGGCTTATTATGCTGCTGGGAATTACAATTTGGATCGATCACCGGCTCTTGCAAAAGCGTATCAGATGAATCCGGAAAATATAGAAGTTCAAAAACAATACGTTTCATTCACATACATGAATGGTGATACTGTCAAAACAGAAAATGCACTTTCATTGATGTCAGTTAACGACGTGATTAGTTTAGAAGTGGAAACTTATACAAGCGATGTATTGACTTCTTGCACATTGAACTCTACCTTGATAACACATGGATTTGAAGATACGTACGGCGCTTTGTTGAATCAATTTAGTCATCAACAGCGAATGGATGTCAAAATCCTTTCCTTGGATTTCATGCAAAGTCCGCAATACCGTAAAGAATTAGAAGGACTTGGTTACGTTTTGCCGAAGTCTTCAAAAATTGACGTTGGTTACTTGGGTCAATTTTGTGCATTAAATGCTGATAAAGAACTTTTTCTTTCCGTAACGATTCCACGAAATTACCTGGAACCACTTTCAAAAAAACTATTTCCAGTTGGACTCACCTTTCAATACACGGATAAAGCTGCAGAGGATTTGCCAATTAGACAAGAGAATCTTTGGTTTGAACAATTCAATAAATACGGATTAACCGAAGATCAACAGCGCAGTAAATTCGCGATGAATTACATGCCTATGTTAATGTACTTGGAAGCTAAATATGTACGAGAGGGAAATGACGTTTTGTTGCAGCAGATCCGAGAAAGCATGGATTATATTCTCGGAAAGAAAGTCA
>JBIIAG010000010.1:0-95888 GCA_044240055.1 Crocinitomicaceae bacterium | reverse complement strand
CGGCCCCACATTTCAAAAAACAAATCTGTAGCAGCAACAACATGAACTGATTTCTGTGCTCGAACGGACGTGTTTAATTTACCATCAAAGGTTCTAAATTCACGGTAAAAAGGTGGTTGATAGTAAAGTCCACTAGATAATCGGTAACTTAAATTTCTTCTCACAATTCGGTTATTTTGAACCATGTATGCCCTCGGGAAATAACTTAAACTGAACCTTGGAGTAAAATAAGGTTCATGGTTAATGGCCGTATATCCAGCTCTGAGTCCTGTTGAAAGCGCCACTTTACTATTGGATTCTTTGATGACTTTTGAATATTCTTGTACGGACTTTATATCATCTGCTTTGAATTTTTTAAGAATTTTAACCGTATAGTTTCTTTTCGTCGCTGACCAAGTTAGGTTCCATTGAGTAAAGCCGCTAAACTTATAGTTCGTTAAATTTAAATCACCTTTTATTGTTTCATAAAGCGTTACCTCTTGATTTGTTGTTTGAGGTAAACTGTAACCAGCTGAATCGATCATGCGCCATTCACTGAGAACATCTGTAAAGAAATCGCGCTGAACTTGCACTCCCCATTTTAGGCTTGATGTGCGAGAATGCAATTGTGCATCATCCGTGAAATTATTGAACAACTGAACGGATCCGTTGTGATATGCGCTAAGAATTGTGGCATTTAGGCGATTTCTTGCATGATTCAAAAACGTACCAACTCCAAGGGTTGCAATGGAATCTCCATATTCTTCTTTAGCGGGATCTGTTTCTAGTTGATTGATGTAATACTGACCTTGGACATCAAAGTATTCTTTTTCATCCGTATTAAAAGCCGACACATAAAAATCTAAATTAGTTCGTTTATTGGGTTCGAATTTAAGTGCTGCGCCACCCATCGCAGTTTGAAATTTCGTTGCTTCTTTTCCATCGTAATAAATCATAAGTCGATAGGCTTCGTTCGCGGTACCAAAATCTGATTCTGCAGTTTGTGGACTAAAACGGTACGCATTCGATGAGAAATGTCCAAGGAGACTAAATGTCAGTTTCTCTGAAATCGAATAGTTGGTCATAATTTGAGCATCCGCAAAAACTGGATTGTACGCCCCTTTCGTTGGCAGTGAATTTAAGAAATAGCCATTTGACCGGTAACGAGCACCAACGATGTAATTAAAATGGGGAGAAACGGATTGTTCCGCATGTGCTTCAATCCCAAGTAGCGAAACGGTACTACTTGCTTTTGTACTGTCAGGTGTCCGATACGTAATATCTAAAACAGAGCTGAGACGATCTCCATATTGCGCGTCAAATCCTCCAGCAGAAAACCGAACAGACTCAACAAGTGAAGAGTGAATAAAACTCATTCCTTCTTGTTGTCCACTACGCGTAAGAAATGGGCGATAAACCAAGAATCCATTAACATAAACGAGGTTTTCGTCGTAATTTCCACCTCGAACATTATAATTGGATGTCAATTCATTATTAGAGGTGGCCGCAGTAGAGTATACCAATGCCTTTTCAACATTGACCATTTGAGTATACCTTAAGGTAGGAAGTTTGTCAAGTGTGAATGGATCGTTTAATCCATATTGGACAATCACTTCTCTGTTTTCAGAAACAGCAAAAATTACCTTCGATATGATTTGAACATCTGTTTTTTTGACAATGATTGTTAATTGATCACGTAAATCTTCGATTGAAAGTTGAATCAATAAGGTATCACCTATGCTCGCTTCGAATGTATATTTACCCTCTTGATTTGTCAGTAGTGAAAGGTTTGGGTATTGTTTAATTTTCACCTGAACATTTTCTAAAGGCTTGTTTTTCTTCCCAACACATGAGCCTTCAATCCGAACATTTTGAGTCCAGGCTAAATTGCTAAAAATAAAGGTGATGAAAAATATCCAATAGTTCATGTAGACAAAGTTACAATCCTTAACGCGGTATTCCTCGCTTTATTATGATTTCTTGTTGATTTTCGTTTTCCCAATTATTCAAGTAAATTTGTTGTTCATCCATGAAAAAAGAAAAAGTTGTAATTGGTAGACGCGAAGTAGCCGATCTTATCGAGTTCGGGCTGAGCGACGTGAATGTGAAAGTCGATACAGGAGCCTATTCATCTAGTATTCATGTTTCTCACTGTCAAGAAAAAGATGGAATACTTGAGGTGAAGTTCTTAGATGCATCGCATCCCTCTTACATTGACCGCATCTTTTTTTTTAAAGAATTTCGCAAAAAAAGAGTAAAAAGTTCTACTGGACAAACGCAAGAACGATACTTCATTTATGTGAAAATTCACATGGGAGGGAAGATTGTTAAAACGGAATTTTCTCTTACAGAACGCAACGGAATGCGCTTTCCCATTTTAATAGGCCGAAAATTACTCAATAATCGATTCATTGTAGATACCAGTCTCAAATACCTTCATCCATCCTTACACGCACTATGAAAATAGCTATTCTCTCCAGAAATTCAAATTTATATTCTACTCGTCGACTTGTTGAAGCAGCGGAAGCAATGGGGCATGAGGCTCATGTAATCGACCACTTAAAATGCAACATTGAAATAGAGCAAACGGGTCCGGCATTGTATTATGGGGATCGGTATCTCAAAGGATTTGATGCAGTGATTCCAAGAATTGGTGCTTCGGTTACTTTCTTTGGAACGGCTGTTGTTCGTCAATTTGAAATGATGAATGTTTTTACAGCGGTTAATTCAAGGGGTATTATTCACTCTCGGGACAAATTGCGTTGCCTTCAAGTGCTATCAAAAGAAGGAATTGGTTTACCGAAAACAGTATTCACAAATTATTCAAAAGATGTTCAACACGTAGTTTCATCTGCTGGTGGGGCACCGGTTGTTTTGAAACTTTTAGAGGGAACACAAGGATTAGGAGTTGTTTTAGCGGAAAATATGAACGCAGCTCAATCCGTATTAGAAGCGTTCAATGGATTGAAAGCGCGTGTCATTGTTCAAGAATTCATTCGTGAGGCGAAAGGTGCGGATATTCGCGCATTTGTTGTGGATGGAGAAGTTGTAGGAGCAATGAAGCGACAGGGTAAACCAGGAGAGTTCCGTTCTAACTTACATCGAGGTGGATCATCCATGGAAATTGAATTAACAATAGAGGAACGTTATACAGCTATTTTGGCAGCGAAAGCAGTTGGACTCGGAATTGCCGGGGTAGATATGCTGCAATCGGAAAGAGGTCCACTTGTCCTTGAAGTAAATTCTTCACCGGGACTAGAAGGAATCGAAAAAACAACCCAGCAAGATATTGCGGGAAAAATTATCTCATACATCGAACGAAATGTCAATCGTTAAGAAACCGCATAAAAAGATGGTGATTCTTGGGCAGGAAATCTTGCCTGGAAAAAGTGTGCAATTAAATTTTGATGTTGCACACCTTCACACAAGGACTCCAATTTTAGTTCCTGTTATCGTTGAACGAGCAAAAGAAGATGGTCCGACTGTTCTATTAATGGCAGGATTACATGGAGATGAAATCAACGGTGTTGAAATCATTCGCCGATTTTTACGAAAAAAATTACATAAACCTACAAAGGGAACAATTATCTGTTTGCCGGTATTTAATATTTTTGGATTCCTGAATTTACAACGTGTATTGCCGGATGGCAGAGACTTAAACCGTAGTTTTCCAGGAAGTTCATCCGGGTCTTTGGCTTCACAGTTCGCTTTCCATTTCATGAAGGAATTGGCGCCGCATTGTGATTACATTATTGATTTTCACACGGGTGCAGCACATCGAAACAACTTTCCGCAAATTCGCTGTGTATTTAAGGACGAAGAAAGCGTTGAATTGGCTAGGATTTTCAATCCACCATTCATTCTGAATTCTAATTTGATTTCAAAAACACTTAGGGAATCTATTGTAAAACGAAAAAAGAAAATCCTACTTTTTGAAGGCGGAAAGTCGAATAGTATTGAGGAACAAGTCGTTGAAGAAGGATTAAATGGCGTGAAACGTTTCATTTCGCATCTTGGAATGAGGAATTATAAACATGATATTTCGAAAGACCGCGAACCTATTTTACTGGATGAAAGCAAATGGATGCGGGCACCTTCCTCCGGTATGTTTCAAGCGTTTATTCAGAATGGAGCAGCCATTTTCAAAGGTGATATTCTAGGAATTGTCACGGATCCATATGGTAATTACGAGAAAAAAATTAAAGCAACACAAGACGGCTATATTATCTGTACGAATGAGTCTCCTGTTGTCTACAAAGGTGATGCGATCATAAACATCGCTAAACAACTTAAATCTTGAATATGAAAAAACTGTTTTTATCCGTACTTGTTTGCGTATTGACGAGTACCAATTACGCACAGAATTTTACACCAACTTCATTCCTAGGATATGAAATTGGTACACGTTTTACACGTCAAGATAAAGTGGTTGACTATTTTCATGCGCTACAAGCAGCTTATTCATCTATGATGAAAGTGGAGAAGTACGGGGAAACCTACGAGCATAGAGAGTTGATTTTAGCATTTTTCGGTACGCCAGAAAATTTGAAAAAACTCGAGGAAATTCGTCAAAATCACCAAAATCACCTAGCATCGGAACAATTAGCGATTGTTTGGTTGAGTTATAATGTCCATGGGAATGAAAGTTCGGGAACGGAAGCAGCTATGCAAACAGCGTATCGTTTACTTACGGATAAATCGGATTACCTTAAAAACACAATTGTTATTATGGATCCATGTTTGAATCCAGATGGAAGAGACCGTTATGTAAACTTTTATCAGCAATATGGTAACGCGCCTGCGGATCTTCATAAATTTTCAGCAGAGCATAAAGAGCCATGGCCAAGTGGACGTCCAAATCACTACCTGTTTGACCTAAACCGCGATTGGGCATGGATGACACAAATTGAGTCAGAGCAACGTGTTCAGCGCTACAATCAATGGTTGCCACATGTGCACGTTGATTTCCATGAACAAGGAATCAATGAACCCTATTATTTTCCTCCTGCAGCAGAGCCTTATCACGAAGTAATTACAAATTGGCAACGGGATTTTCAAAAAGAAATAGGTGCGAATCACGCATCATATTTCGATAAAGAAGGATGGATGTATTTTTCGAAAGAGATCTTTGATTTATTGTATCCAAGTTATGGTGACACCTATCCAACGTATAGTGGAAGTATTGGCATGACCTACGAACAAGGTGGGAGTGGTCGAGCTGGATTGGCAGTTATAACCCAAGTTGGAGACACCTTGAGTTTAAAAGATCGCGTATCGCATCATGTTACAACTGGATTATCCACAGTGGAAATGAGTTCTAAGAATGCGGACAAATTGATAAAAGAGTATCAGTTATTTTGCAAATTAAAAGTATACAGATACAAAACATATGTGCTGCGTTCAACACAAGCAAAATTAGAGCCTTTAATGGCTCTGATGAAAAAAAACGGGATCCAAGTAGAGATGATAACGACTTCCACACAAGAGTCAGCTTCGAAAGCCTACCATTTTCAAAACGGACAAATCGAAACCATTAAATTGGTACAAGGAGATGTATTGATTCACACAACGCAAGAAAAAGGAACACTAGTAAATGTATTGTTTGAACCAAAAACGATGTTGTCTGATAGTTTAACCTATGATATTACTGCATGGACACTTCCATTTGCATTTGGTGTTGAAGCTTGGGCGGTAGAGACAAATAATCTAAAAGGAACCGTCTTCAGTGGATGGCCAACGACCTTAAATCAAGGAACTACTCCTGGATGTTATGCCTATGCAGCAGAATGGGAGTCGATGAAGTCAACGCGGTTTTTAACTGAATTGCAAGAAGCAGGTTTTGACGTGTATTTTAACGAGAAAGGATTTAAGTCGCAAGGAAAAACATATAGACCAGGTACATTGCTGATTCCTCGTGGAGAAAACAAACGTGTAGATTTTGATCAGACGGTACTTAAAATCGCCAATAAAAATGCAGTGAGTTTAAATGTAATGGCTTCTGGTTTCGTACAAGAAGGAATCGATCTTGGATCATCATCCGTGAAAAAAATCCCGAATCATTCCATCGGATTGTTGGCTGGTGAAGAGGCGTCATCTTTGAATGTAGGAGAAATTTGGCATTTCTTCGAGCGTCAAATGGGTAGATCTATACATTTGGTGTTTACCGATGATTTAGAGGAAGCATTGCCTCATTTAACTGTTCTGTTTGTTCCGGAGGGAGGAATTTCACTATCCGAAAATGCGAAAGTGAAGGAATGGATTCAAAACGGAGGGAAATTGGTTGTTTTAGGATATGCCGTGAATGATTTTACAGGGAAGGAAGGATTTGATATTTCAACTGTCGATAATAAATCAGATAGCATCAAGAAACCTGTTTCTTTCTCTAAACAGGAACGCGATCAAATTTCAAGTACGATCACCGGTGCCATTTATGAATGTGAATTTGACCCATCGAATCCATTGGCCTTTGGTTATGATCATTATTATACCTTGCGTCAAGGTTCAGATCCAATTAGTATCAAGGCAAACAATGTATTTCACTTGAAGAAAGATGCTGTTTCATTAAATGGATTTGTTGGTTCCCGCGTCAAAAAACAGCAGTCTGAGTCGGCCATTGCAGGTTATCAATCGTATGGAAATGGATCCATTATTTATTTCATCGATAATCCACTGTTCCGAGGCTTCTGGGAAAACGGAAAATTGATGATTGCCAATGCCGTTTTCTTCGTGAATGAAAATTAAATGCTATTGCAACGCTTGATAGATGACGTGTTGAATGCGTGTTCGAATACTCAAATCACGAATTTTCCAGTTTTCTTGGTTTGGATTCACGCGGTTGGATAAGAAAATGAATATCACCTTCTTCTTAGGGTCCGCCCAAGCAAGTGCTCCCGTAAATCCAGAGTGGCCAAAACTTTGCTGAGATGCTAGTTCATCACACGTTCCACCGCCACTCGCGTTTGGACGATCGAATCCTGCACCTCGTTTGTTGCCCGGAAATTGTTGTTTGGTGTATAGATTGCAAACGGATTCAGAGAAGAATTCCATTCCAGCGTATTTACCTTTGTTCAGGAACAGTTGCATGATACTCGCCAAATCTGTTACATTGGCAAAAAGACCGGCATGACCAGCAACACCACCGAGCATTGCTGCACCGGGGTCGTGAACAAATCCATGTAATAATTGCTTGCGAAAAGCTTGGTCGTTTTCAGTCGGAATTATGTGAGCTTTATCAAAGTGCTCCAGTGGCAAATAACGCAGGTGTCTCAAGCCCATTGGACGATAAATTTGTTCTTCTAAATAAATATTTTGTTTTTGACCAATTTGTTTTTCTAGGATTTTCTGCGTGAAATAGTAGCATAGATCGGAATACTCATATTTTTTTGGTCCTAATGTCGACTTCAAAATTTGTGCATACATGGTATCTGTAAATGAATTTTTAATGAAGAGTCCATTTGCAACCTGCTGTTCAAATCCAGGCTTTTTCGTTTCGCTGTAAATAGCCGGATTCCATGTGCCATTTTGCATTGTTCGCTTATAAAAAGGAATAAAAGGCGTGAGTCCGGATTGATGTGCCATCATATCTTGAATCACAATATTTCCAAATGGTCCGTTTCCAGTAACTTCAGGGATGTACTCTTTTAATTTCTTGTCAAGGGAGTATTTTCCTTTCGTTTGTAAATGCATCGCTAATAGGGTAGAAGCAGCAATTTTTGTCACGGATGCAATGTCATAGACATCGTTGTGTTGAACATTTTCTGCTTTTGCATCGTAGCTTTGTTTGCCGTAACATTTCCGCCAAATAATTTGATCATTCACCGCGACAAGAACTTGACATCCTGGATAAGCGCCTTTTTCAATTCCTTCATTTGCAATCAAATCGATTCCTGCTAATTTTTTTGAGTCAATCCCGATTTCTTCAGGACAACTAAATTTTAAACGTCCGTTTGGTTCAGTCTGAATCCCTGTCCCAACTGCAAATTCTTGGTCAAGCGAAGTTGATTTTTCTTTTAAAACGGCTTTTGCGCCTATTCCCCCAAAAATAAGTTGACTGACCCTTTCTTGCGCGATTTCATGGTTTTCTTTCGCCCAGATAACTGCATCCATGCGTTTAGTAGGTAGTTTTGATAAGATTGAACTGTCACCAAAGACACACAAAACTACTTTTGAATGATGCGGTATTTCATTGAAGATCGCGACATCAATAGAGTCAATTTTTGTTTCGTTTGTTGCATGAATACTTAAAAATAATACTTGGTGCTTTGACTGTTTAAGCCACTCTTTCAATTCATGTCCGTGTAAGCTTGGACGTAAAAGCTGGTCATTTGAAATGAATCGATCGAGTCCGTTGTGAAAAGGGGTCGGATTGCCACCAATTGAAATATGAGCACTTTTTACATCCAAATTACCAAGAGGCAATAGCTTATTTTTATTTTCGATTAAACTAATGGATTTTTCATAAGTTAATGCTTGTTCATGTGCCGGTTTTCCATTCAGGTATTTAAATTCAGCTGAATACCATGTTTTGGGAGCGTCAGGAAAAACTGGAGCAAGGTTTCGCTTGGAAGGATTCATGCAAAAGGCAAAAAACAAACCGGAAAATAAAAGAGAAATACTGCGAATCATAGGGTGAAAATTAATTTTTAATAAATCTACTAATATTTGATCGGATAATTTGGAATTCAACTAAGTTCAACGTGCTAAGTGTAGCTTTGACACTTACTTTAATATAGTGAAAAAAAAGGAATTTTTAAAATTATTTTTTAAACAGGATGTCCCTGTAAGTGTTAGCAAAAACTAAGTAAAGTCATTTTTTTATCACACTACTCAGAGTAATTTTGTGTCATCATTGTGCAACTAAAGTTGTGCCAAAATTAAAGGACATGGAATTACAAGGAAAATTTGGGAAAAATGCAGATTTGTCAGCCTCGATTGGTCTGACGAATTTAGGCGAGCAGTTTTGGAATTTAAGTCCAGCTGAACTAGTGGAAGATTGCATTATTCTCGGTGAAGGAATGTTAACGGATACCGGTGCACTAGCAATTGAAACGGGAGAGTTTACAGGAAGATCTCCAAAGGATCGTTTTATTGTGCGCGATGAGAAAACAGAAAATGCAGTATGGTGGGGGAATGTCAACATTGAATTCTCTCCTGCCCAGTTCGACGCACTTTACGACCGAATGAATGATTATTTAAACGGCAAAGATATTTATGTTCGCGACGTTGCTGCGTGTGCGGAGGAAAAATACCGCATGAATATTCGCGTTGTAACAGAGCTTCCATGGTCAAGTCTATTCGCAAACAACATGTTCTTACGTTTGTCGGATAGTGAAATAGAAACCTTCTTACCAGAGTGGCATATCGTATGTGTTCCTAGTTTTCAGGCTGATCCTTCAATTGACGGTACACGTCAAGCGAATTTCGCGATTTTGAATTTCACAAAGAAAATGATATTGATCGGAGGAACAGGATATACCGGGGAAATTAAAAAAGGAATTTTCTCTGCATTGAATTTTATTTTGCCTCATGAGAAAAATGTTCTTTCCATGCACTGTTCTGCGAACATAGGAGAGGGAGGAGATACAGCGATTTTCTTCGGATTGTCTGGAACGGGTAAAACGACTTTGTCTTCAGATCCAAACCGTCGATTAATTGGTGACGACGAACACGGATGGAGCGAAAGCCGCGTATTTAATTTCGAAGGAGGTTGCTACGCAAAAACAATCGACTTAAGTCGCGAGAAGGAACCGCAAATTTACGATGCCATTCGTTTTGGCGCCTTATTAGAAAACATTGGATTTGTGGATGGTTCATCGACACCAGATTACGCGGATGGATTCATTACGGAGAACACACGTGTTTCTTATCCTATCAACCATATTGAAAACATTGCTGTTCCATCCATCGGTGGTTCACCAAAAAACATATTTTTCCTTACAGCAGATGCATTTGGCGTATTGCCTCCAATCTCTAAGTTAACGACTGAGCAAGCAATGTATCACTTTATGTCTGGTTACACGGCGAAGGTTGCTGGTACAGAAGTTGGAATAACGGAGCCAACGACGACATTCTCGGCAGGATTCGGTGCTGCTTTCCTTCCTTTACATCCTGCGAAATACGCGAAATTATTGGGAGATAAATTAGCAGGTACTGATATCAATGTGTGGTTAATCAATACAGGATGGTCCGGTGGATCTTACGGTGTTGGAAGTCGAATGAAGCTTTCGTATACTCGCGCGATGATTACTGCTGCATTGACAGGAAAGTTAAATGATGTAGCATTTGAACAAATGCCCATCTTTGAATTAGCCTATCCAACAACCTGTGATGGAGTTCCAGCGGAATTATTGAATCCAAGAAATACGTGGGTTGATAAAGCCGCTTACGATGCAACAGCTGCAAGTTTAGCAGAGAAATTCGTAGCGAACTTTGAAAAATTCGCAGCAGAAACACATGCTTCGATTTTAGCAGCAGCGCCTAAAGTTTAGATTTAAGCCCTTTCCATCAATCAGCAAGAGCTTAGATAAGGCCCCGACAGTATTGTCGGGGCTTTTTTATGCTCGTAAACTCCGCTTCGCTGCAGTTGCACTGCTGCGATACACTGCAGTTGCACTACTGCGATACACCGCCGTTGCACTGCAGCGTAACAACAAACACAGCGAAGCTTTTTAATGTCGAAAAGAAAGTTCCGCAGGATGCGGTTTTACCGCAGCAGTACAACTGCAGCGGATGCCGCTTTGCGGTGCGGTTTAAAAAGTCGCTATAAACAAAAAAAGCCCTGACGTTGCTGTCAGGGCTTGCATATCTTTGAAAAAGAATTAACGTTTGTGGAAAGGCTCGTCAGAAACAGTTAATTTCTTTCTTCCTTTTTTGCGTCGCGCAGCCAAAACTCTACGACCATTTTTTGTAGCCATACGGCTTCGGAATCCGTGTTTGTTTCTTCTTTTTCTTACCGATGGTTGAAACGTTCTTTTCATGTCGTATCTTAATTATGTAATCTATTTTGGGTTGCAAAGATATTGATTTTTTTAAAATTTCAAATTCTTTCGACAAAATTATTTAAAAAATCTACTTTACCGCACAAAGCGACGTAAATTTGTAAAAAGAATTATTCGATGCTGAGACCAAAAAAAGACCAAAAAGAAAAGGTAAAAATCACTAAATCAAGCATTAAGAAGGCGAAAGGTATTTTTACTTACTTAAAACCTTACGCTGGAATTTATTTTATCGGTTGGATATTTCTAGTGCTTAGTACCTCCGCTGGACTCGTTTTTCCCTATTTAATGGGGAAATTGTTGGGTGCGGGAGCGACAAACCCGAATATGACGGAAGCTATTGGACTGATTGATATGTCCAATATTAACAGCGTAGCCGTCGCTCTATTCGTTTTATTTGGCTTTCAGTCATTCTTTTCCTTCGTTCGAGTGGTACTGTTCAATAACGTCACTGAAAACGCGTTACGGGACCTTAGAAACGATGCTTTTTCGAAGTTGGTGTACATGCCGATGGATTTCTTTAACCGAAATAAAGTAGGGGAGTTAACGAGTCGTCTTTCTTCGGACATCGCTCAAATTCAAGAAACGCTGAGAACAACCATCGCGGAGTTCTTTCGACAAATCATTATCGTCGTAGGTGGTATCCTTTTCTTGTTCTTCATTTCTTGGAAATTGGCCCTTATCATGCTTGGGACAGTTCCTGTGATGGCGATTGTTGCAGTCGTGTTTGGACGCTATATTCGAAAACTAAGCAAAGAAGCCCAAGATTACATTGCAGAATCGAATTCCATTGTAGAGGAAGCCTTGACAGGAATCGCGAATGTGAAAGCATTTACGAATGAATTTTTTATCTTCTCGAACTATAAAAAATCCACCCAGCAAACGCGTGACTTGAATGTGCGTAGTGGAATCTGGCGAGGATTGTTTGTTTCTTTTATCATTTTCTGTCTTTTCGGCGCGATTGTCTTTATCGTTTGGAGAGGATTACTCATGACACAAGGTCCTCATCCGGAATTGAACCAGGAAGGATTCTACCAGTTCGTACTATTTACTATCATGATGGGGGCATCCGTTGGATCCTTACCTGATTTATATGCAAGCGTTCAAAAAGCAATTGGTGCAACGGAAAACCTTATGGACATCATTCACCAAGAAACAGAAGTACAGACGAACAAAGGAACGCGCCCGGACAAGTTAAGTGGATGCATCCAGTTTAAAAATGTTCATTTCTCGTATCCTCAAAGAGGTGATGTGGAAGTGTTGAAAGGAATTTCCTTCGATGTAAAGGAAAATCAGACCTTGGCCTTGGTTGGACAGAGTGGATCTGGAAAATCAACGATTTCAAATTTATTGTTGCAATTCTACGCCTTGAACGAAGGTAGTATCAGCTTTGATGAAATTCCTGCGAAAGAAATGGAGTTGAATGCGCTGCGCGATCAAATGGCGATTGTTCCTCAGGAAGTGATTTTATTCTCTGGAAGCATCCGTGAGAACATTTTGTTTGGGAATCCAAATGCGACCATTGAGGAAGTTATTGAAGCGGCAAAGCAAGCGAATGCCTGGGATTTCATCGATGCATTCCCGAATAAACTGGAAACAGAAGTAGGGGATAGGGGGATTCAACTTTCGGGTGGACAAAAACAACGCATTGCCATTGCGCGAGCGATATTGAAAAATCCAACCATCTTGATTTTGGATGAAGCGACTTCCGCATTGGACTCAGAGTCGGAACGTTTGGTGCAAGATGCGTTGGATAAATTGATGAAAGGACGCACATCCATTGTGATTGCTCACCGTTTATCGACGATTCGCAACGCAGACCAAATTCTAGTATTACAAGCTGGAATCATCGAGGAATCTGGAACGCATCAGTCCTTGATGGAATTAAAAGGATTGTACGCAGACTACGTTGGATTGCAGTCCATGAATCAATAAGAAAAGGATTCGTTGATTTTATTCAGAGAAGAGCGATTCGACAAATAATTTGCGATCGAACAATTGAAGGTCTTCCATCTTCTCACCAATTCCAATGTATTTTACCGGAATTTTCATTTGGTCGGAGATACCGATGATGACACCACCTTTTGCTGTTCCATCTAATTTGGTAACGGCTAATGCGTTGATGTCGGTTGCTTGTGAAAATTGTTTTGCTTGTTCGAAGGCATTTTGTCCCGTGGAACCGTCCAACACGAGTAAAATCTCATGAGGTGCACCCGGAATGATTTTTTCCATGACACGTTTGATTTTCGTCAATTCGGCCATTAAATTTACTTTGTTGTGAAGTCTTCCCGCAGTATCGATGATCACGACGTCTGCTCCTTGCGATTTAGCGGACTGTAAGGTGTCGAATGCTACACTCGCTGGATCAGCGCCCATTCCTTGCTGAACGATCGGCACATCGACGCGTTTGGACCAAATAATCAATTGATCTACCGCTGCTGCACGGAAGGTATCTGCTGCTCCAAGAACTACTTTTAATCCAGAAGCTTTGAATTGGTGTGCAAGTTTTCCAATAGTGGTTGTTTTACCAACTCCATTGACACCTACCACCATGATTACGTATGGATTTCCATCCGCAGGTTTTTCTATTTCTAGGTTGCCGTTTTGATTGGAATTGTTTTCTTCCAATAAGGCAATGATTTCTTCTCTTAGGACACGGTTTAGTTCATCGGAACCCATGACCTTATCTTTGGAGACCCTCGCTTGAATGCGTTCAATGATTTTCAAGGTTGTTTCCACACCGACATCGGAAGTGATAAGCATTTCCTCTAAATCATCCAGTACTTCCTCGTCAACATGTGATTTACCAACTAGGACGCGTGCAATTTTAGAGAAAAACGATTGTTTCGTCTTCTCTAGGCCTTGGTCTAGCGTTTCTTTTTTAGATTTCGAGAAAAAATCAAATAGTCCCATAGATTAAAGATAAAAAAAAAGCTCCCTGATGTGGAAGCTTTTTACAAGGTTTTTTGAGGATTAGTTCTTAGCGAACCATTCTTTTACTTTATCGTTATGAACGATTTCCTCTTTGAATGTGTAAGAATTCGATTTCTCGGATTTTACCATTTTAATCACTTTCGTATGTTCTTTACCGCCACCTTTTTGTAGGGAAGCTACAACTTTCTTTGCCATGTCCTAGTTATTTAATTTCTTTATGAACAGTCATTCTCTTTAAGATCGGATTGAATTTTTTAATCTCCATACGATCCGGTGTGTTTTTACGGTTTTTCGTCGTGATGTAACGCGACGTACCTGCCATGCCTGAATCTTTGTGCTCAGTGCACTCTAAAATTACTTGGATGCGGTTACCTTTACTCTTCTTAGCCATTTTCTTCTTATTTTATCTGTTTCGCAACAGTTTTATTTTAAAAAACCTTTCTGACGAGCTTCTTTGATACAAGCGGCAATACCTTTCTTGTTAATCGTGCGAAGTGCAGAAGTTGAAATTTTTAATGTGATGTAAGCTTCTTCTTCTGGAAGAAAAAACTTTTTCGTAACCAAATTTGGGTAAAATCTACGTTTGGTTTTACGATTGGAGTGAGAAACATTGTTCCCAACCATTACTGACTTACCTGTTAATTGACAAACTCTTGACATGTCTTTAAAATTACTTATAAATGTAAAAAAGCGGATGCAAAGGTAACAAACTTTTGAAATTCCACAAACGATTTTACGAATATTCCCAAAAAAAACTTTTGATCCTTCTTTTTTGCTGGAATTACGCTTTGGCATTTCGTGGATGAAACGACAAAATAGCATCCCTCAGGAAGCGTTGATCTAAGTGTGTGTAGATCTCGGTCGTTGTGATGGATTCGTGTCCCAACATCTCCTGAATCGCCCGTAAATTGGCACCTCCTTCAATCAAATGCGTCGCAAAACTATGTCGAAAGGTATGCGGTGAAATGTTCTTTTTGAGTCCGATGGATTCTGCCAAATTTTTGATGATCGTAAAGACCATGACACGGGTCAATTGTGCACCTCTTCGGTTTAAAAAAACGATGTTTTCACTTCCCTTTTGGATGTTCAAATGGTTCCGAATGTGCTGTTGATAAATCTCGATTTCTTTCTGAACTTGGGGACTCACCGGTACTAAGCGTTCCTTATTTCCTTTACCAATCACACGGATAAATCCTTCCTCAAAAAAGAGGTCTGAAAAACGGAGTCCAACGAGTTCACTCACACGCAAGCCACAACTATACAACGTTTCTAGCATGGCGCGATTGCGGTGCCCTTCGTTTTTACTCAAGTCAATTGCTGCGAGCAAGGCATCGATTTCTTCGATGGACAAAACCTCCGGAAGTTTGCGTCCAAGTTTGGGTTGTTCCAAGAGCTCACTTGGATCCACTTTTACCAAGTTTTCTAGGATGAGAAATCCGTAAAACTGTTTGATGCCTGAAATGATTCGTGCTTGACTTCTAGCACTGAGTCCGAAGTCGAAAAGCGTGGAAAGAAATTGTTTGAGGTCCTCGTAATTGAGTTGATCCGCTGTCTTCCCAATTCCCCCTGAAAAGTCTTTTAATTTATCGACATCGTTTTGATACGCCAAGATGGAATTCTCAGCCAATCCCTTCTCGATTTTCAAGTATGAAACAAAATCCTTAATATAGCGTTCCCAATTCGACATCTATGAAAATTCTGATTGTAAACGGTCCAAATTTAAATTTACTCGGTTCCCGTGAAACACAAATATATGGGAATGTTTCGTTTGCAGACTTTTTAACGGAATTGAAATCGAAATCTAGTGCTGAAATCTCCTATTTTCAGTCCAATGTGGAAGGAGAATTGATCAATATCCTACAGGAAGCCGACGCCGATGGAATCATCCTCAATGCCGGTGGATACACCCACACGAGTGTTGCTTTGCGCGATTGCATTGCAGCGATTTCCACACCGGTTGTCGAAGTACATATTTCCAACATCACCGCACGTGAATCTTTCCGCCACGAATCCATGTTGAGTACAGTTTGCGCTGGTTGCATTTTTGGATTTGGCATGAAGGGATATGAATTGGCGCTGGGTTATTTTGAGTCGCTAAAATAAAATTCCACTTTCCTCTGAACCTTTTTACTTCTTCGTTGTACCAGACAAAAAACAAAAGTCCAACAACGATGAAACAGTTCTTTTTTACCTTTTTAGTACTTGCGTTATGTCAAGTGAGTTACGCCCAAATTAGTTCGCGAAAAATCCAATTAGTGATACTGTTTGACACTTCCAATAGCATGGATGGATTGATCAATCAGGCAAAATCGCGCATTTGGGCAATTATAAATGAAGCGAGTGGATTGCAGTACCAAGGTCAAACGCCCTTGCTTGAAATTGCAATGTATGATTATGGAAATGCTGAACTCAGCGCGGAAAGTAATTTTATCCGTCAACAATTGCCTTTTACCAGTGATTTGGATTTGGTTTCGGAAAAACTTTTTGGTTTGCGTACGAACGGTGGATCGGAATACTGCGGAGCGGTAATTCAAACCTCTTTGCAGCAACTTAATTGGTCGAATGATCCAGCGGACCTCAAAATGATTTATATCGCAGGAAATGAGCCTTTCAATCAAGGTCCGGTGAGTTACAAGAATGCCTGTCAATTAGCAAATACCAAAAACGTATTCGTCAATACGATTTATTGTGGAGCATTGGAACAAGGAATTCGTGAGAATTGGAAGGATGGTGCAAACTGCTCTCGTGGCGATTATTTTAACATCAATTCCAACGAACAAATCGTTGCGATTCAAACACCATACGATGAACAAATCAATCAATTGAATATCCAATTAAATCAAACCTACATTTCCTATGGTAGTTTAGGAAAAGAAAACCGCATGAAACAAAAACGTGAAGATGACAATGCCTTGTTGCAAGGTGTTGCTGTTTCTTCTGAACGCGCCTTGGTGAAATCGAAATCCGTGTATAATAATATGAGTTGGGACATGGTAGACGCGGCGAAAATGGATTCAACGATTGTTGGGAAATTGAAAGATGAGGAATTGCCAGAGGAACTCAAAGGAAAATCCACGCAGGAAAAAGAAGCGTACATCAAACAGAAAAGTGAAGAACGTGCGAAAATCCAAAGTGAAATCGGGCAATTAGGAAAGCAACGCGATGGGTTTATTCAACAAGTAAAGACTACCCAAACCGGGCAAACAACCGATGTCAAAGACGATTTCGGTACTGCGGTTTCTAAAAGTTTAAAGGAAAAAGCTGTTTTGAACGGGTTTAATTGATTTTTCGATTCATTTGATGCTTACATTTGTGTAAGAATCAGCTATGAAAGAACTCGAACATTACTTCCAACACATTGATCCAGTTTTTGCGGCATTTCTCGCAACAACCTTTACCTGGCTTGTCACTGCAGCTGGAGCTTCCTTGGTTTTCTTCTTTAAAAACATGCACCGTGGACTCCTCGATGGCATGTTAGGTTTCACAGGTGGTGTGATGGTAGCTGCTAGTTTTTGGTCCTTGTTACTGCCCTCCATCGAACTTTCCGAACGACTATATCCGACAATGTCATGGATGCCAGCAGCCGTTGGATTCCTTGTTGGAGCCTTGTTTTTGTTCTTTTTAGACAAAAAACTCCCGCATTTACACATCAACTTTAAGGAAGAAGAGTCCGAAGGCGTGAAAACGCAATTGCACAAAACAACCTTGTTGGTTCTTGCCATTACCTTACACAACATTCCCGAAGGACTAGCAGTCGGAGTACTTTTTGGCGCCGCAGCACATGGAATGGAAGGAGCAACTATCGCCGGAGCAATTGCATTAGCAATCGGAATTGGTATTCAGAATTTCCCGGAAGGATTTGCCGTTGCCATGCCATTAAGAAGGGCAGGAGCGAGTCGTTTTAAAAGTTTCATGTATGGACAACTATCAGCGATTGTTGAGCCAATAGCGGGCGTTATTGGAGCTGTAGCCGTGATCTACATGGAGCCCATTTTGCCTTTCGCGCTTTCGTTTGCCGCTGGAGCAATGATTTTCGTGGTGGTAGAGGAAGTGATTCCGGAAACCCAGCGGGACAAATACACAGATGTCGCTGTTCTCGGTTTCATCGGTGGATTTCTCGTGATGATGATTTTAGATGTGGCCTTGGGCTAAATCTTAATACGTCATGATTTCATTCAAGTACTTTTTGATTAACTGAACTTCCTTTTCTTCGATGACGCCTATGCGTTTTGTAAGTCGGTCTTTCGATATGGAGCGAATGTGATGCGTCAGAATTTCTGATTCGGTGGTGAGTCCGTTTTGCTCCGTTGGCTCAAGGACCACTTCACCTTTGTAATGCTTGATTTTTGTCGTCAGTGGACAACAAATAACCGTGTTCAAATACGTATTGAGTAAGTTTCCACTCACAATAACGACCGGACGCATTCCAGCCTGTTCGCTTCCTTTGACCAGATTCAAATTGGCAAACCAAAGTTCTCCCTGTTTCATAGTGATTAAGGATCTTTCAGTTGCTTGTGGTATTCAGCTATTCCTTCCTCGGCGATTTGAAAAAGATTGGTATCCTCGCTCATTTCTTTATACGAACGAACATAGGCCGCTTTGTTCAATTCTTCCAAGTACAGGGTGAGAGCCTTTTCAATGATTTTATTTTTAGGAATTCCGAATTCTTTCGATTTATCCTGCAATTGTTGCAATAGACTTTCTGGAAGTGAGCTTGTGAATGTTGTTATAATATATTTATATAATCTAAATATAGTAAATCATTTTCAAAAAACAAAAAAAAAGCCCCGACGATACTGTCGAGGCTCACATCTGAATTTGAAATTATCTTATTGACAAATCGTTTCTTCTGTTGCTTTCAATATTTCACGTACTTCCTCCAATGTTGGTGCTTCTGCATACGTACGAAGAACAGGTTCCGTTCCAGAAGGACGAATCATGACCCAACGATTGTCGTCGAAGAAATACTTGAATCCGTCGATGGTTTTCAAGTCAGCGACTTGGTATTTCCCAAAGGACGTGTAATTATTTGCTTTGCAATTCGCAATGATTTTTTGTTTTAATTCCTCGGTGATGTGAAGGTCGTTGCGTTCAAATTTAAATGGGCCTACGATTTCATATACTTCATCAATCAACTCATCGAGTGACTTACCTGATTTCGCCATGAATTCCCAGATAATTAATCCCATCCAAATTCCATCGCGTTCTGGAATGTGTCCTTTTACAGCAATTCCTCCGGATTCTTCTCCACCAAGTAGAACATCGTCCTTGATCATGATGGACGCAATTTCTTTGAATCCAATTTTTGTGGTTTGAATTTCGAGTCCATAATGCGCACACAATTTCTCTACACGAGGTGTCACACTGAAAGCAATGACTACTTTTCCAGTCATTTGTTTGTATTTCACCATGTAGTGAATCAACAAGAGGATGATGTGGTGAGAATCGATGAATTCACCTTTTCCATTGTATAGTCCAATGCGATCAGCATCACCGTCAGTTGCCAAGGCACAGGAAATAGTTCCATCTGCTTTGATGAACGCTTCTAATTCCTGAAGGTTTTTTGCAATCGGTTCTGGTGCTTGTCCACGGAAAGATGGATTGTGGTCACAATGCAACAACTGTGTTTTTGGCAAAATCAAAGGCATTACGCGTTGACCAGCGCCGTACATGGCATCGTACACTAGGTTCAATCCAGAATTTGAAATCGCGTCAAGGTCAAAGTTCTTTTTCACGTGTTCCACGTAGCGTGTTTCAATGTCTACGATTTCTATTTTTCCAGCTTCAATCCCTGCATCAATGTTTACGGACTTGTAATCAATCGTACAAATATCTGGAATGATGTCCTCTACTTCTTGCACTTTCTCTGGTTCCAATGGTCCACCAAAGAATGCTTTTAACTTGAATCCATTGTAAGAAGGAGGATTATGGCTTGCGGTTAGGATGATACCTACTTCACATTGAAATTGATACGCTGCAAGTGATATCATGGGAGTGGAAACGAATCCACGTGACATGCGAACAGGAATTCCTTGAGCAACGAGTACTTTCACGGCTGTTTCCATGAACAATTCTCCTGCAAAACGACAATCGTGTCCAACGATAACGGAAGGATTCTCGTAATTATTTTTTAACCAGATTCCGGTTGCTTCGGTTACGCGAGCGACGTTTTCCACGGTAAAGTCATCGGCAATGATGGCTCGCCATCCGTCCGTTCCAAATTTAATTTTCTGTGCCAAATTGATTGATTTTAATGAGGCAAAGATAGGGAAATTAGCAGGAAAAAATTCGAGGTGAATGAGATTAATAAACGCCCCTTACTTTTTTACTTCGAGAACGCGCGAATCGTGTTTTCAATGATTGCAACGCAATCCATCAACTGTTCTTCGGTAATAACCAAAGGTGGTGCAAAGCGAATGATGTTTCCATGTGTCGGTTTCGCTAAAAGTCCATTTTCTTTTAACGCCACACATAAATTCCAAGCCGTTTGGCTATCTGGAGAATCGTTCACGACAATCGCGTTTAACAATCCTTTTCCACGCACTTGAAGAATCAAATCATTCGTTTCGATGATTCGGTTCATTTCTTTTCGAAATAAGGAGCCAAGTTTGCGGGCATTTTGGATCAGGTTTTCTTCATACACTACTTCTAACGCTGCAATGGCAACTTTCGCTGCAATGGGATTTCCACCAAAGGTTGAACCGTGTTGTCCAGGTTTGATGACCATCATGATTTCGTCGTCTGCTAGCACAGCAGAAACTGGATAAACACCTCCTGAAAGTGCTTTTCCTAGAATGAGGATATCCGGACGATTGTATGTTGCTGTTTGACGCTCACATTTGTGTTCGCAGGTACAGTTTCCACACGTCGCTAATAAACTTCCCGTACGTGCGATGCCTGTTTGAACTTCATCCGCGATAAAAAGCACATTGTTTTCCGTACAAAGTCGTTTTGCTTCGCTCAGGAACATCTCACCTGGTGTATAAACTCCAGCTTCCCCTTGAATCGGTTCTACTAGGAATCCCGCTACATTTTTTCCTTTCAACGCTACTTCAAGCGCAGAAATGTCATCATATGGAATAGAAACGAATCCAGCAGGGAAAGGTCCAAAATTCTGGTAGGAATCCGGATCACTCGAAAACGACACGATGGTTGTTGTGCGTCCGTGGAAGTTTCCTTCACACACAATGATTACTGCCTCATTTTCTGCGATTCCCTTTTTCTCATAGGCCCATTTGCGGCATAATTTAATCGCTGTTTCAACGGCTTCTGCACCCGTATTCATTGGAAGTACTTTGTCAAAACCGAATGTTTCCGTCACAAATTTCTCGTAGTGTCCAAGCGAGTCATTGTAAAAAGCACGCGAAGTCAAAGCCAAGGTTTGCGCTTGATCTATTAATGCTTGTGTGATTTTTGGATGACAGTGTCCTTGGTTTACCGCAGAGTAAGCAGAGAGGAAATCAAAATATTTTTTTCCGTCCACATCCCAAACAAAAACACCTTCTCCTTTTGTTAAAACAACAGGTAGTGGATGGTAGTTGTGTGCTCCGTATTGGTCTTCTAATGTGATGTGTTGGTTTGCTTGATTCATAATTGCGAATAAACGTTGATGATTTGATGACAAAGATAGGAATTAGAAATGTGAATTTAAATTAACAAGTTTATTAAGCGATCGGATGTTATTATGATTTAACTTTGCATCGTGAATGTGATACGTCGTTTCTGTCTGTTTTTCTGTGCATTGGGTGTTTTCCTCAATGTAACGTTGGGCAATATCGTTTTTGGTGCTGTCATAACTTCTTCCAAATCTCATTCAGAAAACAAGCAAATCATCTTACGTAAAGTTTCGGGTGATGTAAATTTGAATGCCTTTGAATTCGAAGAAGACGTCGAATTGGACGAAGATGGGGGAGACTTCGATCAAGATATGGACTTGGTTTCATCAAGCATTGAAAGTCCAATACTTACATTCAGTACTTTAACGAGTTCAAAATATTCCTATTTCACCCACCACCACCGATGGGAGAAACTTCCACTTTTCATTCAATTTCAGAATTTCAGAATATAGTATTTGTTGAGCATTGACCCTAAAATCAATTGTTTAACAAATAACTATTTGAATGAAAAACACCTTTCAACTTGAAAAAGTTGTAGAAAAGTTAAGTCATTACCTCCCGTCTCAGTCACCACTGAAAGATTTTATTCACCACAATACGCTTCATGCCTTTCAGCATGATTCGTTCCATAAGGGATTGAAAAAATCGAGTGAATTATTTGGGTATAAAACGTATTTGCAACTAAGTGAATACCGTCAATTATTCCAGGAAGGTAAAATCAATAAACTAATCTTAGACCGCTTTATTCCTTCGGAAGATAAATCGTATTGGATATCTTGTTTACTGGACAAAGAGCATAGCGAACAAACGACTCCACGTATAGGGGAGCTACGTGTGCAATGGAAATCACAGTATAAAATTGATTTAGATAACTATACGCATTCGACTCTTTTTAGAATTACAAGTAGTTATTTAGATCAAGGGATTTCCGTCTGGAATTTCCCAATCAAAGATTTGGGATTTCTAGCTGCCATGAGGCATCTAGAGTCCAACGGTTCGGTGAGCTTTTTCAAAAGGCGTCGTGCAAAAGAACTGTTAAAGAATCCAGCGCTTCACATCGAAGATTGCCTGGCTATTTTAGTAGGTAAGGAAGAACTTTTTGAGCGTTACCTGTTCGATCAACAATTTGCTCACCCCGGTTACTCGGGTATGGTTTCAGTCCTTTCCGGGGACGCACAAGCTTTAATTGACTCACGTCAAATAGACTTTGTTGACTGGATGATTTTCGAATGTTTATTGGAGATAGATGCCCTGGATGCACAGTTTGGCGAAATTTGGATGCCAATTGGTCAAGATGCAAGGCCCATTCGCGATTTGTTTGCTCCTGTTGAAATGACAGAATTAGATGAAGTCAAACGCATTTGGCAAGAAGCCTATGAGTGGACCTATTACAACGAAGTACTCAACGGATTAAAAGAAAAGATCGTTGCGGAGGAAAAAAAACCTGAATTACAAGGTGTTTTCTGCATTGATGACCGTGAATGCTCCATTCGACGATACATCGAGGAAGGACATCCCGGTGTTCAGACTTTTGGCACTGCTGGATTCTTCGGAGTGGAGTTTTATTTCCAACCATACGGATCTACGTTTAGAACCAAGGTTTGTCCAGCGCCAGTTTCGCCAAAATTCTTAATCAAAGAAATCGCGAATAATGCGAAATCGGATAAAGAATATCACTTTCATGCCAGGTCCTACGGACTGGTTTTCGGTTGGATTTTAACGCATACCATGGGATTCTGGTCTGCACTTAAATTAGCATTAGCTATTTTTAAACCATCCATGAATACCGTGGCAGTTTCTTCAAGCGGACACATGTGTGCAGATTCGACTTTGTTGATTGAAAATACGAATGGACAACTGACCGAGGACGGTTTGAGCGTTGGATACAATGTCGACGAAATGACAGATCGTATTCATGCCTTGTTAATGAGTATTGGCTTAAATCAAGCTTTCGCGCCGCTCATTTATGTGGTTGGACATGGGTCAAGCAGCTCGAACAATACACACTACGCAGGATACGACTGTGGAGCGTGTTCTGGACGTCCGGGATCGGTCAATGCTCGTGTACTTAGTTATATTGGAAACCATCCAATCGTTCGAAAAAAGCTTAAAGAACGTGGCATTGAACTTCCAGAAAGCACTCAATTTGTTCCCGTTTTACATGATACCAGTCGGGATGAGTTTACATACTTTGATGTTGAACCATTAACCAAACGAAATAAAGAGAGACATCAAGTCAACAAGCGGTTATTCGATCAAGCCTTAGATTTTAATGCAACCGAAAGATCGAGAAGATTTGTTGTAATGAATTCAAGAAAAGCAGTAAAAAAGGTGCATGAGAACGTGAAATTGCGCTCGGTATCTCTTTTCGAACCTCGACCTGAGTTGAATCACGCAACAAATGCTTTGTGCATTGTGGGTCGACGTTCCTTCTCAAGAGGATTGTTCCTAGATCGACGTTCCTTTTTAAATTCCTTTGATTACGAAGTTGATCCAGATGGAAATTACTTGTTGGGAATTCTAAATGCGGTAGCGCCCGTTTGTGGGGGAATCAACTTAGAATATTATTTCTCACGGGTGGATAACCAAAAGTTGGGGGCAGGAACGAAGTTGCCACATAATGTCATGGGACTTATTGGGGTGGCGAATGGAATCGATGGGGATTTACGTACGGGATTACCTAGTCAAATGATAGAGGTACACGATCCGATGAGGATGTTAGTTATTGTGGAACATTTTCCTGAAGTGGTTTTGAATACCATTCAAACGAATCCTACGACCTATGAATGGTTCTTGAATAGTTGGGTGAATTTGGTGGCATTCCATCCGTTGGAGAAACAGTTCTATCAATTCGCAAATGGAAGATTTACACCTTATGATTTACCTCAAAGAGCACTAAATCATGTTGATGAAGTGATGCCATTTGTAACGAATGAAGCCAAGAATTTACCTGTTGTTGAATTAACACTTTAAAGCGCTTTGGAACTTACATTTAAATTCTTCATTCATTTTTTCATTCTTCTTCCTTTGGTAAGTTTTACATTGAGCTTATTTATTCCAAAAAAGAAGGAGAATGCACTTTCCATTTTGGCGTACACGTCTGTGGGACTACAGCTTTTGGTGAGTATTTTCTTCACGTATCAATGGGCGATTCATGGTTTTCATGAAATTAATCTGAAAGAATTCTCTGTTTATCGCAATGGTAGTTATGAATTCTATTTAGATTTCTACTTTGATATGTTAACGATGGTTTACTTGTTATTGGGTTCATCATTAACCTTTTTAATAACGATTTACTCTCGGTATTATTTACATAGAGAAGAAGGATACAAACGATTCTTTAACACGATTTTGTTCTTTTTCCTTGGATTTATCATCATCATTTTTGCTGGTAATCTAGAAACTATGTTCATCGGTTGGGAAGTATTAGGAATCTCTTCCTTCTTACTCATAGCGTTCTACCGCGACCGTTATTTACCGGTGAAAAATGCAATCAAAGTCTTTTCTGTTTATCGAATCGGAGATGTTGGAATCATTTTGGCCATGTGGTTATCACATCATTTGTGGCATGAAAATATTTCTTTTGCGAAATTGCACAATGCTGAGTTGGTGCATGATCACATCATTCAAAATTCCTTAGTGGGACTATCCATTGCGTTTATGTTTTACATTTCCGCTGCAGCGAAATCGGCGCAATTGCCTTTTTCATCTTGGTTGCCGAGAGCGATGGAAGGACCAACACCATCTAGTGCGATTTTCTATGGTTCCTTGTCGGTGCATATTGGAGCTTTTTTGATGTTGAGAACCATCCATTTTTGGGAAAATCAAATCATTTTCAAGGTCTTCTTGATCTTCTCCGGACTCTTAACAGCGATCATAGCCACCTTTATTAGCCGTGTTCAAAGTTCTATTAAATCTCAAATTGCTTATGCATCTATTGCACAGATTGGTTTGATTTTTATGGAGATTGCTTTGGGGTGGGAAGTGTTTGCGCTGGTTCATATTACAGGAAATGCGTTTTTACGCACTTATCAGCTGTTAATCTCTCCTTCGGTTGTCAGTTCCAAGATTCGCGAGCAGTTTTACCACTTCAAACGCAAGCCCGCTACCTTGGAGGATTCTTGGCCGAAACGCTTTGAATACGCGTTTTACATCTTGAATTTGAAAGAGTGGAACCTGGACAATTTGATGTACACAATCCTTTGGAATCCATTGAAAAAAATCGGACGCAATTGGCAAATATTAAATTTTAAGTACGTTTTTTATTTTATTGGATTTGTCATTCTTTCGGGATTAATTGCGATTCAATTCCGAGACCAAATGCCGGCAATCCTTCGTCATCAATTGCCCTTTTTCTTTGCTTTCTCGGGATTTTTAATTGTGGTGAAAGCCTACACAGAAAAAGACAGTGTGCGAAAAAGTTTGACTTTAATCATGTTGAACCATGTGGCTATTGCCATTGCGATTTCCTTCAATGAGCAGTACGATTTCATGCACAATTTATGGTATTTGAGTGGAATCCTTGTGAGTTGGTTCGTGGGATTAATGGTCATAAACTATTTAAGAAAACGTGAAGAATGGATAAGTCTGGATCAATTTTATGGCCACGTTTACGAACATCCAAAAGCCGCAATCATCTTTTTGATTTGTAGTTTGGGATTGGCAGGATTTCCGATTTCGCCTTCCTTCATTGGTGAAGATTTAATCTTTTCACACATTCACGAAGATCAAATCGGTTTGGCATTTTTTACCGCATTAAGTCTCGTTATTAATGGACTCGCAACCGTTCGGATATACGCCCGCGTGTTTCTAGGTCCACACATTAAAACATATCACGAAGTAGCAAAACGCTCTTCTTAAACTCATTTTAACAGAATTAGCTATGAATAATAAATCATTAATCCCTAAAGACGGATGGCAAGGTTTGAAAGAGAATTTCTCTGCCGATGCATTGTCCGGTTTTCTCGTTTTTTTACTCGCATTGCCCTTGAGCTTGGGAATTGCAAAGGCAAGTGAATTTCCACCTATTTATGGTCTTTTAACTGCCTTGATTGGTGGAATTGTAGTCAGCTTCATTGCTGGCTCACCATTAACAATTAAAGGTCCAGCAGCTGGACTCATTGTCATTGTTGCCGGTTCCGTTCATGAATTAGGACACGGTAACGCAGAGTTGGGCTGGCACTTAGCTCTTGGCGCAGTGGTCGTGGCAGGAATCATTCAAGTACTTTTTGGTGCATTGAAATTCGGAAAATTCAGTGATATTTTCCCTCTTTCAGCTGTCCACGGAATGTTAGCAGCCATCGGAATCATCATTATGAGTAAGCAAATTCATATTCTCGCAGGTGTAACTCCACTTACATTCGATGGTAAAGCCATGGTAGAGCCGTTGGATTTGTTATTCTTACTTAAATCAACCATTCCTAATTTCTTTGAACATACAGAAGTTGCGGTGATTGGGTTAACATCACTTGCCATTGTTTTTGGTTGGCCTATGTTGAAAGTGAATTTCTTGAAAAGAATTCCAGCACCATTAGTTGTTTTAGTAGTGTCTATTTTGATGGCCATAGCATTCGGAATGGAGAACTCAGGAAATTTCAAGCCATTATTGACATTCGATAAAGGATTTTTTGATATCCTTGGTATCAATGTTAGTTTTGACGGTTTCCAGCATTTGGGGACGTTTATCAAGTATGTCATCATGTTTGCACTTGTAGGTTCCCTGGAGGCATTGTTGACGGTCAAAGCCATTGATATGATGGATCCCTACAAACGCAAGTCAAATTATAACAAAGACCTAATGGCCGTTGGATTCGGAAATATTCTTGCGGGAATTTTTGGTGGATTACCCATGATTTCCGAAGTTGCTCGATCATCAGCGAATGTAAATGGTGGCGGACGTACTCGATGGGCGAATTTATTTCACGGTATTTTCATTTTCATTTTCTTGATTTTTGCAGTGTCCTTCAGTAATTTGATCCCAATGTCGGCTTTAGCAGCGATGTTAATTGGAGTGGGATGGAAATTGGCTCATCCGAAAGAATTCGGACACATGTTTAAAATTGGTGCCGATCAATTGGTGGTTTTCTTGGTGACAATTGTCGTGACTTTGATGAGCGATTTATTAATTGGAATTGGCATGGGGATTATTACCGAAATAATCCTACATTTATTTCGTGGTGTTGGATTCAAAAATTTATTTAAACTAAAATGTAAAGTGGATAAGAATGTAATTGTTGTGGATGGAGCGATTGTTTTTACAAACTATTTGAAAATTCAAACAAAACTTCGAACGTTTGATTTATCCGAACAAATACATTTAGATGTAACAAAATGCCATTTTATCGATCACAATGCCATTGAGTCCATTCAACAGTTACAAGCAGAATTTAAACTAAATGATGGAATGTTAGATGTTATTGGCCTGCAATATTTTAAAAATGTTCATGGATCTGTTCATCATTCCGCTACACGTAAAAAGAAATGAGTAAAATTGGAATGACCCTCGCGATTTTAGTTGGAATCTATTGCCCAACCACGATGTTTGCCCAAAAAGTAATTAGTCCACAAACGCATGGATGGGCGATGTATGTTGGAACCCATAAACTGACGGAAAAATTTAGTTTGATGACGGAATACCAATGGCGTCGAGCGGATGGGTTCAAGACTTGGCAGCAATCTCTATTGCGTTTCGGATTGGAATACCAAGTGAATCCAAATGTTTCAGTTATGGCTGGATATGCTTGGGTAAAAACTTTTCCATACGGGGAACAGCCGATTATTCATGTGTTTGACGAAAACCGAATTTTTGAACAAGTAAATTTAAAAAGTAAAATCGGTAACGTAGAAGTGCAACACCGATATCGTTTGGAACAACGTTTCATGGAGCAATATGCGAATAACGCGGCGAATAATACCGTTCAAGTGGATCCGATTTTTCGTCAGCGCTTGCGCTACAGAGCCATTGCCATGATACCATTGTCGCGAAAAGAACTGACTGATCACACCTTGTTCTTGAATGTGAACGATGAGGTGTTTTTAGGGTTCGGTTCTGGAATTGGGAAAAACATCATGGACCAAAATCGATTCATTGCAGCTTTGGGATGGCGTTTCGACAAGAATTTCAATGTTCAAGTGGGTTACTTGAATCAGTTCGTTGTAAAAGCGGATGGATTAAAAATGGAGCGAAACCATACTTTGTGGATTTCTACAAGCTATAATTTGGATTTTACTAAAAAATAAATCCATGCTTTTTAAGCATAATTCAGCCGGTATGTTCGACCTATCGGCTGAACTTTTTTAGTATCTTTCCTTTTTTATTCGACACATGGAAAGAAGAGATTTTGTAAAGGCTTCGACCTTAGCAGGAATTGGTGCATTGGTGCTGCCAAATTCACTTTTTGCTGGACAGTTACCAACGAATCGTAAAGTTCGATTAGGCTTCATCGCTGTTGGTTACCGTGGACAATCACATTTGGAAGAAATGATGAAACGTGACGATGTGGAAATCATTGCGCTCGCTGATCCAGAACCGAGAATGATGAAGGATGCACTGAGTTTAGTACTCAAAGCGGGAAGGAAAGAGCCTGCAGTTTATGGCAATGGGGATGAAGATTACAAGAACTTACTTAAACGTGATGACATCGATGCAGTTTTTGTTTGCTCTCCTTGGGAATGGCACCTGAAACATGGAATTGATGCCATGAAAGCTGGGAAAATCGTTGGAATGGAAGTGTGTGGGGCCATGAATTTAAGCGATTGTTGGGAGTTTGTGAAAACTTACGAAGAAACAAAAACGCCAATCATGATGCTCGAAAATGTCTGCTATCGTCGCGATGTCATGGCCGTATTGAATATGGTGAAGAAAGGACTATTTGGTGAGTTGGTTCACGGACAAGGTGGATACGAACATGATTTACGCGGTGTATTGTTCAATGATGGTCAATCAGCGTACAATTCGGGAGTGGAATTTGGTGAAAAAGGATTCAGTGAGGCCAAATGGCGAACGAATCATTATGTGAATCGAAATGGCGAATTGTATCCAACGCATGGACTAGGTCCAATTGCTACGATGTTTGATTTAAACCGTGGAAATCGCATGCTTCGTTTGACATCTATGGCCAGTAAGTCGCGTGGACTTAAAAAGTATATTGAAGAACATCCGAAAGGTGGGAAAGATCACCCAAATGCACAGATTGACTTTAAACTAGGAGATGTTGTGACCACTCAAATTCAATGTGCGAATGGAGAAACCATTCTGTTAACGCATGATACGAGTTTGCAGCGTCCTTATAATTTAGGTTTCCGTGTGCAAGGAACCGAAGGAATCTGGCAAGATTTCGGATGGGGAGATGCCGAACAAGGACTTATTTATTTCGAAAAACAAATGAGTCATTCTCATAAATGGGACAATACAAAAACGTGGTTGGAACAACATGATCATCCTCTTTGGAAACGCTTTGCGAAAGATGCAGAGAATTCCGGACATGGTGGAATGGATTTCTTCGTAGACAATGCGTTTATTGAATGCATCAAGCAAAACAAAGAATTTCCGTTAGATGTCTATGACTTGGCAGCATGGTACTCGATTACACCATTGAGCGAAAAGTCAATCAAGGAAAATGGGCAACCACAAGACATTCCAGATTTCACCAAAGGAGCATGGGAAACACGTAAACCTGTTTTTGGACTGACGGATGAATTCTAGTCCAAGTTTGGTCATATTAGCTGGTGGATTAGGGTCTCGCTACAAGGGTTCCAAGCAAATCGATAAATTCGGAGAACAAGACGCTTTTCTTCTCGAATTTGCGATGTATGATGCAGTGGAAGCCGGATTTAAAAGCATTGTACTCATTCTTAATAAGCATGTTTACTTGGATATGAAATCCAAATTGTCACATTGGGAGTCACGCATAACGTTGCATTTTGTTTTGCAGGAATTGACTTTAGAACAACAGCAATTAGTTCATCCTAATCGAAACAAGCCATGGGGAACCGCACATGCTTTACTTTGTGCAAAACCTTTTTTGAACGATTCGTTTGTAGTGATGAATGCGGATGATTATTATGGACAAACTGTGATGAAGACCGCTTGTATGTTTTTTCTGAATGAAGCGCATTCACACGGATTATTGTCCTATTCATTAGCTGATACCTTAAGTGAACACGGCGGCGTATCCAGAGGATTGTGCAGTACAACTGAACAGGGATTTCTAGAGGGTATTGTCGAGTGTCATGGAATCTACCGCGATTCCAACGGTATTCATAGTAAAGAAGCAACAATTCTATCAGCAACCGACCGAGTTTCAATGAATTTATGGTTTTTTCAAGTCCATATTTTTGAGTTTTTAGAGGCTTATTTCCAAGGTTTTTTTGCTGCCAATCACAGTGAATTAAGTACGGAGTGTTATTTGCCTTCAATGGTTCAGTCAGGTATTCAACAAAATTCATTGAGGGTAAAGTTGTTATCCAGTCAGGAAAAGTGGGTTGGACTTACCTTTCCAGAGGATAAAAATACAGTGATGCAGTACTTAAGTGAATTGACGGAATGGAATGTTTATCCAAAATCCTTTTCATTATGAATAGGCAATTGGAACGATCGGTAGCGAACGACTTTTTAAAGTCCCTGGAGACAAAAGTCCAGCGGATTAGTCTATTAAAAGGCGGCCTCATCCACAAAACATTTTTAGTTGAGGCAATGAACGATGCGTTTTATGTTCTTCAAGGAGTGAACACTCATGTATTTAGCAATCCAAACTTGGTAGTGATGAATCAACTGCGTATTGCACAGTTTTTAGAAAAAAAAGGCTATCCAAAATCGTGTTTAACGCTTGTAAAAAATGCCGATCAAAATTATTTGCTTCAAGACCATAAAGGACAAACATGGCGCATGTTTCATGCCATTCATCCAAGTAAAAGTTTAGATGTCCTCACGAAGAATGTACAGGCATTCGAGGCAGCGAAGGCGTTGAGTGAATTTCACTCCTACTTACTAGACTTCCCAAAAAATCAAATCCAAGAAAGCATTCCGGGGTTTCTAGATTTCAATAAGAGAAGAAAAGATTATCAACATTCTTTAAAAGTCGCTATTCCATACCGTCGAACTCAAGCTAGTTATTTGATTAAGAAAATGGTGGAGTACGAGGAGGTATTAACACGATACCTTGCATTATTGCCAAAGATTCCGAAGCGAATCATACATGCGGATCCCAAATTAAGTAATTTTTTATTTGATTCAAATGGGGTGGAGGTTCGTGCACTTATTGATTGGGACACCATCATGGTGGGAAGTATTCTCTATGATTTCGGGGATATGGTTCGTTCTTTTTGTCAAGTTGGAACAGAGGATACACAGCAGGAGAATGTGTTTAATCCGCTCATATTAAAGGAATTAATTAATGGGTATGTTCAAGGTCCAATGAACGACCATCTTAGTGATTTAGAACGGGAACATTTTCTTTTGGGAGCAAAGGCAGTGATTTATATTCAGGGCCTACGTTTTCTAAGCGATTACTTAATTGGGGATCAATATTATTGGGTGGAGGACGAAAATCACAACTTGCGTAGAGCAAGAAATCAGTTTCAATTATTAGAAGAAATCAGTCAGATCGATTAGATTTACCATTGAAAAGCAAGCTCACTCATCCATTTCCCTTGAACGCGTAATGTTTGTTCGATGATATCTCGGACACAGGTTTTTCCTCCATCAAATGGACTTTGATAATCGACAATGCTCTTCACATCGCTGACCGCATCTTGAGGACAAGCTGAAAGTCCGGCAACTTTTAACACAGGGATATCCGGGATGTCGTCTCCCATGTAGGCGATTTCTTGATCGGTTAAGTTAAATTCTGCCTTGATTTCCTCGTAACAAATCATTTTTCTGTGCGCACTTAGGTATACGCGATTCATTCCTAACCCGAGTAATCGATCTCGAACTTCCGTTGAATTCCCTCCTGTAATGGCAAAGATTTTATAGCCCATTTTTGCTGCGTATTGAACGGCATACCCATCTTTTGAATTTAAGGTGCGAACGATTTCATCTTTCAGCAGATAAACTTTTCCATCTGTGAAAACACCATCTACATCGAAAATAAAGGTATTTATATTGTTCAATGCATGTTTGTAACTAGTCATGGTTGTTGTAGGTGTTTTGAATGCTATTCGTGAGTACATTATACATGTTTAACTCTTCATTATTTAATAAAGATTGGTGGGTCTGAATGGTACTTTTGTCATTCCTTCTCGCTGGTCCAGTTTGTGCATCGAAGGCAGTAAGGTCGTCTAGTTTAGCAATTGTTTCTTCAATTAAAGGTTTTAACATGTTCCAGTTTAACTTACTTTCTAGCAATTGAACTTGTGCTTTGTATATTAAGTGATTGACAAAATTATTCACATAAACTGCCGCTAGGTGATATTTCTGTCTGTCTTCCGAAGAACAATAATCAAATTGAAGTCCAATTGACTTGCAAAGTGATTCAAGTTTATCCCGAAGCTCAAAAGAATTTGATTCTAATAATATGGGTACTTCGTCAATCGTTAAATGGCGGTTTTCTGTGAATGTTTGCAGCGGATAAAACACTCCCCAATTTTTATTTGGGAAATCGGCTAAATTCACTGCGCCTGCAGTATATACAACAAATGATTCCTTCTTAAGTGATTGATTTAATGCTCTAACCGAAGAATCATTGGTTGCTATAATAATTAATTCTGCCCCTAAATCGTTTGGGTCTTCCACAAATGGACAATTCAAACGGGACGAAAGCGCAGTTCCACTCAAGTGATTTCTACTTGATATACCGGTAATTTCAATTCCATGAAAGCGAAAGATAAGTGCAAGTTCGGTGGCAACTTTTCCAGAGCCAATGAAAGCGACACGCATCTTTCTTTCGTTCACCATTATTTACCGTGACACTGTTTGTATTTCTTTCCGCTTCCACAAGGACACGCATCATTTCGATTCACTTTCGGTTCAGCGATGATAGGTTGACGTTTTTCCGCTTGCGGCATAGAATTAGCTATCGCTTCATCGTAACCTTGTCGTCCTTCGAAAGATGGAGTAGGTGTAGACGAGGTCGATTGATTTGTTTGCGCTTGTTGGTAGTTATTTTGACGCGATTCCTGGTTTGTACCTTGAACAGCTTGTTCAATAGGCACATCGAGTTTCATCAACATTTCAACCGCTTCTTCGTTTAAGCGATTCAACATAGAACGGAACAATTCATACGATTCCAATTTGTACACAACAAGTGGATCTTTTTGCTCATAGGAAGCATTTCGAACAGCAGAACGTAATTCATCCATCTCACGTAAATGTTCTTTCCATTCATCGTCGATTTTGGATAAAATCACATTTTTCTCGAACGCTTTTGAAATGAGTTTCCCTTCAGATTTGTATGCTTCTTCGATATTGACAATTAATTGCAACTCACGACGACCATCTGACAATGGGAAGACCATGTCTTTGTATTTGTCGGATAGGTTTTCGTGTACATGCTTGATTTGTGGCAAGGCTCTGTTCGCAATTTTCTCACATTTGCGCTCATAAGATTCCTTCATGGAAGCATAAATCTTTTCCGTCAAATCTTCCTTACTGATTTTCTCAAATTCCTCAGCGCTAATGGGAGATTCAATTCCAATTATGCGCAATAATTCCATTTCAAAGTCATTGAATTCTGATCCGCTGTGATGTTTAACCGTTGTCTCACACAATTCAAAGAACATATTATCAATATCGATGTCTAAGCGATCACCGAATAGTGCATTTTTACGTTTTTTGTAGATTGCTTTACGTTGAGCGTTCATTACGTCATCGTATTCCAATAAGTTTTTACGCACACCAAAGTTGTTTTCTTCTACCTTTTTCTGTGCGCGCTCAATTGATTTAGAAACCATTCCGGCAGAGATTACTTCACCTTCTTTCAGTCCCATACGGTCCATGAGTTTTGCAATTCGTTCTGAACCAAACTTACGCATCAAATCATCTTCTAATGAGACAAAGAAACGAGACGAACCCGGATCTCCTTGACGTCCTGCGCGACCTCTTAACTGACGATCCACGCGACGTGAGTCATGACGTTCCGTTCCAATGATCGCAAGTCCACCAGCTTCTTTCACGCCTTCACCTAATTTGATATCGGTTCCACGTCCAGCCATATTCGTTGCAATCGTTACTGCACCTGCTAGTCCAGCATTTGCAACAATTTCCGCCTCTTTTTGGTGGTATTTAGCATTCAATACTTGGTGTGGGATTTTCTTCATTTGAAGCATTCTAGAAACCAATTCAGAAATTTCCACGGTCGTTGTACCGACAAGAACTGGACGTCCAGCGGCAACTAATTCCTCTACTTCTAAAATCACCGCATTGTATTTTTCACGTGCGGATTTGTAAACGAAATCGTCTTGATCTTTACGAGACACGGCTCTGTTTGTTGGAACGATGACTACATCTAGTTTATAGATATCCCAGAATTCTTTTGCTTCCGTTTCTGCTGTTCCTGTCATACCCGCAAGTTTGTGGTACATACGGAAGTAATTTTGTAAAGTCACCGTTGCGTACGTTTGTGTAGCAGCTTCAACTTCTACATTTTCTTTTGCTTCAATCGCTTGGTGCAATCCATCTGAATAACGTCGTCCTTCTAGGATACGTCCAGTAGACTCATCTACAATTTTTACTTTTCCATCAAGGATGACATATTCCACTTCTTTTTCGAAAAGTGTATACGCTTTCAACAATTGGTTGATGGAGTGAATGCGTTCCGACTTAATCGAGTATTCACGAACTAATCCATCTTTTTGTTCGAGGTATGATTCTTTCTCTAGGTTTTGTTTTTGCAATTTGGCGATTTCATCACTGATATCTGGCATAACGAAGAAATTACGGTCATCTTTTCCAGACACCAAATCAATTCCTTTATCTGTAAGTTCAATCGTATTATTTTTTTCATCAATCACAAAAAACAATTCTGCGTCGATTTTTTTCATGTTTTTACCTTGCTCGGACATGTAAAAATTCTCCGTTTTTTGAAGGTGAACTTTGATTCCAGGTTCAGACAAAAACTTAATGAGTGTGCGGTTTTTTGGCAATCCTCGGTGAGCTCTTAGTAAAGCTATTCCACCTTCTTCCAACATGCGCTTCGCTTCGTTTTTATCCTCTGGAGCTTCGTTGATTACGGTCAATAATTTCTTTGCTTCAGCCAAGCATTGTTGCACATATTGTTTTTGAGCGTCCACTACACGTTCGATGCGTGGTTTCAATTCGTGGAATTCGTGTTCGTCACCTTTCGGTGTTGGACCGGAAATAATCAATGGCGTACGCGCATCATCAATCAATACCGAATCGACCTCATCGACGATCGCAAAATGATGTTTGCGTTGTACCAAATCATCTATGTGTCCGGCCATGTTGTCACGCAAGTAATCGAAACCAAATTCGTTATTTGTTCCAAAGGTAATATCCGCAAGATATGCTTGTCTTCTTTCTTTGGAGTTTGGACGGTGTTTATCGATGCAATCCACGCTTAATCCATGGAATTGATACAATGGACCCATCCATTCAGAGTCGCGTTTTGCTAAGTAATCATTAACGGTTACAATGTGTACACCTTTTCCTGCAAGTGCATTTAAGTAAACTGGTAAGGTTGCTACCAAAGTTTTTCCTTCACCTGTTTGCATTTCAGAAATATTTCCTTTGTGCAATACAGCTCCACCCATTAATTGAACATCGTAATGTACCATGTTCCACTTGATGTGTCCACCTGCAGCGGTCCATTCATTATGCCAAATCGCTTTATCGCCATCAATGGTGATTCCGTCTTTTTTCTTAGATAAGTCAATGTCAAATGCTTCAGCAGTTACGACTAATTGTCCGTTTGAAGCCCAACGATATGCTGTTTCTTTCACAACAGCGAATGCTTCCGGAAGGATTTTAATTAGTGTTTCTTCGATTTGGGCATCAACTTCTTTTTCTAATTTATCGATGCGATCGAATAAATCTTCTTTCTCGTTGATACTTGTTTCAATGCTCTCTGCTTTGGTGCGCAAATCTGCCAACTGCTGTTCAAGGCTTGCCTTTTCCTCACGAATTTGGTGTTGGAATTCGCGTGATTTTTGACGTAATTCCTCGTCAGATAAAGTTTTTATGTGTTCATGAGCAGCATTTGCTAACTCTACGTAAGGCCAGTATAATTTCTTGTCTTTCGCGTTCTTATCTCCAAAAATGGATTTTAAGATATCTCCAATCATTGTTTTTCTCTTTAATGCAAGCACCAAAGTTAATCAATTCTAGTTAATCTTAAGGACATTCACTAGGTTGAATTGCAACTATTCATAAGAAAATAATACAATGTTGTTTCGCAGGGTTTATTGCCTAAAAATCAACAAAGCTTCGGAGGTGGCTAATTAGCAATAATGCTTATCTTTGCCCCATGCATGAAATGATATTAATTTTAGATTTTGGATCTCAATATACGCAGCTCATTGCGCGTAGAATCCGTGAGTTGAATGTTTATTGTGAAATCCATCCGTGGAATAAAATTCCGGAAATTGGCACAAATGTGAAAGGAGTAATTCTTTCCGGAAGTCCTTTTTCCGTGCGTGATGAAGCTTCTCCAAGACCAAATCTAGATGCTATCAAAGGCAAACTACCACTTTTAGGTGTTTGTTTTGGTGCGCAGTATCTGTCTCATCATTTTGGAGGTGAAGTTTTGCCTTCAAGTATTCGTGAATATGGCCGTGCTCATTTATCTTACGTGGATGAAAGTCACATCCTTACAAAAGGAATGACAAACGGTTCTCAAGTGTGGATGTCTCATGGAGATACCATTAAAAAAATTCCAAGCAACTACAAAATCATTGCGAGTACATCTGATGTAGAAATTGCTGGATACCATATCGAAGGTGAAGAAACATACGGGATACAATTTCATCCAGAAGTTTATCACTCAACAGAAGGAAAGATTCTTTTGCAAAATTACATCGTGGACATTTGTCATTGCGCGTGTGATTGGACTCCAGATTCTTTTGTAGAAGAAACAACAGCACGTTTACGTGAGCAGTTAGGTGATGACAAGGTTATCCTCGGACTTTCAGGTGGCGTGGATTCATCTGTTGCGGCCGTTCTATTACACAAAGCGATTGGAGAAAATCTACATTGTATTTTTGTTGATAATGGTCTTCTTCGCAAGAACGAATACCAGTCTGTATTGGAATCCTACAAAGGAATGGGATTAAATGTAAAAGGAGTGGATGCTTCTAGTCAATTCTATGCGGCTTTAAGTGGACTAAGCGATCCTGAACTAAAACGCAAGGCCATTGGTAAAGTGTTTATTGATGTTTTTGATGAAGAATCTAAAAAAGTGGAAGGGGCAAAGTGGCTCGGACAAGGAACAATCTATCCTGATGTGATTGAGTCCGTTTCAGCTACGGGTGGACCTTCACAAACGATAAAGTCTCACCATAATGTTGGCGGACTTCCAGATTACATGAAATTACAGGTAGTAGAACCATTGCGTTTATTGTTTAAAGATGAGGTTCGTCGAATTGGACGTTCACTAGAAATTGATGAGCGCATTCTGGGACGTCATCCGTTTCCAGGTCCTGGACTTGGAATCCGAATTTTAGGAGAAGTGAGTGCGGAAAAAGTACGCATATTGCAAGATGTTGATGCCATTTTCATTGATGGACTAAAAGAGGATGGATTGTACGATGATGTTTGGCAAGCTGGAGCAATATTCTTACCGATTCAATCTGTTGGTGTCATGGGAGATGAAAGAACATATGAAAATGCAGTTGCTTTAAGAGCAGTAACATCTACGGATGGAATGACAGCAGATTGGTGTCATTTACCATATGAATTCTTGGCGAAAATATCGAACAGAATCATCAATCAAGTAAAAGGAATTAACCGTGTTACATACGACATTAGTTCCAAGCCACCGGCAACTATTGAATGGGAATAATCTTCTTTACATGAAAAAATCCTTGTTGTTCTTTTTGTTGTTTAGTACATTGTTCGTTTATGGACAGCAATATGCTCAAATTACAGAACGAGAAGGTAAAAAATGTTACGTTCACACTGTAGCGGATGGGAATAATCTATACGGGCTTCAGCAAATGTATGCGTGCCCAGCGGAAGATATCTTAAACATGAATCCTGGAATTGAACGTGGATTCACCACCGGAGAAGTGGTGTTTATTCCTGTTCAACGACGCACGGTAAAACATACGGTTATCGAAAAGGAAACGTTGTATGCTGTTTCTCGAATGTACGACGTGTCAATGGATAGTATTGTAAAATATAATCCATCAGCAAAAAATGGTTTGAAGTTGAATCAACGATTAACCATTCCGAATGCGGTAGCGCAGATTCAAACAGACCGAATGGTAACCTTACCAGATGTAAGACAACAAGAAATACCAAAACCAAGTCCAGCTGCACAAGCGAAATTTAAAATTTCCTTCTCTGATGCCGTCGTTTCACATGTTGTTTTACCACAAGAATCACTTTACACGCTTTCCAAGCGATTTATGGTTCCCGTTCCTGAGCTTCAAGCATTGAATAACTTGAAATCAAGTCGTGTAAATCCTGGACAAACCGTGAAAATCCCCATTAAAAAGGAGAAAGTCGAGCTCGTTCAAATTCGTCCAGTTCCACCGAAAAAAGAAGAGGAAATGAAGGATGAATTGCAGTTTCAAGCAAGAAAATCATTTGAAATTGCACTTTTTTTACCGTTGAATCTAGATTCAACAGCAACGTATAACCGTTTTGTGTCCAATGCGGCATTGGAATATTATATGGGAGCAAAATTAGCCATGGATTCATTGAACCATCTTGGATTAAATGCTACTTTTCATGTGTATGATTATGAGTCGGCTACGGAAAATTTATCGGCGATTTTGGCTAAACCAGAATTGTTAAACATGGATGTTATTTTTTCTCCTTTGCAACAAAGAGAAGCAGAAGTGGTAAGTGCATTTGCACGCAAGAATGAGTTAACCGTTGCTTTTCCCGTTGCGATGAAGGAAAGTGAGCTCATCGGGAATCCAAATGCCATTTGTCTTTCTCCCTCGTCTTCAAATCTCATGGATCAAATGGCTTTGAGTGTACATCAGCACTTCAATGATCAAACAGTGGTGCTTATCAAGGGTGAGTCTGAAGTGGATGTAAAATTAGATCAGTTGTTTTTAACGGCATTTCGCAATGTTCCATCTTCTATTTCAAAAGCGAAAATCATCGAGGCAACTTGGAAAAATTACAAGCAATATGAATTCATGAATGAGAACATTATTTATGTAGTGTTATGCACGGATAAAGCAAAAGTATTGTCCTTGTTAGAGAAATATAAGTCTAATGAGCATGTTCAAATTTTCGGACTGAAAGAATGGTTAGAGTGGAAAGAAGTAAGTGGAACGATAGAAAACACGTACGCGTTTACTTATGCTAGTCCAACTTATTTCTCCTATCATTCTCCCAATATAATGGCATTTCACAAAAAATACAGAAGAACCTATTCGTCTGATTTGACTCGAATGGCTTGTTTGGGTTATGACGCAACCTTAATGATTTGTAGACAGTTAATCAGTCAAACCAATAAGCAAACAGGAATCATTAGTAATTACCAACTGATTCAACAGGGGGTAGGTAATGGATTTCAAAACACTGCTGGATATATTTTAGATTATAAAGGATTTGAATCTAAGCCGGAATAACATGACGCGTAAAGAAATAGAGGAATCTTATAGAGGATTACAGCTGCATATTTGTCAAGCCTTAGAGGTAATTGATGGACAAGCAACGTTTATGGAAGATCCATGGACACGTGCAGAAGGCGGGGGTGGATATACGCGAACGATTAGCAATGGTCGAATTTTCGAAAAAGGTGGCGTTGCCTTCTCTGCAGTACATGGCCCTGTTTCTGAAGCGATGAAAAAGCAATTGAATTTAGATGGCGAACACTTTTTTGCTACCGGAGTTTCGATTGTCCTACATCCAAAGCATCCGAGACATCCAATCATTCACATGAATGTTCGATATTTTGAGTTGGATAATGGTGCGACGTATTGGTTCGGTGGTGGAATTGATTTGACACCGCATTTTGTGGATCGTACGTTAGCCGTTGATTTTCATCAGCAATTAAAAGATACATCGGATCAATTTTCAACAGATTTTTATCCAAAGTTCAAAGAATGGGCAGACCGTTATTTCTATTTACCTCATCGTGAAGAGTCGCGTGGAATTGGCGGAATTTTCTTCGATCATTTGGATGAAACTTGTGGTTTGTCTAAAAAAGATATTTTTGAGTATTGTCTTTCCCTTGGAAAGTTGTTTCCTGTTGCATACAAGCATCAAGTAGATTCGATTAAATTAAACGAAGCAACGGAAACAGAGTTAAATTGGCAAGCGATGCGCAGAGGTAGGTATGTCGAATTCAACTTACTGCACGATCGAGGAACTAAATTTGGAATTTATTCCGGAGGACGAACAGAGTCTATCCTTATGAGCATGCCACCGCGTGCAAATTGGGAATACAACCTCGAATTAGAGGAAGGTTCTGAGGAGTCGGAAACACTTGCTTTTTTGAGAAAAACACATGAATTTATTACGAAATAAAACAGTTTGAAACACATGAAATCAACATATGTGAACGTCAATGGTATGCAGCACATCGGAGTAGCTGTAAGTGATATGAATAAAATGCTTCCACTTTACCGAAAATTGTTTGGAATGGACATTCCCTTTTTCGATTCTGTTCAGGCGGCTCCATTGATGGATGTATACACACATGGTGTCACCATGACCAAGCGAGCAAGTATGATCATGAACCTTCAAGGAGGTTGTGCGATGGAAGTCATCGAAGCAACATCGTTTAAAGGAAAAGGAAACCTAAACACCTTTGCTTGGGGAGATTTAGGAATCAATGCGGTTCAAATGAAATCACGCAATATTCAAGAAAGTCATGAGCTTGTCAAAAATTTGACACCGACAAAATCAATTCAAACAGGACCAGATCAACGAAAGGGATTTTTCATCAATGATTCTGACGGAAATTTGTTTCAATTTGTGGAGAACAATGAATTTTATTCGAATACAGGACATCATTCAGGTGGTGTGCTTGGACTTAGTATTGGTGTGGCGAATGCCGATGAATCCATGAAATTGTACCGTGATATTTTGGGTTTTGATGAGGTCGTTTTTGATCAAACTGCTGTATTTTCTGATTGGAGTGAATTGCCGAATGGTATGGAACGATTTCGCAGAGTTTTACTGACAAAATCCAAACCAACTGGTGGTGGATTCGGTAAAGTAACGGGTAAAAATTACATTGAATTGGTTCAGGCAATAGACCGAGTTCCTCAAAAAATATTTAAAGGACGCATCTGGGGAGATTATGGATTCGTTCACTTAGGACTCGATGTGAAAGGCATGCGTGATTTGGAAAAAGACATGTCAGCAAAAGGATTCCCATTTACATGCGATAGTCAATCGGCATTAAGCATGGGTAATACAAAAGTTCATTGTGTTTACATTGATGATCCAGATGGAACATTGATCGAAATGATAGAAGTATTCAAAGTTCCAATTGTCGAGAAATGGGGCTTATTCTTAAATGTTGAGAAAAGAGACCCGATGAAACCCTTACCGGATTTCATGCTGAAGTTCTTGCGTTTCTCTAGAATTAAAGACTAGGAACCACAACCTACACAATCAATGTGACTGTCCATTGGACGCACACCATTCAACTTCATTTCCAAGTTGTGTATAGAATCTTTAATGTCCATGTCGGAAAATAAGTCCCCTGTTAATTGTGACTTTAACTGATCAATTTCCGCTTGTAATTCTACGTGTTGTTCCATGGTTTCATTTTTATAGTGCTAAAAATATTTATTTTTTTCTTTCGATCGTCAAAAGTGTAAAAAAAATAGTACACCGCAATTTTATTACGGAATAAAACGTACTTTCGACATATGTTTCAATTAACTGCACAAAGTAAAAGGATTCAAGTTTTACTGAAGTTCTTGAGAGAACAGGTAAATAAGCGTGCTACATTTTTAGAAATGTTGGCTCACTTAAATGATCAATTACCCTTGTTGGAACAGAAAAAAATCAGTCGCCGCACCTTGGAATCTGATTTGCAGTTTATTCGAGAGGAACTTGGCCTCACCTTAAAACACGTCAATATTTCCAAACGACATTCCTATCAACTAATGGAAATCGATGGGATTCAAGCCGAATTAAAACAAGATGTCGCTTCACTCATGCTACATCAGCTGGCTAAAAACCTTGGACTCGAACACATGCAGGATACTTCTGCTAAGGGATCTCATTTAGAATCTGTTTTGTCCTTCTCATTTTCCGCATTAGATGATGGAGGAAAGGCGATGAACCTTGCGAAGGAAATTGTCCAAAGCATTTTTGAGCAAGAAGCAATTCAGTTTTGGTATAAACCAATTCACACCACCTATCGATCTAAATTGCAGATTGTCGCACCGCTTCAAGTGAAATTTTACGATGGAAGGTTTTATTTAGTCGCTGTGGATTACAAGGATAATTCAGAAGATCAATTCAAGCGAAGCATTAAAATATTTGCCTTTGACATGATTGAAGATTATGTCATAGCGCCGGCACAGCTAGAGATTGAAGAAGGGAATTCAATGATTCGGACAATCCATTTTCACCATGCTGACCTCGCCCACAAAGTTGGATTAAAAGATTATTTCAAACATTGTTTGGGAGTGGCGCGTTTCAAGGATAGCGAACCTGAATACATTCGAATTAAATTTACGGATTGGGCAATGTCGTACGTCCGCGAGCGCTTGTTGCATAGAAGTCAACGAATAGTGGTAGATCATCCAAATTACATGGTCGTTGAACTATATATTTACCGCACATATGAATTAGATATGTTGCTTGCTCGATTCAGAGAATTCGGTGTAGAGGTGAAGTGAGTTACTTCGTTTTTGGAATGATAGCTCTTGGAAATTCTTTCAAAAGTTTGGGGAGGGAATAGGCTTTCAATCCAGAAATAGCAACCACATTTCCTTTTTCAAGCTGTAAATGGTGTTCATGATCTAGAAGCGCTTCTTCATAGAATATTGCTTCGATTGAAGCAATAATATGCCTACAATCATTTTCTTTGATGTGGTATTCATTTACGAATTTACACAGAATTTTAACGGGACTTCCTTTGACAAATGGAACGGGACATCCCCCATGGTAAACGGCTTCCAACTTAGTAAAATCAAATTCACTTTCATCCTCTGTATAGTTTGCCGAGGATTGATGCGCCTCTTCAATGATGTCACTGTAAATGTGATTGATGGAGAAATATCCGTATTCTTTAATGTTCGAATATGTATTCCTTGGAGTGAAACTTGGACGAATAATAAATCCAATTAACGCAGGATCACTTCCGATGTGTGTCACGCTAGAGAAAACGGCTACGTTGGTTTTACCTGAATTTGAAATCGTGCCAATTAAATTCGCGGATTTATATCCCGTGCAGCTATTGATTAGGTTTAACCGTTGGATTTTATCCATCTGTTCAATTTGCGGTCTGTCTATTCGAACGAGTCCCATGTTGTTTCGTTTAATTTAGAACAAGAATAGCTCATATTTGTTAATTCTCAGCGGTTTCTTTTACGTAAATTCGTCACCAATTACGAAAAAGCCGATTTAACCAATTTTTCCACTAAAAAAAACGCGAAATGAAAATTGAAATTTGGAGTGATATTGCTTGTCCATTTTGTTACTTGGGTAAACGAAAATTTGATTTAGCGTTAGCTCAGTTTTCAGGAAAAGATGATGTTGAAATTGAGTGGAAATCATTTCTGTTAAATCCCGATTTGACAAGTGATCCTACAGTATCCATTTTTCAGTATTTAGCTGAAAATAAAGGGTTTGCCGAAGAGCAAGCGCGTCAAATGACGTCTCACATCACCGAATCTGGTAGTGCAGTTGGACTTGATTATCAATTCAGTGATGTTGTACTTGCAAATACGATGAAAGCGCATCAATTACTACACGAATCTCGAGTACAAGGCTTCCAACACGAAATGGAAGAGCGATTGTTTGAAGCACATTTCGTGGAAGGGAAAAACATTGATGATGTAAACATCCTGGTTGAATTAGCAGCGGAGGTAGGATTAAACACCACAGCTTTGGATATAAAGATTTTAACTGGAGAATATTCGCAAGAAATTGATTCAGATATTAACCTGGCTCAGCAATTCGGCGTAAGAGGAGTGCCTTTTTTCGTTTTTGATCGTAAATATGCGGTTAGTGGGGCGCAAGAAATGGAAACGTTTTTAACGACCATGAATAAGGTGAAAGATGCGCACTAAAGGACTTTAATACTTGCACTTTCCATTTTCGGCATCAACAATCACTTCTGACCATTGCTTGGTCAGCTTCTCTTTTCCATTTTGTTTTAAATGTCTTAAAGCTTCCTTGAAATCTTGTTCAAGCTTTATTTTCTTTCGCATTGCCCGTTTTCTTACATCTAAGGGGATTGTGTTTGAACTTAGTGTCTTACAGCAAATTTTCCTGTAGGAATCAACGAGGTATGCATAGTCCTCTGCTTTTTTAGCACACGAACTGAACAAGACTATTAATAACAGACCTATGAGATTTAAAATAGCTGTTTTTTTCATTGGTAAACGAAGAATTTTTAATGGCCTCAAAATTAAGAAACGTGTTTTTAATATTTGGTACATAAGTGGTACATTTGAATCGTGATTCAAGAATTAAAACAAGAGGTTGAAAAGGTGTTTGGACATAAAATCCAAAAGAGGTCAGATTGTGAGACACTTGCACTAGATTTATTCGCTAAGACCAATATTTTTGTTTCTTACAATACGTTTCGTCGTTTGTTTGGGATTATTGAATACAGAGTCCCACGCTTATCCACTTTAGATGCTTTGTCGAAATACATTGGGTTTTCATCGTATCGTGATTTTACTAATCGGTTTCATTCCGTAGATGAATGGCCCAAATGGGAGAATTTATTTTTTGGAATTGATGAAGGTGAAGCGCCGGAATTGGTGAGTATCCTCAAATACCGTTTCTCTCAAAAAGAGGATTTCCCCTATTCGTTTACTGTGCTGTTGCGAGAATTGATTTATAGACGAGATTTACCCTCCTTACAAGTTGTTTTATCTCAAGATGAATGGTCTTTTTCAAATTTGCCTTATGAGATTGCTTTGAAGATTGGTGTCGTTGTTGGACGCCAATTTCGGTTTATAGAGGACGAGGAATTTGAAAATGAATTGCTCAAATTGCCCTTATTTCGGGATCTTGTTTTGAAAATGTTTGTTGATTATTCCGGGTTGAATAAAAAGTATGGGAGATGGATTTCATATGTGAATCAATTACCTAACCTTGATGAGGAATCCTTGATTTTCACCAATGGCTTGTTGATTTGGAAAGATTTGCTAAATGGAATGGAAATCACATCTGAGCACATAGCCCTTTTGCCAAAACTTCATGAGAATTTACACCCCATTTTGTATGGCAGAATCGCTGCTTTAAACTTGTTGATTAAACCTGAATTGTCCGAGCGAGAACAGGTATTTCGTAACTGGTCAAACTTGATTAAAAAGAGTCCAGAGCGAACGTTGGAATATATTTTCGTTTCAAATGTACAGTGTCTAGTTTTTCCTTCCATGGAATTCTCTCATTTTTTAGCCAGTTTTGAAAAACATGCAGCAAATCTCCATTTTTGGTACAATTTATCCCAGTTGAATGTCTACTATCTATCATTAGTACAGCATCACCTTTTTATAGGACAAACAAAAAATGCAAAAACGTACTTGCATCAAATTGATCTTAGTTATTTGCGTTATGGTTATGATGAATTTCTTCTTTTGTTCGTTTATTTGTTCCAACACGAACTGTGTCAAGATGCTACGGAACGGGAAGAAATTTGGCGTCGATTATTAAATCAAGTAGCATATTTAAATTATCCCATTTTCACAGAGGAATATTTCAGGGAATATTTTAGGAAGTTCATTACCTAAACAGAACATGTAAATTTTCAACTTGAACCGATGAGTATTTCACAATGCCTTCATGGGCTTATTGAGAAACTAATTCTTCCTTGACTTATTGCTTAGCACGGTTTATTGAAGTCAATAGAATGAGAAAGACACAAAGTAAAATTCCTGAACTTACAATGTACAAGGGAGTCGAGAGTTTAACGATAACTTCTAAAAAATTCAGGAAAATGAAAAGCATCAGAAAAACGGACGAGATTGCCCGAATGTTCATTGTTGTTCGTGGTAATTCATATTGAACACACAGCATAAAAATAAGCGGAATCACCATTGAAATAAAACTGCCAATGGTAATTAGATTCTTACTTTCTTCACTTGCATAGGAATAAAATCCATAAGAGATGAGAGCGCTTAAAATAATGGATATTATCGTGAAACTTGAATTTATTTTCATGTTAGTTATGGTTTTGGTAGTGTTGGTGGACAAAGAATCACAAGCTTTAAAATTTCAGGAATTTGCTCAGCGTGCACCCAATTAGATAAGCCTGGCTTCCAGATAAACGATTCTTTTGTTATTTCTTTTGACGTGATTAAACGACTTATTTCATGTTCGGAAAAAGGACCAGCTTGTTGGTTATCAATAACAGCATAATACAGAACTTGCATAGGTGCTAGATGTGTATTCTGATGTCCAGATACGTGCATATGTTCCATCGTATGGTTCATTGTTTTTACCATTTGTTGTGCAACAGCCATACTAAGGCCAAACTCAACAAGTTTGTCTATCGCAAAAAAGTTATCTTCCATTTATCAAAAAATAAAATTTATAGTGTCGGAGGTGGAGGTGGAGGAGGAACTGCAGCGAATAAAGTGTTAATTTCTGGTACATTCCCAGCTAATTCCCACGCGGTCATTCCTTGCTTCCACACATGCGTATTTTGAGTCAGCTGTCCATTTTGAACCATTTGTTGTAATTGCTGTAAATTAAAGGGTCCAGCTGTTTGACCGTTTATTGCAACACTATATGAAATTGTGGGAGGTGGAGGTGGTGTATTTTGCTGTTGTTGCATATTTTGCCCCATATTGTTCATCATACCAGCCATTTGATTTCCCATGGCTCCTCCCATCATCATTCCCGTCATCATTCCTGCAGGGTTCATACCACCGCCTGAATTCATATCACCCATAGTACCCAAACTTTCAGCGCCGGTTTTTAAAACATCCGTTTGTTGGTTCAGGGCATGAGCGCCAATAAAATTGGTTTCGGTTTGCAATTTCTGAGCCCTTTGAGCTTCTTCACGTTGGATACGCAAGGTTTCTTCTAAGTTTTCAGCATTCATACCTTGCATGTCATTCATGTTTTTGATCGCAACATCTGTTTGAGCTGTTAATGTTTTTTCTTGCTGATTTCTGGTTACTTGTATCAGTTTTTTAAATCCTTCACTTTCTTGATCTAATTCCAAAGAATCAATGTCAAAGCGTTTTAGGTTGACTCCGAAATCCTCAGTAAAAATATCTTTAAGTTTGGTCCTTAGATGCTCATTTATCAAATCAAGATTTTCCTCAATTTGAACCAAGTTCAGTGGGTTGGTGCGGTTAATATTCATTACACCAGATTTTACACTACTTGTAACAGCTGATTTAACAAGATTTTTAAAGTCTTCTAACTCAAAATTAATTAGTCGCGTATTTTTAATAAATAATTTGTAGTCTGTGATATTAAAAATGAGTTGTCCCCTTACAGACATCGGAACTGGAAAATCAGGCAATCTACTGTCGGTAATATTGAAATAGGGTACGCCAAATTTAATTGGAATATTTCCTGCTAAATTGATAAAGTATATTTCAGCCTGAAAAGGAGAAGATCCGCCAAAAGCTGCACCGACAATGGAAGTTAGTATTGGGAAATTGGCTGATTTAATGGTTTGATCAAAAGGACCTACAATAAAGTCCTGCATGGAACCGTCTTTTTGTTGGTACACGAAAACAGCAAGTTCACCATCTTTCACGCGTAAACTACTTCCATAGCGGATGGCATTTTCTTTTTTTGTGGAATTAGCTTCTCCAGAGGGACTCCATTTCCAAACTAAATATTCATGCTCATCGCAGCGAATCACATCCATCATTCCGCCTTCTGTTTTCTTGCTGAAAAGTCCCATAACTATTTTTTTACATGAATTATTTTTGCATCAATCAGCATGTTTTCAATTACTTGTATTGTTGCTTTGTCATTTGACATTGATAACTTTGCTTTGGTAAATATTTGCTCTGCTTTTTTACGCCAAATCGAATTCCATTTAGATATGTATTTACCTTCCTCGTTGAAACGATTGATCAAAGAAACCTCCTGAATCTTGCTTGTGGAGAGAGTTAAAAACTCAATAATTTCCTCTTTAGAGTTGGGCACGGGGAAATTCATGATCATTTCTTCTTTTCTAATATCGGTCGTAGACCATTTAGGAGGTTTTGACTTGTTGATGACAAAAATGATAATATTATATGGGATTAAAATGGGGTATAAAAAAAACCATTTTATGATGGTTCCACAACCAATATTTCCACTTATTTTTTGAGATCCAAAAAGACTTTCTTCTCTCCCTGCTTCCAATTCATTTAGTTTGTCAAAAAATTTCGTAATGTTTTGGGAAGCATTTATGTTTCTGAATTCAGTGCCACAATCAGAACATTTTGTTGAAAATGACTCTGTTATTGCGCCACATCCTGGACATTTCTTTACATCACCTAGTTTATCCGAAACTGGAGCGGCACTAGCTGTAGTATTATTGGAATTTGACGCTTGTTTTTTCTCAAATAGTTTGGCGTCAAGAACCATTTCGAACTCATCTAAATCTAAACCCAAGGATTCAGCTTTCTTGAAAAGAATTTGTTTTTCTTTCTCCGTTAGCTCTCCGTCCATGAGCGCCATTTCAATTAATTTGTCAATTTGTTCGTTGTACATTTATGGAATCAATTTTAATTAATAGGAGTAAAACGAAAATAAACATAAAATTCAATAAATCGTTACTTACGTTCTTTTTTAGGGATAGTCATGACCACCGCAGCTCTTATTTACATCACAATTGTAAATTCTTTTTACAATTAAAAAACTAGCCCTGATAAAGTTATGTTTTTTCAAGGCTAGTAGAGCATATTCAGAGCAACATGGTATGAAAATACACGAATCTACATGATCTTCTTTCTTATTGTTCTGATATCGTTTAATCAAATAGGTGAAAATAACCTTCATTTTTTATCAGCTATTTCATTCACCCTATTTAAGTAGTTTTTTCAGGAAACTTCCTTCAAATTCTGAGTTATCTGTTCTAAAATCTTGAGCGATATTAAATGAAAAATAATCAAAGCTAAACTTGTTTTTGTAAGATTTTCCAGTGATAAAATTCCAAATTCGTCTAAAAAAGCCTGGTTTAAATTTCACCATAACTTCAAGATCACAGTAAGGTTTAACTTGGGGATTTTTGTTGATAAAATCGGCTACTGCTATTTTCCCTTGTTCTAAATAGGGGTCTTGAATATGTTTTTTGTCAAATACACCGAGCGTAACGGAAGTCCAAACAGAAGGAATTTCCGTGAATTTAAATCCTGATATCTTATGCTCATTTTTCGTGAAAACGGCATATTTATATTTAATTTCAATAGGCTCTTCCTTGTCTTTTTTTCGTATGAAACGGATGATTTTTCTCATACAGCCAGGTTTAAGCTGAACGTATGCATCGTAATTACATACATAAGTTAGTCCGTTTTCATAATGATCATTTAGTTTTGCAATGGCAAAATCTAATCCAGTTTTTCTTCTTGCATAGCTTGAACTACTGAGTATCCCTACCTTTTGTTCCACTAAAAAACCTTCAATAATGTAATTATTCATTTTTTTTAAGATTTAAAATATTAATTAATTCATGTAAATTTTGGATAATATTAAATAATATAAAGTGTCAAAATGATACACAAATGATACATTTGCATCATGATTGATGAATTAAAACTTGAAATTGAAAAAACCTTTAATCGAAAAATCACAGATAGAGGTCATTGTGAAGCGCTCGTACAAGATATTTACGAAAAAACAAATGCGCTACTCTCTTACAACACATTGCGTCGTTTTTTTGGATTGGCAGAATACCGTAAACCGAGAGAAAATACCTTGGATCAACTTTCCGTTTATTGTGGTTTTCGTTCCTTTAAGGACTTCAGTCAACGATATGCGGAGGTGGATACATGGCCTACTTGGGAACGTTTATTTGTTGATCTTTCCCATGAGGATTCTACTGAGTTAATAGAATTATTACGCTTTCGAAAACGTCATAATGATCATTTTACGGTTTCTCTTACGATTGGTCTTAGGGAGTTAATTTACCGTAGAGATTTAAATGGATTACTTCGGGTCTTTCGCGAACCAGATTTTCAATTTGCAGCATTGCCTTACGATGAAGTAGCGCAAATTGGTGTCTTGGTCGGACTGCATTTTAGGAATTTTGACGATGAAGAATTAGAGGAGCAATTGCTTCTTGAACCCAATTTTAGAGACTTAGTATTCAAGATATTTGTCGACTATTCGCGTTTAAATCAAAAATATGGTAAATGGATTCGTTTCTTAATGAATCAAACGAATCTTGATCAGGAAACAAAAACATTTATTGTCTGTCTAGAACATTGGCGCAGTTTTTTAATGCAAGAGGACATGGTTCAACAAAGTATCCGACGGTTACCTGATCTCGATATAAGTCAGCACCCGATTTTATATGGTAGAATTTTCGGACTTAAAATACTCTTAACGAAAAATAAAAGTTCTAGACGTTCTTTGATTGCTAAAATAAAACTTCGCTTGAATGCTGAACCCCAATTTGCAACAGAACTTTTATACGAGCCTTGTGTTCAATGTTTGGTTTCTCGCGATCCAGATTTAATGAAATTGGTTCTTGATCATTCCCACTTGGTGAATAGTATTAAATTTTGGTACCACCTTTCACAAGTGTCCATACACAGAGTATTTCAAGCATCACGTTTAATTGAAGATGGACAATTCGCGCAAGCAAGTAGTATTCTTGAAGATATTCCTTATGGGCACATTCGACATGGATATCGAGAATTTATAGAATTATTTACTTCGTTTTTTAAATTACAAATCTCTTATAAACTTGGTGAGTCAACGGAAAAGTTACAATCAGATTTTCGATATTACCGGTCAAAAATTGATTATCCGATTTTTACTGATGAGTATTTTGAGCAATACTTTGAATCAATTTCGGTGATGTTTTAACTACAAATATCAAATGGAACATAATGGAAGTCGGCCTTATATTTCACCTAATTAAGCCCACATTCTATTGAACCCTGAAAGGAATAACTTTTCTAATGTCTTTGGATGAATGTCCAATTTGAACTTCATAGTCACCTGGCGAGAGTCCAAATGTAGATAAGTCTTGGTTCAAGATAAATTGAAGTTCTTGTATCGAAGTTTCGTCAGCGTTTAAAGGAATACGTTGAAATTGAATCAACTCCTGAACCGGCCTGATTTCATCCGTCAGAAGGCTTTTTAAGTAACATTGAACGACCTCTGTTCCTTTTCTTGATCCTGTATTTGTAAGTTTAAGATTGATTTTAAGTGTATCCCCAAGTTGATATGTGTTTTTTTCTATTTCATCAATGGCATAGTCAAATGTGGTATAGCTAAGTCCAAATCCAAAAGGAAATAAGGGTTCGCCACTGAGGTTTCGATAATCATCGCCTCTACCTGTTGGTAAATGATTATAAATGAGTGGTAATTGTGCTTCATTAAGCGGGTAGGTAATCGGAAGTCTTCCAGAGGGATTCACCGTTCCGTTTAGAATATTTGCTACTGCTTTACCACCTGCTTCTCCCGGATACCAAACAGCGAGAACTCCATTTACTTCTTCAATCCAAGATTCCATATTTACGGCACTACCACCAACGATTATGACGATGGTGTTCTTTCCGTTTTTGGCTACGGTATGAATTAATTGTTCTTGTTGTTTTGACACGCTTAAGGATGCTCGGTCATTGAATTCTCCTTCCTCGATTCCTACGACAACAATGTTCGTTGCTGCAGATTTTGAACACTTTACGATTCGGTTTAATTGAGCTTTTTTTGCTTTTTCATCAACATGTTTCGAAATGAATTTTATCAATCCATTTCCTTGGCTTTCTTTGAACTCAATTTGAAGATTGTACGCAACACCTTTTTTGAATGAATATTCGATCAAATCTTGGTGATAAGATTGTTTTTCCCAACGGTCTATTAACAATTCTCCATTGATGAAAAGTCGATAGCCATCATTTCCTTCGAGTCCGAGGGTTAAATTTCCTGATTTTACTGGTTTATAAGTTCCAGTCCAACGAACACTATAGAAATGTGGGTTCATAGAAGTGTGTGGACCATAAAGTGTCCAATGAAAATCAATTTGCTCATCTCTTCGTGTGAATACGGGAGTTCCTTCTAATTTCGGGTTACTAAAGTATTCGCCTAGAAAACCAGGATTCTCATTGTGAGTTATAGAGCGACTAGAAATGACTTGGATACTTGTATCTTTGAGTAAGACGCCTTTTTCGAAAGAAATTTCTTTTTCTGGAAACGCTGCTTTGATGCCATCCAAAATGGAAATGACTTGAAATCCGGGTCCACTATACCCACCCAATCGACCTAAAACGGCGTCTTCCCCGAAGATAGAAATGGATTCAATATCCATACTCAAAGGAAGTATTGCCTCGTCATTCTTAAGTAAAACGATGGATTCTTCAGCGACTTTTTGTGCAAGTTGATGTCCAGCCGTTAAAAGTGAATCCAAATTCATCGTTTGCTGTGCATACGGATGTTCGAATAAGCCTAATTCAAATTTTGCTTTTAATACGCGTGAAACGGCATCATTGATTCGTAGCGTGTCCATTTCCTTAGGTGGAAACACTGGGAAAAACAAGGGGAAATGTGCAATATCCGTTTGGAAAATCACATCGAGACCAGCGTTGATGGCATGCACGCCACTTTCTACATATCCTGCGGAAGTTTGATGAAGGACCAATTCTCCACCAACGGCATTAGCATCTGAAATGACAAATCCTTGAAATCCCCAATCTTTTTTCAATTTATCGGTTAATAACCATTTATTTGAGGAGCATGCTTGTCCATTCAAGGAATTGTAGGAGGTCATAATAGATCGACTTCCCGCATTTTTTATGGCGCGTTCGAAGGGAGCGAGGTGCATCCGTTCCAAATACCATTTACTCAGGTGAATTGGATAGCTGTCTCGTCCGCCATCGCCAACGTTGGCAATAAAATGTTTTGGTGTGGTAATGATGCCGTTTTCTTCGAACGCACGCATGAAGGCTACCCCCATTTGAGCACTAAGAAACGGATCTTCACCATAGGTTTCTTCCGTTCGTCCCCAGCGGACATCTGTCGCTAAATTCACCACAGGTGACAATATTTGTCGAATGCCACGTTGTTTGGTTTCATATGAAATATGCAAAGCAGCTTGATGAACAAGTTCAGTGTCCCAAGTCGCAGCTAAAGCAATAGACTGCGGAAAAGCAGTTGCGCCATTTCGAACAAGTCCATGTAACGCTTCATCGAATGGCAGCATTGGAATTCCTAAACGTGTTTCTTCGATGCAATATTTTTGAATTGAATTGAGGCGTTCCATTTGAATAGCAGCGGGGTGAGATGTTTGGTAGTTTAGCCCTTGACCAGCTACATCACCTGCCGATTGCGCACTGACTTGTAGACCAAAGATCCCGTTGACAAGTTGTCCATGAAGTAAGTTCGTATCGCCTGGCACCATGAATAACTGCCAACATTTTTCTTCCCAAGTCATTCGCGATAGCAAATCCTTTACGCGAATGGAGGTTTCTTGATTTGGATCCTTATAGTTTTGCGCCGTAAGTACGGAGGTGAATCCGATGAATATCAAAAGGTAGAATGTTCTCATCTCGATCCAAAGATAAGTTAATTTGGTACGATTTAACGAATTGTCAATTTCTCTAAATCCTTTCTGTTTCCGTTGAAATCATTTCCATCTACATTTTCATTTGTCCCTTTTACCCTCATGTTTTCAGAAAATTGAAGAAAGGTCCATGGAATATTGTTTACACGCCGATGTCCCGCATAGGCTGCAATCCAAAAATGGTATTTTTTAAAATCGGGTGTATTGAAGTAGCGTAAATAAAAGTTCAAGTTGGCATAAATGATTGGTTTGATTCGGTAGTGTTGTTCCGCTAATTTCAACCAGTTTTTAACGCCTTTCAGTAAGTTTTCGCTTCCAAACGAACTATTTTCTTCAATATCCAAAACGGGTGGCAAATCTCCTTTTTTGAGGTAAACGTGGCTTTTAAAGAAATCAAATTGGCTTGCGGATGATTGGTCAGGACGATAATAGTGATAAACGCCTCTGATGTATGGTTTTCCGCTGCTCTCATTCCAGTTTCGATGAAATTCCCGGTCCAATATTGTGGAGCCATATGTCGCTCGAATGATGACAAATTGTATGGGATGTTTTGAGGTGATTAATGAATCCCAATTTAGCGTCCCTTGATGGTGTGAAATGTCAATCCCAAAGGTTTTAACACCATTTTTTTCATAGGATGAGAGGTCTGTGTTTTCTTTGGTGATGCTCGTTTCTTGGAAAAAGTTTAAGCGTTTTATCGGTGTCAATTTAACAATCCTAAATGCAAGTGGAATAAAAACGATTAATAGTCCAAGTGTTAGCCATTTCTTTATACCCTTTTTCAAAACAAAAAATAGCGTAACTAGAATAGCGAAAATCACAACGAGTATAGCAATAATCCTCAGTGGATGGTGATTTATGTATGCGATGAATTCTTGCACAAAATGTCAGGTTAAGTATTTTGAAGCAGCAATATTACTCATTTAATTGTCAATAGAGGAATTAGCACTTCCACCAATTAGCACATTAAAACATTAGCACATTGAAACATTAGCACATTGAAACATTAGCACATTAAAACATTAGCACATTGAAACATTAGCACATTGAAACATTAGCACATTGAAACATTAGCACATTAGCACATTCCCCAATTAGCACATCATTACTCTTTCACTACTCGAATCGGAGCTAAACTCAGCTGATCAATCACGATAAAATAAGTTCCGTTGGAAAGTCCGTTCAAATTAAAATTGCTTGTTCCTTCGTTCAATTCAATCGATGCAATTTTCTTTCCGGAAACATCTCTTAAACTAGCTTTTTGACCAATTAAATCTGCCGGAATAAGTATGAATAGTTCCCCATTCGTTGGATTTGGATAAACGTTCAAAGAAGAAAAATCCCCTTCAGATAGACCGGTATATTCCATACTTAAAACAAGTGTAATGGTACTATCGCATCCTGCTGAATTGGAAATTACTTGTGTGAATGTACCTGATGTGGTGTATTCAATTCCATTGAATGTATACACATCAATTCCATTTGCTGTTACAGTACTTTGACTGGGATTATTCACTGTAATGGTCATCGAATCGATGTTGCTACATCCAGCACCACTGAAACCAGTTACTTCGAGGGTGATGGTCTGTGTTGGAGAAAAAATGCCGCCATTTGTTACGCCATTGATCCATTGGTAGGTAGAGCCACCGTTTGCAGCCAATACAACTGAGTCACCTTGACAAATTACTTGGTCGTTTCCTGCTGAAATATCCGGTAAAGTTCCGACGCTTAAATCCAATGTGTCTGTTCCATAACATCCATCGTTACTCATTCCTGTTACAATATAAGTACCGTTTGTACTTGGGAAAAATGGAATACCATCTTGCACGCCATTGTTCCATTGTAAATTGAAACCACCAATTGCTGTTAGTACAACGGATTGACCTGAACAAGTAGTAACATCATTCCCAGCATTGATATTAGGAACTGGATTCGCGATGACTTCTACTGTATCTTCGTTAGCACATCCAGCCGGACTGAATCCTGTAACGATGTAGGAAGCGCTATTTAACGCGCTAAATGGAACAGCGTTTTGCACGTTATTATTCCATTGGTAGTTTTGTCCGCCTGTAGCATTCAAAGTAACAATTCCACCGGCACAAAGTACGGTGTCATTTCCTGCGTTGATTTGTGGTAACGGTAAGATATTAATCTGTAAGGTATCTGTATCTGTACATGCTCCATCAACACCTGTTGCTATGTACGTTCCACTTTGCGTGGCAACAAAAGGTTGATTATTCGTGACAGAATTTGTCCATGTGTAGGTTTGTGCGCCCGTTGCTGAAAGTGTTACGGTATCTCCTGGACAAACAGCTAAATCTTGTCCGGCATTTATGCTTAATTGTCCCAAAGTAACATTGGTTTCATCCCATGCAGAGCAACCATTTGCATTGAATCCAGTTACAAGGTAGGTCCCGTTAGTAGCCGGCGTAAATGGGATACCATTAGACACATTTTGATTCCAAAAATAATTAAGTGCTCCTGATCCGTTCAGTGTAATGGATGAGTTGTTACAACTATTTATATCTACTCCAGCACTTACGCCTGTTAATGAATTGGAACTGTTGTATAAATCGTTGATCTCACAAGGAGTTAAGGCTCTATTCCAGATGCCAATATCATCCATTTTACCATTGTAAAAATCTCCACCAACACCTCGGCCAATATAAAGTGGTAAAGTTGCGCTAGTTACGTTTGTGTGGGTAAAGGTTGCTGTTGCCACTTGAACATTATTCTTGTAAAGTGTCATCGCCCCTGCATTGTAAACACAGACAATGTGAGTCCAAGTACTTGTTGTCGATGCTGTTGGAGCCCAAATCCAAGCTGATTGTTGTTTGTTGGTTCCGAATTGCGAATTCGTTGCACCAGCTTGAAAAATCCAAATAAAGTTCCCTGCAGCATTTGTTGCGTTCATCATTAGGACACCGTTTAATGATGTCACATTGCGATTATACCAAAATGAATACGTGAAACTTGAAGTCGGATTAAATGTGAAATTTGGTGTGTTATTGATTAAGTTTTGATTGACACCATTAAAGGAATATGCTGCATTTGCAGTACCAAATCGATCTGCGGTAAGTACAGCTCCATTGTTCGTTAAGTTTGCTGCATTTGCACTGACATCATTCGGTGTGCCATTAAAAGGATAGTATCCTAAAAGTCCATATTGTGGAACATAACTCGGTACTTGTGACCAAAGTCCAAGGGAAAGAAATACGCTGATTAATAGTAGTAAATGTTTCATTGTTTAAGTTTGAACGAAGTTAGTGAAATATTTTTAGTCCTTAAATTATATCGTTTTCATCTTGTAAATCATTAGCACTCCACCACGGCATAAAAACACGAGCACATTAGCACATTAGCACATTGGAACATTAGCACATTGGAACATTAAAAAAAACTACTTTTGAGTATAATTTCCCCTCATGAAAATTAACTACCTACCTGCTGATCAATTTTCTCCAAAAGCTTGGGCGAACGGAACGACTACAGAATTAGTAAAATTCCCATCTGAAAGCGATTTCTTGAAGCGTGATTTCATTTTCCGCATAAGTACAGCAACCGTTGAAGTGGAAGAAAGTACCTTTTCTGATTTTTCTGGTTTGACGCGCATCCTTATGGTTTTGGAAGGATCCATCACACTGATTCATGAAGGACGTTACCAAAAACAATTGGATCCTTACGATCAAGATACATTCGATGGTTCGTGGTCAACAAAAAGTATTGGGAAAGTTCGAGATTTCAACCTCATGTGTAATGCACAAGCAGTTGGTTCTACCCGTGCATTCACGATGGAGGAATCGCAACAAGAGTCGGTTTCCGTATCTGGTAAACGAATCATCCTTTTTATTCACACAGGACGATTTCGTTGCTTTGATCAAATGCTGAATACAGGTGATGTCTTGGAAATTGAATCCATAGATTGCAAAGAGTTCGAATTAGAATGCCTTTTAAATGGAACGATGATTTTAAGTGAGATTGAATTAATGTAATGCATATTTGAGTCGCTAAATCGCTAAATGAATATCCTTTCAGCAGATTAAACGTCCCGGAACTTACTTAAAAAACTCTGGACGGTATTCAAAATGCATGGTATCGTAATGTTTCCATCGTCCACCCCAAATGAAACCATGTTTTTCGAATATTTCGACAATACCCATTGGGATTCTATTTTTGTAGCCTAAAGATTTTGATTCATCCTTGCATCCACAATCCCATTGCCAATAATTTGAAAAGGATGTATTGATATCAATTGTAATTCCAAATGAATGCGCACTCAATCGATTGGTGCCGCTTATTGTTCTCCAATTAAAGGTGCCGCCAATATTTGTTAAATATTTCTTCCATTCAGGATGTTCATCTAATTCTTTGGAAACCTTCGTTAAGGCAATATTTGCATTATTTACTTTCGAAAAATTTAGTTTTACATTAACTAATTTGGGACACCAAGTCACGGTTGTAAGGTTTTTAGCAACTTCTTCTCTTGAATGCCCGTAGATTTCCTTAAAAAATGCATCGTTTCGAATCCTTCCAGCGTCATTGTTTTTTTCTGGTCCTTCCGTATTGTAGGTGTAATAAAGTTGATCTTCGATGTCCGGTTTATCTAATAAAGCAGATGTCGATTTCTTAGCAAAGTCATCATACGTAATTTTCTTTCCAGATTTGAAGGTAACGGTATTCTGTTCAATTTTCGTAATAATTCCAGGATAGGCGCGAAGGAATACCGATGAATCGTTGGTGAAATAAAAGGAAAACAGAAATAAAACGAGGTTGAATAGATTAATCACACTTCATCATTGATTTAACATTTTGAGAGAAAATTCGTGTGTCAGCATCGGGAAATCGGTCATGAATACAAGAATACCAAGCATCCGTTGAAAAGGCACCTTCTTCTTTTAATATCCATGCGCCATTCACTTTTTTGAAGAGTGCTTCTGCATGACAACAATCATAATAATCATCAGGAAAACGTAGTGTTTTACCATCCTTTCTTTGAACGGTTCCTTCCATCCAGGCGTAATTCCCTGAAACTAAAAAGTGATTCACAACAAATATCACGTCTTGTTCGATGTCGTTTTTGATGGAATTCCGAAGCAGATCGAGCATTTGAGTACGTTCTTTTACGTTGGCATCATTTTTAACTTTGAAATCCCGAATGGTTTGTGCGAAGAAAGAACTTTGGGAAAACGTTAAAGAAACGAAAAAAAGTAATGATTTCATTGGTTGAATTTTGTGCAATTTACTAATTATTTTAAATTTTATTTTCTTAATGATAGCCTATTTATTCTACTTTTAACAAGTATTCTAAAAAATTAATCAATGATGAAAAGATTGTTTGTCTCCTTATTAATCGGTATTTCAATTTCTTCCTGCGGGAATGATGACGCTAAAATTGAAGCACTTGAAGAAAAGCTAAATCAGCAAGAACAAGCCATGCAAGCAGAAAAACAAGCAGATTTGGAAAAGGAATTAGCAGAGAAAAATGCAGAATTAGAACGATTAAAAGATCAAGGAGCATCGAATGCTTCGAGTCAACAAACCTTTCACGCTCGAGGATTTGGTGATTACCCGGAAGCATCCGAAAGGAAATTAACCTATGATGATGTATCACGCTTGAATAAATTTGAATTAAAAATCATGCGTAATGAAATCTTTGCTCGGTACGGTTATATATTTAAAACCCAAGACATGAAAAATCATTTTTCAACTCAACGTTGGTACCAACCATTATATGTTGACGTAAATAATCGATTGACTTGGTTAGAAAAGGAAAATGCAGAGTATATTAAAAACTTTGAATAAGTTTTTAGTCCACTTGTTCAAATGTATTCGTCTAAATTTAAACGTGGATTCAACCCTTCCTAAGCAAAGCACCTTACTTTTATTGCTGCTGACTTTTCTTTTTTCGTGTCAATCGAAAAAACAAGTTCCCGTTTCATTTTATTATTGGAAACAGACCTTAGAATTAACGGAGGAACAACAAAAATTACTGAAGGAAACAAAGACTGAACGCATTTACATGAAGTTTTTTGATGTCATGTTAGATGAAAATAATCAGCCGAAACCGATTTCAAAGATTCAGTTCAAAGAACGAACCAATCTAGAAGTAATCCCATGTGTTTTCATCCAAAATGATGTCTTTCGCTATGCAAATGATGTTCATTCTTTGGCAAAAAAAATCAGTCATTTAATCGACGAAATCGCTGTTCATCAATTTTTAAAAATAGAAGAGATTCAAATTGATTGTGATTGGACAAAAGTCACAAGGGATGATTATTTTGCTTTTTTGGAGGAGTTAAAAATCCTGCAGGGACAAACAAAATTGGTTTGTACGATTCGCTTACATCAAATAAAATACCAACAAAGTTCGGGAATTCCTCCAGTAGAAAAAGGACTGTTAATGTGTTACAACATGGATGACATCGAAAGTATTTCAACGCCTAATTCCATTATTTCCAGTAAAGTTTTAAAGCAATATGTGAATGAAGACACAAAATACCCCATTCAATTAGATTTAGCCTTACCTATTTATCAATGGGGATTGATTTTTCGTTTAGGTAAATTGAGTGTCATTTCCAACGATTTATCCATGCAGGATTTACCAACTAAATCTCTGAGTAGGGTAGGAGAGAATACTTACAAGGTGAAAGAAGATATTGTTGCCAACGAAACAAATTTTTGCAAAGGAGATTTAATCCGATTTGAAACATCACCTCCAAAATCATTAGTTCAAATAGCAGAATACTTTAAGAAAACGAACCTTACCTTTCACCAACTTATTTTCTACCATTTAAGTCAAGACCATCTAAATAAATACAATGCATCCACGTTATCATCGATCAATCGCCTTATTCCTTAGTATTGTTATTGCTTTTCAATCCATTTCATGTGCTTGGAGTCCATCTATGGAATACGATATGCTCTTTGATAGGGATTTTGTGTTTAATTACTCAAAGAAAAATACCAGTTTCAATGCGTGGTATTACAATGCCGAACTCTATAACCATGAAAATTTAAAGAATCAAAACGCACAGAGTTGGGCTGATTTTTTAGAGGGTGCTTACCGCAAAGAAGATTTAATCTCATTTATTTATCGGGGAGAGTCTAAATTTAGCACTCGAGACAAGGAACTTTTGAACCTTAGAAGAAACCGATTAAATCTACTGAAGTCGCCTCAAAAGGAAGCTCAATTTGTGGATTGCATCGTATTTGCTTTGAAAGTAGAAAAATTGTTAGAGGCTTATGCCCCGGACCCTTGGGAGGATGAGCCAAAGAAAATTGTGATTGCTGATTTTGGTCCATTGATGAATCAAGCAATGGCTCAGATTAACGTCAGTCAAGATGCTTTTTTAAAGGAAAGGTATGCTTTTCAATTGTTGAAATTAAACCGTTACAGCAAACAATACACGACTTTCATTACCAATTTTAAAAAGTACTTTGAAGGTAAAAAAAGCATGTTGAGTTTCTGGGCGATGGAACATTATGCTGGAGTTCTATCAGAATTAAAACGAACAGCAGAAGCGAACTATTATTTTGCGCAAGTATATGTAAACTGTCCAGAAAAACGCAGTAGCTCCTATTTAAGCATGAAATTGAAGTCGCCTTCAGATTTCAGTAAGACCTTGAGTTTATGTCAGAATGAGGAAGAAAAAATGGCGCTTTATTACATTCACGCAATGCAATCAAAAACTTTAGCGATGGCTGATTTAAAAGAAATCACGCAGAAACTTGGGAACCACGAATATGCGCGCGTAGTGATGTCGCATGAAATCAATAAATTGGAAAAAATACTGTTGACGAAAAATGATTCAGATGAAGAATACCTAAGTGAACGAACCAAAGAACTTATGCTGCTAAAGGATCAAGTTCCAGCCTATATCAATGAATTGATTCAAATGAACCAAGCAATGTTGGCGCAAGATGAAAAGGATTATTTCTGGCATTTATCCTTGGCCTATTTGTATTACTTGGATGCACAGCATGAAAATTGCACAAAGGTTTTGAATGAAATTCAGCCTTCAAGTCTGGAAATTCAGAAGCAGTATGACATTATTTATGTCATCAATTATGTCGATTCACGATCCTCGCTTTCCATTGAGGATGAAAACATCATCGGTGAAAAACTGTATGAGATCAATGAGAACAATCCAAACTATCCTTTTGTAAGCACGAGTGAATCAACTCGTTCTGCGTACGGGAATGAGAGCTTTTTAATCGAGGAATACAACACGATAAATGAGTTCATTTTCCGCAAAATAGCAGCCCGTTACCGCAATTCAAATTCGTTCATCCATTTAATTTTTTCGGGTGAGGTTTTCTTTGATTTGTGTGTAAAATCGGCAAGCTCGTTAGAAAATGATCAAAGTAACTCAACTGATTTTGAAATAAAGGTTTCAGATATTAATCGATTTATTGTGGATTTGAACCGAACGCCTGAAAGTAAATTATCTCTTTTTGCAGCTACATATTATTTTCAAATACCAGACGAAATCTCAGAGCAGAATTTTAATCGATGTGAGCAAATGTTGAAGGAATTAAAGGCGACCATTTTGCTTAGGAATCCTGCTAAATTAGATGAAGCTATTTCGATCTACAATGCTTTACCTGCTGATTTAATCAATGAAAACTTTGTAAATGGATCTCCGTTTTCCTATACTTCCAAGACTCCAAATTTTGGCCATCACGATGAAATACAAGAACAACTTCCAAAAATGTCTCGATTGGCCTTTGCAAAAAAGGTAAAGCAACTCATCGAGCAACCTTTGACTGCGGAAAATGCATTTCAGTTGGGTATCGCATATTATAATAGCAGTTATTATGGATTGCAATGGAAGTTATTGGCATACGCTCGAATCTATAGTTTTCCGGATGGAAATGTCGATATGAGTGTAGCGGAAAGTTATTTGAATACAGCGTTAACTCTTGGGGGACTCACTAGAGAAAGACAGGCCCAAGCTTATTTTATGCTAGCCAGATGTGAGCAAAACCGTTACTCGTACAAAAATGATGGTTTTCCGGATTGGGATGAAGGCGGCGATGGTTTCACGGCTTACTTTGATGAAATGAAAAGATCTGGAAGCATGCGCAACTTTCAACTTTTAGCCTCGAATTATTATGGAACAGCTACTTACCAAGAAATAATAAGGGAATGTAAGTATTTTGAATACTATATAGATTAAAAATTAGGTAACTTCAAACAATAAAAATCTAATTGAAGTTTGACTAAAACATTCATTGTTAGCTTTCTATTTTTTTTATCACGTTTAATAGTCTTAATTTTGCTTTTCACTTCTTTTTAAAATTAATTAAGGGAATTGAAAACCTAATAATATTTCTACTTCATGTTTCAATTTTTCAAGTATTTAACTGTTGGTGTCATTGCGATTTTCTGCTTTTTGTCTTGTGGTCGAGAAAAACCTAAAAATGAAAAAAGGAAACTACCTTCCAATAGCTTGTCGATTCAAATTTCAGGAAGTAACCATTTAGAGGTAGCATTTTCAGTTGCATTACCGACTAAAAAATCGAAAAAATACCAGTTTTTAATTGAGACGAATCAAGTTGGTGACAAGAAAGACTTGAAAGATTCAACGTGGAAAAGCGGTTCCTTGGATAGCGGATTAACTAATTTTTTAGGCATCATTCATGATTTGCCTTTCGAAGCCTCACGAAATGCAACATACATTTACAAAGATACAGACTTCAGTCTCGAAGAAGAATTTCAAGGAACGGAAATAGATACGGCTATGCTCCGTATTCGTATGATGAAATTGATTCAACATAAGGGTACTGCTATAGATTTAACAAAAGCAGATTTATACTTAAAGCCGAAATACACAAAAGATTCAGAGGAATTGAAAACAGCCAAGAAAGCATTGGTAGAATCGTTAAAGGCGGTCATTAAAATCAACGTTGAATCTAAAAGTTTTACCCTAGACAAGCGTACCTTTGGTCCGTGGCTTTCATTGAATGCGGAGTTAAAGGTGAAAGTCGATTATATTTCCACACAAACATACTTGCAAAAAATAGCAAAGGAAGTCGAAAAGCCACTTGGTGAGGTGTTAGAGGAATTGGCAAAATTAGATCCAGCGGATACTACAAATCAAGAGCAGTTTTACCGAATGAATATTCCAAGTGAAATTGATGAGTTAATTAAATTGATTCCATCTGGTAAAACAGCAAAAAGAGATATTGTTTTGGTCCAGAGAGGTTTACCAAAAGGAATAAAAGAAGGATTATCGGATTTTGTAGAGGTGAGTATCACACAGCAAAAATTATGGTTGTTTAAAGGAGGGAGCTTGGTTCTCGAAACAGATGTTGTCACTGGAAATGAAAAATTGGAGCGAAACACACCGATAGGTGACTACAAAATCCTTTTCAAGGTAAGAGATAAGGTATTAAAAGGTCCAGGTTATGAATCCTTTGTTTCTTATTGGATGCCATTCTACAAAGGATATGGCCTTCATGATGCAACTTGGAGGAGACGTTTCGGTGCAAGTATTTACCAAAATGGCGGCTCTCACGGTTGTGTGAACATTCCACCTAAAATGGCCCCAATTGTTTACCAAAATGTGGTGATTGGAATGCCTGTTCTTATTCGGCAATAGGATCCTATTCAAGCGTTTTCAAACAATAAAAATTGCCCAAAAGTAGTTTTTGACTTCTTTTTTAAAGTTGGAGTAATAACCTGCAATGAATTATTTCGAGGTTTGCTTGAGAAGTGATGAAATCAAATGCAGCATTTACATCTGCGCTGAGTAGTGTAGGTTTTTAATCCTCCGACTGATTTCCTTTTTTGGATTTACGGTACGTGTAGCTTTCGTAAATAAATCGCTTCGCAAAACGAACTTGTTTATCAGAGTTGATGAGTTTTTTGTACACATTCGCATTGACACCAAAGTACTCGTAAGTAGAACCATCCGTAAACGTAATTTCTAACAGAAGTCCTTTGTGTTTGTAGTCTGCAATCATACATTCATTGATTGTTGCAGTATACTCTGCCAAATTAGCCTCTCTAGTTTCAGGTGCGATGCTTACTAAAAAATGGTATCCATCAGTCACTTGTTGACCCATAATTGCCGCTTCTTCTTTCATTGGATCACCCTCTTGAAATTTATCCGGATGCCATTGCTTTACTAATTTGCGGTAAGTCAATTTTAATTCGGCCAAATCGATTTGGTTTTCAATCTGAAATAATTTTTTGTATTCGTTGATGCGTTTCATAAGGTCATTAGTATCGAACTGAAACGATGTCCGAATCAGTATTTTGTTTTCAAGGCGCGAAGATATGGATACATTTCGAAGAGAACTATTTTTCCCATGGTGATTTAAGTTAAAATGCGTGTTTTTTAACTTAAAAGGCTAATTGGAATGGATGTTTATGAATATTCAATACTGGTAAAAACGATAAATCCCTCGAGTTGATTTTTACATCTCGAGGGATTTTAATTTGTTTTCTCATTAAAGCGAGTTTGATAGAATGGAAATAGAGAAGATTCTTAACTCTTTATCGATTGGATGATTTACTCTATCTTATTTATTAAAATTGAACACAATCCTTTTGAAGTTTTTGAAGTCAAATAGCTTGTTTCAATGAACGCATTATTTGGGCTTACTTAATTAAATTAACATGGCCATAAATGTGTTTTTTACCACTGTTACATAATATGTCCTCATAAATCAACTCCCAAGTATACGTATCATCCTGAGACATTTTTAAATCATAGGTGCCATCCCAACCATACTTAATATTATAGGTTTCAAAAATGACCTCACCCCATCGATCGTAGATTAAAAAATGATACGAACCTACGTTTTCATTGTGTGAAAATATTGGTTTAAATTCATTGTTAAATTCATCTCCATCCGGTGTAAAAGTATTCGGTTTATAAAATACTAATGGTAAGTTAAATATGTTTTGAACGGTATCTTTACAGCCATATACAGACTCGGCAATTAATGTAACCATGTATGAATCATTATTATACCCCAGATAAGGATGAGTCACATGATTACCAACGGAAATTGGAGAACCATCTCCGAAATTCCAATAATAAATTAATCCCCCTGATGAGCTATTAATGAATTGAGCTGGAATGCTGCCACATATACTTGAAAACGCTGCTACGGGAAGGGGTTTTATATCGATGAATAGGCTGTCGGTTTGTTGACATAATGTGACGGTATCTGTCGCGGTGACCGTGTAATACCTTGGAATAGTTGGGATAAATGGTACATTAGAAAAAAAGCCGTCATCCCAGACATAATCGTAATAAGGCGGGTAAGGTTGTAGTGTCGCCTCATTACCAATGCAGACATAAAAATCTGGAATGTCAATAACAGGTAATGGGTTTACAATGATTGTTGCGGTGTCGGTATAAACACAGTTATTCAAAGCACTATAACTGACATAATAGGTTGAAGTCGCATTAGGAGTAACGGTGATATTATCTGTCGTTTGACCAGATGGCGCCCATAAATAGGTTCCACCAATTTCTTCACATTCGGTTGTAAGTGTAACTGTTTCTCCAAGGCAAATCGTTGTATCCAAAACGGAAAAATCGGGCGTTTCAATAAAATTAAATGTGGTATCAACTACGGAGGGACAAGATAATCCCGCAATTGGATTCATGGTACAAGAAAAGGTATATGTACCAGTTGGAGGATTGCTTACAGTGATTATTCGTGTAGTTTCTCCGCCGGGAGACCATAAATAGGAATCAAATCCATCTGGTGCCGTTAATACGATGTCACCTTGACAGTCTTTTTGCATATCAATTTCAAAAGGTCCACAACTCGTTGTGATATAGGCATACCCCCAATGGGCACCAAGTCCACAATCTGTGGTAGTGAACTGAATTTGGATGGGAGTGGGAGAGTTTACATATGCACTAAGGTCTATCGCAACTTTTTTCCAATTTGAATAGGTAATCTCGCTTGTAAAATAAGTGAAGTTATTATTCGGATCTCCTCCATACGTTTCATAATAGCTACAGTTTCCAGGTATTACTTGGCCTGAATTGTCCATGGTTTTCACTATGAAACGAGGTCTTTCACTTACTGAATGTGGCGTATTCAAAGGGTCTTGTAAAATCATGGCATATTCATAGACAAATAGTCGATTACTCATATCAACGTTTATCGTATACGTCATGCTTTCAGCGCCATAACCTGCTATGTCGTTACCTAAGCGGCAAGAGCTTACTCCGCCAGGCGGAATTGTTGTGATAACTCCTCCCGTGTTTGGGTCTGGTGTTGATACCGATATAATGTCGTGTTGTCCAGCAACAAAGCCGGGAATATCATAAGGACTCCCCATTGTAAATACACTACCGGTTGTTCCAGTCCAATTGGAAAAATTTCCCTGTGAGAAATTTGAATTAGGACAATTTTGAGCGTTCAAGGTTTCTTCAAATACCATGAACATCAGTATTTGAAATAGTATTTTTTTTACAATGGTTGATCTAATACACACTGTTGAATCTAATGTAACATGAATGACGACGCTAAGGGGCTATTTATTGACAACCCATCGTTCCTGAACCTGGATATGAATTGTAGGTTAAAGACTGACTCAAATTGTTGAAATCCATTTCAATCCCCCAATAGTTTCCATTAAAGGTCATATCTCCACCGCTGACATTAATTGTACCATCTTGAGAGAAATAAAATGCACCTGAACTGTTGTAGTCAAAACTAAATAACATGGCAAAGGCAATAGAATTTGGTAAAGATGTCATCGTTGTCCAATCAATTACATCGTAAGAACCTGAAGCATTAAAATCATATACTAGATAATATGCCAATCCATGAAAATAATTCGCAAAATTTGTGCTATTTGAGTTTGCAAGTAAACTGAAATCAGCATCCAATCCCATTACTATAGAAATCCCATCAATAGGTAAAGATCCTGTTTGACCAGCAAACATCGCAGCGTAAGCGCTTGCATCAACCGCCATACATAATGTTTGAACGTTTAATGTTGTGTTTCCTGCAGTCACGGTATGTGTAGGTGATCCAGATCCCCATCCTGCGCTATTCGAGGACACATAAACCACAATACTTCCGTTTTGAGCATAGATTGTATTGGGTGTAGGGTTTGCAAAATTCCAAGATTTATTAAACGTTACTGTTTGATTTCTTACATCAAAATCAACGAAGCGATTATTCACCTCATCTTTTACTTTAATAATCATCGGCATAGTAGACAATTTATCCTTGAACTTTTTGTATTGTTCTGGAGTTAAAGTCATTTTTTCCTCTTTTGCAACATAGGTGTGATTTTTGTTACAAGAGTTTAAACCAAATAAAATCAATAAAGCTAAAATTCCTATATTTTTCATAATCTTTATTTTATGCAGAAGCCTAATCTAATGGTGCCTTGATAATTTGGACCCCAATTTAAATTTGTTGAATTTCCTTTTGTTTTGTCATCGGTCAATGATGGGTCAGATGGATTTGTATATTTGGTAGAATTACTTCCTTTACCCTCACGTAAAAAACCATATCCCATTTCGATTCCTAAGTAAATTTTATCGGAGAAATAGTAATCTGCCCCACAAACGAGATTCAATCCCAAAGAAGAAGATTTACTTTTCGTTGCAGTCGTCATGATTTGATTCGAACCCCAAATACTTTCGGATGATTGACTTGTTGATCCTAATCCTAAAAATAATTCTGAGCCGATGTATGGGGATAGTTTACTAGTTCCTTCAAAATGTTTTTCAATTCCTGGGCGGATTGAAAAATCAAAATTTGAATTCACACTTTTTAAATCCACAGTGCCATTGGGAGTGATGGATGGTGTTCTTTTTCCACCAATGAATGTACTTAGTCGAAGAGCAATATTCTCGGAAGTGAATTTTCTTAATCGAATACTATTGATTTTTAAGGGTTCACTACCTAAAGGAGCCAATTCCATTTCAATGGTATAATTCCCTTCATCTTGTTTTTGAGCACTAACCAAATTGCACGATAAGATGGTTAAAATTGTAATTAAATAATGTTTCATTAATGAGTTTTTTAAATTTAAATTGAGTTGAGATTGATTGAGTAGAAAAAGTCCAATTTTAATTTAGACTCTCACACTACTTGATTTTGTTCCTTTTATTTGCCCCAACATACGTAATTTTTAATCTGGAAGTTACGATTACATCATTTTTAGTTCGATAAAAGAAACGAGCTCGTAAGACCAATCATCATCACAATTCAAGCAACTTTGTAGCATATTCCCAACAGAAAAAGTGTTTTCGCCATTGGGAATAATAAAGCTACAGTAAAAATAGGAGATTCCAATGTTCATTGCATTAAATCCAAACAATCCAAATGCAATAAACCGGGAATATTTATCCCTCTATCTTAAAATTGAAAGAAGGCCGTGAATGAATGATGATAATAATAAAATGTAAGCTAAATATGAAAATATTGCCCCAATGTACAAACCACCTATAGCAAGTACAACACCCAAAATAATACAAGCAAATCCACCAAGCCAAAGCAACAAATTCGTTTTAAATTCAGAACTTCTTTTTCCTTTTGCAACCATTACTCCAAAAGGTGCTAATCCTACCAAACACAAAATAATTCCAATAAGATCATCATCACTCATGGATCCAGATGATGTTGATTTTACAGATTTTTTGTGATTATTTTTCGTGATTACTTTTGAAGTTTCTTTCTTTTTGTTTTGCGATACATTCACTTTATCATGGTTGATAACGTTTGTTTCGCTCACATTTTCTTCTGTGTTCGCTGAGTTTTCCGTGTAAGATGGAGTGTATTCAGTAGTAGAAACAGTCTCTGTAGTAAACTCATTGTTGATTGACGCTTCATCATTTAAAGAAATAGATGTCACAACTTCTGATTTAGATACCGATTGAACTGAATTCGATGCAATTTCTGATTCTTCAACTTCTTCAACTGCTTGTTTAGATTTTTTAATTCCTGAATTCCAATCAACTGTCAATCCTTGACGGTAAAGTCTTTTTTCAACAGAACATGAATTTAAACCAATCGCAACACAAAATGCTGCAGTAACAAGTAAACTTAATTTTTTCATAATAGTTTTTTTATTTTTTCTTACTCATATGGCTTTTCAGTTCCGCCCCGTTTGATAGTTTCTGGACTCTAATATATATAAAAACTTAAAATTGTAAAGACAAAATAGTTCTATACAAAATTATAAAATATTCAAGACGATGTAAAAGGAAAAAAAAATAATCAATAATTATTTAATATTTATTTAACGACAGCCAAATTGGCAGTGAAATTCAACGTATGTGCTACAGAATTTTTTCTAATTGATTTTTACAAATGTCTGATAACGTCGCTCAAAATAATTAATTACAAGTTTTAATACGTAATTTTATACAAATTCTAATACTTAATATTTTGCGAAATTTACTCTTAATTGCATTGCTGCATATTTTTCAACTGACATTTGCTCAGTCTATTAGTGTTCAAAATACGAGTGTTCAAGATTTGGTGAACAATCAATTTTCAGGATTCTCTGGGGCAGGTATTTCTGTTTTTAATGTTTCTGTGAATGGTACACTCATTGATTCATCATTTACGGCAGGAAATCTAGCAGGCTTCATGAATACGAATAGCCTTTTCCCAATTAATTCTGGTTTATTATTAACAACCGGTAATTCAGCTGGAGCTTTAGGCCCAAATACATCAACTTCTTTTACCAATAATAATCCTCCTACAACAATGGTTTCAAGCGATCCGCACCTAAGCCAAATCGCTGCAGGTAATGTAACGAATGGGATGGTACTTGAATTTGATTTTATTGCTGTTGGGGATTCAATGTCGTTCAATTATATTTTCGGGTCTGAAGAATACCCAGAGTTCTCTCCTTCTTCATTTAATGATGTATTTGGCTTCTTTTTATGGGGGCCTGCAATTAGTGGTCCATATCAATTAGGTGGTTACCCAAATGGGGGAATAAATCTTGCTACCTTGCCTGATGGCACACCTGTTACCATCAATTCGGTAGGTGATGTTTCAAACACCCAGTATTATGTATTTAATGATAACGGAATTGCGTACGGAGACGCGATTCAATATGACGGCACAACTACGCTAATGTCTACCGGACATAATGTGGTATGTGGAGAGGTCTATCACATCAAAATGGGCATTGCGAATGTTGGTGACCAATCATTCGATTCAGGCGTAATGCTCAAAGCAAATAGTTTCATGTCTAATTCTAGTGCGGCTTGCGGTAAGAACTATGGTATGGTCTATTATGATTACAATCAAAACTGCATTAAAGATTTTCAAGATATTGGTATTCCAAACGTGAATATTACGATTGACCCCGGCGCTTATGTTGCGACCACGAATCAAGGAGGTTTTTGGGTATTAGACTCTCTTCCATACAATAACTATACAATAACAATAGATACCACGAATCTTTATTGGAATCTTACATGTCCAGTGACTCAAAGTTTTACCATTGACGCGAACAATCAAACCATTCCAAATTTTGGGTTAATTGACTCTAATCCTTGTACGGATCCTGATGTAAGTATTTATGCTCCTTTTTTAAGACCTTGCTTGCCAAATCAAATGGTATATGTTTCTGCTTGTAACCAAAATTCAGCTAATGATATTTTAGAAAGTTCATATGTCGATGTTGAACTTGACCCATTAATGTCTGTTACAAGTACTTCCATTCCTTATACTTCTCTAGGTAATAATGTATACAGGTTTCAAACTGGAGATATATATCCGGGGAATTGCGTAAACATCAGCATTGCAACTACGATTAGTTCTCCAACGATTTCGTGTGAAAATTTAATAGGTTTAACACTGTGCATGGATGCATTCTTATATCCTGAACAAGCTTGTGCATTAGATGTGATTCCCGGCACTCCAGTAATGAATAACGGAACCGGAGGGGTAATTAATGGATTGCCAGTTCCTTGTTCAACGCCATGGGATCAGAGTAGTTTGAGTGTCGATGGATGGTGTCTAGGAGACAGTGTATTCTTTTCAATTACGAACAATGGACTTCCAGGAATTGGCGAAATGAATTGTTATGCTCCTTTATGGATAACAGTAAATGGGGTGCTTACGTACACAGACTCAATTATTATTCCTGCCGGTCAAACTGTCATTCAATCGTACCTTGGAAATGGTGATACCTGGATGTTAAATGTTGACCAACATCCACTTCATCCGGGTAACTCGAATCCAATTGCCTATGTTGAAGCTTGTGGGGATACCTCTAACTTGATTTCGAACATAATTAACGAATTTCCTCTTGATGATGCAGATCCAGATGTCGATACCTATTGTGGTGTAATTACCGCAAGCTACGATCCAAATGATAAAACTGGATTTCCTTTGGGTCAGACCGATCAACATTATATTCAAGCGAACCAACAATTGCAATACATCATACGTTTTCAAAATACAGGAACAGATACAGCCTTTACGGTTATCATTCGAGACACCTTAGATACTGATTTAAATATTTTCACCGTAACACCAGGTGTCGCAAGTCATGCATATGAATTTAAAATGTATGGTCCGCGCGTATTAGAATGGACATTTACTAATATCAATTTACCGGATAGTTCAACCAATGAAGTAGAAAGTAATGGGTTTGTAACCTTTCATGTGGAGCAAGTTCCAAACTTAGTTCCCGGAACAGAAATTCAAAATACGGCCGCTATCTATTTTGACATCAACAGTCCCATCTTTACCAACACTACGATTCATCGTATTTATGAAGGTTTTGTGAATGTTTTGGCGGTAAATGATCTAAGTGGTGTAAACCATCAAATCTTAATTTATCCAAATCCAACTTCAAACTCTTTGACTATTAAAGGGGAAGAGATGTTGAGTCAAGGTTTTGAAATCTATGACCAATTAGGAAGAGTGGTTCTGAACGGAAAACTTAATGGACTTTCTACAGAAGTTGATTTACAAGGACTTTCTAATGGCATTTATATTTTACAAATCGCTGGAAACTTCCAATCGGCTAAAATTATCAAGGAGTAAGCGCTAAGATTACTCCTGTCTCTGAAAAATACATAGACTCCAGACATCTTGTGACAGGGATATAGAACGTTTAATATCCTATAAAATGTCCAGTATAAGTAAGGCCATTACTTCACCTCATATCCAAGCACCGGATAATACCCTTCGGGTGTTTCTACGGTGATATGGATTTCGCCATAATTGTAGGGGGTAAAATTCAAGACATAGGAAGCTTCTTTTTTCTCAAATGGAATCCAATCTCCAAGTTCATCGACTAGGTTAAAATGTAAATCTTCGATGGATTTAATTTCAATCGTAATGCGCTCCTTTTGTTTGATCGTGCGTGTTTTAGGTGCGCTGACAATTTGAAATGGAAGAGATACAGCGTGCATTTCTGGAAGCTTGAAGGCCTTTTTTGTTTTCACTTGTGTCAATAATTCATCAGCTGAAAAAAGACCATATTGAAATACCTTTGGACGGAATGGTGGTAGGCGTTCGAATTCTGCCATGCTGATGGTTTGAGGTAGGAAATTTTGGTAAGGAATTTCGGCTAAGTGAGTGAAAATGGAATGTTTTGGGTCGGCATTAAACCATTGATCATCAAACTTTTTTGTGGATTGGATACGACCTCGACTATCTTCAGATGCAGAACCTTGTCCCCAAGTGGCATCGTAGATTTTCCAAGCGCCATCAATTTTCACGGCGTTCCATGCATGATCGACATCCCCAAATGAATCACCTTCTGAATAACCATAGCCTTTAGCGTATCCAGATACGGTCACTGCTTCAATGCCTGTTTTGATCGCAATTTCTGTAAATAAATTTGCGAATCCGGCGCAAACGGCCACTCGGGTTCTCAATACATTTTCCGCTGAATTATCACCAAGATCTCCAGTGTTGAAAGCTTCATCGTCGTATGAAACGTTATCCGTCATCCAAACATAAACAGCACGAGCCTTTTCAAGATCCGTTCGAGCTGAGCGATTGATGTAAAACGCAATATCTTCGATACTATATTCAGAAGTAGCGGGACAATGACGCATGTAGGCATCAATGACATTGTACGGTGAGCGTTGGGTTTGACTTTGTGCGGCAGTTATAAAACCCAGGAAAACGAATAGGAGGAGGAAGAATGATTTCATAGGCGTCTTTTTGGTATAATGAAAAAAAGGTAATTGGTAACAATTTCAACTGAGTTCACTATTCGATGTTTGATGACCGATGTTCGTTTTTCGTTTTTCGATTTCCGTTGACCCTTGTAGGTTTTTCGATGTTCGATGTTCATTTATCGTAGATAGAAGATCGATAACTGATGATTGGTCCGATATTCGGTCCGATTATCGGACAAAAGTGAAAGGAAAAAGAAGAAAAACAAAATTCACTTCGAGGGTATGGTTTTGGCAGGATTGTAAATCCAGCGGTGTGGTTTGGTACCGGAAAAGTAAATTGAAATTTTAGTGCTTTTAAGGTATAATTATACAGACAAAAAAACTTCCTGATCCACTGTAGTTAACGAGAATAAATGACTACTTTTCCACTTGCTATTGGTCTATGCGACAATGTTAGTTTTGTCGATTTTACTCAAGAGAAAGTACCGTGCCAATCATCATTCAAAAGAGAATTCCGTGAGTCAAATAACAACAAGCACCTTGTTTAAGGTAGAAACATTTTCGAACAAATGGTGGGCACTGAAACAAATGCAGCTTGGAAAGCGTCACTTGGAAGATGTTCTAGGACTTACGTTTTTTAAAATTTTAGGCTCCGGAGCTAAAAATGGCTTCAGTGCAACTCCAAATTTCGGGACCTATGTGCTCTTTTGTGTGTGGGATTCTGAGCAACACGCCGAAGCTTTTTTTCAAGACCATCCTTTTTTTATTGCGTACAAAAAACGAAGCAGCGAACAGTTTACTGCTTATTTACATTCGGCAGAAGCACATGGACTTTGGGACGGATTGCAACCTTTTCAGAAAAGTGCGTCGTTGGACCCAGAACAACCGATTGTTGTATTAACCAGAGCGCGTATCCGTTTTCGTAAACTTTGGTCCTTTTGGAGTAGGGTAGGTTCTGTAAGTCAAAGTTTGGATGGCTACGATGGACTCGTATTATCGATTGGAATTGGTGAATGGCCCTTGATACAGCAGGCGACAATCAGCATTTGGAAAACGCAGAAAGAAATGCTCGATTATGCATATCAAAATACAAAACACAGAGAAGTTGTCACATTGACCCGACAACTCAATTGGTACAAGGAAGAAATGTTCGTCCGTTTTGTCCCGTATAAGATGGAGGGAAGCTGGGAAGGGAAAAATGCAAGTGATTTTTTGTGGAGATAGATTATAACGGATCACTTTTCTTAAAATCGGAGAACTTCAAACCTCTTTTGCACACACCTAAAAGAAGTCGTATTTTTACGCTATGAAATTCATTTTGACCACTTTCGCCTGTTTTCTATTTGGTTTTTCGATGGCGCAAAGTACCATAACACTTGATGGTGATTCGTTGGTCTCATTCGCCAAAAAGCAATTAGGAGTTACCTATAAATACGGCACATCAAGTCCAGGGAAATCATTTGATTGTTCTGGATTTACCAGTTTTGTATACCGCTCATTCGGATTAAACAGTCCAAGAATGTCCAGTGAGTTTGTGAATTTTGGAACGAAAGTCGAACTAAATGAATGTAAAAAAGGAGACTGTTTGGTTTTTACCGGAACCAATTCTGCTGATCGTCGGGCAGGACATGTAGGCATCGTCGTCGAAAATACCGATGGACAAATTAAATTCATTCATTGCTCCAGTGCAAAAAGCCATTACGGGGTCGTGATTTCTGATCTCAACGGAACCAACTATGCGAAACGCGTATTAGAGGCAAGAAGGGTGTTGGAGTAGAGATACCAATTTTATCCAAAGGGGAGAGACTAGAGGATCAACGGGACATTCATTTTAAATACTGCGAATGGCGTTCCTGCTGTCAATCATGGAAATATTGGGAGCATAAACTTTTCGGAGTTTTTTCTCTTATCTGATAAGATGAAAAAATCCACACTTCAGCCCTGTGGCATAATTTAATTTATAAAAATAAATTCCTTCTATTAAATCTATTCCATCTTGTGACTCGCCATTAAATGGAGCTGTAACGTCTGTCTGAAAATATACCTGATTACCCCAGCGATTAAAAATGCTTAACTCATAGGCTAAACAAGTATTATAAATCTCTTTTAAATTTAAGTCGTCATTCATTAAATCACCATTTGGCGTAATAACATTCGGAAAATCTCTTGATTCAAAATCTTCAGGATTCAGGATTGACGTAAAAATAAAAGTCGTATCAGAAACACAACCATTTTCGGTTGAATAGGCCAGGTAGGTGCCTACAGTTAAATCAGATGCAATAATTGAAATCGGATTATTACTAGAATAAAAATCCTCTGGTCCTTGCCAAAACAATTCAGAGTTTACGCCTGTAATTGCGGATAATTGAAGCTCATCACCAGGGCATTCTGGCTGGTTAGTCGTTAAAATGGGTGCTGCAGGAATTGGATAAACAATTAGGTTTATTAAAATGACACTATCACAGCCGTTCACCGTTTGAAGAGTTAAGGTATAGTTTCCAGTTTGATTAAACGTGACACCGTTGTTTGTATAGGTTTCACCTTGACAAATTGATTCTGAAACATTGGTTGTATAGGTTGAATTAACTGTTAAGTTAATAGTGAATGCACTATCACAACCATTGATTGTTGGTAAGATCACTAAGTAGTTTCCTGCTTGGGAAAAAGATTGGTTGTTGAACAGATAAGTTTCTCCATTACATATCTGGGGAGCAAGTGTTTGACTATAGATAGGGGATACCGACAAGTTTAGGTTTACGATACTATCACAACCATTTTGAGAAGTTAAAACGGATTGAAATGAACCAGGTTGAGTAAGGGAAACACCATTAAAGTTGTAAGAACTTCCCTGACATATGGAAATATCAGCATCATTTATAGTAGTAGTACACGTAAATAATTGCAGTCCAAAATAATCAAAATACCATCCTTCATCCACTGCGCCTTGTGAAGCTGGTTGAGCGATTTGTATCGCTATTGAAGAAGAAGTATGAGGGAAAGAAAATGACTAATTATAGGTATTATTACCAATACTTCCAGAACCTTGCGGGTTATTTACAATATTTAATGGATTATATTGATTTGGAAAGGACTGCATATTACCGAATGCTCCAGTATTTGAAAAGGTTGTCGCGAAAATGGTGTCTCCATCAGCAATGATATAGAAAATATCAGGTCCACAACAAAAATTGCCATTTCCGTCCCACGATGATTCAAGATATAGTGTGCAATTAAATACTAAACTATCATGACAAGGTAAACTATTGTCTGTGTACGTTAAAAATTCAGGCCCAAATGGACCCAAAAGTGTTCCAGTCCATCCCGGCGCTCCACCTCCGGCTATTGTCCATTGCGGACCTACAATAGAGTTGAAATTATTGGAATAATAGTTCTGCAGTTCTACAACACATTGGGAATTTGCATTGTAAAGAGAAAGGGAGATTAATACAAAAAATAGTATTTTTTTCATCTGATCAAAATTGAGATAGCTTATTTTCCTCGTAATATTGTTCAACATGGTGAAAACGGGCCTGTTGTCCACCTCAAAGCGGAGTATGTTCATTACCTATTTTCATTTGAAGAAAACTCACGATGTAAAAGATTAAATTATTCCTCAAAAATATTGCTTTTTTTTCGAGTAATAAATAATTGATAAAATCAATTATTACTTTCTAGTGGATTCTCCCTGTAACTCGAATCAATTTCGCGAAACGCGTATTAGAGGCAAGAAGGGTGTTGGAGTAGGGGGATGGTGATTCACGTTTTAACTGAGTATTGGATTAAAAACAATTGGGTTATTACGGGAAATCGCCATTTTATCAACTTATACTATCCTTATTCTAGTAATATATTTGCTATTTACATTTGTTATTAATTTTGTTCGATGAAAAATAAATTATATAAATATTTCTTTATTCTCGTTTTAGTCGGTTCAGGTCAATCTTTTGCTCAAAATACAGCAAAAAATTATTTTCCAACCAAGAATAGGTTTCAAAATATAAATGAATCAAGAACTTTTTTTATTCATACTAAGACATTGACATTAAACCCCTTTGAAATGTTCGATATTATGACTTTTAAAGATGTTGTTCCGGGAATGTATACGAATTTAACACTAACGATTCCGGAGACTGGAGAGGAATTTGAATTTAACGATGTGTTAAATGATTTTACTTACAATGGAAGCTTTAGTCAAGATTTACATTGGACCGGTAATCAAGCTACAATTACGTTGGAATGTGCTATAAATGGAAATCTAGTGAGGGTTCTCAATAAAAACAGAAAATACAAGGTAATATATGGATTCTACAACGATAGCAAATATTGGCGGAAACCTTACCCAACGGATTCCGTGGATGGGTATTATATCATTGATATCATTGAACTCACCAATCAGTTTGAACGAGAGAAAGAGTTTAAGTTTGAATGAAAACACGAATAATTTAAAGCTCTTTTTTAAATGGAAATTAATTGGATAACTTAGATTGTAATAATCTATATCATTTATTCTAGGACTATTTATCTCAAAACGATATCTGGATTGTTATTCAAACACAAAAAATTTCTCTGTACTTCCATCATTATAAAGGTAAAATAATAGTTCATTCGGTTTGTATGTTGTTTCTCTTCCGGTAATATCAATAATTTTCAAAATTGTTTTTTCTATGTGATACTCTGGTATCTCATTGGTGCTACATGAAAAACTACAGGCATTATTACAATTGGTGCTGTAGTTTATTTGAGGATCAAAATTCATGGTGTTGGTAGGGAAAAGTATGCTGAAATAATCACCGTCTTGAACTTCAATACAATCTAAATTGGGGGTGTTGATTGCCGTTAGATTAACATAACTATTAATTACTGGCAAAAACCCTTTTAACGCTAAACAACTTAAGCTAGGACAATTTGAAACGTTAACAGAATCAATAAAAGATGAACAAGCTTTTATTGAATTAAGAATTGGTGAATTTACGGTGCTCAAATCCTTTAGTTGATTATTCATTGAAAGGTCAATTGAAGTGAAAAGGCATTTATCAATTACTAGATATTGTAAATTCGGAATTTGCGAGAAATTTGGTGAAATAGTGGCTAGGTTTAAATTTGCAACTTTGAGGAATTGTAAATTAGATGAAACGGAATTATCCATCGAGATGTTTGATAAATAACCAGTTTGATTTAAATAGTTGTTAAATTCAATGGTTGTTAAATTCGGGAGTCCTTGCAGTGACAATGAGTTTATGCTTAATGAGCTAGAAGACAATGTCTGTAAGTTGGAACCATTCGTTACATTTAGGCTATTCAAAGTTATATTGCCCAAATACAAATTTTCAATGTTCGTATTTGACAAATTTAAAAGTAAATTATTCGAATTGATTTCTGTTAGACTTAGGTTAATTAAACTTTGATTTAAATTAAAATTATTTATGTTGGTAAATGAGTTCCCCCCCACAGCTAATGATGTTAAATTAACATTTTGACTAAGGTTTACATTTGTAAGCGGATTATTTGTACAATCTAATGCTGTAAGCATAGTAAAATCTTGAATTCCTGAAAGATTTGATATGTTACAGTTTGATAAATATAGTGAGGTGACTTGACTTACAATGGATGTTAAAACTTGACCATTTATTACATTGTCATATCCTAAACTCATTAATTTTTGTTCGAAATTAACGTCGGGAATAGAAGTGAATTGTGCTTTGGCCGAAAAGAACAGAAAGAATAAAATGAAAGTAAGTTTTTTTTTCATTGTTCAAGTATTGAATTAAATTTTTTTACTCTTAAGATAAATGAATTATAAAGACAAAATAAACTTTTTCATTCAACTCAGTTTTTCTGTCGTGTAGTAAAGGTAGTGATTTATATTTATGATATTTTAGTGAAACTTAAAGAAAATCGTTTTAAATATGACCCCTAAGCGCATTTTGATTGGATCTATCCCTTTAATTGTATTTTATTGCTTTATAAAGGATTTAGATTCAGAATAAACGCGATTTGAAACAAGAACAAACAAATAGTTGCCTTTACTCAACAAAGAAGTATTTACTGAGAAATCAGTTAAGTTTGATACATCATATACGTTAATTATATACCCTCCAGAATGAATTAGAAACAATTGTGAATTATTTGAGCTTGAAGCAAATTTGAGATTCACAACATTAGATGCTGGATTGGGAAATACATTAGTAATTTTAATCAGTGAGTCATTAACTCCAGCTGGTGCCAAGCCAGCGGTAGTTCAAGGTTTGAATAAAAATATTGATCTTATACTGTAAGGCGATCCTGGTATTAAATTATTATTCACAGCTTGAGGATAATTCCAATCTCCGTCTAAAACGTTATAACCTTGAGATATAATTCCATTTAGAATAACGTTAAATTGACTGTCATGCTGACCAGGATTTAAAAATAAATGTGGAAGGGTGTAATTAGAGATAATACCCTGTGGATTGGTAACAAACAAAGAATCAAAGGAAGGATTATTTAATATCAGACCGTTATATTTCTCCGTAATTATATACATTCCTGATTGAGAAAAGGATTTGAATGAAATGATTAAAGAACAAAGGATTAGAAAATTTTTCATGTGAAATGGCTTAATTACAATTTACTGATTTAAAAATAAGCAAAAAACAACTCGAAAAATATAAAATAACATAAAGTAAAAAAGATGGACCAACGCGATTCCTTCAAATAAAAGAGATCTCTTGGCTTAGGATATTTTTTTAGAGACCTTTTTTGCATAATTGTTTTTGTCTGATCATCAATCTTAAAATCAGGCCCGAAATCATCAGGAAACTCGTAAAGAAGTGCTTGCTCATCTTCTATCCTGATTGTATAATCCACGATTAAGTCAATTCTCCATTCAGATATGCGAAAATGTTCCCACCAAATTATCATCCCAACTAACATGAAAAAAAAGTTAAATGAGAAAAGATAATCCATTAAACCACAAGTGAAAATAAGGATTAATTCCAATTCAAAATTTAGTTCATGCAACCATTTATATGGAATGAAACCAAAAAGTTTTTGGGCCTTTTTGACTTCAACTAAATATGCGAGCATTTCTTTTTCATCTGATTTATTGATCATCTTTTTTGAATTTTATGGTTTTTAATTCAGTTTCATCACGCTTTAAAAGTAAATCTTCTCGTTTAAAATTATTGTCAATCACAATTCCATATCGAATCAATCCACCATATTGAAGAACAGTTGTAACACAATACTCAGTGAAATTACATCTTATTAAGCTGGCAGGATCAAAATTCAGATCTTCCGTAAGATGCTTTCGATATTCACGTACAAGTCGCTTCGCTTGAAGTAATTCATCCTCTTGTAGGTTTACCATTCCGCCTTTTTTCAGGACATAACATTCAGGATAACCGGCATCCTTCTGTGAGGTTGCCCTTACAACAAAAAGGAGCGACGTATCCATTTTCAATAGGGGGAATTCTTGTTCCATCTCAGCGATTAGCGCAGATTCAAAAAGTGCTTGATTAAAAGAATGTGGATCCATCAAATCCCCGATCGATTGAGGACTTAATTTGTGACTATTTTCCAAGGAGACAAAGACATAGTTTATGGCATTGAATTCAAGATAAACGACATTAAATAAGTCAGGATTCAATTGGTCTATTCGATTACTGGATTTTATTCCGTCCAATAACGCTTGCGCAATACTTTGTGGACTTACTTCTTCAAGGGTTAATTCGTCTAAGGTCAGCATGGTGTAATTTGATACAAAAATCCCCTGTTCACCTTTCGTGATATAATTGACAACTTCCTGGACATGATTTGTAGATTTACTCAATGGATGATCTAACAACACCTCTAATGAATCTTCGATGATGTTTGAAATCACGTCTAAATTAAAGGTTGTTTTCACTTGAGCTTGTGAAAAAACGGTATTCGAAGCTTGATAAGCTATGAAGATAGCGGAGACAATAATGAACGTTTTCATGATTTATTATTTTAAGGGTGAGTACTAAATAAACGGAAGAATGCAATTTTTCAAGCCATAGACTTGTTGGGCAAAAATATTTTTGGCCAATATCGAGTGGAAAAAGATCCTAAAGCAGCACCAAATATGTGTGCTAAATGCGCGGTACTGTCGTCACTCTGTATGAGCGTCGCTTCACCTATCAACATGATTACAAAGATGGAAAGGAAAATCCAAAAATATTTTTCCCGGCTAAAAACAACTCTGGCCAGTAAAAAATAAACAAACATAGATATTCCGATTACGGGTAAACTGATTTGAAATAGAATCAAAGGGAAATAAAGAAAGCTTAAAATAGTGGCTACAAATACCAATTGTTTGCTTTTGTAGTCTTGATTGATCGCAGGAATTAAACACAGAAATAACATCAGCATATTATATCCGAAGTGTGATAAATCCGCATGCACCAAGGCACTTACAAATGGATTGTAAAACAGGAGACTCCCTAATCCACCAAAATTAAACGTGACAAAAATCCAATAAAATAGGGAAGTGACAAAGCAAATGACACTTATAATCCCAACGTTTTTTGCAGCAATAATGAGTTGTTTTTTCATGTTTAGTTGTTTTGATTATACCCTAGAGACTTTCCCTTAAGTGTTTTGAAATTTATTTCTTGATCAATGAAATTTTGTATTTTACTTAGACTAATCTTTTGATCTAAGTTTAATAATTCATGCATCACAATCTGTTTTTCAATATTTTGAATTTGACCACCAGATAATTCATAATTTTCTGCCAATAAGGCAATTTCATCATCGTTTAAACAGTTTAACTTATTTTTTAAAATTTGGTACCTAATTTTTGATTCAGGTTTTTTGAAACAGATTTTGAATAAAAATCTTCTATCGAAAGCTGGGTCAAAATTCTTTTCAAGGTTGGAAGTGGCAATCAAAATCCCATTGAAATCCTCGATTTCTTGAAGTAAAATGTTTTGAATCGAGTTCATCATTTGATCTACAGAATGACTTGCTTCTCCTCTTTTGGAAATAAGTGCATCTGCTTCATTAAAAAGCAATATGGGAGCCTGAGGGAAATAATTTTTTGCCGCATAATATTCCGAAAATATTTTCCGCGTATTTTTCTCACTTTCACCGACCCACATACTTTTGATGGAGGAGATATCGACCATTAATACAACGCGATTTGTATGAAGAGCAAGTTGCTTGGCTAATTCGGTCTTCCCGGTTCCAGGCGCACCATAAAAAAGCATGGTGATTCCTTCCTTCATTTTTTTTTCCTGCATCCGTTGTTGTAGGAGATAAAAATTTTCCTCCTCCATGAGATGTTTTAATTTCTCAATCTGATCATTCATGTCTTGATCAAAATGAAGCTCTTGAATTGAAATAGCTTCAGGTTTTATTAATTGACATAGTTTCGTCTTAAATTCCTTCTTTATCTCAAGGATATGTTCCACTTCTAAAAATTTTGTCAGCTCTTCTCCCAGGACCATATTTTGTGTATCAGCCAAACCAGGAAACTCATAATAGATCAGTCCGGATTGAATCAATTCAGAATGAGGTGAACTAATTCTCTTTCTCAATCGATAAGATATTGCTGATTTTACCTCAAAAAAATACTCAATGTGAGCTTCATAATTTATCTCTTTTTGTCCATGGATGTATTCTGAACAGGCAAATAAGAGAATAATTTTCTCCTCTTCTATAATGCTTTTATTTTCTAGGATACTTTTTATAGGTTCAAAATGATTGTACTGTTGAGCAAAATCAACTAGAACTTCCGCTAATTCACATTTCTCCAATTCCTCTAAAATTTGTTGGGTATATTCATTAAACTGAATAAGTGATTCATTAACGGTTTCAAAGGATTCCATTTCAAGTTTGACAAGACTATTTTCTAAAATGGCATCAATGATTCTTTTGGGAACGGCATATTCATCAACAGTAGGTTGGAAGCGTCTAAAAATTGATTTTAACCAGCCGCGTTTGCGTAATTGCTTTAACTCTTGATTTACTAAAATATAATGATTCGGACTCAAGCCCATTGATCTTGCAATTCTCTTTAAAGACGGAATCTCTCCTGTTAATTGTTCAATTACAATAAAGGAGAATACTAACGTTAAGAGTTCCGATGTGTGAAGTTGTTGACTCAGTTCGTTTACTCTTTTTTTGAAGGCTGCATTTTCCCCCCATTGAATAATTGCTTCTTTTTCTAGCTCATGAATTTCCATCATGTTTTCTAACAAGGTGTATTTGCTCATAGGATATAATTTGAGATGAATGAAAATGGAATGATAAAGGCATGGGGTATTTTACCCCAAACAATTAGAAGGCAAAAGATTTAGTCAAAGGGCTTTTTGCAGGAATTCTAAGGCCCAAGTTGATTAATTTGGATCTTGAGACAAGGAAATACTTTTTTTGATTGTAGGCTACATAGTCGTCAGATTCCATTGAATCGATGTAGTACTTAGCGCCAATTTTTATAATGCGCGAGGAGGAAAATTTAAGAAATTTTACTGTTTGCATAGATATGGATTTAAGGGATTCCGGGTTGAAAAAAATAGTACTTAACTAAAAAATTAAGTAATAAAAAACCCTTATCTTTTTTCCATATCTTCGATAAAGATAAGTTCCAAGTGCAGAGAAAAAAAATTTTTTGGACCTTATTTTTCTATTTTTAAAATTATTTTTTTTATCCAATCTAAATGTATAATTTGACTCATTTTTTTTGAAACAACAAGTCTTTTGATCCCTAATTCCCATACTGCATGATAAAAACAACCTTTGATTATTCACTGCTGAAAGCTCCTTGTTTGGCGCTCATTCATAATTTGGAATTTCATAATAATGAATCCAATGAGAAGATTGAGTTTGGACAATTAATTGCAATGGATGATTCGTATGGTGTCTTAAAAAATCAAGTGCCAAAACCAAAACAACTGAATGATCTTAAATCAATCATGAAACTTGCTGGAAGAGAAATTCTATTCGAGTGCATGGATGATTGTTTTATAGATGAAATCAACGATTATGCTGAAGAAGATTTTTTAGTTGATTTTGAACTTTCTGAAAATATGGGAATGAGAGAGATTGAAAAAGCACTTTTCGGTGAAAACGATCCTTATTATTTTAATGTTAACCTAGAACCGTATCATTTAACTCACCTCATGAAAGATTTGGATGTTTTTGGAGAATCTTACACGATTGTTTTCTTTGTTCCTAATGATAAAGTGAAAGTGAAAGAGTTTATCCTAAATCGAATTAGTGCATTAAAACAAAAAGACAAAAGTAACTACGAGATATTTAAAGTAATTCATTACTGTTATTTGGAAAATAGCATTGAATCCTCTGACAAAGAAGTATACGGACAAGAAATATTTGAATATATTCATGAAATATTACCTCCGGAAATTTCAGCATTTTTTAATTGAGTAGCCATGGAAATCACCAATCAAACACTATTTTTCTATCCTTTTTCAGGTGGAGACATACAAGACTTGCGTGCAATAATTGAATTGTTTAGGGAAATGTATCCAAACGAAGATGAATTGACCCTAATAATGGCGGACACCTTTGAAAATGAATATTTTTCTAGATTATTAAAATTCATTTATGAAATTGGTAAAGATCAGCATCATTTAGGTGATGTAAAAAATGAGACAATCGAATATCCAATACAAACAGAACGGGTATTGATTTACGAAAAAATAAGCAAAGATTATGGCTGGTCGAAGAACACCCATTTTGAAATGAATCGTTTCAAGCTTCAATTGAAAGATGATGTCAAAATTGACATCGATCTCATCTTTACAAATATGGATGCCTTCAATTGTTTTGATTTTTTGATGGAAAATTATAGAAAGCGTTCAATCGAGGGAGAAATGAATTTGATCTTGAAATATCCAGGACTCGAATTAAATGATGTTGGCTTCCAAGTATTTTCTGAATTAGGTCGAAACTTTAACCGATTAAACAAGGTATTTGTGTGTGATGAAAATCAGATGGCTAAACCCGATGGATATTCTTCTAGCGGCAAAATACACTCATTTCATTGTTTTCAGTATGATTTGTTCGATGCATTTAACGTTGAAAATGAAAAGAAAGCCAAGAGAGTGAAGAGAGTTTTGCGCTATATCTAGAAGTAAATCTGGTAAAGAAAAGATACCGTGATGAAGATTTCTTCCCGAGTCCAGAGGGTATAAAAACGGACCTGACGAAACTTTATAAGGTTCCATCAAAAAGCAAGAGAACCAAATCCTTCTGGGATTACTTTGAATATTTTGTGACGGGGCAACGCAAAATTGCAATTACAACAATTGATAGCGAAAGCACTTTAAACTATTTCTTTAGAATAAAAAAGCACAAAATAATTTTTTACAAATTTAAAAAGTAATGTCAAATCTTTTTGTTTCCAAAATCTCGTTAACAACTTTATTCAGCATTAAGTCATTCAAATAAAAAGTCGTACACTTTGCAGCTGAGATTATTTTTATTTTATTTTTTTTAAGTTTAGGATCAAAACAAACATATTTAATTTCCTCTTTTAGAGGAAAGAATCTTTTAGAGGAATATTTAACTCTATCGGAGTGGAAAATATAGGCTGGCCAATATCCAGATTCAATTCGTTTATTAAAAGTCATTTCCTCAGTGTAAAGTTCATTAATAATTTGTCTAGGAGTAAGTTTTTTATCTTTTATTTGACTTGGAACATATAATAAAAATTCATTTTTTTTCTGAGAACTTCGAAGTTACTTGAATAGTAAAATAAGCCGGTCGGAATAGATAAAAATCGCAATATGTTTGTTTGTACGGTTCCGCTTTAAAGTTTGTAAGTATTGAGTCTATAATTATTTTGCCATCCCTCTGTATAGATACACTATGAATCCCTCCCCTTGAAATTTGTGTTATATATTCTTGTTCAAGTAATGATTTAAGAAATTTATTTTTGATGAAAACCATTTTGAATAGAGGACAGATTTTATTAGTGGAATTTCATGAGCTTTATTTAAATGAGACGTCTATTTCTATTGAAAAAGAAACCTTGAATCACGCAATACACGTGATGAATGGTCTGTTTCATACGATCTCGGTCAATAAGGAATTGGTGAAAATAGGTAGTCATCGGAACTACGAAATCGTATTAATTGAAAATGATGTACTTAAAATAGGCCGAACATTATCTGATTTAATCGAAAAATCGGACATCAAATCTTACTTATTAGATCTGTGAGAATATTCTTTTAGAACTATGAGTTCGAATGGTCCAGAGTTTGCGAACAATGATTTTAGTTTAAATAATCGCTATTCTCGAAAAGACGTCTTTAGAATTCTTCAATGGGAAGTTAATCCTGTTGCCCAAAATGTGGGCGGATATATGGTTCGAAAAAATAAAGCGGATTGTGCTATTTTCGTCAATTATTATAAAGACGAGGATATTTCTGCATCCACAAAATACCATGATCGATTTATCTCGAGAAATGAATTTATTTGGATGTCCAAAAGTAAAAGAAAGTTAAATTCTCCCGATGTCAGTTCGATTTTATCTCAAAAGGAACATGGAATGGGTTTACCATTGTTTGTCAAGAAAAATAATTCAGAAGGTGTACAGTTTTACTATTTGGGGAATTCAAAGGTTCTCAAAGAAACAGCAGTAGAAATTTCAATGCCTGATGATTCTGGTAAATCCGTTTCAGTGGTAGAAATGAATTTTATGCTAGAAAATCCAGTCGAAAAATCACTGTATGACTATTTGGTGAATTCGGATTAGAAGAATTGAAATTGAAGATTTACAACACAAAACATTCCTTTCTATGCCAATCAAGATTTTCTATTGAAGGATAAAAATGAATGTTTGTTGGTAAAATGATTTGTTTACCGTCAAATTGTTTTAACGAAAAAGGCGAGTCATTTTCTTTTATTGCCGGTGAAACGCGAATGATGTATTCTGAATTAATGGTAATTAAACCTCGGTCAAACGCACGATGTATATTAGGAGATAATGAGATTCCATTGGTGATCGTATCATCCTTTGAAATGGCAAAAGGAACAATGTGACATGCATCAACAAGTTGAGCGTTCGTCGAAGACTCAATACGCATGCCGGAAATTGCACAATGATAATTATAGATTTTTGGAATTTCTTTTTTAAAGATTCCCCCTCTCACGAAAATCTCCTCTTCAAATTGTTCCTGTGGTAAAGATTCTTTTAATTCCTTGATGCGGCTTGAATAAACGGCGCGGTTATCATTCAACATTTGGGTTTCGAGTTGATCATAAACGTTGTAATCTTTCGAATAGAAATTTGCTCGCGTTTCATGAAAATACTTTTCTAGTATTTGATCAACAAAGAATCCGTTTTGAATCGGATCAAAGAGTAAACGAAAGAATTCTTTATCCAATTCTGCAAATGCGATTGCTTCTTTTAAAGCATTTAAACTCTTTATAGAATGAGAACTTGTTAATGGGATATTCATTCCAATATTCGTGATTAATCGCCAAAACGGTTCGCTTCTCATGTGGAAAAATGGAAGTGAAAAATTAGGAGAATGCTGCGTAACAACGAGTTTTGACCAATTTGACTTAAATTCAAGTACTAATTCTGGAGTAATCTCAATTTGATTTGATGAAATGTCTCCTTTTCGAATTAATTCGAAAATCGATAATAATAAAATAGGTTTATGAGGCGCACCACCATTCGATGCAGATCTTTTTAATCTTAATACTTGATGAAGGTATTTTTGTAAGGTTTCTTCTTCCATGTCAAGGTATAAGGTTAAAATCTAAATTGATCTGGTTGTGTTCTCCCTCAACCAATCCTGCGTTTCCTCATCGCTGCTCCAAAGGAAACATCCTTTCATACCGCGGGTCATGAGTGTTCGGTAGGTGTTTTTGATGATGGCATTTGCCATTTCTTTTCCTTTTTGTGGGTTTGCTTTTAATAGGGATTTAATTCCATGGATGCTTTTGTCACTCGATGCTCGTTTTTCGGGTTGACAAACCCAAGTTCCATTTCGAATGACCAAATCTGGTCCCATGAAAACGCCGATGTAATCAACTTCTAGTCCTTGACAGGTGTGGATACATCCAATTTGATCAACGGATGCTGGACTGACAATCCAGAGCATGCCGTCCTGAGTTAAATTCCATTGCTTAGCGAAGTTATGTTCTGGAATAACGATGTCCATTGCCTTCGGATCTTTCTTAGAGTTCCAAGGCCAACAATAGCCAGCCACCATGCGTGCACGGTTTCGTTCCTTGTTGTGAAATAGTATTTTCTCGTGAAGTTCATTTGGACTTGCACAAACGTGAAATTCGTATCCAAGGTCTTTGAAATCTGTGTTTGCGGTTTCACGGATGCCGAGTAATTGATCTAAGTACGCCATGTAACCGTCACTTCCATTACATCGAAATTGACTCGAAAGTTGGAGCTGGTGAACGGTTGCTCCTGCATGTTTAGCCCACTTTTCGATTTCAGCTTTGGTTCCGATATCTTTCATAGTGACACGTTGATCCTCATCGATAAAAAAAACGGAGCATCTTGCTGCTTCAATGATTTCCATGACTTGATTTTGACCCAGATTGGAAAACATGCCGCTTTTCTCATTCAGTCGGTGTGCTTCATCGACAATGAGTGCATCGAATTGATTCTTTTCAGCTTGAATGTAAGATCCAGAGCCTTTAAATAAGTTATTGACCCACGATTTTGTCCGGATTCCAGTTAATTTACTCGCATAAACATCTCTTGGAGCACTGTTTTTACTGACGTATTGAACTAATTTTTGTTGGCTTGTTAAATTTGCGGTCAATTGAATGGCGACAACTGATTTTCCCGTTCCTGGTCCACCTTCTACGATAACCACATGTTTTGAACTCGGACTTGCAGATTGAATTACTTGTGAAATGCGTTCGAAAACAACTTTTTGGTCATCTATCATGACAAATTCCTCATTGCCTTCAATCATTCTAGCAATTGCATCCGCAATTCCTTTTGATGGTCGAATCTTACCATGTTCAATTTGATACATGACATTTCGATAATCACCAAATTTCACGTGCAGTTTGATGAAATCAGAAAGTTTTAACACATCGTTTTTCGCGAATAAAGGCGCTTTGTCGAGGTAGTTTTGATAAAAGCTTCCCGTCATCGGACTTGGGTCCTCGCAGTTGTGTAAAAATGCACAGGCTTGCAATTGAATATTTTCATCTTCAACTGCCGAATTGAATCCTTCTAGCAAAGCGGCGTAACTCCACGCTTGATAACTCGGATGACTCACATCGCGCACCGCACCGCCAACATATGTTTTGACTACACCGTCAAGGTCAGTTGAGAGTGCTGTTTCCCATTGTTTTAGTTCAATAATGACTACGCAATCACGTCTGTCCTCCGTCTGTCCGGTAATAATAAAATCGATGCGTTTACTGGTGTTCGGAACTTGACATTCGATGCTGATTTTGGCGTCACCTGGAATCGCGGCGTCATCCAATACATTTCGCATGTACATCATCGAGTTTTTCCAAGAATTCACCTCGCTTTTGGACGTGTCGCGACCAAGGTTTTTAATGAAATTATCATGAATGATGTATTCAATTTTACTTTCACGTACTTGCGACATGAAGGTGTCCTTGTTCTCTTGATAAACAATCATAATTCCGTATACTTCTGAGCGTTTCCTTTGGATTTTTCCACTGGATATTTTTCGGCATTGCGTTGGATTTTATCCATGACAATTTCGCTCACATTCAATTGATGTTTCTCAGCGAGCAAAAGTGCGTAAGCAAAAATATCCGCTAGTTCTTCTTTGATGCGCTGAATATCCACTTTCTCGGATTCCTTGGTATCTTTCCACAAGAACAATTCATTTAATTCTGCTACTTCGATGGATAAAGCAATGGCTAGGTTTTTAGTATCGTGAAATTGTTTCCAATCGCGTTCGTCTCGAAATTTAACCAAGGCTTGCATTAAGGTATTTATGTCGCTCATATTCTTTGAAAGAATAAAGGTGCGAAAAAAGATTCAAAATTTAGTTTTATTGGTGGTCTTAAGAAATTATTGACTTGAGTTGTCAGGGAAATTTGAGGTGGAAAGGATTATTGATTGGTGATGGTAACAGAAAACCTGCGAAAAGTTTAAATTACACTAATAAGGAATATGAGCAAAGAGCATCTTTATTGGAAGTGAATTCAAGGTACGTTCCGGCGACATGTAAATTGAAAGCATTTTTTGATTCTAACGTAAAAAATCCAAGGTCTTTTTTCCAAGTCTGAGATTTCGACCTTGTCCTTGATTCCAATGCTAGAATTCACTGAATTTAGTATAGAGTGAAACGCGTATACTAAAATGGATGGGTATAGCGTTTTTACGTGGATGTTTACTCCTTGAGAATTATAAAAAATAAACCTACAAGTTGATTTAATGAAAATAGTTCATATATTTGCACATAAGTTGTTCGCCTTTCATTACCTAAATGAAGTGGACAATGAGTACGATAGATTAATGGATTTATGGAACAATACCGTTTATGTATATGAATTTTTAAAAGAAAATCAAAAAGATATTCCAAGGTCCAAAACAATAAACAAAATCGCAAATGAATTAATTGATGATGCTTACGAATTGGACGAAAGATTAATCGAAATAACGAATTCAACAGATAAAAAACTGAGCTTCTTTTTTCAATCCTTGAGCAATCATGAATACAGAGCCAAAGTTCTATCGTTTCAAAAAGGCAGACAATCTTTGTTGCGTATGTATGCGATAAAAATTGATGACGATACGTTTGTCATTACAGGTGGTGCGATCAAACTTCCCTTACACCATTTAATGGAAGACAGAGAACATACAAAAATCGAGTTGACAAAGTTAAATGTAGCCAAAGCGTATTTGAATGGCAATGGGGTACTAAATGAAGATTCATTTTTTGAATTCTTAAACGAAGAAAATTATGACAAATAAGGAAAAGTTTTTAGCCATGGTTTCTAAGGAAGAAACCAAAACCATTGAAGGAGCAAAAGAACGAATTGCACGAAAAAATTATACGCGTTTATCTCAAAAAATTGCTTTATCCATAATCATTCGTCTGGATGAATTAGGATGGAAACAAGTTACGCTAGCCGAAAAAATGAAAGTTAAACCACAGCAAGTAAACAAGTGGGTAAAAGGCAGAGAAAATTTTACCATTGAAACATTGGCTACCTTAAGTGAAGTGCTAGGATTTGATTTAATTACAGTTAGCAATGATCAAGATGCTCCATCTTCACAACTGATTCAACTTTAAATGAATAAGGAATAGGAAGTTTCATCTCCAACGGGTAAGATATATTGTCAAATCACTTGGCATGCTGAAATGATTTACGATAACACCTATTTAAATGCATCGTAATTTGAATGAAAACGAATTGTCAAAGCCCTTAAATGTGTTCATGATCATTCTCTACTCAATGCGTAGAATAGTTCTTCCTGTTGAAAAGTCTCCCCAGCACTTAAACAATGTCTGATCTTATTTTTTTTCTTTGAAAAGTTACAATTGACCTAACTTGTCAATTCTTTACTCGATTTTTGACTCGAACACATAACGAACCCATGAAAAAATCACTTCAAGACATCAAAGACTTAAGCAAAGCTGGAAAGTCCTTTCATTTAATGTTAAACGTGGAAGACTACACCTTTCTAGAATTGTTGGATATGGCTAAAATCTCCGGATTAATCGGATGGAAATTTACCTTTAGAAATGCAGCAAAGTTATCGGTGGAAGAACTACAAGAATTGCTTACGCATGCTGACGATGCGGCTTTAACGTTCGATTTTTGTTAAGGAAGCATAATGGCTGTTTATAAATAATTTCACTTTTCTTGGTTACTTTTTTACGTTTTGGACATTAACAAGTATAATTTCTATTTCCAACGAATGCGTGCCGGCTATGAATCTTTGGTTGAATACCGATCCGATAAAGTTGATGTGATAGAAAACGTTGAATGAACCAAGTCATACACGAAAGAAGATTAGTCGCCATGATTACGCTAATAGAAATACAGTTCCTCACTATTTCAGATACGGATCGATTCGCAGAATTATTCACCGATACACCGGATGAAGTATTTGAATTAGAGAACGGTCCAAAGGAAAGTTCCATCAGCTGGAAAACCGAAGGTGATTTTTGCAAGCACTTTCATTTGATTTGGCAGGACAAATTATTCAATGCCTGGATTTCTCGCAAGGAGCTATTCGGCGTTCCAATGTTGCTCTTTTGCTGCACGGAAGCACGAACGAAGGAATGGTGGGCATCTTTTCCTGAAGGATCACTCCCCAACGATGGCGGACGTTCGTACCGAATTCAAGAAGGAAAAACGGATGCGTTGGCACAAACGAGCAGTTTCATACTCGAAGTTTCAGGGGATGAAAAACACATCCGCTTGCGTGAAGTTCGCATCAATAAAAAAGCCTAATCGATTTCCAAATAGCTTTAATTGAATCAGTTAATTGTCAGTAAATGAAGCATATAAAGATTGTGTTGTAACCAAACAAGGGGATGACATTATCAAAATGAAGCTTCTCTTTATTCACCCTCAAAATCAACTACGATGAAAAAATTACTTGTCATATGTTTGGTATTGTCCAATTGGGCAAATGCTCAGTTAAGAACCATGCAACGATTCGAAGAGTTCGGATTGGGAAATTTCTACCTTTTTGCTAACCGTGAGGCTGATGCGAAACGAATTCTCTCGGAAACTCTGAACGATAACAACTTCAAAGGAACGTTTGAATTTAACAAGTCGGATAATCTGTATTTTAACTACGCGATTGTGGATCCAAATAACCACGAATTTGTGTACATCATTCACGGAATTCGCGGCAACAAAAATGATGTTTCGGGATACCACATCTTCTGTTATTACATGGAAAACCGCTACCGCTATTTTTATGATGTGGCTGAAAATGAAGGACGCGTTTCGGTCATTTATGACCCAAGTATCTTGGATGTTTCACCGAATGGAAGTAAGAAAAAGAACTAAGAACCACTTAAAATTAATGCACATGAAAACGAACCTCATTTTAGTCGGATTTCTATGGATCATGGGAAGTCCATTGTTTGCTCAGTACCAATTCCAACTAATGGACGATGATTACATTCAAATTGGCGCTGGAAATTACTTCATCCACTTAGACAAAGAAGCGGAGGTCAAAAAGACGGTCCTTTCGGTGATCAAAGCCCACCGTTTTCCATCAGAGAACTTGATCTTCAACAAAGGAAAAAACCTCTTTTTCGCTGCGTATTTTGTGAATCCCTCTGATGATCGCTACATGTATGTGGTCCACGCGAAACGCGCACGTGAAGGCTACGATCTCTTTTTCTTGTATTGCGCAAATACTTTGACGCATCATTTCGAATACACCGAAGGAAAGGACTTGTTTAGCTTGAAGTACGATCCAGAAGTGAATAAAAGTTTGGTGATGACTAGTTTGGTTGCGGTGTTGGTGGAGTGATGGTGCCGAGTGCTCAGTGAGAGTGCGAGAAACAGGAAGAGAGCGGAGATACAGAAATAGTCTACCGCTCTCGCTCTCTGCTGTTTGATTCGACGCACTTTTTCATACAAACTGAAAAACTTATATCTTTACACAGATGAATCTAGTAGAGTTACATATTGACAAGATTAAAGTCCTGTGTGCTAAGCATAAGGTGAATAAGCTTTTTGTATTTGGCTCTGTGCTGAAAGATTCATTTACACATGAGAGCGATGTTGACTTAGTGGTCGATTTTGAAACCTTTGAATTGTCAGATTATGCTGATAATTACTTTGATTTAAAAGATCAATTAGAGTCCTTATTTAACCGACCAGTTGATTTATTGGAGGAAAAAGGAATTCGCAATCCATTTTTGAGAAAGCAAATAGATACTGAAAAACTCCTCATTTATGGATAGTAAAATAAATGCATGGTTGTATGATGTTCTAAATTCCATTGGTGAAATCGAATCATTTTTCGAGGGTAACCAATGAATTCCACTAATCGTTTTCGATTTTAGTTTCTAATTTCCTTTCTAACATCATCGCCGCAGATCTGGATGATTTTGAAATTCTCAACACATTACTCCAAGGTATATAGGGTTTTGTGGATTTTACCAGTCCAGAGTTGTGAAGTTTCATTCGTGATTCAACGTTTACAGCTTGACCAATGTTGTCCCCATTGTTGTCCCCTTTATAATTGGGAAATAAAAACCCCATAAAAAACAAAACCCTCAAGATAGTTGATACATCTCGAGGGTCTCTATTTCCTACAGCCATATAGGACGTGTCTTTAACGATAAAATAAGCGGTCTGGACGGCTCGTCCATTTCAGTGTTTTCAAGG
>JBIIAG010000027.1:0-26051 GCA_044240055.1 Crocinitomicaceae bacterium | reverse complement strand
TTGGTTATTTTTGCTATCAACTAAAACCCAATCGCTTTTTGTTGAACCACTTTCTACTATAAAATACATATCTCTAAAATGATAATTTGAGTCTTTGTGTCATTTTTACACTATCCAAATATATATATAATCCTTCATTCGTGCATAATAATCTAAAAAAAATAGGTTCAGAATTAAATCCAAACGTATCTGTTGACTGTGTTATTTTTGGCTTTGATTTAGAAAAATTAACCGTCCTTGTCATTGATCGCGGTGAAATTTCTGCGGAAAACGGACCGCGTTTGGCTTTGCCAGGAAACCTCATCTACGACAACGAAAATTTAGACCAAGCCGCTAGTCGCGTTCTAGACGAACTGACTGGTTTAAAAGACATCTATTTAGAGCAAGTTGGAGCTTTTGGCGATCCATTTCGTATTCACAAAGAATCCGACCGAGAATGGTTAAAGTCCATTCGCGCTCAACCAGACGCACGGGTAATCACGGTTGCTTATTTTTCCTTAGTTAAAATCGAAGATTATCAACCTCATCCATCTTCCTTTGCTAAAAATGCTGAATGGACACCCGTGAATGAATTAAGTGAATTGGCATTTGACCATTTCGAAATACTCCAAGCTGCCAAAGAAAAATTGAAGCAAAAAATTAAAATTCAACCAATCGGATTCAATTTATTACCTGAAAAATTCACTTTAAGTCAATTGCATCGATTATATGAGAGTATTTTAGACAAGCCTTTGGACAAGCGAAATTTCAGACGTAAAATTCAAAAGTTAAATATCCTATCCAATCTAAAGGAAAAACAACGTGGTGTTCCGCATAAACCGTCATCGCTTTATGAATTTAACGAAGAAAAATACCAGGAACTGACTCAGAGGGGATTCGATAATTTCGGGTTCTAATGTCACTTTTTTTCTTCTTGCCAATAATTTTGTAAGTTTACTCGTTATGAAGTTGCTGTTTTTTTTCAAGAGCTGTAACTTTTGATAAGTTCAATTTGTTCTAACTGTAACACTGCAATTTTGACAAGCGCCGAATACAACCATTCTGTTGAACATGTGAGCGATTCTTTGTATCGCTTTGCTGTTCATTTTCTGAAGGATTCAGAAGAAGCAAGGGATGTTGTTCAGGATTCGTTTGAGAAGTTGTGGTTAAATAGAGAAAAAGTAGAGCGAGAAAAGGTGAAATCCTGGCTTTTTACGTGTGTTCACAATGCGATGTTAAATCAAGTTTCACGTAAAAAAAGACAAATCATGCACTTGGATTCATTAGGTAAATCTGATTTTCAACAACCAGATCTTGCCTTTGAATCAAAACAAGTTATTGATTTAATGGTCGGATCACTTCCTCCTCTACAAAAAAGCATTCTCTTGTTACGCGATTTAGAAGGTTATACCTATGATGAAATTGGAGACATGTTATCCATTTCCTCTGCACAAGTGAAAGTATATCTTTTTAGAGCGCGGTTAAAATTAAAAAAACAGTTAAAAGGAATTTTTGTACTTGCCTAATGCAACCAACACACGAAAACATCGATCGCTGGCTATTTGATTACACGGAAGGAAACCTCTCCGTTGAACAAGAACAGCAATTAGAATCCTTTCTCATGGATCATCCAGAATTGGAAATGGACGCTGATGCTTGGGATTTGGCAAAAGTATCCGTTACCCCATTGGTTTTTGATAATAAGTCAGCTCTTTACAGAAAACGTTCGTACAAACCCGTTTTGGCATTGTTCAGCGTTATTCTATTATTACTTTCTGGAATTTTATACTTCCAAGGTGCACACAAAGAAACCGTTCATGCATTTGTGAAAAAAGCGAAATCACCTATAATAGGAAGCGAAAAAACACAGTCATTGTTAGACAAACAAAAATCGAATGATGATCAGTCTTCTTCACTTGTTGAAGGATTACACATCTCCACTCCTGTTTCTTCTCCTGATGAAACAACACGGAATAAGACTGGTCAAATTTCTTTAAACAACATATGCATTAATCAAGATAAAACTAGCTCCTCAGTACTAACAGTACCTAGATTCAATGAGGAAACCTCCACTCCAACTGAACATGTTGCTTCAATAAAAAACCATCAGGAATTAGAAGACCATTTAAACACAATTCCACTTAAAAACATGTTCGTAAGCGGTTACCGAACCACATTAAAAATCGAGGAACTCGAATCAAAAAGCGAAGCCACTGCACTTGAATTCAGTTTAGGGAATCTCAATTTGCTGAGAAAGATGGATCAATTACTTTCTAAAGACATCGGATTAAGTAACAATCAGAATTATGATTATACCGTTTCAGGTCAAAGCAACCTCGATTTAAACTTTAGTTCCGTTGGAACAACTTCACAGACTCGTTTTCAATTAATGAGTTCAATGAGGTCATTGGACAATCCAACTCAATTAAAAATGACCAATCAGGTTTCGATTGATGCCTATTCACGTAAAATACGATCGGGATTTGGAATTCAAGCTAATTATGATTTGTTTGGAGATGGATTAATCAAAACGAGTCAAATTGGAATTATTTTCTCACCAAAAATTGCCTTATCGCGAAAAATCTCTCTAGAACCTGCCATTAGATTTAAAATGGGGACACATGGATTAGACCAAACTAAACTGACAAACGCTGATTTAGTTGAACAAAACTTTGGTCAAGTCAATCAATTTCAATTCGACCAAAATCTAGCTATTGGAAAAACACTTTGGTACCGGGATTTAGATGCAGGATTAACGATTCAAACTCCACTTTTCTTTTTAAGTACGCAACTTAATAACCTTTTCCAACACAATGAGAACATTTACTCAAACGACGGCAGCACCTTGCGTTCATCAACTGTTTGGAACATCATTACAGGAACACAATACGTTTCCAGAAATGAAAAAATGATCTTTTCACCTTATGCGCTTTACCAACAAACAAGTTATCAGAAACAAATTTTCGCTGGATTCACCTTCAAAGCTGGAAAAGCACAAGTTGGGATGTCCTATGGGGATTTATCGACTGGAAGTCTATCACTTGGATTTGTTGGAGAGAACTTTGCTTTGATTGGACAGTCAAGCTACAGCACCTTAGCCAGCACAGAAGTTAGAACTTTCACGCATCAATTAACCTTACGTTTTCATTCGTCTGTGAGCAAAAAAGCACGCAGATACATTAGCCTATAACTACACATGAACTTAAAACGCCTCCTACTACTTGGTCTTTTTTACATTAGTTTTCATTCTGTTGCACAAGACCCTACTTTTACGCAATTCTATTCCAATCCTGTCTACCTTAATCCTGCACTTGCTGGATCTAGTGGATGCCCTAGAATTGCTTTAAATTATAGAAATCAATGGCCACAATTAACCGGAAACTTTGTGACTTATGCTGCGGCTTATGATACGTATGCAAAAAATGTTTCAGGTGGTGTTGGAATTATGGCCATGCATGATCAGCAGGGACAAGGGACAATTCAAACATCGATGATAGCGGGAACCTATTCATATTATTTGAAAGTCAACCGTAAATTCCGTATTATGATTGGTGCGCAAGCAGCATATTTCCAAAAGTACTTGGATTGGAGTAAATTGACATTTGGAGACATGATTGACCCTAGGAGGGGATTCATTTACCAAACGGGAGATGTACCAAGAGGGAATGGAAGTCACGGATTCTTTGACGTATCTGCCGGATTAGTTGGCTTTACTAAAAACTTTTATTTTGGCCTTGCTACTCACCATTTAAATCGTCCAGACGAATCAATGATTTTAGGAGATTCTAAATTACCTATTCGCTTTACAGGACATATGGGAGCAACAATTTCACTTGGTCAACGAGGGCGTTTTTCAAGCAACACAGCACTTATGCCAAATATCATTTACCAATACCAAAATGGATTTCAACAACTCAACATTGGAGCTTATTTAAAATATGAAGCATTTACTATTGGGGCATGGTACAGAAACCGAGATGCTTTTATTTTGAGCCTAGGATTAACAACAGATAAATTCAGAATTGGATACAGCTATGACCTAACAGTCTCACAATTGGGAGGTGTTTCTGGTGGATCACATGAAATTTCCATGGGATTCAACTTGAAATGCAAGAAACAACTGAAAGATTTCCGTCGCATTTCTTGTCCTTCATTCTAAAAGGAAAAATTAGAATTTCTGATAAATGGGCAAACGCATAAAGGTTTGTTCAAAATAGGGACTTCGACTATAGATGAAATATAGCTGATCCCATTCGGAGTTTTTAAACTTCTCATCAGTTGCTTTTCGTAATTGGTATTCCTCATTCAATTTTTGATCTTTCGCTAATATATCTGCTATTTGATCTTTGAAGACATAATTCGAGAAATACTCTTTTTGTTGTAAATACGAATCAAAGAAATTCCAGGTTAAATATGAATCTTCAGCTCTCGGTTGTAACGCTGCGTGAATAAACAGAGCCCCATCCTGCGCACTTGGTACAAGAATATCCCCTGGCTTCAATCGAAGTTCTTGTCTACTCTCCCCCACTTCAATTTTTGAAAGTTTAAAGTGTCCTTCATATGGATTACTTGGACTTTTATACGATTTTACCGAGAAAACGGTCAAGGTATCAAGTTGATCGGCTGTCAACGTTTCAAAAACAACCTGATTGGCTTTTAAGCGATCGATGACATGTTGTTCTTGTCCACCGACAACATAGTATTTCGGAACGCGAACCGTATCCGCAGCCACATACGTTCGGCACCAAGGAATGAAACGTTCATAAGGTTTTACTCGATCGTAAGTCAATTCTTTCAATCCAGTGATTGGATGTAACGGAAACGAGTGTTCAAATCCTTTAAATGATATGGAATCATCTTTTTCACTGAGTTGATATGAATAAGCATAATGCGTTAAATTCTTTGCCCACAATTTTGAAGACCTGCGCTTTGCCTCAATTTCTAATGTGTTTTCAGACGTAAATGCAATGATTCCTTCCATAAAAGCCAAGGTTGCTTGGACGCGTTGTGGAAATGGTTTCAACATGTGAGTTTCTACTGTAAAACTGATGGAATGAAACAAAGAAGCGTACCCCATAGCATAACGTGGTAAATCATTGAACGCATGAATACCTTGCGCGGGTGTATCCCCTTTTAATTCAACGTATGGAAACAAATCCCAACCCTGTTGTTTCACATTTTCCTCCAGATAAGGAATGCATTTCCCGTAAGTCAATTCTTTCATTTCGGGAGACATCCGTTCTTTCATTGAAGCAATGTAAGTCAAGGTATATTGGTAATCCGCACCGTTGGAAACGTGATTATCGATGAACACATCCGGATCTAAGGAATGAAAAATACGTGCGAAAGTGAAGGCATTTTTCGAATCCATTTTAATGAAATCACGGTTGAGATCAAAATTGCGCGCGTTACCACGAAAACCATATTCCTCTGGTCCATTTTGATTGGCACGACTCGTCGATGATCGATTCATCATTCCACCTACATTGTATGCGGGAATAAATGCGATCAAAGGAAGTTTCTTTCCGTCTTTCGTTTCTACTGGTTTTCCCTGCGCAATCCACTGATCCAACCAAATCAAACAGGCGTTGATGCCATCTGGCTCACCAGGATGAATGGCATTATTGATTAAGATACTCGTCCCCGCTTTGGCTTTCTGAAAGGTTCGAGTGGAATCCTTTCCTCCGTTGATGACAAACAGGTAAATCGGCAAACCATAGTCTGATGGGCCCATTGCAAACATGGACAATTCCATGTGTTGCTTGTCCAGTTTTTTCAAATGTTCAATTAACTCTGGATATGTTGGAGAGGTGTTTCCTTTCCAGTTGGATTGAGAAAATACGGAATGTGAGGTCACAATTAGAACCGTCAAAAAGTAAAATAATTTCATTAAGGCCTTGTTTTTTTTTATTCTTCTAACAAATCCGGTCTACGTTCTTTGGTACGTTGGTAAGCTTGTTCTTCCCTCCATCGGTCGATTTCCTTTTGATTTCCGGAAAGCAGTACGTCAGGAACTTTCCATCCATTATATTCAGGTGGACGCGTAAACACGGGAGGAGAAAGTAAATTATCTTGAAAACTATCTGTTAATGCGGATGTTTCATCGTTTAAAACACCTGGAATCAAGCGAACAACTGCATCAACGACAACTGCTGCTGCCAATTCTCCACCGGATAACACATAGGAACCAATGGAAATTTCTTTTGTAATGTAATGTTGGCGAATGCGGTCATCAACTCCTTTGTAATGTCCACAAAGTATCATGACATTTTCGAGTAGCGACATTTGATTGCAATCATTTTGATCAAGAACTTTTCCATCTGGAGTCATGTAAATCACTTCATCATAACTTCGTTCTGCAGTCAATTTGTCAATCAAGGCTGCAATAGGCTCGATACTCATTACCATACCTGCTCCTCCACCATATTGGTAATCGTCGACATTTTTATGTTTATCGGTGGAGTAATCTCGAATGTTGTGCACGTGAATTTCAACGTGTCCTTTATCTTGAGCTCTTTTCATAATGGAAGCCGCAAATGGACTTTCCAATAATTGAGGCAATACAGTCAATATATCTATGCGCATAGAACAAAGATAAGGCTTTCCTTGAAAAAGGAATTTCTTTGAAAATCCGAGAATAAATCCTGATTCAAAAAATGCTACTTTCTGAAAATAACTACCTTTGTAGTCAAATTCAACACATGATTCAATTATCCGATCGATTATTAGCAATGGAAGAGTCTGCAACCATCGCAATGTCACGAAAAAGCAGAGAATTAAAAGCACAGGGATTAGATGTTATTTCGCTATCTTTAGGTGAACCTGATTTTCATACGCCTCAATTCATTAAGGATGCTGCAGTGGAAGCGATGGAACAAAATTACACGATGTACACACCTGTTCCCGGTTATGATGATTTACGTGAAAGTATTTCAGAGAAATTCCGTCGAGACAACAACTTGACTTATGATAAAAATCAAATCGTTGTTTCCACGGGGGCAAAACAGTCGATTGCTAATGTGGTTTTGAGTTTGATTAATCCAGGAGACGAAGTAATCATTCCTGCACCGTATTGGGTTTCCTATTTAGAAATCGTTAAAGTAGCTGAAGGAGTTCCTGTAGTAATCAATGCTGGAATTGAAAAAGATTTTAAAATTTCTGGAGCAGATTTGGAGGCTGCTATTACACCGAAAACGAAATTATTCATGTTTTCAACGCCGTGTAATCCAACCGGATCTGTTTACACAAAAGAAGAATTACAAGATATTGCCAATGTCTTAAAAAAATACCCGCACATCATTGCGATGAGTGATGAAATCTATGAGCACATTAACTTCATCGGAAAACATGAGTCTTTGGCTCAATTTCCTGAAGTGTACAATCAAGTAGTTACCGTTAATGGTGTTTCAAAAGCGTGGGCAATGACTGGTTGGCGATTGGGATACATTGGAGCTCCAAGAGAAATTGCTGCGGCCTGCGATAAAGTTCAAGGTCAATTTACTTCTGCAACTTGTTCTATCACACAAAGAGCGGCAATTGCTGCAATGAAAGCTGACCCATCTGTTTTAAAAGACATGATTGCTGCGTTTAAACGTCGCCGTGAATTGGTTTTAAAAGGACTCGCTGAAATTCCAGGATTGATCGCAAATCAACCAGGAGGTGCATTTTACGTATTCCCAGACTGTTCTTCCTTCTTTGGTAAAAAATATGGGGATAAAGTCATTCACAATTCAGATGAACTTTGCTTGTATTTATTAGAAGAGGGATTAGTTGCATTGGTTGGCGGAGAATCCTTTGGTGCACCGAATTGCTTTAGAATTTCGTATGCGGCATCAGAAGAAACATTAACCAAAGCACTTTCACGCATGAAAGAAGCTTTCGCAAAATTAAGCTAGTGAATTACCAAGATTTATTTGATCAGTTTTCCACGAAACGCGTTCTCGTGATTGGTGATGTGATGGTGGATGCCTATTTAAAAGGCAAGGTGAATCGAATGAGTCCAGAAGCACCCGTTCCGGTTGTTGATTTATTTGAAAAGGATGAACGAATTGGTGGCGCAGGAAACGTTGCTTTGAATTTAGCGGCACTAGGTGCATTCCCCATCATTTGCAGTGTGATTGGATCAGATAGTGAAGGCGAAAGACTCATCGACTTGTTTCATAAGGCGAACATTTCAACAGATGGTATTTATGCGTCGTCCAACAGAAGAACAACTGTGAAAACACGCGTACTTTCGAATAATCAACAATTATTGCGCATCGATTCCGAAGACACCAATTTGATTAACAAAATCGAGGAGAAACAACTGTTAAAACAAATCAACACTGTTTTAGAAAGTGGAATTGATGGAATTATTTTTGAAGATTACAACAAAGGAGTTTTAAGTCCAACTTTAATTAAATCGGTCTTACAATTAGCGAAAACACAGCAAATACCAACGACCGTAGACCCCAAGAAAGATCATTTTTTTGAATACAAAGGCTGTACTTTATTCAAACCGAATTTAAAAGAATTAAAAGAGGGATTACAGGTTGATTTCGATTTCGCGGTTGATCAACATTCATTTTTGCGTGCGGTGAACGATTTACAATCGCAATTGGAAAACAGCATATCTTTCATCACCCTTTCCGAACATGGTGTATTCATACAACAGGAAGAACCATTGTTCATTCCAGCTCATTTACGCAATATCGCAGATGTTTCCGGAGCGGGAGACACCGTTATTGCTGTCGCGACATTGTGCTTAATTTCTGGAGCCGATGTTAAATCAATCGCTGCTATATCAAATATCGCTGGTGGACTCGTTTGTGAGCAGCCTGGAGTTGTCAGCATCGAAAAAGAACGTTTATTAAACGAAGTAACAAAACTCTTATAACATGGAACCTAAAGTGGTAAAACCTTACAATACCGATAAATCGAAAAAAGAGGAAGTTGCTCAAATGTTTAATAATATTTCAGCGAATTATGATTTCTTGAATCACTTCCTTTCCTTGGGAATTGACCATATCTGGAGAAGAAAAGCAGTGAAGGAATTGAAATCCATTCAGCCAAAGAAATTATTAGATATTGCTACGGGAACTGGAGATTTTGCCATTGCTTGTTTAAAATTAAATCCTGAAAAAATCATTGGACTCGATATTTCTTCTGGCATGTTAGAAGTTGGAAAGCAGAAAATGATTAAACGCAAACACGACCATATCATTTCCATGCAACTCGGAGATTCGGAAAATTTACCATTTGAAGATGGGGCATTCGATGGACTAACTGTTGGATTTGGTGTGCGTAATTTCGAGAATCTAGATAAAGGATTAAGTGAAATGTTACGCGTTTTACGTCCTGGTGGAAAAGCGGTAATCCTTGAATTTTCCAAACCAAAGATGTTTCCAATCAAGCAATTGTTCAATTTCTATTCGAAATATTTTATTCCATTTTTCGGTAAGCGAATTTCTAAAGATGAACGAGCATATGCATATTTACCCGAAAGTGTAGCGGCTTTCCCTGAAGGAACTGCGATGCAAAAGGTAATGGAAAACGTAGGATATGCGGATGTCAAAATCATTCCATTAAGTGGAGGGATTTCTAGTATCTACATTGGAACAAAAAAATAAAGCAACAAAGTACCAAAGTTGACGTTATACACTGCATGAAGCGCATACTCCTTCTTTTTATTCTCATTAGTACCATTAGCTTTTCTCAAAAAGCGAAGCAACAATTGTACAAGAATTTCGATAAAAAATTGATTCATTTTGGATTTATGTTAGGTATCAATTCATCCGACTTTAATGTTTACCAAAAAATCAATGCGTACGAACAATATGGGATTTTATCGATTTCAAACGATGCGCAACCAGGAGGACAACTAGGCATTCTCACAACAGTAAAATTAGGAACACCAACCATTCGTTTTCGTTTCATCCCAACCCTTTCTTTTCAAGAACGTGTATTAAATTACTCAAGTATTGACACGTTTAATTTTCCAAAAGGAAAAGGAGAGCAACGCATCAATTCAACGAATTTAGATTTCCCTATGATGCTTCAGTTTCGTACGAGGCGGTACAACAATTTCACTGCATACTCACTTATTGGCATGCAGTATTCCTTGGATTTACAATCGCAAGAGGATGCTTCTCAAAACTTCTACGATCCGTTTATCAAAATCAAACGCAACGATTGGCAAGGTCAGATTGGAGCAGGAATCGAGTTTTTCGCCCCCTATTTTAAATTTGGGATGGAATTGAAATATTCTCAAGGTTTTAAAAATAGCTTTATTCAGGACTTCACCACTGTGTCGAATCCAATTGATCGTTTATATAACCGTGGATGGTCTTTTTCCATCATATTTGAAGGATAATGAACGAGCTTAATTTTTCTTGTACGCCTGAAGAGGCAAAAGATGTTGAATATTTAGAGAATCGTATTCGGCAAGAATTAGGAATTTCAAAAAATCAACAATTATCTTTTCGTTGGCGTAAGCGCAGCATCGATGCTCGAAATAGGCACATCAAAGTCAACGCGTCCTTCGAGATTTGGGTTGACGAGGAAGAAAGCCCACGATTTGAATCTTACCAGTTTCCATCAATAAAAGATGCAGGAGAAATTCACATTATTGGAGCAGGTCCAGCAGGACTATTCGCGGCACTAGAAGCAATTCTTCAAGGCAAGAAACCGATCTTGTTTGAACGAGGCAAAGATGTGCGAAACAGACGCCGCGATTTGGCACAATTGACGAAATCTTCCATTTTAAATCCAGAATCGAATTATTGTTTTGGTGAAGGTGGCGCGGGAACCTATTCAGATGGAAAACTATACACTCGTTCAAAAAAGAGAGGTGATGTCCAAAAAGTCATGCAATTGCTTGTTCAATTTGGTGCGACGGAAGACATCTTAGTCGATGCGCATCCGCACATTGGAACAAATAAGTTACCCCAATTAATTGTCGCCATACGTGAACAAATCCTTGCCTGCGGGGGTGAAATTCATTTTGAACATAAATTAACCGATGTACGAGTTGAAAATGATTGCATCGTTGAACTCGAGCTTAATCACTCATTAAATGTCCCAGTGAACAAAGTAATTTTAGCCACAGGACATTCAGCGCGAGACATCTTTTACCTTTTACACAAACGAGGAATCGAAGTCAAAGCAAAACCATTTGCGCTAGGCGTTCGCGTTGAGCACACACAAGAATTTATTGATAAACTTCAATACCATGGAAGATTGAATGATGAATTCCTTCCTCCTTCCTCCTATTCTTTGGTAACACAAGTTGATGGAAAAGGTGTTTATTCTTTTTGTATGTGTCCGGGAGGAATTATTGCACCATGTGCAACTGAGGAAAATGAAGTTGTTACGAATGGATGGTCACCATCCAAACGCAACAATCCATATTCGAATTCAGGAATTGTGGTAAGTATTGATCCATCAGATTTTTCTAATGCAGAAAATCCCTTCGTTTGCCTTGATTTTCAACGATCTATTGAAAAAGCCAGTTGGGAAGCAGCTGGAAAAACACAAAAAGTACCCGCACAAGGACTGAAGGACTTTGTCCAGCATAGAAAGACGATTGAATTCCCAAGAAGTTCATACCAACCTGGAATTGTTAGTGTCGAAATGGAGGAAATATTCCCAAATTTCGTGGTTGATCGACTTCGACAAGCTTTTATCGACTTTGATAAAAAAATGCCTGGATTTGTAACGAATGATGCCGTGATCCATGCACCAGAATCCAGAACATCATCTCCGGTTTTAATTCCAAGAGACCCAGAAACGTGGCAGCACCCTACAGTTTCAAACTTGTATCCATGTGCTGAAGGAGCTGGTTATGCCGGTGGAATTGTATCTGCTGCTATCGATGGAATGAACTGCGTTACCAAGATTTGTCAATTAGAGCCATAAATAAAGATTCTTTTTCGAATAAATCCCTCAATTACCTTTTTCTGAACGTCCCTTTGTGTAACTTTGTTTTATGAAACGAGTTGTTGTTGGACTTTCAGGCGGAGTAGATTCAAGTGTAACTGCACTTTTATTACAAGAACAAGGCTATGAGGTAATTGGTATGTTTATGCGTAATTGGCATGATGAATCCGTTACTTTATCAGACGAATGCCCATGGATTGATGACTCCAACGATGCACTTTTAATTGCGCAGCAATTAGGCATACCTTTTCAAGTCATTGATTTAAGTGAAGCCTACAAAAACCGTATTGTCGACTATATGTTTGCAGAATACGAGCGCGGTCGCACACCAAATCCTGATGTACTCTGTAATCGGGAAATCAAATTCGATGTCTTTCTAAAAGCAGCGATGGAATTAGGAGCGGATTATGTCGCAACAGGTCACTATTGTCAAAAACGCGAGAATGCAGATGGTTCATTTAGTTTACTTGCTGGCGCAGACAAAAACAAGGACCAATCGTATTTTTTATGTCAAATTAGTCAAGAGCAACTATCCAAAGCACTTTTTCCCATTGGAGCATTAGAAAAATCGGAAGTACGTGAGATAGCCTTAAAAAACGATTTGGTAACTGCCACAAAAAAGGATTCTCAAGGATTGTGTTTCGTGGGTAAAATTGCCCTTCCAACCTTCTTACAGCAACAGTTGGCACCGAAGTTGGGGAATGTGATCGAAATACCAATGGACATGCCGCAATTTCTCACGTATGATAACATTCCTAGGGATGAGGAGCATGTCGAACAATTAGCAGCACCCTTTGAATACCAAGAATCCGATGGAAAGAAAGTGACGACACATCAAGGTGCGCATTATTACACGGTTGGACAAAGAAAAGGATTACACATTGGCGGTCGACCTGAACCAAGTTTCGTGATTGGAATCAACACGGACACAAATACGGTTTATTCGGGTCAAACGGAAGGACACCCTGGACTGAATCGAATGGCGCTTAAATTGGAGGCGAGTTCCTTAAATTGGATCAATCGTTCGGAGGTGTTTGAGACGGAAAAAAGCTTAAAGTGTGACATTAGAATACGCTATAGACAAGCCTTACAATCAGGCACTTTGATTAAGAAAAATGACGCGTATTATATTCTTTTTGATGCCATTCAGAAAGGCATAACACCTGGGCAATTTGCAGCTTGGTATCAAGATGGTGTGTTGATTGGATCCGCCGTTATTGAGCATTAAAAAGCCCTCCGTTTCGGGAAGGCTGATTACTTATAAACTAACTTGTATTTAGTTGAGAATCAAGTCAAACGATTTTTGTTCGTCTTGAATTTTGTACTCGTACGTTTTGATACTATCTAGCAATTCTGCTACTTCAAAAACATTCATTGGACTATTCGTTCCTAATTCTCTGTGTTGAGAAAGCTTCAATTTAGCCTGGCTAATTGATTTTGTTCTAAGGGATTGTAAAGAAGTTGTCATCGTTTTGTTGTTTGTTGAGAGTCTTTACGCCAAGAATCGTTCCAAGGTTTCAAAACAGTTGATTTTATCTTCATATTCATGAAGTAATAATAGCTATATATCTGTATTACAAATACTTAAAATTATACTTAAAAACACTTTTTTTGACTTGATAGAATTGTATCTTTGTGAAATGAAAGCAATTTTGATTCTAGTTTTACTCGCATTGGTCCTTCCATCGTGTCAAGAAGACAAAGAAGATGTGGAAGTGTTTGACGAAAAGCCACAGGAAGACCTCTCTAAATTACCCTTAAAAGAATATGCTAAAAGACATGTAGAGTCTAGTTTATCGATTTTAGGAACCGAGAAATATAGTCTTGATATTATCAAAGGAAATTTAGATGGAGATACAAAAGAAGATGCTATTATTGTTGTCAACCGAAAGCAATTCGCCATGGATGAAGCGATGAAATCAGAGAATCCTGCAAAATCAGCAGAAATGGCTTTCATGGGGAACTACAATTACATCTTTTATTACGACGGAGGTTTAAAACTCATCTCCCCTCCTATCGCGATCCCTTCATCTGCCTTGGTTCCATTGAAAGTGAATTTAGCCGAAATTACTGCCGGGTCGTATCAAGATATTCTTATTGATTACCGCATCCGAAATGCCAATTTCCGAGATGTTTTTACTGTTACAAATCACACGCCACGAAAAGTATTTGAGTGGAAAACATTCGATGGACTGGGAACAGATAAAACAGAAGCCTATACGTTTGAATACACTTTAGGAAAATATGGTCCAGAAAAGGACATTGTCTTGTACGAATCTACATTGGAAAAACTACCTGCAAATGCAGACAAAAACACCTTCGATCCAAAAATTACGAAAACGTCCAACGTAGCTTTTCACTTTTTCTATATTCCTCAAGAGGAGAAATACGGAATGTTAAAAAACAACTAAAGGCCGAGTTACCCCGACCTTTAGCATTTTGTTTTCGCTGTTAGTTAAAACTGTCCGCGCAGCGTAATGATAAAGTTTCTACCTGGTGCCGAGATATTTGATGCGTAACACCGGTAATTTTGATTCAAAATGTTCTCACAAGCCACTTGAAGTGATACATGCTGAGAGAATGCATAATTTAAACGTGCATTCAAGGCATACCAACTCGGCATTCCAGAGGCGGTTGCATAAGCGAAGTTATCTTCCCCAATCATGTTATAATCTGAAACTCTTTTCCATCCTGAATAGTTTACGAAAAATTCAGAACGAAATTTCCCGTTTACATATCCTAAAGACACTTTACCAAATGTCGGTGGAATGTGATCTAATGGATAAGGAACTGAGTCAGTTAAAATTCGACCATTGATATAGTTAACCGTAGCTAGTAAATTGAAATACTCATTGAATTTAGCATTTAACATTCCTTCTATTCCAAAGATTCTTGCTTTCGCAGCATTCACTGTCGACATCACTTGGCTCAATTGTCCATCATACATAATCGAATCCTGTCCGTCGAATGTTCCATTTTGAACCGTTAATCCATTTACTAAATATGTGTAGTATCCATTAACTGTTACCGTCACTCCAGTTGCCACTAATCGAGAAATTCCAATTTCAGCATTGTATGTATATTCCGGTTTTAAATTTGCATTTGGAACCACGACTTTACCTGGAACAGATTCAAAAACTTTCGTCATGTCATCTACATTTGGTGCACGAAATCCCGTTGATCCTGTTGCTGTGATTCTCCATTTATTGTTTGGCATGAATATCAAACCAATATTTCCATTTAATGCAGAATTATTCTGCTTGATGGAGTTCAATGGAAGTGGAAAATACGTTTTATCAATGAACATTGACGAAAGTCCCACGTTTGAAAAACGAAGTCCATCAGTTAAGATCCATTTATCCGAAAATTCAATCGTATGCGTCGCATATGCAGCAACGGATGTCATTGTTGAACCACCGTCCGGAAAACGTGTGTCTAAACTTCCAGTTGTATCCGCAACGATGTCCTCAACGAATGCCGTTGAATTCACTTTATTGTAAAATGCATCTACGCCAAAACGCAATTCATTCCTGCCGATTTTCTTATTGAAATCCGCGTTTAATGTTGCAATTGCTACATTTTCGATGCGGTGATTCAACAAGCTATTATTGAATCTACGGTCCATGCGACTTTCCTCAATAGACTGTGTTCCAATAGTAATTCTTGCTTGATCGTACAACTTCGATTTATTTGTCAACTCAAGCGTGTACGCAGCGAATAACCTGAATTGTGGTCCATAATACCATTCCGCAAACTTCGGTTTCGAACCTGACATTAAAGTCAAGCGGTCGTAACGATCAATGTTGCTAGAATTTGACAATTGAATATTCAATTTATGCGTCACACCTTCCTTTTGAACAAATGTGAATTTTTGTAAGATGTCATATTGGGCGTATGCGGAACCAACTTGAAGGTTTGTATCTGCATTCGTCATCATGGAATCTTTTCCATTGATTCGCTCCACAAACCAAGGTCGGGAACCAAAATTCCCGACAAACGGACTACGAAGCGAACCTTGACGTAAATCGCCATAATTCGAATACGTTAAAGACGTCAATGATCCAAATCGTTTAGAACCGACAGAAACATTTGCATTTGCAGCATAACCAGAAGCAGCAGAAAAATAACGAGCGAATCCTCCAGATTTGACTAATAATTCATCCGTTGTACTTAAGGTTGGATTCTTCGTTGTAAAGGTCATTACACCACCAAGAGCATCAGAACCATAAACAACTGATCCGGGACCATAAATTACTTCCATTCGATCCAGCATAGCATTATCAATCGTAATGATGTTTTGCAAATGTCCACCACGGTAAATCGCGTTGTTCATACGAACACCATCCACAACTAAGAGTACCTTATTCGTTTCAAATCCACGAATAATTGGACTACCGCCACCAAGTTGACTTTTTTGAACAAACACATTTCCTGTTTGCGTCATTAAGTCAGCGGTTGAGCTCTGGTTCTGAAATTGAATTTCCTTTGCTCTCATGACTTGAACTTTTTGAGCCACATCTTTTCTTTTCTCCAAGTTTCGACTTGCCGAAATCACCGTTTCATCCATGGTTTGAATGTTTGGTATTAGAAACACCTGTCCATCCTTATTTAAACTGGATTGTTGAATCACTAATGGATAATAATCCTCATGCGACAAGGTGATTTTCGATCCATCAAATTTCACCAAAGCGAAACCGTTTTTGTCGCTTGTTTGATATGAATAATTATTTCTTCCTCCATCATATAAACGGACGACCGTAGTATCGTTTTTATTATTCGTTTTTAATACAGTTGGATGAAGTAGCGTGATTCGAACGCCTGAAACGGGTTCCTTACTCACATCGTCCATAATTTGGATTTTCGTTTGTGCAAACGAAGGGGTATATAAAATCGTTAGGAGACATAAAATGCCCCAATAGAAATTTTTCATTTGATTTTTTTAAGAGTTAATACAATACGTAGAAGTAGGTTTTAACTTATAAAATCTGGCGGAGGGGTTTCTGTCGAAAGGAATGAAGAATAAAAAGATTCTTCGTAAGATGTAAGTACAGATGAATTTTGTTCAATTTCATTTATTGAATAATCAAGCGTTGCAGTTACAACTTCCATCGGCTCTGAAAGAAACTTAAACCACACATTTACCGGTTGATTATCTCCCGAATGACTGATATTAAACGAGGTGATGGATCGTAATTGCGAAAAAAGGACGGTTTCTTGATCATCACTTATACATTTGAAGAAGTATCCGTTCTTATTTTTTGCTTTGTGTATGACATCAAAATAGTGTTCATTCAAGATAAACTCATGGGATTTGACCCATTTTAGTTGATTCGCTTCGTGAAAAGTGAAATGAAAGCGAATCAATTGAGATTCAGGCACGGAATGTTTGATTGCCTGTTTCACCTCTTTTTTAATGGACATTTTCTTCCACTCAAAATAAGTGAAGAATCCGAGCAAATGATAACACATTAGCCCTAAAAATCCATACAATAAGAGTTTTCGCACGTCCAAATTTAATATTAAATTTACACTCAAAATTAATTATATGAAATTTCTTTACAGCATTTTAGCGTGTCTTATGCTATCTCAAGTATTAATTGCACAAGCACCTGGATCACTTGACTTAAGTTTCGCCACTGTTGGTTACACCAGTTTTGGTCCAACGACTACGTCGATGGACAACGCTCAGGACATTGTTTCTTTGCCAAATGGAAAAATGGTTTTTTGCGGGACATCAGGAACATCAGGAAACTTGGAAATGTGTGTTGGTCAAATGAACGCAGACGGTTCCATGGATTTAACTTTCGGAACGAATGGTTATTATATTTTTTCCAACTCAGGCGGATCTGATTTCGCTTATGACATGGAAGTATTACCTAACGGAAACATTCTTGTAGCCGGTGCATTATCCATTACAGCAGCGAACCCTAAATGGGCCATGATTTGTTTGAATCCTAATGGAACACTGAACTCAAGTTTTGGAACGGGTGGTGTTTTTTCTATTGACATCGATTCAGGAGAAGACTATGCACGAAAAATTTTATTGACGCCAACAAAAATCATTTTGGCAGGAAATACCAAAGTGCCTGGATTCTCAACAAACCGTTTAGCTGTTGTTCGCTGTGATTACAATGGTGTATTAGATGCTACCTTTGGTTCTGGTGGATTAAATATTCTTACAAATGGAGGGAATATCACCTGTTGGTCTGCGGCGCAAGGTGCATCGGGAGATATTATTTTAGCCGGTGATGCCTACATCAGTAACGTTTATTATCCAATGATTGCCAAGTTTTCTGCCAATGGTTCCATTGCAACAACATTTGGAACTTCAGGTGTTTGGATAAATATGGCGATGAATGCACGATATTTCGATGTAGATTTTCAAAATTCACAATTAATTCTTTCAGGTAATAATGGACCAGGACTAACAGATTTCCTTCTAGAATCTAGATCAGAAACGAATGCTGCGGCAAACTTGAGTTTTGGAACGAGTGGTCAATCAATCATCAATATTAACCAAAGTGATACTTACTATGAAGTCATCTTTCAACCGGACGGAAAAATTTTAGCATGTGGAACTTCTGGTACAGCTGGTATTGGTGCAGCGAGAGACTTTGTTGTTTCTCGGTATAATGCAAATGGAACACTGGATTTAACTTGGGGAACAAATGGACATACACTTACAAGTATTTTTTCAAACTGGGACGATGCATATGGCATGGACTTATATCCCGGAAATCGTGTCGTGCTCGGTGGTTTTAGTGCTCAAACAAATACTCAATTTGCATTCGCTCGTTACGGATATGCTGCGGCTGTGTCTGGTTGTATGAATCCGCAGGCATGTAATTATAATCCGCTTGCAACAGTTGACGACGGATCTTGTATTTTACCTGGTTCACCATGTAACGATGGCAATCCAAACACCATAAACGATTCTATTGGGTCAAACTGTAACTGTGTTGGGGTGCTAATCGTTCCTGGTTGTACAGATCCTTTGGCTTGTAATTACAATCCATTAGCGAATCAAAACAATGGAACGTGTATTTATCCAGGTTCACCTTGTGATGATGGAAATCCAAATACAACGAACGATTCTATTGGTCCAAACTGTAACTGTGTTGGGAACTTAATTGTTCCTGGTTGTATGGATCCAGCTTCATGTAACTACAATCCGTTAGCAACGATTGATGATGGATCTTGTTTGTATCCTGGTAGTTTATGTGATGATAACAACCCAAATACCATCAATGACTCCATTAATCCAGATTGTAACTGTATAGGCGATGTGATTGTTCCTGGATGTACCGATCCGTTGTCTTGTAATTATAACCCATTAGCGAATCAAAACGATGGATCTTGTACGTATCCAGATGCGCCATGTGATGACAATAATCCAGACACGATGAATGACGCTTACAACAGTACTTGTGATTGTGTTGGTATGCTAATCGTTCCTGGTTGCATGGATCCAAATGCATGTAATTATGATCCTTTGGCAAATGTCGAAGACAATAGTTGTGTTTTCCCTGGAGACAGTTGTGACGATGGGGATTCAACAACAATAAACGATGTCTATTCTGCAACGTGTGAATGCGCAGGTCAAACAAACGGATTGAATGAGCTTACTAGCATTTCATCCGTTTATCCGAATCCAACTTCTGATTTGGTTACCGTTGAATTTTCTGGTGTGATCGAAGGTGCAGAATTGCAACTTTGCGACGTTCAGGGAAGAATTTTATTAACGAAAATCGTTCTTTCCAATAAGGAGACCATTTCTGTTGGTCAATTTGAAACAGGAACATATTTCATCTCAATCAAAGGAACGAAACAAGCAATTGTTAAACAAATCATCATTGAATAAAGAATCAAAGGAACTTCTGGAGCAAACGATTTTGCTCCAGAAGCATTTCCGTTTTTACCTCTCCGAAAACCATACAAGTAAAAAGAAATTACTTATTGCGTTACATGGATATGGTCAATTGGCGCAATACTTCGCAAAAAAATTCAATCAACTTCCTGATGAATATGCTTTACTCGTTCCTGAGGGAATGCATCGGTTTTATTTACAAGGGTCTAGCGGTCGTGTAGGAGCATCTTGGATGACCAAAGATGGACGCGAATTGGACATTGAGGATAACCTCAATTACTTAAATGAACTTCTATCCAAAGTAATGGAAAACCATGTGTTTGATGAAATTTGCCTACTAGGTTTTTCGCAAGGTGGAGCGACAGCTGCACGCTGGTATGATCAAGGTCCCAGTCGCTTTCAACATTTCATACTTTGGGCCAGTGTTTTTCCTCCCGATGTTAAAAAACCAACGTATACATCTGGTAATTTGCATTTTGTGTTAGGAACGGAAGATCCTTATTACACCCTTGAAAACCAACAAAAAGAATGTGCCAATTTTTCAGAAATCGGATTTAATGTCCACCGTTTTGAAGGAAAACACGACATTGAGCAAAATACCCTACTTAGCATTCTACAGAAATAAAAGACGTTAAACTTTATCGCCTTCCCATTTTCCAACCACTGCTGTAGCAACAGAATTACCGAGTACGTTTGTCGCACTTCGGAACATATCACAAAAATGGTCTATTGGTAAGATCAAAGCTACACCTTCAATCGGAATATTGAACATTCCACAGGTAGCAGCGACTACAACCAAACTTGCTCTTGGAACCCCCGCAATACCCTTACTGGTTAACATTAGAACAACCAACATTGTTAATTGTGTTCCTGTATCTAAGTGGACACCATAAACTTGCGCAATAAAGATACTGGCAAAAGTCATGTACATCATACTCCCATCTAGGTTGAAGGAATATCCCAAGGGTAACATAAACGACACAATGCGGTCCTTAATTCCAAATCGTTCTAACTCCTCGGTTAATTTAGGAAACACTGCTTCGCTACTTGTTGTTCCAAAAGCAATTACTAATGGACTCACAATGCGTTTCAACAACGTTTTTAAGTGACTACCAAGGAAGATGTATCCAACCAAAATAAGTACAACCCAAAGAGAGGCAATTCCAACAAGGAATGAACTAAAAAACTTTGTATAGGTGATCATTAAATCAGAAACATCCTTCACTGCAAAAACACCAGCAATTGCACCAAAAACCCCTATTGGCGCGAATTTCATCACGAAATTGACCATTTTTAAAATAATGTGAGAAAATTTATCCATGGCATTGATGACTGGCTTTACATTTTCACCAATAGATGCAGCCGCCAAACCAAAGAAAATGGCAAAAATTACAATTTGTAAAATCTCATTTGTCGCCATTGCTTCAAAAACGGATTTTGGAATGATGTGTTCCACGAAATGTTGCACAGAAAAATCCTGCGTTTTCTCAGTGACTTCAGCAGATGCAGATAGATCTACGTTTGAAAGATTCACTCCTACGCCAGGTTTTAAGAAATTCACCCATAACAAACCTATAATCAAGGAAATAAATGAAGCAGTAAAGAACCAAGCCAGTGCTCTCCCTCCTATCCTTCCAACGGATTTTAAATCACCAAGTTTTGCAATTCCAACGACGAGGGTTGTGAGTACCAATGGTGCGATAATCATTTGAACTAGTCGAATAAAAATAGTTGCTAAAATCTTGATGTACGCACTAAATTTTGTTGCAGTATCCGCATCAAAATTTTTATGAACTATTGCTCCTAAGGTAGCTCCTAGAACCATTGCAACCAAAATATACAAAGTAAGTCGACTCTTTTTTTGTTTTTTAGGTGATTCGATAACGTGGTCTTGATTCATGGAATTTTCGGGTTATTTCAATTAATATGTGAAAATAGGAAAAACTAGAAACATAGCAAGTAAACAAAGACATCAAGAACCTAAACGAATAATAAAATAGACGTCAAAAACAAAAATTACATTTCGTATATTTGAATCCCAATCAACAAATATGGCTGTTTCGCAGAAAGAATTAGATTTCAACAACAATGAAGACAAAATGCGCTTGAAAATTCGCGCATTAGAACAAGAACTAGACAAAATCTACCTAGGTGGAGGAAAAGCTAAAATAGAAAAGCAGCATGCAAATGGCAAATTAACAGCCAGAGAGCGTATCGATTTATTGTTGGATCCGAATTCAAACAGAATAGAAATAGGCGCAATCGCTGGTTATGGAATGTACAAGGAACACGGTGGATGTCCATCAGCTGGAGTTGTCATTGTTATTGGCTATGTAAAAGGACGTCAATGCATTGTTGTTGCAAACGATGCTACTGTTAAAGCCGGAGCATGGTTTCCAATTACCGGAAAAAAGAATTTAAGAGCGCAAGAAATCGCCATGGAAAATCGTTTGCCGATTATTTATTTGGTCGATTCAGCAGGGGTTTATTTACCGATGCAGGATGAAATATTTCCAGATAAAGAGCATTTTGGACGCATCTTTCGAAACAATGCACAAATGAGTTCGATGGGGATTACACAAATATCCGCAGTTATGGGGAGTTGTGTTGCAGGAGGAGCTTATTTACCCATCATGTCCGATGAATCCTTAATTGTAAATAAAACTGGTACTATTTTCCTTGCCGGGTCTTATTTGGTTAAAGCAGCAATTGGCGAAAGTATTGACAATGAATCTTTAGGTGGTGCAACAACTCAAACGGAAGTTTCTGGGATTTGCGATTATAAGGTTGAAGATGACCAAACGTGTATCGCAACGATTCGTGATTTGATGAGTCGCATTGGACATAATCCAACTGCGGGATTTGATCGAATAGAATCCATTGAACCAAAAGAAGACAGTAAAAACATTTACGGAATCATTCCTGAAGATCGTTCAAAATCTTATCCAACCAGAGAAATCTTGAAGTGTTTAGTTGATGGTTCTGAATTTACAGAATACAAACCAACCTTTGGAAAGTCAATCATTACAGCATACGCACGCGTCGATGGATGGAGTGTTGGAATCGTTGTTAATAACAGAGAAATTGTTAAAAACGCGAAGGGTGAAATGCAATTTGGCGGTGTTATTTATTCAGATTCTGCGGATAAAGCAGCACGATTCATAATGCTATGTAATCAAAAGAAAATACCATTAATTTTCCTTCATGACGTCACTGGCTTCATGGTTGGTTCAAAAAGTGAACAAGGAGGAATTATTAAAGATGGTGCTAAAATGGTTAATGCAATGGCAAATAGTGTCGTTCCGAAATTTAGTATTGTTATGGGTAATTCTTATGGTGCAGGAAATTATGCTATGTGTGGAAAGGCCTATGATCCAAGGTTAATTTTTGCATGGCCGACAGCCGAAATTGCGGTAATGTCTGGAGCTGCTGCGGCTAAAACACTTTTGCAAATTGAAGTTGCAACCTTAAAAGGCAAAGGAGAAGAAATTACTCCTGAACGTGAAAAAGAATTATTCGATCAGATCAAAAACCGTTATGACGAACAGATTTCTCCCTACTATGCTGCTAGTCGTTTATGGGTTGATGGCATTATTGATCCGATTGAAACCAGAAAAGTAATTTCAATGGGAATTGAGATGGCTAATCTATCTCCAATAGAGAAAGCATACAATGTGGGGGTTCTTCAAACTTAATCCTCTGCTGCTGATTTCTTTCCATTAAAATAATAGGTATAAGCAAAACCTACACTCAATAAAGATGAAGGTTTGGTGTATTCCTTCGGATCATATCCAATATTTGAATCAACACCGATCATCCAAGGTGTGAAACCGTAACCATAAATTGGATAACCAATGGTTAATCGGTAGCTACAATTGACATCTGCAGATAGAACAAATCCAATACATGGTTCGATAAATGTTCCTTCAACAGAATTATATGGAATACCTTTTGATTTGAGGAGGTCACTGAACGTATAACTTTGAAGGTACCCCATTTTCACACCAAAATCCGTCCCGAATCTTTCCGTCCAAAATTTCTCATGTCCTATTTTAAGGTAAGCTGCACCTGTATGAATTCCTCCATAAACCTTGGAAGGCACACGAAATTCATTAATGGCAAAATAGGTGTAATGAATTCCTGCTCCAAAGGATAATCCTGACTTTAAGGTATATTGATAGTGTGCACTTGATTGAATCAAACCCTGCATTATCATTTTGTAAGGTTGATTATTCATAGCGTTTGGCAATGCCAATTCAAAGGTGAAAGAGTCATCTGGATCTATTTCTTGAGCCCGTAACTCAATTGATCCGCTGATGAATAAAAGAAAGAAAAAGATAAAAATATTTTTCATGCGCTTAATTTTTGAATTTCTTTGATACAAAATTCCTTATAAATTGTACCGATTCAGGTTCTAAATTTAACCAATAAATAGGAAGTATAAAACCAACAAAAAGTAGCATTTCTTTGGCTATGATTCTAATAAAAGTAGAACTAATAAAAGAAAAATCATCCGTCTGGAAAGAAATTAAATAATACAAAAGCGTAAATAAGCAAAAAGCTATAATCAATTTCGCTTGAGAGAATTGAAATGGTTTTAAATCATATGCCTTAGAAATATACCAACCACGCAGTAAATTGTATAGAACATATACTAATCCTGTTGACATTGCCGCTCCTACAATCCCGTATTTAGGAATTAGGTACAGATTGAAACCGTATACGCAAACTATGAGGAGCAGTGTGAAGGCGAAATCAGACTTATACTTCTTGGATGTCGATAAAATAACGCCATTTAGTCCATAATACATATCAACAATTCGACCAATCATCAAGAAAAAGAAAACCCAAATTCCTCCTTCGTAACCAGGTATGAAACTAAAAATTTCTTTTATTGGTAACCAAATTAACAAAAATCCCAAAAAGCCTAACAACAAACCAATCGAAGAACTTTTTTGATAAAGATCCTTCATACCAATTTTATTTCGTTCCTTCCATTGTTTTGAAACCAAAGGAGAAGCGACTCTAATTACTGATCGGTAAGGAAACACAACAGCACTTATTAAAAGTAAAGTTGTAGTATATACACCAGTATCAGATAACCCATTGTATTTGGCAATCATCAATGAATCCAACGAAATAACGATAATTGAGGCGAGTGAATTAACATAACTAAATGAAGAATAAGAAATAATTATTTTTTGAAATCGTTTTGGGATTTGTATTGACTGTAATGAGAAATGAAGTTCTCCCTTTCGTATGAGGTAAATCATTAAATATAAAGGTGCTAAGAAATGTAAAACAACATACCATAAAAAGAACTGCTCAAAATTTATCCATTTGATGAAAGCTGCAACTAATAGCACTGTAGTTAATAAACGAAGTAAAACATCCTGAAGAAAAACAGGAAGAACATTTTCTTGCATTCCTCTCAAATGATTTTCAAACAATTGAAACAATACAATTGAAATTCCTAGCGGGATGACCATATAATAGTAGTCCACAAATAAATGAGAATTCTTTTCGTAATTTGCCACAATGGCATCTTTGGAAAAAAGAATTAATCCAGTGAAAACAGCAATTCCGATTAAGACAAGTAGAAGGTTCGCTAATAAAAATCCAAAATGTTTACGTTCTTCGCTTCTAAAGAAAGGGAAGAATCTCCATGTAGAATATATCGTTCCTAAATTTGCGAATTGGGCAAAGAGCAATGCAACATTCATGACTAGATTAACTAATCCGACTTCAGCACGAGAGAACAATAAAACAAATAAGAATCCTTTATTTAGATAACCTAAAATCAATCCAACAAAAGAAATTATAGATGTTCGAATGGCATCTTTCTGTACTATCCCCATAGAAGTAAAGGTACAAAATTCCTTTTGTGCTGTAGCGTCTTAAACTAAAAATACCACATCAATCTTAATGTTGATTATTGGCTGGAGAACAATAAAAAATAAGGGTATAAAAAACACCAACGCTTCTTTCGAATGTCGGGGTTTTAAAATCGTCGTCTGGGGAGGATTCGCGATTACTTTCCATTAATATTTCAGTATTCAGTAAATATTGGAAAAGTAAGGGCATAAAAAAACCCTGATTCTTGCGAACCAGGGTTTTAAAATCGGCGTCTCGCGAGGATTCGCGATTACTCTCACAGTCTTTTATGAGATCTAGTTTAATAGCAGAAAAATAAAGACATAAAAAAAACCCTGATTCTTGCGAACCAGGGTTTTAAAATCGGCGTCGACTTACTCTCCCATCCTCAAAAGGACAGTACCATCAGCGCAAG
>JBIIAG010000026.1:0-26370 GCA_044240055.1 Crocinitomicaceae bacterium | reverse complement strand
CACGGATTAAATACAGATGCTAGTTTCCGCTTTGAGCGTGGAGTTGATCCAGCATTAACCACATATGCTTTAAAACGTTGTGTTCAGTTAATACAAGAAATTGCAGGTGGTCAAGTGGGAATGAAAACCTTTGATTGGACTGGAAACATCCCGAAAAACAAAAGTATAAGTGTTTCTTTAAGTAAGATTAATCAACTTATTGGATGTGAAATAGATAGAGAATCAATTATCAACATATTATCCAACTTGGACATCCTCATTCTAGAAGAAAATGGAGATGTTTTAACTATAGAAATTCCAGCGTATCGCGTGGACGTTACTAGAGAAGCTGATGTCATTGAAGAAATTCTACGCATTTATGGATTCAACCTTGTTCCGATTCCAGAAAAATGGAATTTATCGTTACCGATTTCCCCTAAAATAAATAAAGATCAATTGCAACGAACTATTGCCGAGTTATTGGTTGGAAAAGGATTTTCTGAAGTCATGAATAATTCATTGACAAAAAGCACTTATGCAAGTCAATTAGGAATGGGACAACTCCAAGATGAGCATTCGGTTCGCATGTTAAATCCCTTAAGTCAAGATTTAGACGTAATGCGTCAATCGTTGCTTTTTGGGGTATTGGAGAACATTGAACGAAACCAAAACCGTCAAGCACCAAATCTTCGTTTGTTTGAGTTTGGAAAAACGTATGCGAAGTATTCAAGCGGATTTGTGGAATCATCTCAATTGATTGTTTGCATGACCGGACAAACACATTCAGACAACTGGTTGACACCTGAAAAGGGAAAAGAAACACTTGTTTCCTACTATCAAATGAAGGGTGTTATACTTGGTTTGTTGGAGCGTTTAGGTTTTGCCGGACAAATCCAAGAGAAAGAATTGAAGAATCAATTATTTTCCGATGGACAATCCATAGAATTACATAAAAAAACGATTGCAGAATGTGGATGGGCGACAACGGAACAACTAACTGCTTTCGGAATTAAGAATCCAGTTTACTTTGCCGTCATTCAATGGGATCAATTAATGGATGTTTTGAATCGCGTAAAAATCGAATATTCAGAATTACCAAAATCCTTTGCCATTCGTCGTGACTTCTCTCTTTTAGTCGATAAACATGTGAAATTTACAGATTTGCGTCAAACGGCAATTCAAGCAGATAAGAAATTATTAAAATCAGTTGGATTGTTTGATGTTTACGAGGGGAAAAACCTAGATTCAGGCAAGAAATCTTATGCTTTATCTTTCACACTTCAAGACGGAGACCGCACGCTCACTGACCAAGAAATTGATCAATGCATGTTAAAAATTCAATCTCAACTTGAAAAAGAGTGTGGGGCAGTATTAAGAAATTAGACAGAAAAAAAAGTCCTAACGTTTGCGTCAGGACTTTCCATTTATTTTCAATAAAGTTAAATTAACTATTCGAATATCGTTCTAAATTAATGTTTGAGGCTAGTTCTTCACCGCCTAAAACCAGAATGCGACGACATTTATTTGTCTCTACCCATAAATCTAAATTTGCTACACCAACCATTAGTGTACCGTTGATATCAATTTTATGAACAGGTTTTTGCTGTTTATCGTATGCTTTTTTTATCTCTTGAATTTCTTGCGTTAACTCTTGATTTTGGTTGAAAATCAACAAGCTATCCGTTTTGTCAAAAAAGTCCGTGAGTTTATCTGAAACTTGAATAACTTCACCAGCACGTGATGTCGCCCATGCTGTAATCGCATTAGAAAATTTGTTTCCCGTTAATAAAAAGATAGTCTCTGCTTTCATTCCTCTTTCACAATTGTCCGCAAATATAGCGCTTAAAAGCTTATGTAAATTTTAATAGCCTAATATTTTCAAATAATCTTGAGCGGTTTGCTCTTGACTGAAAACCTCCGTTTGAATCGAACCATTTTCATCGCGGCGTATCAAGATGTGTTTTGGCTCTGGAATCAAACAATGCTTGAGTCCACCAAAGCCACCAATTGTTTCCTGGTAAGCGCCTGTATTGAAGAATCCAATGTACAAAACATTGTTTTTATCAAACTTCGGAAGATAAATCGCATTTGAATGCTGTTCAGAATTATAGTAATCATCACTGTCACAGGTTAATCCACCTAATAACACACGTTCGTAGTCTTCGTTCCAACGGTTAATCGGCAACATGATAAAACGCTGATTAATCGCCCATGTATCAGGCAAGTTTGTCATGAATGAAGAATCAATCATGTTCCATTTTTCACGGTCGTTTTGCTGCTTTTGATGAAGGACACTAAAAATCGCACCTCCACTCTCTCCTACCGTAAATGAACCAAACTCTGTAAAGATATTCGGTTCAGGAATTTCGTTATCGTTACACACACGTTTCACCTGCGTAAGGATTTCACGTACCATGTATGCATAATCAAAATCAAACGCCAACGATTTTTTAATTGGAAATCCACCTCCAATATTCAATGAATCTAATTCCGGACAAAGTTTCTTTAAATCTGAATACACACGTAAACATTTCGTCAACTCATTCCAATAATACGCAGTATCATTGATTCCTGTGTTGATGAAGAAATGAAGCATTTTCACACGTACTCTTGGATTCTCTTTTAGAATTGCCTTGTAAAAAGGAACGATTTCACGGTAACGAATCCCAAGACGCGAGGTGTAAAACTCAAACTTTGGCTCTTCTTCTGATGCAATGCGAATACCTATATTTAATTCCTTCGTTGTGATTGCAATCAAACGTTTTAATTCATCAATATTGTCGACAACTGGAATCACTTTTAAATAATCCTCTTCAATTAATTGTGCGATGTTATTCAAATACAACTCGGGCTTGTATCCATTACAAATAACATATCGTCCTTTCTCCAATTTCCCTGTATCCATCAAATTACGCACGATATCGATATCAAAAGCCGAAGACGTTTCGATGTGAACATCGTTTTTCAATACTTCATCGAGCACGAATGAGAAGTGATTGCTTTTAGTGCAATAAGAATAATGGTATTTACCAGTGTAACCCAAATTCATAATCGCTTCTCTGAACCAACCTTTCGCACGTTGAATATTATTGGAAACTTGTGGTAAATAATTGAACTTTAACGGCGTACCATATTCGTTTATTAAGCGCATCAAGTCTATCCCATGGAAAAACAGGCGGTCTTCACGCAGATTAAACTCATTTTGAGGAAAATCAAATGTTTGTTCGATTAAATCAATATATTTCGTTCTCATTAGCGTGTAATTCTATTCAATTATTTTTAAAATGACTCTAGATTTTCAATTGGTCGAGCCAAAACCGCTTTGCCGTTCACTTCTACGATTGGTCGTTCAATTAGTTTCGGATGATCTAGCATTAACTGAAGAATTTCATCTTCTGTTAACACTGTTCCTTTCGAGGCTTCTTTGAAAATCACCTCATTTCTTCGCACAAGTTCAGATGGCTTTTTATTCAACTTTCCTAATAAATCCAATAACTCAACTTTGGTCAATGGATTCTTTAGGTAATTAAGCACTTCAAAATCAACTTTTTCTTGCGTAAGAAAATCCACACACAAGCGACTTTTTGAACAGGATGGATTGTGGTATACTTTCATTTTTTCCAATTAGATTGCAAAATTACATCATTTCCGCTGATTTCATTTCTAAAGCACTCATCTGTTTAAAACTTCAGTGAAAATGATGAAGAACGCACACCACATGTTCTACCTAATATCTACTTTTGAAAAGAAAATCATTTTTACATGTCTTATCTTGACGAACTGAACGACAGTCAACGCGTAGCAGTTGAACATATTTATGGTGCAACCATGGTTATTGCCGGTGCCGGATCCGGAAAAACTAGGGTTCTCACCTTCCGAATTGCTTACATGATGGAGCAAGGAATTGATCCGTTCAATATTCTCGCCTTGACGTTTACCAATAAAGCTGCACGTGAAATGACCGAACGTATCGGTAAGATTGTTGGGGGCGGTGAAGCGAAAAACATTTCCATGGGAACCTTTCACTCGGTTTTCTCTAAATTACTTCGTTTCAATGCTGATCGCATAGGTTTTCCAAATAATTTTACGATTTACGACACGCAAGATTCTAAAAGTCTCTTGAAGGATATCATCAAGGAATTTAATTTAGATGATAAAACATATAAAGTAAACCAAGTCTTTGGACGGATTTCTGCTGCGAAAAATAACTTGGTTTCTCCTGAATCATACCAAGGAAATGAAGAAATACAATTGGAAGATAAGCAAACACGTCGACCAGAAATCGGACGTATTTATCAATCATATGCGAATCGCTGTCAGAAAGCTGGCGCGATGGATTTTGATGACTTATTGTATTACACGAATGTCTTACTTCGAGACTTTCCAGATGTGCTCCATTATTACCAACAGAAATTTCAATACATTTTGGTAGATGAGTACCAAGACACCAACTATGCGCAATACTTAATTGTCAAAAAACTTGCTGCGGCTTACCAAAACATTTGTGTTGTTGGAGATGATGCTCAGAGCATTTACTCCTTCCGTGGTGCGAATATTCAAAACATTCTGAATTTCAGAAAAGATTACCCTGACTTTGCGCTTTATAAGTTGGAACAGAATTACCGCAGTACAAAAACAATTGTAGAAGCGGCAAACAGCGTTATCAAGAAAAACAAAGATCAGATCTTTAAAAACGTTTGGACAGATAATCAAGAAGGTGGAAAAATTAAAGTTGTTCGATCATTGACAGACAACGAAGAAGGACGTACAATTGCCAATGCCATTTTTGACTTAAAACAAAGTCAAAGTTCGACCTTTAACGACTTCGCAATTTTATACCGAACGAACAAACAATCACGTGCCTTTGAAGAGGCTTTAAGAAAACTAAACGTTCCATATCGCATTTATGGTGGACTTTCCTTCTACCAGCGAAAAGAAATCAAGGACCTACTCGCCTACTTTCGTTTAACTGCGAATCCAAAGGATGAAGAGGCGATGAAACGAATTATCAATTACCCCAAACGAGGAATTGGAAAAACGAGTTTAGAAAACATCATTATCTCCGCTAACCGTTACAATGTAACCATGTGGGATGTCATGAATGATTTCAATGCATACCCTACGGATGTCAACCAAGGGACAAAAGCAAAAATCTACGAGTTTGTCACCATGATTGGAAGTTTTAGTGCTGAGCTAAATAAACTGAATGCCTTTGATCTTGCAGATCGCATTGCAAAGTCTTCAGGAATCATGCGCGAATTATTGAGCGAAAAGGAAAAAGGTCCAGAAGAAGTTGAAAGACTTCAAAACATTGAGGAACTTTTAGCGGGTATTCAGGAATTTACAAAATCATCCGAGGACGATGATTTTAAATCACTTTCTGACTTTATGATTGAAGTAGCATTATTGACAGATGCAGATGAGGACAAAGGCGAAGAACGTAATCACGTTTCTATGATGACGATTCACTCCAGTAAAGGACTAGAATTCCCACATATATTTATTGTTGGACTAGAGGAGAATTTATTTCCATCACTCATGGCATTAAATTCACGTTCCGAACTAGAGGAAGAACGTCGATTATTCTATGTGGCATTAACCCGTGGAATGGAATCCTGCTTGCTTTCCTATGCAAGTTCTCGCTTTACTTGGGGGCAACCGGTTGTTTGCGAACCGAGTCGATTCATTGATGAAATCGACGCCAATTATTTATCCTTCGAACAACGTAATCGTCCAGCAGGAGGTCGATCTATGATGGGAGGCGGATTTACTGAGCGTCCATTCTCCGGTGGACTTAACAAACCGATGGGTAGTAATCCGGGACAACCTTTGCGTTCTTTAAAAGAAGTTTCGCAAACGAATCCTACCAATAAATCGGGAGAATTAGACATTAAAGTAGGTTATAATGTTGAACACGATCGTTTCGGAAAAGGAAAAGTAACAAAGATGGAAGGATCTGGTCCAGACAAAAAAGCGACGATTTTCTTTCCGCATCATGGAAGCAAAACGGTGTTGTTGCGCTTTGCAAATTTGACCATACTTGAGGATTAATACATGACGAGTTCTTAGGGTTCATCTTGTTAAAATCCTTTTACCAATTACAACATCTTTTAAATGAGTATCATATTCCCATATCTTTTAGGAAGAGAATCCTCACGCACCTAATTGGCGCTTATTATTTCCATCGCATTTTTTCTCATCTGCTGAATATACTTCAGCAAGATTTATGATTAGGAAACATCCGTTCGATTGCAACGGACGTATTGCATGCATAAAATCATTGCAATTCGGTTTTGCAATTCCCTTAAATAAAAAAAGCCCCTGACGATTCTGTCAGAGGCTTTTTTAATGTTTAAACGTTTTAGTTTTTAACTACACGAAGTGGTTCAGACAATTCCGGAATACGTAGGTAGTAAATTCCTCTTTCTACGTTAGAGATATTTACGCTCGTTTCTGTCCCTGTCATGTCACCTGCAAAAACTACTTTACCTTGTGCGTCTACGATACTGAAGGTACCATAAACAGGTGCAGATGTTTGAATCGTGAAGGACTCACTTGTTGGATTAGGGAACAATTTTACATCAGTGATGCTTCCTTCTTCTATTCCAACAGTTAATGTCAAGTTCAAGGTAATTGTACTATCACAACCAGCTGCATTCAACAATGTTTGTGTATATGTTCCAGATTGCGTGTAAACCACTTCATTCAATACATAGCTACTATTAGAAGTGGCATTGATTGTACTTGAAGTTGCTGCACCAGCAGTTACAGTCACAACATCTGAATTCACTGTACATCCATTCAATCCAGTTAATACTGCTGAATAAGTTCCAGGAGTTGTCACAGTGATTGATTGTGTTGTCGCAGTGTTGTTCCAAGTATATGTGTTGTTCGGTTGCGCAGAGATTACTAATGATTCACCTGGACAAAGAACTGTATTACCATCAAGAATGAATGATCCTGAAGGAACTTCGTTCACATTCACAACTACTTCCGCAGCATCTGAACATCCGTTCGCAGCGTATGCTGTTACAACGTACGTTCCAGCTTGTGTCGCTGTAATGGTAGATCCATTGATATTTGAATTCCAAACATACGTGTTACCACCTGTTCCTGTTAAAACAACAGAACCACCTTCACAGAACGTTGTAGCTCCACTCGCAGTGATTCCTGCAGTTGGAACTGGTAAAATGGAAACTGGAACATTTGCAGAAGTTGAAGTACAACCCAATGCGTTTGTTACCGTTACAGAATAGTTTCCGTTAACTCCTGCATTGATTCCTTGTGTTGTTGCACCGTTTGACCATACGTAAGATGCTCCAGGAGATGCTACTAATGTAACGTATGCGCCAGAACAAACAGCTGTAGGTCCAACAGCTGTTGCCGTTGCTCCAAACGCTTGTTGTGTATTCACAATGATTTCATTTGACACACTTGAACATCCTGATGCATTTGAAATCGTTACGAAATAAATTCCGGAAGCACTAGCGGTGATGTTTTGCGTTGTTGCACCTGTTGACCATAAGTAAGATGCTCCTGCATTTGCAGACAAGACAACACTACTTCCGTTACAGAAAGTTGTTGGTCCAGCCGCAGAAATAAATGAGGATGGCGATGTAATCACACTTATCGCAGTTGGAGCTGATGTACTAGTACAACCATTTACATTCGAAACAGTCACACCGTAGTTACCTGCAGACGTTACCGTGATACTTTGCGTCGTTGCACCATTTGTCCATGCATACGTTGTTGCAGGTGCAGCTGTCAATGTTACTGAACCACCTTGACAGATACTTGTTGCTGTTGAAGCAATAGATGCAGCTGGTAAAGCATTCACTGTTACAAACGTTGCTGGTGAAGTTGAAGCACAAGCACCATTTGACACTTGCACAGAATATGCTCCTCCTGTTGTTGCAGAAATTGACTGAGTCGTTTCTCCACCTGGGGTCCATAAGTAAGATGCTGCAGTTGGAGCAGAAATCGTTACTGATCCACCTTGACAGAACACTGTTGAACCAGCTACTGTCGTTGCTGCACTTGGCAGTGCCTCCACAACTACCGGTGCACTAACTGATGCGGAACATCCGTTTGCGTTCGTGTAAGAATAAGTCATATTTGCTGTTCCGGCAGTATTTCCTGAAACGATTCCAGAAATCGCATTTACAACTGCCACGTTAGCATTGGCACTTGACCAAGTTCCTCCAGCAGTTGTATTTGATATTGTTCCAGTAGATCCTACACATACAACACTAGCTCCTGCAATTGGATCCAATACTGGAAGTGCATTCACTGTAATTGTTTGTGGAGCTGAAATTGTTGAACATCCGTTCGCACCTGTCACTTGAACCGTGATTGGCCCTGCAGTGTTTAAGGTAACGTTTTGAGATGTTTCGTTATTTGACCAAAGGTAAGATACACCTGGAGAAGATACTAACGTTACGTTCGCACCTTGACAGAAGCTTGTTGATCCAAGTGAAGCGATTGTTGCAATTGGTGAAGCTTGAACGCTAATTACTTTCGTCACTGTTGCTGAACATCCACTTTGTGAAACCTGGTAAGAGATTGTTGCAGAACCAACAGATGCACCTGATACAGATCCCAAAGCGTCAACTGTTGCAATTGCCGCATTAGAGCTTGTCCATGCACCGCCAGTCATTGTATTTGAATACAAGGTTGAAGCACCAGAACACACATCGTTAGATCCAGTAATTGCCGGTACAATTGGCAATGTTCCTACTGCAACAACTGTTGGAGTTGCTGTTGAAGAACATCCATTCGCTCCTGTAATTGTGTAAGAATAGTTTCCTGCTGTAGAAACAGTAATGGATTGAGTTGTTTGGTTGTTTGTCCAAACAATGGCACCATTACCTGATGCAGTTAACACAACGTTGTTTCCTTGACAGAATGCTGTAGGACCGTTCGCTGTAATCGATGCAATTGGTGCAGGATTAACAGTTACTGAAATTGCGTTTGATGTAGCTTGACAACCATTGGCATTCGTCGCGGTTACAGTATAGATGCCATTCGCAGACGCAGACAATGTTGCACCAGTAGAGTTATCTGACCAAACATATGTTGATCCTCCTGAAGCTGTTAACGCGACACTTCCTCCCTGACAAAATACTGTTGATCCATTCGCTGCAATTGCTGCTACTGGAAGTGCATTGACAGTTACTGTCGTAGGAACTGAAATAGCTGATGTACATCCTGTTGCATTAGTAATTTCAACTGAATATGAACCACCTGTTGAAACAGTGATGGATTGAGTCGTTGCATTGTTATTCCATAAGTAAGATGCCGCAGGATTTGCTGTTAAGGTTACAGATGCACCTTGACAAATTGCTGTTGCACCACTTGCTGTTATGGTAGCAACCGGAACAGCAACTACTGCAAGATTCGCAGTTGTTGTTGTCGTACATCCATTGGTACTTGTTGTCGTATAAGAGACCGTTGATGAACCAGCTGTTGATCCAACACCTAAACCTGTTAATCCATTTAAGTTGGCAACTGATATGTTAGAACTTGTCCATAATCCTCCAGATACTGGGTTTGTAAAGCTTACTGGACTACCTGCACAAATTGAAGTTGGACCAGAAATAGGCGCATTCGCAGGAACCGGCAATACTGTTACAGTAATCGGTGCAGATGTAGCCGAACATCCGTTAGGAGCTGAAGCTGTCATCGTGTAAGATTGCGTTGTTGAAGGCGTAGCAATTGGATTTAAAACATTCGTAGCAGATAATCCTGTCGCTGGAGACCAAACTGGCGTAATAGAAGGACAACCTGAAGCGGTGCCATTCCATGTTCCATTTGCGAAAGGATAGTAATTCGTTACTAAGTTCGTTCCAGCGCCATTTGTAATGGTAAAGTAAGGCTCATAAGCCCAAGAACCGGCAGTAAATGTCACCTGAATTGCTTGTCCATTCGATGAAGGGAAAGAAAACGCGAGTGGTCCTGCGCCAAACGGAAGCGTAATATTTGTTAGAACAGCAACTCCACCTACAAGAACTGTAGCTGTACCGCCATTCCATCCATCACCATAAGAATCATACAAAGTGATCGTTTGATTACATGTTGTATTAAATCCAACCGTTCCGGTTAAAGTTGTTGCAGACCCAGCACAAACATCAACATCTAAACTAGTTGTTAATATTGGAGTCGGAAGAACAGTGATTGTTCTCGTCGCAGTAGACGCCGGACACCATGAACCTGGATTTGGTACAGTATATGTCATTGTAGCAGTTCCTGGACCAACTCCAGCGACTACACCGTTTGAAGTAACGATTGTTGCTATTGCTGTGTTACTTGAGGACCATGATCCACCAATAGTAGGTGTTGCGAAAGTTACTTGAGAACCAGCACAAACAGACTGAGTACCAGTTATTGGTGTGATTGCAACTGTACTTTGAACAGTAACTGTTGTTGAAACAGCGCCCGTACTTGTACAACCAGAAGCATTCAAATAGTTAATTGAAACTGTTTTGCTTCCAGCGGTCAACCATTGCAATGTTACCGTATTAGAAGTTGTTGTTCCACCTGTTACAATGTTGTAATCTACCCCAACTGTACCAGGAATACCCCAAGTATAATTTTGCATTCCAGATTGAGTTGTATACGTGTAGTCCGTCAATGTACATGCACTTACGTTTGGCGTAGCAGTAAACGAAGGAGTAAATGGTAAACCAGCAATAATGTTAACGTTGTAATCCTCTGTTTCACCATAAAAATAAGTTGCACATGGATCAATCGTAGAACCAACTGTTGCATAAACTCCTCTTACACGCATGCGGTGAACACCAAGCGGTGGTGTACAAGCCAAGTTGATTTGGAAAGATACCATTTGGAAAGATGCCGTTGTTGCAGCGGTTGAGAATCCAACTTTTTCCGATGGTTCGAAAATAAAGTTGTCATTGTAATCAATCCAAGCAGCAAAAGACTGATTTGAGAAAGATCCTGCGGTTACTTGTAAGTTGTACGATGTAGCTGCTTGCAATGTAGGTGCTGTAATATTTGAATAGTACGTATAAGCTGGACCATTCGTAGCAGTACCTGATACGTTATTTAATGTAGTCGTCGGAATAGCTACAGCAGAAATTAAATCTCCATATTGTGTCCCATAAACATAAGCTGGATTACAGTAAGGATTGTAAAATACCTGAACTGGTGCAGAAGTTCCTGTTGAAGGTCCATTTGTACACGTCACCACACATTGATACCAAGTTGTAGCTGTAGGTGTAGCTGTGTAATTGAAGCTATTTGCACCTGAAATGTTTGTCCAAGGACCAGTAGCAGAAGCTGCAGATTGCCATTGGTAAGTAATCCCTGTTCCTACAGTAGCATTTTGCATACTTAATACCGTTGTTTGTCCTGCAAAAATTGAATTTGGACTTGCAATCGTATTTCCTGGTGTTGGTGTTCCTGCACATGGCGGTGGAATAGAAATTGTGATACAGTAATCTTCCGTTTCACCATAGTAATAAGTATATGTTGCGTAATTATAGCTATTAGCAGTTGCATAATTCACATTCACAATACGCATGCGTGTTACACCGACAGCAGCTGTTGGCGGAACCACGAAGTTTCCTGTCAATGTTTGATCTCCTGCAGCATTTGCCGGTTGGAAATAACACAATTCACCTGCATCTAAAAAGTCACCATCTTGATTGTAGTCAATATAAATTTGGAAGAAGTTACTTCCTGAACCGAACACACACCCCGTAGATGTTAAACTAAAGTTAGCTACTTGTCCTTGCTGTAAGTTTCCTGAACCTACAGAACCTGTATAATTAGCGTACAAGTTTAATTGAGAACCAAGTCCAGGTGCAACTGTCGCACAAGTGGATGTGTTATTGATCCCTGCAATTGTAACATTCGTAATATCATTATAATAGTTATAGTAAGGCACACTCGCTGGATATCCACCACATTGGCATTGGTTACCAGCTACAACATAACCTACGACATTCGACTGATTTGACGATGCACTAAATAGACAAGACGTTACTAAGCGATAGTATAATGTTGATGCTGTACTCGTCGTGTAATTAGTAGCTGTAGCACCTGCGATATTTGTCCAAGAATTCACGCCATTTGTTGAAGATTGCCATTGGTATGAAATTCCTGTTCCAAACGTAAAATTAGCTGCTGAAAGCGTGAAACTTGCATTTGGACAACCACCCGTAGTTGAAATTGTCGCTGTACTCGCATTCGGAATACCCGAACAGTTTACCGCAGCCGCTACCTGAATACAGTAATCTTCTGTTTCACCCCATGCGTATGTTCCGGTTGGACCGGGTACCGTACCTTCTGTCGCAATCACACGCATTCTTGCTTGTCCAACAGTTGCACCCGCTGGAATAGCAATTGTTCCCGAATTCACTCCGTTAACTGCTGTAATGTTTACTGGGTTTTCATTTGCATCAACAAAGTCACCATCAATATTGAAATCGAAGTAAATACGTAGATTTACACCATACCATCCACCACATGTTCCAACATTCACACTCCAAGGAATCGATTGACCAGGATTCACTACTGGCGCAGCTAATTGACCAGCATAATTTGAATATAATTGATTAGATGAATTTGCTCCCGGTGCAGTGGTTGCACAAGTTGATGTACTTGATAAGGTTCCAAAAGTTACATTGAAGATTTCCTCATCTCCAGTGTAGGAAGCACCAGATGCCCCATATGCGTTTGCATTGGAGCAAGTAACAGGACCAGTTGCAGCAGCAGCAGCTTGTCTCCAACGTACAGTATGGCTATTTGAATTAGTTGAGCAAAAATATTGCGTTACCAATACTCTTACTTGACCAGTAAATGTGGCAACCCACAAAATTTTCGGACTCGCACCACAAAGGTCATCACTATAGCATAAAATAGTATTGGAGGTATTTTTCAACGTCAACTGTCCATCTGGCGTTGGATTTGTTGCGCCATCTGTAGTACAAAGAGACCACTCATAGGTATTGCCACTAGTTACGTTATAGGTATTGTACTCCCCTCCGTATGTACCGGCTACTGAATTTACAAATGTTGAAGATGTTGTGGACTGCGCAGCTCCCCATGAGAAACCAGTCATCGTACATCCACCACCACTACATTGTCCAGCTTGACCTAAAGTTACCTTAGAAACAAAAAGGGAAAACACCGCCACGAAGATTGGCAGTATAAAGCGACTCACAAATTGTACTGAGTATTTGTTTTTCATTTTTTTCTTATTAAGTATTTATAAAATCTATTAGTTTGTTTCTCCTAAACGGAAAAGAATGGTATTCAAAATCCCATCGAAGTAAACTACTTCTTCCGGAAAATCCAATACCCAACGTTCTACCATGCGACGGTCAGCATCTAGCGCTGAAGTACCAGGATAATTCGGGCAAAGTTTTTTACGTTTCAAATCCAAATCGCTAGAGACTTGAGTCAACATAGCTAATTGATCGTTTGATGCCGCAAAAGCATAGATGCGCATTTGAAAATCACTTACTTGCTGTGCTTTTTCAAGAGCAAGCTGATCATTATTGAAGAATGGTAATTCCTCCATTGGAACGGGTACATAAACCTCTGGCTCAATGTATGCTTTTTGCGAAAAAACGAAATTCGTTGTACACAAAAATGCGAATAACAATAAACTCACAGGACTAATCTTTTTGAGGTAATTCATAAGGAAAAGTTTATAGATTTAATGGTTTTAGTTTCCGAAAATTAGGGATAAATCACGTTTTAGTCAAAATTGTTGAAAACTATCCGCTGACCTTTAAACATTTAGCTAGTTCTGATGAATATTTATATTGTTTCATCGAATATTTAATAATTTCTTCATAAGATGCTAACATTTGTTTCTTTCGTATTTTTACCAAACTAAACAAAGCATTTTGAAAAGAATTGGATTACTCTCTGATACCCATGGATTTATCGATCCAAAAATCAAAAAACACTTCGCTAACGTAGATGAAATATGGCATGCGGGAGATATTGGCTCACTTGACGTGCTAGATGAATTACGTTCTTTCAAACCTACGAGGGCCGTTTGGGGCAACATTGATGATCACAACATCCGTAAGGACACCAAAGAATTCTTAAGATTCAAAATAGAAGATGTTTCTGTGTTAATTACGCACATTGCAGGTCGACCAGGGAAATATGCGAATCCGGCTTACGCAGAACTGATGAAAAATGGTGCCCCAAAGTTATTTATCTGTGGTCATTCACATATTACCCTCGTTCAAATGGACCAAAAATTCAACATGTTATGGATGAATCCAGGTGCATGTGGGTTCAAAGGCTTTCATAAAGTCAAAACCATTTTACGTTTTTGCATCACAGATGACCGCATTCACGACCTTGAATTGATCGAACTAGGTCCACGCGCTTAAGAGCGTATTTTCAACGACTATATCCGTTTAAATTCGCCTACTACACTGGCTTGACTTTGTGTTGAATTGGTTTCTATCTAATTTCGATAAACCTAAATAATTCATCATGAAAAACACACTTGCCTTCCTTTTTACTTGTTTGATCTTTTCGTTTCAGGCGCAAATTTGCAGCATTGATTTTGGTCAAACCGCCACTGGAATTTACCCAGACACACTGATTTCAGGAACTCTTGGACAGACATATAGCTCTGATATAACATTCGTTATGCCAACGGATACTATGGGATATGATTTCACCAATTTCCATATTCTCTCCGTCTCGCTTCCGGTTGGATTAACCTGGCAGTGCAATAACACCGCTAATAATTGTGATTACAACCCACAAATAAGTCAATATGGCTGTATCCACATAAGTGGAACTCCCCTACTCGCCGGACAATACAACATCGATGTGACGGTTATTGCCGATCTAACCATTATACAAGGCTACCCAATTACCTTTCAACTTTTCATGGAAGTCCTCCCCGGTACAACGAGCGTTTCAAATAACGGTTTTGAAATGTCTGGTTCATCTGGGTGCGCACCAATTACAGTTAATTTCACCAATAACAATCCCGGTATGCTTTCCTATTATTGGAACTTTGGTAATGGGAACATTTCATTCAGTGAGAATCCCGTTCCGCAAGTATATACAATACCAGGTGACTACCTCGTTTATTTCACCGCTTGGAATTCCATCGACACAACGGATGTATACACCTTAACGAATGTGAACATCAATCAAATGAGTAATTATGGCAATTCTTTCCCTTCCTTTGAAAATGCGGATGCTTATTTCAAATTATTTCAGAATGGCATTCAGATTTATCAATCCAACATCATCAGCGATCAAAATCCACCTATTCAATGGAACACTAGTATAAATTTAGATCCGCAACATTCGTACACCATCGAAATTTGGGAAGCAGATGAAAGTTTCGGAGAAACGTATTTTGGAGCGGATGATTTTATGGGAAGTCATACCATAAACATAAACGGCTGTAACGGTTGTGGTGCTGGAACTTCAAATTTCAATTACGCTATCAACAACCAAATCATTTACCCAAGTCCAACTGTTATTGCTCAAGACACTGTTCACGTATATGGGCTTCCACCAATACCAATCATTACATTTGATCAGACTAATCATACACTTACAACTCAAAATTTAGGATACGCATATCAATGGTATTTCAATGGGAGTCCAATTGCTGGAGCAACAAATGACCATCACCAGGTTTACCAAAGTGGAATTTATCGTGTTATCGCGATTAATGCTAATGGATGTGTGAGTTTTTCAGATACACTTACCGCCGTTTATTGCAATCCACTTGTCTCTCCTATCCTTGCGATGACAAGCGCGAATGATTTGGTCTTATCGAATTACCCGGCAGCTTCAACAATTGAATGGTTTATAGATGGTGTTTTGGTTCCAAACCAAAACAACGATACGATTGTACCGTTAATGAACGGAAATTACAGTGTTCAAATCACCGATCAATTTGGTTGTAGCTTTGAGACGAGTGATTTTCAACTTTCGGTTTCCATTGAGGAATTTGAAACTGGACAATGGATGGTTTATCCGAACCCAACAAGGGATGTATTAACAATTGATGTTGAGGAAACAATGATTGGTGCAACGATTGAATTAATGGATTTAAATGGACGCGTATTGACGAGATCAACAATAAACCAATCCTCTAGCCTATTTGACTTGAGTTGTTTCACGAATGGGACCTATTTCGTGTGCATTTATAATAACGAACTTAAACAGATGAAAAAAGTGATGAAGGAATAATGTGCTAATTGACTAATGTGCTAATTAATTAATGTGCTAATTGACTAATGTGCTAATTGACTAGTGAGCTAATTGACTAGTGTGCTAATTGTGAAATGAAAGTTCGTTTAAGTCGAGCTGAAACGAACTTTCAAGAGTCACATGTTAATCTTCTAAATCTGCGACAAGTTTTTTTGTTCTCGCACGAATTTTATCTTGAATGCGATCAACAGTATAATACATCATTGGCACAACGATAATTGTCAAGAACATCGAGCTTGTAAGTCCTCCAATTAGAATCCAAGCAAGGCCATTCTTCCATTCCGCACCGGAACCTGTTGCGGTTGCAATTGGAATCATTCCAACGACCATGGCGATGGTTGTCATTAAAATTGGACGCATACGTTCTTTAACCGATTTTAACAAGGCTGAATAAGTGGACATTCCTGTTTCCTTTAGGTGATTGGTAAAATCGACAATTAAAATGGCATTCTTGGCGACGAGCCCCAGGAGCATTAGCATTCCTAACATAGTAAAGATCCCCATGTTTGAAGAACTCAAAGCCAAGGCTAAAATCGCACCAATTAGAGAAACTAAAATGGAGAACAACACAACAAATGGATAAACGTAGTTATCATAAAGTGCCACCATGATCAGGTAAACGAGAATCAAACCAATCCCCATGGCAGTACCTAAAGCACCCATCGATTCCTTTTGACGCTTAATTTCTCCACCCCATGTCAAACGAACATTTTCATCTAATGGATTTTTCTCTAAATACTTTTCTAAATCTTTTGATACATTTCCAGCTGCTGTTCCCAATACCCAACAACGTAAAGTCGTGTTTGGAATGCGGTTTTTTCTTTCCAAAGTACCATTTCCATTTTCAACGGATACTTCTGCAAATTCTCCCAATTGAACTTGCTTTCCATCTGACGTATTAAATGTCATGTTTTTCACATCATCTACATTTTTACGATCGAATGCATCCACCATTACACGGATATCGTACTCATGGCCCTTCACATCAAATTGACTATCATCGTTTCCTGCTAATGCGTTTTGAAGCTGCATACCAATAACAGCAATTGGTAATCCAAGTTGACCCATTTTTTCACGGTTCAACTCAATACGAATTTCCGGTGTGATGTCATCCGTTGAAATAGCAGGATCCTTCGCACCTTTTATCGTAAGCAAATATGATTTCAACCTTCTTGCCTCCTTAATCAGAAGGTCATTATCGTCGGAAGAAAGAAACATTTCAATCGGCGCCTCTTCCGATTCCACCATACCAATATTCAAAGCCTTTACTTCAATTCCCGCATGTTGAGATTTAATTCTATTGCTGATTTCATCCATGTATTTCAAGGTTGGATACTTATTCTGCATCCCCGGCTTCATCTTTACGGTAATTTCTGAACGGTTTTCCGAACCAAAAGAAGTCGCTCCCATACCTGAACTTGGGCCACCAACATTAGCAAACACTGTTTCTACGACGTCTTTTTGCGCCAACAAGAATTGTTCAATCTTTAAGGTGATCGCGTTGTTCTCTTCAAAAGTGGTGCTCTTATCGTACTTCAACTTGATCATAAACTTCCCTTGGTCTCCTTGCGCGACAAACTCTTGTCCAACAATTCCTAATCCCATGGTAGAAAAACTGGCAACAAATAATCCAAGAATGACACCTGCCATGATTAACTTGTGGCGCAATGACCATCCTACCAACTTCACATATTGATCTGTAAAAATGGTCACTCGACGTTCAAACCAGAGTAAAAATGCTTGAAACGGTTTTTTCGGATTAAGTTCCACTTCTTTCGCAAAACGAGATGCCAACCATGGTGTCAAAGTAAAACAGACAAACAAGGACATCAATGTAGAAACAACCACCACGATGGAGAATTGATGTAAGATATCAGAAATCGTTCCTTCAATAAATACAACAGGTGAGAAAACAACGACATCGACTAAAGTAATCGCAAGAGCGGTAAATCCAATTTCATTTCGTCCATCCAGTGCGGCTTGACGTCTTTTCTTGCCCATTTGCAAGTGACGGTAAATATTCTCAAGTACCACAATCGAATCATCAACGAGGATACCAATAACGAGTGACATAGCTAATAATGTCATCAGGTTCAAAGTATATCCAAGTAAATACATGGCGATAAATGTGGAAATCAACGACGCTGGAATAGAAACCAAAACGATCACCGCATTTCTCATACTGTGCAAAAACAATAACATAACTGCTGCAACGAGAATTATCGCCAATTCAAGATCATGAATTACCGCATCAACTGACTCAACCGTTGGACGAGATGTATCTGTTGCAATCGTGAATTTCAATCCTTCTTTCTTATATTTCTCTTCGAGAATACTGAATCGCTCTTTCGTTGCCTCGGACATATCCACCGCATTGGCATCACTTTGTTTTTTCAATCGAAGTCCTATTCCGTTTACCCCATTCAACCTTGAAACAGCAATTTTATCATCGCTGGCATCAATAACCTCGGCAACATCTTTCAATTTAACACTTGAGGTACCTTTTGCATAAAGAATCAAATTTTCGATATCGGCCATGCTTTGGTATTTACCTGCTAACCGAACCGTCATTTGTTCTCCATTTCCTTTTACTTTACCCGTTGGAAACTCAACATTGGCAGAAGCAATCATTTGATTAATTGTGGTTAACGACAAACCGTAACGCTTCAACTTGTCTTTATCAACGTTAATGCGAAAAGCGCGGCGTTCCCCACCAATTACTTGAACTTCAGCTACACCTTTCGTTTGCTTGATTTGAGGTAGAATTTGGTCATCCATTAATTCCATCAAATCTCGATCCGACATATTGGAAGCTATTGCACTGACTTGCAATACAGGTGATGCATTTGGTTCGATTTTCGCAATTACCGGAGTTTGTGCACCTTCTGGCAGGTTACTTAATATATTGTTTATTTTGCGTTGAGCATCTTCCAACGATTTATCAATATTCGCAGAGGCTTTAAATTCCAACAATAAGAGTGACGCATTATCTAACGAGAACGAAGTCACCTCATTGATGTTTTCAATACCACTCAAGGCATCTTCTAACGGCTTAGAAACTTGCGTCTCTACAGTGGCTGGAGATGCTCCCGGATAAGTTGTTGTAACCGTCAATAAGGGTGGAGAGAAATCTGGAAGGAGCTCATAAGATAGTTGATTGTAACTGATGAGTCCACCGCCAATTAAAATTGTAAAAATTACAATGATAAACGAAGGACGTTTGATCGATAGTTCTGTGAGTGTCATATCTGCTTACTTAGACAATTTAACGTTTGAATTATTCTCTAAATTCACTTGACCTTTGACAACAACGACGTCACTTTTAGACAATCCAGAAACAACCTCTATGTAATCTCCATCTGATGTTCCAGCGGAGAATGAAGTTAATATTGCTTTACCATTTCTTACAACATATACTTGTGGATTTTTCGATGATCCCACCAATGCTTTTCTTGAAACAGCAAGTGTCGTTACACTCGTTGAATTTTCCAAAGCAACCGAACCATACATTCCAGCCATAATTTTATTGACCGCTGTATTTTGAATTGTCGTTTGAATTTTGAAATTATGTGAACCATCCGCTTGAACGGCAATCATACTTACGCTACCATTAAATTCGTCGCGACCATAAATATCTGCATTGGCAACCACTTTTTGTCCTTTCTTGAACTTCATTACATCACGTTCGGGAACCGAAATGGTCAATTTCAAGGTAGAAATATCCGTCAATTCAACAATTGGCGTACCCGGCATAACCATGGATCCTAAATCGACAAGTCTTTTTGTTACCACACCACTAAATGGAGCAAGCACAGTCGAGCTTTTCAATTGCTTTTGTAATTGTTTCAATTGCACTTCCGCAGACTTTAATGCCAATTCCATCTTCTCTGCTTCCATAGCGGAAACTGCTTGGTCTTTTCGTAAATTCGAAAAACGAATATTATCATTTTTCAATTGTTCGATGTTCAATTTTGCATTTTCGATTTGCAATTGTGTCAATTCGTTATCTAAACGAGCTAAAACCTGACCTTGACCAACTGCATCACCTTCTTTAACCAATAACTCGATTAATTTTCCAGAACCATCGGATGCAATATTATTTTGGTGATTTGCTTCGAATGTCCCCAGAAAACTCATGGAGCGATCAAATGTGTGGGTTAATGGATGTTCTGCTTCTACAAGAATAGCTTGTTTCGCATCGTAAATAAAGATTTTTTCTTCAGCAGCTTTTTTATTACTGAATAGTTTAACAACAAGTAAGGCAATGACCACTATGGAAACAATTGCGATGGAGATGATACGTTTCATTTTTATTATTTTATATTTCCGATTGATTTTAAGTATTCTAGTTCTGCTTGGCGTAATTGAATGTAGGCCGAAACCACATTGGATTGTGCTTGTTCAAGTCCAGTTTCAGCCATGATTAAATCATTCGAACTAATGAGACCTTCTTTGAACTTTAAATTTGCATTCGCATACACATTTTCAGCAAGACGAAGTTGCTCTTTACTGACATCCAAAGATTCCGATTTAACGTTGATTTGACGCTTATTCGTAGAAATAGTGTAATTCAATTGCTGATTCAATAATTCATATTGATTGTCTATTTTCTCCAAATTCAATTGATTCAACTTCGCTTTATTCACACGTTCCATTCCGGTAAACAAATTCCAATCCAAGCGAAGCCCAAGAAAAGCACCAGGGATTCCGGTTCTGAAATCATCTTCCGGATTTAAATTGACGTTGTAATTGTAAATTCCATAAAAATTCACGTTTGGCAAATAACTCATTCTAATTCCTTTGCCCTCTTCTTCATTCAGTTTACGTTGCGACTCAACTAAATTCAATTGTAATAAATTTGGAGAAGCTTCTTTCAAAATGGTTTTTTGAACCATCGCATCTTCAGATAACAACATTTCTTTTCCTGAAGGAAATCCAATTAAAATCCGCATGAGGTTTTCCAATTGATCTTTTGTTGCCAACAAGTTCGATTTTGAATTCATCAAACTCAACTCATTTATTTTTATTTTATCCACTTCTGTTTGGATAATCACTCCTTGTGCCAAAGAAGACTCCATGTTTTTCAAAATAACACGCGTATGGGCAATGTTTGCATCAATAAACATCAATTGCTGTTTGATGCCTTGAAGCAAGAAAAAAGTATTCGAAACTTGGTAGCGAACCTCTTGAATAGCGATGTCGCGTTGTGTTCCGACAAGTTCTGTATTAATTTTCAATGCCGCTAATCCATAATTTACTTGAGAATTAAATAAAATTTGCGTCAATTGTATATTATTCGACAAAACGAAAGGAACACCAAACTTCACTGTATTAAATACACCTGCCGGCCCACCAAAAGCAGAAGCTGGAATAATCTGCCCAGGAATTACCGCATTATATTTATAATCTGCATTAACACTCAGTTGCGGCATTCTTGCCGACAAGTACGCCTCACGTTGACGTTCGTTCATCAGAACATCTAACTGTGCATTTCGAATTTGAAGGTTGGCTGTATCAGCCATTTGAATGCAAGTGGATAAATCTAGTACTTGAGCACGTGAAGAATTCAGGTGGAAAAGTACCAAAAATAGACTTGCGATTTTAAACGATTTACGCATGTTTATTGGTATTAGGAAATAAATAATTAATCAACATTTCTTTGACTATTTCTTGGTGCTCATTTAAACGAGCCTCGTGTTCTTTATCATCGATTTGGTAAATGCCACTAATGAGTTTTTTACTCATAATTGGAAAATGACAGTTGGACATGAACAAAAGCGTCACATTTATCATGTTCACTTTACGCATACGTCCTTCTTCTTGTGCTTTTTCGCATTCTTCAAAGATTCCAGTTGTATGGAGACGCCCAAGAAAATTTGACTGATCAAGTTCAACATCAGACTCTTGATTGAGTCCGGCATGAATGAATAATGGTAATTCTGGATGCTTTCTTAAAAATTCAAATTCTTTATCGATGAGCATCCGTGTTTTTACTTCTAAAGGAAGGTTTTGGTTGAAAACGGCAACCATGCTTTCAATAAAATCGGAAAGTGCTGCTTCGAGAATCAATTCAAATAATTTGCCTTTAGATCGGAAATAATAATTGAGTAAAGCAACATTTATTCCAACTGACTTAGCAATTTCACGTGTGGTACATCCGGAAAATCCTTTTGTCATGAAAACCTTTCGAGCGGCATCCTTAATTTTCTGTTCAGTACTAACGTCTTTTTTCATTTCTTTTTTAAGCCTTGCAAAGTTAAACACTTATTTTAAACAATTGTTTAAAAATGAGAAAATTTAAACGCTTGTTTAATTTTTTACGATGCAAAAAAAAAGGCATGTGTAACACAAGCCTTTCTATTGGAATAAAAAATAATTTACAAACCATTCGCAGCTTTGCGATTCACTAAGTCCATAAATAATGCTTCAAATTTTTCTTTTTGTTTTTTATCACGGTTAGAAAGATCTAACTGACCCAAAGACTTTAATGTTGCCTCGGCATCTGTAGTATTTCTCAAAGCGAAGTAACACTCTAAAAGATCAAAGTAAATGGCAACAGTAACATCCTTGTCGATGCGTGCTTTTTTATCATACACATCCGATTCAGTTAAAATTGCTTTAAACGCGTCTACCGCTGCAGTCAATTTTTGTTTTGCTAATGATTCATTTGACGTCAATGACTTCAATCCAACAGTTGCATTGTTATAAGCCTCCATCACATCTGCATGTGCATCATTTTTTGACTTCACATAATCCAATGTAGTAGCTCTACTTGTGTTTTCATAACCAATTCGGTCATTCACAAGGTGATTAATGAACTTTAGGTTTTCTTTTAACAATGCCTCTTCTGTAGATTTAACTAACATAGAAAAATCAACTGAAGGTGATGTTTTAGTTGACTGTGACTTGTATGTTTTAAATGCAGAAAGTTCAGCGGGTGCAACAAAGAATATTTCTTGGTTATTTAATCCTGCTATGCGAACAGACATTGGTAATCTGTAAGTAAATTCAATATAGTAATACGTTACTTTGGATGTTGTAGAGACATTGTTCACACGAGAAACTTCATCCTTTACTTCGGTCTTAACCATTGGTTGAGAATTCTCAAAACCTTGAATATTTACCGTGTATGACAAGGCATTAACTTGTGCTTTTGTATAACCATCCAAATTTAAATAAGTAGAAGCTAAAGAAGGATAGTCGTAGCTCGTTTTTAAAAGTGGTTGAGCGATTGATCTTCTATATGGTTGCGCAACATAATCTTTCACTGGTTTCGTGTTTTCGTTCAACAACTGCTTTTCAATCACTTTCGTTGCTGTAGATTTTGCATTATAAACTTCCATTTCTTTTGCGAATTTATCATCGGCAGCCTTTGCTTTTGCTGGATAATCAGCTAGTTCACGTTGATAATCTGCTTCTGCACGTTGTTTATCCGCTTCAAATTGTCCCATTAGTTTCGCATTTTCACCTTCTGCCGCTGATGTAATGACGGAATAGTAATTCTCTACTTTCGGTGTAATTGGATTCGTCGGTAATTTAACATACGTATACGTAATGTCTTCTGATTTAACCGATTGACCATATACTAGGCCTACAAAACAGGTTAAAATAAGGGATAATGTTAACTTCATTTGTTCAACTTTTTAAATAATTTGTCTTTTTGACGTTGCAAATATAGAAAGGATGCTTGAACTAGAGAAATAAGCAACTAAACCTAATCAATAGTCTTACCTACCTAATTGAATTACGAAATTCGCAAGTGCATTAGTATGACTTTTAAAATTCAATAATCCTAGGAGAAAAAAAACAACTAATTTTGAAATAATTGAGTTAATCAACTTACAGTAAACAAAGTAAGCTATGTCAAACAATCACAAAAACCCACATTTAATTTTTGGATTCCAAAAGTTTGTGACAGAACTCCACATCAAATTGGGATTGTTGGCTTTTCTTTTTAAACATTACAAAAACCCACAAACTTTTTTAAAGGTGCTGAAGGGAATCGCTGCATTTAAGTCCCGTTTTACTATAGGACAAAAAATACCCAAACTTGCCAAGGTGGATGGAAAGGTTTACATGAATTGCAATGTAAGTGGATTTCCCTCCCCCTATTTCTTCATCCCAATGGAAATGGAGGCAAGAAAATCCTTGAATTTACCTAATACCCATTTGGAGCAGCAGTCCGTGGTTCAAATTGCACTGACTAAAAAATGTCCACTAAACTGTGAACATTGTTTCGAAGGTGATATTTTAAATCAAAAAGAAACATTAACACTGGAGGATCACCAAAAGATCATTTCCAAACTACAAAGTGCCGGAGTACCCATGATCCAATTCGGCGGAGGTGAACCCATGAACCGATTGGCTGATTTGTTGATATTGCTAAAAACAGCGCAAAAAACTTCTGATTTCGCCATTTATACTTCTGGATTCAAATTGAACCGAGAAAATGCCTTCGCGTTAAAAGAAGCCGGACTCACCTCTATTCTGCTCAGCATTGATCATTATCTTCCCAAGAAGCACAATGCATTCCGTCGAAATGACAAAGTTTTTTCATGGGCCATGGAAGCAGCAAAAAGTGCCGTAGAAGCAAAATTAGTGTTGACTTTTATCGTTTGTGTTACACGAGAATTCTGTCAACGTGAACATTTACTGAATTACATGAAATTTGCCAATGAACACGGAGCAGCTTTTGTTGAGTTTTTAGAGCCAAGATCCGTTGGAAACTATCGAGGAAAAGATGTGATGTTAAGACCATTTGAACTCAACATCCTTGATGATTTCTTTCTGGAAGTGAACACAAAGAAAGAACACAAAAATTTACCCATTCTCATCTATCCGGGATACCAACAGCGGACAATTGGTTGTGCTGGTGGTGGCTCTAAATACTTATACATTGATACGGACGGCTACATCAATGCTTGTCCATATTGCCGAAATAAAAAAACACACATTTTAGATGACCGTCATGAGCAATCAATTGCAGAGATGCGTCAAGAAGGATGTGAAATTGTCGAAAATCTTGCTTAAATCTACACTTATGAAATTGACTACTCTACGTAAAAAAAACACGCTTAAATACATGAGCTTTATTTGGCTACTTGGCATACTCTCAAGTTGCGGTACATATTATGAGTTAAATTCCGCAAAATATGCAATGGAAAAGAGGTTAATTACGGAATTTACTCAGGAAAACACCATCATTTTTCTTCACAGTGAAAATGGAATCATCCAATTGAAAGATGCAACGATCGCTAATAAAACCATTGAAGCAACCATCGAACCCACTAATCCTGCTGAAATAGCATTTTACTACAGAATCATGGAAAAGCAATCACAAGGGAGGTATTTTAAGGAGGATATGGTGATTGCCTCTCGTCAAAAAGCTAGACAAGAAGCCATTCAAGTGGACACGCTTCAAATAGAAAGAGACTCGCTTATTGATACTAATTATCATGATGATGGCATTATTCACCAAGTACATATACACTCCAATAAAATATCCCAAATTGACAACAAAGTAAGCATTCAATTAGATGACATTGTTCATGCTGAAATATTAAAAAAATCCTCAATAGTCGGTAGGGTAATTGGGGTTATAGCAATCACATTTTTGGTCTCGTCATTAATTTCTCTGGTCATTCTAGCTATCGCATGTAATTGCCCGCATATCTATGTACAAAATGGAGATTCCTTTGAATTCACAAACACCTTGTTCACCGGTGCATTAAACAAGCAGCTAGAACGCTACGACTATAAAAACCTACTAGACTTACATCCAGAACAAAGTTCCTTACACTTGCAAATTAAAAATGAAGACGAGGAAAAGCAATTCACCAACCTACTAGGATTAAAAGTCGCCTATCATGACCCCTCGTTCCAAGTAATCAACGATAAACTCGGAAACCTATATAGCATCGCTTCTCCACAAAATGCCATTCACGCAAAGGACCAAGAAAACATAGATCAACGTGAACTTATTTCTACCGACAATGAATCATACTTCACCTTTGATTCCCCAAGCAAAAATGGACTAGTTAGTGCGGACCTTTCGTTCAACAAACCCGAAGACATTTCAAATGCGAAGCTAATTTTAAACCTCAAAAACTCCGATTGGGCAGGATACATTCACCAAAAATTCCTTGAAAACATTGGGAC
>JBIIAG010000009.1:0-97738 GCA_044240055.1 Crocinitomicaceae bacterium | reverse complement strand
ATTTGCAACAGCATCAAATGACCGAATTGGATACTGTGGTGGGAATTGCTGCATCAGGTAGCACGCCTTATGTCTTAGGAGGTATTGAACAAGCGAACGCACATGGATTATTGACCGCTGGCATATCCTGCAACCCAGATTCTCCCTTGGCTGCAGTCGTACAATTTCCCATAGCGCCGGTTGTCGGTCCAGAATTTGTTACTGGAAGTACCCGTATGAAATCAGGTACCGCACAAAAGCTTGTGTTAAATATGATTTCGACCAGTTTGATGATTAAACTAGGAAGAGTCAAAGGAAATAAAATGGTGGACATGCAATTGAGCAACCACAAATTAGTTGACCGAGGCGCACGGATGGTCGCAGAAGAGACCGGAGTTTCGATGACTGAAGCACAGGGACTTTTATTGGAACATGGTTCCGTTCGAAAAGCAGTTGAATATTTTAAGCAAACAAAATGAGTGAATTTGATCCAAATGGCGTAGGTATCGCTAATGGAAATATTTTTGGATTTCCTTACACCGAATCAGAAGCGAATATCGTGATTGTCCCAATTCCTTGGGATGCAACCGCTTCCTACGGAAAAGGAACGAGTGATGGACCCGAAGCGATTTTGGAAGCCTCAACACAATTGGACTTCTTTCATCCCGATTTGGATCGTGCCTATGACACTAAAGTCTATATGTCTCCCATTTCGAAAGAATGGAAAGAAATCAATTCACATTGTTGCGAACAAGGAATGGAATACATTCAATACTTAGAAACACATGGTGAAGAAAAAGCATTGATGAAATACCAATCCACTTTGGATGAAATCAACGAAGCACATGAAGCGTTAAGAGCCAATTTAAAAGAACGCTGTTTAGACCTATTAAAACAAGGGAAAATCCCAGCGGTACTTGGCGGCGAACACTCCACCCCACTTGGATTAATCGAAGCACTGAATGAAACGTACGAAGACTTTGGTGTTCTTCAAATCGATGCGCATGCAGACCTAAGAGACGCATACGAAGGATTTTCTCAATCTCACGCGAGTATCATGTTTAACGTTCTTCAAAACGCAAAAAACATGTCCAAACTAGTGCAAGTTGGCATCCGCGATGTGTCTGAACGGGAGGTGTTTTTAAGCCGGGATTCAGATCGAGTACAAACCTATTATGATTGGAATATTAAAAATGAGCAATATTCAGGAAGAACTTGGTCGGAGCAAGTAGCCGAAATGGTTCTTCACCTACCAAAGAATGTCTATGTTTCTTTTGATATTGACGGCTTAAAGCCTGAATTATGTCCCCACACTGGAACACCAGTTGCCGGAGGATTCGAATTGCAAGAAATCAGTTACCTCTTATTTACACTAGCTAATTCAGGGAGAAAAATCATCGGATTTGACCTAAATGAAGTAGCTCCAGGATCAGAAGGAGATTGGGATGCGAATGTTGGAGCAAGGGCATTATGGCAGTTAGTTTGTGCGTGTGAAAAATCAAGAAGAAATCAACAAGAATAATGGATCAATTCAAACAGTATGGGATAATTTCCATCATTGGCATCGCATTCTTCAGTGGATTGTATGGAAGTATAGAACTTCTTAATTGGCAATTTTTTCCGTGGTTGCAAATAGTCATCTTAAGTGTATTTACCTTTTTAATTGGCAGTATTCAATACCTACATCGCGAAAGAAATTCTCAAACGTTCATCCTTTCAACTTGGGCTTTTATCGGATTTGAATGGTTGATTTCTTTGATTCTTTTCAATCAGCCTGAATTACTCATGGAATATGCGCAATTGGTCTTTCTACCAGTGATTTACTTTGTTTATTTCGCTTTGTTTCTTTTGATCCAAAAGAGAGGTAATCAAATTCAACAAATTGGAAGAATACTTTTTTATGTATTAATTCCTAGCACTTTAACATTCTTCTTTTATCCCAGCATATGGAGTGCCAGTGGAATGGAATTATTGTTTTTGTTGTACATTGGGCTCATACTCTTTAGCAAGCCTATTTCTTCTGAGAAATAAACGTTCCATACCCGACAATTCGAGGCTTCCAATAACTAGAATTCTCGATTTCAACAATAGAAATCCCCTTCGAACTACTCGCATGGATCATCGTTTTTACTTTTCCCTTTTCACTGACTAAAATGCCAACGTGGCTAATATCACTACCATTTGAAAAGAAAACAAAATCTCCGATTTGAGCCTCAGTTTCCGATAATTTTACACAAGCCTCATATTGATCTTTAGCTCTTCTCGGAATCTTTTCCCCGGTTTGTTCCAAAACAAAACAGGTAAATCCACTGCAATCAAAACCACTAGGATCTAAACCGGCTGTCACATAAGGAGCACCTAATTGCTTCTTGGCAACATCAATTATATCCGTTCGATATTTCAAATCAGGTCGAACGGCAAATTGAAATTCACCTTGTTTTTCATCCACCTCAATTAAGGGTAAATCAGCAAAAAATACACTAGAAAAATCCTTCCATTCTTTTAAGTTGAATGCACGATTTTGTTTTTCTAAAGTAAACCATGCCTCTAAATCCTTTTTTAAAAAAGTAAGTTCAGAAATATGTGCAAGAATGATTTTTTGACCCTTTTCACTCTTTCTTAATTGGAGCAAAAAGTCCTTTGCTTGATCTATCTCTGCAAGATGTCGTTTATACCAATGGTCATCTTGTGCTAATTGAAGGGAGGCAATTGAACGGTAGTATCCGGGAAGCTTGGTGAAATCGTATTCTGGTTTATCTAAAAGCCCTGCTGATTTTCGATACACCAACTTATAATATCCTTGATCATATAACATTTCTAGGTGGTCAATTGCTGGATTTTGGGACAGCACTTGAAAACTCAAAAAGAGCAAAATAAAGGCAATTACCCTATTCATACCTAGTTTGTGTAAATTTTCCCTTCCGAAAATACAATCGACGTTTTATTAAACAATGTTACTAATACCTTATTGCCATAAATCTCAAATTCCGCATCGCGCATGTTTGTGATTTCTTGTATTTTCCCATTAACTAGTGCACTTACACCTCCTACAATATTTCTGAAAACAAACGTGTTGTTTTTCAATAAATACTGATCAGGGAAATAACTTGCCACTTCTATTTTTACGTTATTTGTATATGCAAACAAATAACTGTTTTCACTCCAAACAGTCATATCATCCTTAACATCCCAAAACGAAGTAGAAAAATTTGAAAGTGCTATTTTTTCTCCGTTTTTAAACATCCATAAGTTGCCGTTCAAATCTTCATAAACAACAAATCCCCTACCTGATTTATATTTTTTAATGGGAGAAGATTCAATTTCTAAGAATTCCCCTTTATCGAATATCATAAATGATTGTGAATATGGATCTTTAAAACAAAATACATCCGTTCCGATATTGAATTCTACTGGTTCCTCATTATATGTCCCAATTTCAAACGTTTTTCCTTGCCAAAAACAAAAATACGTATCACTGTTATCCTTATAGACTACAATGTTTTCGCCCACAGCTGATGGCATAAGTAATTCGTTGGTCATGGTAACTAGCGGCAATACTTGTTTATTCCAATAGACATTCAATGACTGATATCTAGTGTCCTCAAAAACAATGATACTATCTTTTACAACGAAACCTCTTCCGAAGTTCGTTAAAGGAATATATTTTCCTGCATCCCACATACGAAGTCCATTCGCAATTTTATATCCCACTAAATGATCCGATACTTGGTATTCAACATTTAATGCGGTCACATCCTTGCGTTCGATGCCATCATAAATACGCATATTTCCTCGTGTATCAATGTAAGCCACAACATCATCGCCTGCCTTGTAACTAAGAATGGGTTGAATTTCGATTGGTCGAAAAAAACCTTCTTGAAAATTCACGAAGAAATTATTGAAGTCCATGGTAGGAACAACCAATTGCCCATGAACAATTGAAGAAATGAGAACTAAAAATCCCAAGAATAACTTTGTAGGTAAAAAACGCATGAGTCAAATTTAACCAATTTTTGGGCCAATTCGCTTCCTTTTTGGAAAAGAGAAAAATTCCGTGTGGAATTTTAGCAAACCTCATTTTTCTAAACTACATTCGTATTCCAAATTTTGAAAATGAAAAAGTTAGTATTAATCGGATGTTTTTCTGCGTTCAGCTTCCTTAGTGTTGGACAAAAGAAAATTGAATACATCTCCTATGATTTACCGAATGGTTTACATGTAATCATTCACGAAGAGCACGCCACACCAATCATTGCGGTTTCCGTTTTGTATCATGTGGGATCAAAAAACGAAAACGCAGACCGCACAGGATTTGCCCATTTCTTTGAACACCTATTATTCGAAGGATCTGCCAATATAGGACGTGGAGAATACAGTGAATTAGTAGAGAAGAACGGTGGTACGTTGAATGCAAATACATCACAAGACCGAACGTACTACTATGAAATTCTTCCTTCGAACCAATTAGAACTTGGATTGTGGTTAGAAAGTGAACGTATGCTACATGCAAAAGTAGATATCAAAGGGATCGAAACACAGCGAAGTGTTGTGAAAGAAGAAAAAAGACAGCGTGTGGACAATCAACCCTACGGGTCATTCTTCACCGAAATGTTTAAAAACGTATTTAAAACACATCCGTATAATTGGGCTCCAATCGGAAGCATGGATCACCTCGATGCTGCACAGGAAGAGGACTATGTGAATTTCTACAAGAACTATTATGTTCCATCAAACGCAACACTTTCCATTGCTGGAGACTTGGATGTTGCGCAAACAAAAGCGTGGATTGATAAGTATTTCGCATCCATTCCTCAAGGTCAAGCGATAAACTTATACCGTGATTTCATCAACCAGTCCGATGTTGATTTTGAAAAACGTTACGGAATTTCAAAAAGTAAATTCGACTCGAAAAACTTCTTGACTTCGACAAGTCCTGAGGCAAAAAAAATGATCGCAAGCTACTTGGCGAAACCGATTGTCATCAATCGAACTACAAAGGACAAAACAGCTTTAACTGGAGTGACGAAAGAGGTTATTTACGACAATATTCAACTACCAGCGATTTTTATGGGTTACAAATTCCCAGAGCAAACCAACCCAGATACTTACGCACTTGAAATGATGAACGAGGTTCTTTCTGGTGGAAGTTCTTCGCGCATCAACAAAATAATCGTAGAGAAAAAAGAAATGGCTCAATTCGCTTTTTCTTTTAACTACGGATTAGAGGACGCTGGAATTGGAATCATGGCGGCAATTGCAGCAAAAGATATAAATCTTGACGACATTCAAAAAGAATTCGACGAGCAAATTCGCTTGATGCAAACAGAGTTGATTTCCGAGGATGAATTTCAAAAGGCAAGAAACAAATTCGAGAATGACTTAGTTTCTGCTAATTCATCTATTGCAGGTATCGCTGAAAACCTTGCAGACAATTTTGTGTACTACGGAGATGCAAATCGAGTGAATACACAATTAGAGAATTACATGAAAGTAACCAAAGAAGATATTCAACGTGTTGCTTTGAAATACTTGACGCAAGATGCACGTGTCATCTTACATTACTTACCAAAAGAAAAATAATCGACTGAAACATGAAAAAGATATTCACACTTTGCTTTCTAGCGTTAGGTACTTGGACAACAGCTCAAGTCGATCGCTCGATTATGCCTGCACCTACGCAAGCAAAAAAAATCAACATTAAAGACTCTGAGGTCTTCACTACATCCAATGGGATTACAGTCATTCTATCAGAAAACCATAAATTACCAAGGGTTTCATTTGACTTAAACATGGGTTCTGATCCACGTTTAGAGGGATCAAAAGCTGGACTTGCAGACATGGCAGGTTCACTTATCATGTCTGGAACTGCCAATAGAACGAAAGATCAATTGGATCAGGAAATCGATTTTATTGGAGCTTCTCTAAGTGCTGATAAATCGTCTATTTCCATGTCTTGTTTGACAAAACACATGGACAAAGGACTAAATTTAATGTCTGATGTTTTGTTAAATGCGAATTTCCCACAATCGGAATTCGACCGTATTAAAAAACAGAACGTTTCAAGTTTAATGTCAGCAAAATCTGATGCAGGGACAATGGCCCAAAATGCAACAGTTAAAATCAACTTCCCAAATCATCCATTTAGTGATGTAATGTCGGAAGAAACATTAAACAATATTTCAAGAGAAGATCTTGTTTCGTTTTACAAAGCAAACTTTACTCCTACAGGAAGTTACTTAGTGGTAGTTGGTGACATCACACGTCAACAAACCGAAGCAATGGTAAACGCTTATTTTAGCAAATGGACAGGTGGAAATGTGTATACAGAACAACCAAATGCTGGAAGTTACACCAAAGGAAACCGTGTTGTTTTCGTCAAAAAACCAGGAGCTGTTCAATCCGTAGTATACATTACCTTTCCAATTCAAATGAAAACGGGAGATAAAAATCAATTGCCATTGACCGTGTTAAACGGAATTCTTGGTGGCGGTGGATTTGGAACACGTTTGATGCAAAATCTTCGCGAGGACAAAGCCTACACGTACGGATGTTATTCAAGTTTAAACATTACGGAAGATGGTTCATGGATGTCAGCAGGTGGAAATTTCCAGAATGCTGTTACTGATTCAGCGATTGAACAAATTTTGTTGGAGTTTCAGAAAATCACCAATGAATATGTGAAGGATGAGGAATTAAACTTAACGAAAACCAACATGGCTGGTGGATTTGCTCGCTCGCTTGAACGTCCACAAACCATTGCGCGTTTCGCCTTGAATATCATCAAAAACAAGTTGCCAAATGACTATTACCAAACCTATTTGCAACGTTTAGAAGGTGTTTCGAAAGAAGATGTGCTTCAAATGGCACAGCAATATTTCACTTCTAAAAACTGCAACATCATCGTTGTTGGTAATGAAGAAGTTGTTGAGAAACTAAAACGTTTTGATGCGGACGGGAAAATCGAAGTCTTAGATGCTTTTGGAAATGTCATGAAGGATACTAAACCTGCTGACATCACTTCCGTTCAGTTAATCGATTCTTATGTACTCGCTCTAACAGGAACAACGACGAAAAAAGATGCTGCTAAAAAGTTGAAAGCGATTAAAAACTTCGAGCGCGTGTATGAGTTGAAAGGTGATCAAATTCCATTTGCGTTAAAATCGACAGAGGTATTTGTTGCGCCAATGACGGAAGGTCAAAAGCTAGAAGGACAAGGAATGATATTCCAAAAGTCTTTCTACGATGGAAAAACAGGATTTACCTTTAATATGCAAGCTGGTAAAACGGAATTAACGGAAGAAGAGTTAATTTCCAAATCGAAATCTAACGGGATCATTCCTGAAATGAACTTTGCTAAAAATGGTTTGACTCACGAATTAGTGGGTATTGAGAACTTGAATGGTGTGGATTACTACGTCATGAAAACGGTAGATGGAAAAAATGAATCATTCGATTACTTTAACAAGGCTACTTTCATGAAAGAAAAAACCATCAATGTGATGACACGCGATGGTGAAACAATGGAATCAACGATTACATATGGTGATTTCAAAGAAGTAAACGGAATGAAATTTGCGCATAGCATTACCCAATCTGTTGGTCCAATGGTGCTATCGGGTACGGTTACATCCCTAACAGTTAATGGAAAAATCGATTTGAAAATTTTCGAATAAATCGAAACTAAATAATAATGAATTCAAACGCCATTCTTTAAGGATGGCGTTTTTTTTTATCTTTATAAAATGAAAAATATTCTTTTCAATGTGTTGCTTTTCATTTGTTTGGGCTCGACAATACAAGCACAAAACCAACTTATTTCTGAGGGAAACTACTTTGAAGGAGAGCCCTACCTCGTTATGAATCCTGTGAATAATCAGCATTTAGTGGCTGCTTGGATGGGGTTTCAATTTAACAATAAGGTCGTGATTAAAACTTCCGTGTCAACTAACGGCGGAAGTACTTGGTCCACTCCGATTTGGCAATCACATATAACACCTACCTTTTCTAGTGCCGATGTATCCCTCGCATATGATCATTTAGGAAATTTATTTATGTCCTACATCGATTATGACAACGTCAACTTTAGTGCAGGAAAAGTGCTTTTGCGTAAATCTATCGACGGTGGACTTTCTTGGGGGAATCCAATTACCGCATTAGACATCAACACTTTTCCGAATCAAGTTTGCATCGATCGTCCATGGATGGTTATCGATCAAACAACTGGTCCGAATGCAGGAACAATATATATTACAAACATGAACGCCAATCAACCGACGCTCATTACTCCACCCTATCATCCGTATGTTTCAATTAGTACAGACGGTGGACAATCCTTTCAATCTGAAACGTTAGATGACATTGGTTTTCTTGCTGGATCCATCATTACACAACCTATGCCATCTCCTGTTGTTACTGCTGACGGACGATTTTCAGCCATTTATCCAAGTTATGCCGTAAACCAAAGTTTGCTCCCACGTTTGATTCGTGTTCAATCGAATAACCAAGGTCAAACGTACACGTACGACATCGCCTATCAAGGACAAGGATTTGGTACAAGTACTTCACTCGTTAAAGCTGGACCCTTATTGAAAGCTAATCCGAACAATGCAAATCAAATGAGTTATTTCTTTTTAAGCGATGCATTTGGAGAATCGGATATTACTTTCATCGAATCAATCAATAACGGACTTACATGGAGCAGTCCGGCGCGCATCAATCAAGATCCAATTGGAAATGGAAAGATTCAAGATTTAATTTGGGCTGATTACGCATCAAATGGAGATTTAGCCGTTTGCTGGCGCGACAGAAGAAATGCTGTTGGAACAGGATATTCTGTACCAAGCGAATTATTCTGTACCGTTAGAAATTCCAATACTGCCACTTGGCTCGATGACTTTTCTGTGAGTGATCAAGCCGCGAATCACCTTTCTGTTTTAGAAGAATCAGGAAACGATTTCATGAATGTAATTCTTGAAAATGACACTTTGAATGTCATATGGGGAGACGTGCGATCAGGTAGCTTGAAGATCTATTTTTGCAAAAGAGGAATCTATGATTCAACCAACCACATTCAGTCCTTACCAGAAACAAGTCAACTCATTTTTCCAAATCCAATTAAGAATGAATTTTACGTTCCAACGGAATTCATTGGTTCAGAATATTATTTAATGTCGTCCGTTGGAAAGTCTGTTCAAAACGGGAAAATTGAAGGAGCCAAACTCAATTTTGATATGTTACCTGTCGGTAGTTATCGCCTATTGATCATTTCAGCAAATCAACGGCATCAATATCAACTCATCAAAGAGTGAAAAATTAGAATTTAAACGGTATATTTGTTCCATGAGTGATTTTGTCGTTTCCGCCCGCAAATATCGTCCACAAACCTTTGATACGGTTGTTGGACAGCATACGATTACGAATACACTGAAGAATGCCATTAAAAGTAAACATTTAGCTCAAGCATTTTTATTCTGTGGTTCTCGTGGTGTGGGAAAAACAACTACAGCACGTATTTTAGCCAAAACAATCAATTGTTTTAATCCAACTGAACAAATTGAGGCCTGCGATAAATGTGACTCTTGTATCTCGTTTCACACAGGTAACTCGCTTAACATCTATGAACTAGATGCGGCATCAAATAACTCCGTTGATGACATCCGTAATTTAATTGACCAAGTGCGTATTGCACCACAGTTAGGTACACACAAAATTTACATCATTGATGAGGTTCACATGTTGTCCAATAATGCATTTAATGCATTTTTAAAGACGCTTGAAGAACCACCAAAACATGCCATTTTTATCTTGGCAACAACCGAAAAGCATAAGATCATACCAACCATACTTTCACGCTGTCAAATTTTCGACTTTAGCCGAATTCGCGTAAAAGATATTGCTGATCACCTTGCTCAAATCGCAACAAAAGAAGGCGTTTCAGCTGACCCTGAAGCCTTGCATCAAATTGCCATGAAAGCCGATGGCGCATTAAGAGATGCCTTGTCTATATTTGATCAGATTGTGACATTTGCTGGCACAACATTGACGTACAAAGATGTTCTAGACAATTTAAATATTCTTGATTACGAGTATTATTTCAAAGTAATGGATGCTGCCGAAAAGGAAGATATTTCCTCTTCACTGTTGATTTTGAATGACATTTATGAAAAAGGATTCGATGGACACCATTTTGTGGTTGGTTTAGCCGAGCACCTTCGTAATTTATTGGTCTGTAAAGATGCCCGAACTTCAAATCTATTGGATGTGCCAGATACTGTCCGACAAAGGTTCATCGAACAATCGAAGGAAATTGAAGCACAACGAATCATGAAAGCTTTGAACATCTTAAGCAAGACTGATGTCGATTACAAATCCTCGAAAAACCAACGCTTACTGATTGAAGTAGCACTCATGCAACTCTGTTCTTTAAAACAAGAGTCTGAAAAAAAAAAGGACTGACGGAGAGAATTGATATTTTACCTTCTCCGAAACAAACACTCCGAAAATCAAGTTCTTCTGCTCCGGTAAACAAACCAGCAAGCTCAGTTAGTATTCCAGTGGAACAAACTGTTGAGAATAAAATTTTAACTAGTCCACAAGGAGCCATTTCAACCAAGCATCTTTCGATAAAAGAATCCATTGAGAAATTCAAGGAATCGCAACAACAAGGAAACCTAGAGGATTTACCAAGAGAAGGATTTAGCATCGAACACGTTAAAATGTTCTGGAAGCAATACGCTTATGTCGTAAAGGAAAATGGACTTGAGACCTTTTATAATGCATTGATTAAACGAGATCCAATTTTAGTTAGTGAAGAAGTTCTTGGTATTGTCGTTGATAATCAAGTACAAATGGATTACATCCAAGCAGAATTAGTGGGATTCATTGAGTTCATGCGTAAGAGTTTACAGAATTACCATGTCGACATTCAACTGTCCATGAGCAATGAGCCTGAAAAAGAAACAAAATTCTTAACCGGGAAAGACAAATTCAGTGCGCTTGCACGCAAGAATCCAAATTTACACACACTGAAAAACCTCTTCAACTTAGACATCGAATATTAGCCATGTATCCGCTTTTCAAATCGATTCAACTCAAAGAAGAACTGCACGTAAAAGTCGAAACATTTTGCCAACAATGGGAGAATGGACTGCCCATGAGTATCTTTACTTCTGGATCAACAGGAAAGCCTAAAAAAATAACGTTTAGAAAAGAACAATTCATTCAATCAGCAAAAAAAACCATCGCCTTTTTTGATTTAAACAAACAGACAAAAGCCTTACTTTGCTTATCTCCAGACACCATTGGAGGGAAAATGATGATGGTAAGAGCACTTGTTGGAAACTATGCCCTTTTTATCACGAATCCAACCTTGGATCCATTCGAAGGGATCGATGAGCAAATTGACTTCGTAGCGTTGGTCCCCGCACAAGTTTCACATATTCTCAAGAATCCCTCATCTCTTTCCAAATTAAAATTAGTCAAACACCTGTTGATTGGAGGAGCTGAAATCCCAATTCAACTAATAGAGCACTTGAAACTTCATGGAATTAAGGCCTATCAAAGCTACGGAATGACGGAAACGATTTCCCATGTAGCCTTAAGAGAAATTGGACAGAATACTGAATACCAAGCACTTCCAGGAATTCATTTTACACTTGAGCACAACTGTTTAACCATTCATTATCCAGAAATAAATTCAAAGCCAATCCAAACGACAGATCAAGTAGTTTTACTTGATGATCAGAGATTCATTTGGAAAGGACGAGCGGATTTTGTTATTAACAGTGGTGGAAAGAAAATCCATCCTGAAGAACTGGAAAAGCGGTTTTCAAGTTGCATTTCAGGTCGTTTTTTCTTAAGTTCGATCCCTCATCCCATTTGGGGAGAAGCGCTTGTATTACTGACAGAGCAACCAGTGTCACTCGATAAAAAGACGCTTACATCTGAATTTTCCGCACATGAAATTCCGAAATTTACCCAAACTGTGCCCATGATTTTAACCGAAAGTGGTAAAATTCAACGAAACCTCACTTTCCAACAATGTCTGAACGATGCGTGGATCAGCCTTTAATGTATTTGGTTTAAAACCAGGGGCGAGTGAGGAAGAAATCCGCAAACGATACCGGAAATTAGTCAAGAAATTCCATCCCGATGTGAACAAAGATGCTAATGCGGAAAAGAAGTTCATCGAAATTCAAGAGGCTTACGAACAATTAATGTCGGGAAGCGAGGAGCAAATTGAAATCAAAGAAACTCCTGAAACACGTTTCGAAACGGAGTATTCTGAATACCGAAACTATGCACGAGAGCAATACCAAGCACGTAAGAAAAAAGAAGCGGACGATCTTGAAAAACTGTATGTACGTTTGCAGACTGGCCCCATTTTTCTTTTGCACAAGATTATAGCATTCACAAGCCTAGTAGTGATTATTAGCTTAATTCTTGACCTCATTTTACCCTATCATTACGATTCTGCAGTCATTGCCTCCTACTCTACTGAAACCTATCAGAGTATGAACGGAAACCTCGTCAGTTTAGCGAAAACATCGAACGGTGAACGTTTTTTCCTGAATGCATTTGCCAATGGATTTTTCGACATTAATCCATTCATTAAAATTGAAAAAACAGCCATTTTACATCAATCTATTTCTGTTCTTTCTTACGGAAATAATGTCCTACAAGAAATCCCTATTCATTTCAGTTTTTACTGGGCACAATTCGTTCTTTTTCCGTTTTTACTGATCCCAAATATATTTCTTCTCTACCGAAAAAAAGATGCGTTTTTTATAATGGGTTCTTATTTTTCGCGTTATGCCAGCGGAATTTTATTACTTTATTTCCTCATCAGTGAGGACCGCTGGTTTCATTTACTCACACTTGGATTTTATTAACATGACAAAAAAAGAAAAAGCACACTATGTCCAAACAGAATTGGATAAAATCTATCCTGAGACGCCGATTCCTTTAGATCATACAGATGCTTACACCTTGCTAATTGCTGTGTTACTTTCCGCACAGTGTACGGACGAACGCGTGAATAAAATCACACCTCTTCTTTTTGCAAAAGCCGCGAATCCAACAGATATGATCAAACTCAGTATTGAGGAGATTCAAGCGATTATTCGTCCGTGTGGACTTTCGCCGAAAAAGGCATTTGCGATTTGGACATTATCCCACATGATTTTAGATGAACACAATGGACACGTTCCTAATTCATTTGAAGCATTAGAAGCCTTACCAGGAGTTGGTCACAAAACCGCATCAGTGGTCATGTCGCAAGCATTTGGACACCCCGCTTTTCCAGTTGATACACACATCCATCGCCTACTTACGCGGTGGGGACTTACTAGCGGAAAAAACGTAGTCCAAACCGAAAAGGACGCTAAAACACTTTTTCCAAGAGAAACGTGGAACAAACTGCATTTACAAATCATCTTTTACGGTCGTTCACATTCCCCTGCAAGAAGTCCAAAAAAGGAAATAGATTACATTACTTTTCAGATCGGAACAAAAAAAGCATTACTGGAATTAAAGTGATATGAACAATTGTTCATAAGTACCTTTGACATCTTTTTCATAAGAAATTGAATCGGAGAATCGGAGGATGATTTTCGAATCCGTATATTTGTTTCATGGACAATCCTGATAACATTCGAAAACCAATCACACGCTTAAAAACACAAGGTCAACTGATTAACGATCTTGGGAGAATACCACCTCAAGCAGTTGATATTGAACAAGTTGTGCTTGGAGCAATGATGTTGGAGAAAAATGCAGTGAACGATACAATTGACATATTGAATCAAAATAGTTTTTATGATCCAAAACATCAATTCATCTATAAAGCCATACATGAATTATTTGCTTCGACAAATCCAATTGACCTAGTAACAGTTACTTCAAAACTTCAAAAAAATGGAGAATTGGAGGCTGCAGGCGGAGCGGCTTACATTGCTGGATTAACAAATCGCGTTGCGTCATCGGCACACATTCAGCACCATGCACGTATCATTTCAGAGAAATTCATTAAACGTGAATTAATTCGTGTCAGCAGTGAAATCATTCGAGATGCTTATGATGACACACGTGATGTGTTTGATTTGTTGAATGCGGCAGAATCTGATTTATTTCAAATCGCCGAAAACAACATGAGCAAACAGGTGAGTTCCATGCAATCAGTTGTCCGTGAAGCCATTCAAGAAATTGAAAAAGCTGCTCAAAATACGGACGGAGTTTCCGGTGTTCCAACTGGATTCCATGCATTGGATAAAATCACTTCCGGCTGGCAGCGTTCTGATATGATTGTATTAGCGGCGCGTCCAGGTATGGGGAAAACGGCATTCGTACTTTCCATGGCGAGAAATTCAGCTGTTGACTACAACATGGGAGTTGCAGTCTTCTCGTTAGAAATGTCCTCTGTTCAGTTGGTAAAACGTTTAATTGCCAGTGAATCAAGATTATCAGCGGAAAAATTGCGTAAAGGAGATTTGAAAGAACACGAATTCCAACAATTACATTCCCGCATAACAAAATTAGCAACAGCACCTATTTTCATAGATGACACTCCGGGTATAAGCATATTTGACTTCCGCGCAAAATGTCGTCGCTTGAAAGCACAGCATAATATCGAAATGATCATCATCGATTACTTGCAATTAATGTCTGCTAAAGATGGAAAAGGTGGCGGAAACAGGGAACAAGAGATTTCCACTATTTCTCGATCCATCAAAGAAATCGCAAAAGAATTAAATGTTCCGATTATCGCTTTATCGCAGTTGAGTCGTTCCGTGGAGACACGTGGAGGCGATAAAAAACCGATGCTTTCCGACTTACGTGAGTCCGGTGCGATTGAGCAGGATGCAGATATCGTTTCCTTTATTTACCGTCCAGAATACTATAACATTACACAAGATGACGACGGAAATTCATTGCATGGAATTGGAGAAATCATCATTGCTAAACATAGAAATGGTGCTTTAGATTCTGTTCAATTGCGTTTTGTTCCTGAATATGCGCGATTTGAGAATTTACATGAAGTTCCAGAACTGGATATTGCCAGCGGGAATGCAACTGCAGGTATGAATTCGTTCAATCAAGACTTCAATACTTACACCATCAAGAGTAAGATGGATGAAGGAGAAGATTCCGATATTTTTGACAACAGTGGTTCAGACGATAATCCTTTCTAACAAATGCGCATACTCCTTCTCTCCCTTTTCTTTATCATCTCATTTTCAGGACGAAGTACCCAGTTGCTGATTCCAATGGACGAAGCTCAAACCGATCATTTGAAATCATATGGGATAGCATTTTGGTGTCTAGAGAATAATATTACGGTGGAATGGCTGTTAAATTACCGCGGAGGTTCGTTTCTTGTCCCACATTTAAAAACATTGGAGGAGGAAATGATTCTGCGAAATGTTCGCTACCAGGTTTTAGCTGAAGGACAGGTGAATCAAATACGTTCGGAGATTTCTAATCCGGAGGTGAACATGGAAATTGTTCAATTGGAAAAAGCACCTAAAATTGCGGTTTATACACCACCAAACAAGCAGCCGTGGGATGATGCAGTGACCTTGGTGTTAGAATATGCTGAAATTCCTTACGACAAAATTTATGACTCGGCTATCGTCATGGGACTTTTACCTAAATACGATTGGCTGCACCTGCACCACGAAGATTTCACAGGTCAATACGGGAAGTTTTATGCAAATGCTCGTTACCAAGCTTGGTATCAAGAACAAGTAGCAGTAGCTGAAAAGAATGCAAAAATGCTCGGATTCAACAAGGTTTCTGAGTTAAAATTAGCTGTCGCTCAAAACCTGAAGAATTTCGTAATTGGAGGTGGATTTCTTTTCACCATGTGCAGTGGGACGGACAGTTTCGATATTGCTTTAGCAGCACAAGGAGTTGACCTTTGTGCTTCGGTTTTCGATGGAGATCCTGCAGATCCGAGGGCACAAGACAAACTCAATTTCGACCAAACCTTTGCCTTTCATGACTTTCATTTAGTCCAAGACCCTTTGGTGTATGAATACAGTGACATTGACGCTAGTGATTTACGAACCAAAGGACAGATTTCAGAGAAAATGGATCAATTCACGTTATTTGATTTCTCTGCAAAATGGGACGTTGTTCCAACAATGTTAACACAATGTCATGTAGATGTTGTTAATGGTTTTATGGGGCAGACAACAGACTTTAGAAAAGACCTCATTAAATCGAATGTTTTGATTCTAGGTGAAAATAAAATTGCGAATACGGCACGTTACATACACGGTGAAATGGGACAAGGCACGTGGACATTCTACGGTGGACATGATCCAGAAGATTACCAACATTACGTGGGCGATCCATTTACAGACTTAAGTTTACACCCAAATTCACCTGGTTATCGCTTGATATTGAATAACATACTATTTCCTGCGGCGAAAAAGAAGAAAAGAAAAACATAGTTTTTCCACAAAATGGTGCGCGAATAAACATTTTTTAGTAAACTTGCGGTGAATTCTTTCGAACCATCGGTTCAAGCTTCTCCAAAATCACAGGTTATTTACATAGACAATCATTAATGGATCGTAAAACATTAGAGACAAAAAAAATCTCGGAACTTCGCACTATTGCACAAACCTTAGGTATTGAAAATAGTGAATCATTGAAAAAAATCGAACTCATTTCTAAAATCGCAGGTGATGAACCTTCAAAGTCAGAGCCGGCAAAAGCGATTGAAACAACTGAGCTTAAAGAAGTAAAAACTGCGCGTCCAGCTAAAACAACTAATAATGATGGGGTTGAAGCAACTGTTCGAAATGAACGTAAACCTAGAATTCGTCAAACGACGGATGTGAGTGCACCAATGGAAGCATCTGAAGTTAAACCGGAAGAAAAGGAAGTTACCAATCCCACTGCTGAATCTAAACAAGATTCACCTGCGAGAGAAGTAAGAAAACCGGTTCACCGTCATGAACGCACGGACCGTCAAAATACACCAAACGACGTTTCTACAAATCAGCAATCAAACCAACAAAATAGACGCGAAAATAACCGTCCACAAAACCCGAATCAGAATCAAAACCCAAATCAGAACCCAAATCAACAGCACCAGCGACAACAGCATCAACGTAATACACCTGTTGAATCAACAGAAAAACCTGACGATTCAAATTACGATTTAGTTGGAATCGTTTCTGCTGAAGGTGTTTTAGAAGTCATCCAAGAAGGATTTGGTTTCTTGCGTTCTTCCGATTACAATTACTTACCATCTCCAGATGACATTTATGTGTCACAAAATCAAATCAAGTTATTTGGTTTAAAAACAGGAGATACAGTAAAAGGAAGTATTCGCCCACCGAAAGAAGGAGAGAAATTCTTCCCGTTGGTAAAAGTAGAATCCATAAATGGACGTCACCCATCCTACATTCGTGACAGAGTTCCCTTCCAATATTTAACACCATTATTCCCGTCAGAGAAATTTAAATTAACGGGGCATGCGCAGGAGACACTTTCAACGCGTGTCATGGATTTATTTGCTCCAATTGGTAAAGGACAGCGCGGAATGATCGTTGCACAGCCTAAAACGGGTAAAACAATGCTTTTAAAGGATGTGGCGAATGCGATTGCAGCCAATCATCCTGAAACATATTTAATTGTTTTGTTGATTGACGAGCGTCCGGAAGAGGTAACTGATATGGCAAGAAGTGTAAAAGCGGAAGTTATTGCCTCCACCTTTGATGAACCAGCCGAGCGTCACGTAAAAGTAGCGAACATGGTACTTGAAAAAGCAAAACGCTTAGTAGAGTGTGGACACGATGTGTGTATCCTTCTTGATTCCATCACACGTTTGGCGCGTGCTTACAATACCGTTTCTCCAGCATCTGGAAAAGTACTATCTGGTGGTGTGGATGCGAACGCATTGCATAAACCAAAACGTTTCTTTGGATCTGCCCGTAAAATTGAAAATGGTGGATCATTGTCCATCTTAGCAACTGCCTTGACAGATACTGGGTCTAAAATGGACGAAGTCATCTTCGAGGAATTTAAAGGGACAGGAAACATGGAATTACAGTTGGATCGTAAAATCTCGAACCGCCGTATTTATCCAGCAATTGACATCACTGCATCTGGAACACGTCGCGAAGATTTGTTAGTGAAAAAGGATATCCTTCAACGCGTTTGGTTAATCCGTAAGTTCATTGCTGATATGAATCCAGTTGAAGCGATGGAATTCTTGAAATCGCACATGGAAAACACCATGTCGAATGAAGAATTTTTGATTTCAATGAACAAGTAATGAATAAAGCAGTAAAATACGGACTCATAGCTAGCCTCGTTTGGATCGCCGTTAAAATGGGCGCATTAGCTCTTAGTATTTCTTTGTATGACATTAAATACTTCGGACTACTAAATATGTTCCTGCTCACGTTTGTGATTACATGGAGCATTTACAAGCATAAGCGAACTCAAACAGAAAGTAATTTACTTGTGGACATCAAAAATGGCATGTTAGCGGGTGTACCGTATACTGCTGTAGTAAGTGTTTTCTTGTTTTTCTATTACGGACAAATTTTCCCTGAATTCAGGGAAAAGAAAATGAACGAAGTTTATGTGCGCATCGATACTAAAAAAGAGTTGGACGCCATTCGCAAAAACCAACCTGAATTAGAAAACAAAAGCGATGTTGAAATCAAGCAATTAGCCATTAAAGATTGGAAAAATAAATTGGACCCTCAGTTTACCATGATGATTTCCTTGCTTGCATTGCTGTTTTATACAACGATGAATTCCTTATTGATTTCACTCGTTTTCAGAAGAATTGTCTTTCGAAATTAGTGCTTGAATAATTGCTGAAAGGCAGCCTCCGTTAAGGAAATACGTTTCGCTCCAAAGTCGAATATCCCGTATGATGCTTCTGGGGAAGTCATCACTGTTGCAAACAAATAGCGGCTTTTACCCCATTTTGTAAATCCGACTAACCATCCGATGTCTTTTCCATCCTGAAATCCCCATCCGGTTTTACCATAAATGGAAAAAGGATGACTACGTCGCAGTTCAAAAATCTCCATCAACGTTTTATACGTTTCTGGACGAAGTCCCAATTGCTGTTTCTCAATTTTATATAAAAATTCTATCTGTTGCAGCGCTGAAATACGTAAGTCCCCATTTAACCAAAAGCTTGTTAATTCAGGACTCGTTTTTTGATTCCCATAGTTAAATCGCTTTACGAAGGACTGCATATTCTCCGCCCCTATTCTTCGAGCTAATTCCTGATAATAAGGAACAATGGAATGCTGGAAAGCGGATTTCAATGTCAGATCACTCATAGAATCGTTGAGCAACTTTGTCGTGGTATCTTTAAGGATCTTGGTTTCTAATCCAATGAGCGTATTCGGGATTTTAAACGTTGAAGCAGGTGAAAATGGAACATTCAACAAAGAATCATTGAAATAGAAGTATTTTTCTGTTTTCAAATCATAAATCACAACTGAAAACGAATACAAAGCACTTTCCTCCTTTTTCAAGTCCAAAAAAGTAGATTTTTCTACTTGGAATTTTGGTAAACCACAACTGGTGATGACAAGCAATAAAATAATACTACTTACAATGTGGCGCATAATTCTTCTCCTAGTTGATCGTAATCAATGCCATCAAAGTTACCCGAGGACATCATTAAAAGCACAGCATTGTTCCAACTTTGTGAACGGATAAACGATAAAACATCCGCTGTTTTATCTTTGACGTCAACAGATCCACCGAATCCGTCGGACACCTGTTGAATAGAAATTGGCTCCAATTTTTTATGGTGAACCACCTCTGGATTAAAATAAACCAAAGCCTCATCCGCAGCAATCATTGCGCCTTCATAATGAGGTAAGAACTCCTTCTTTAATGAGGAAAAAGTATGCAATTCCATGCAAGCAACTACTTTTCGGCTCGGATACTGGTGTTTCACTGCAGCCGTTGTTGCTTTTAATTTGGATGGAGAATGGGCAAAATCCTTAAACATCACAAAATCCTGACGCTCGATTACTTTTTGCAAGCGTTTTCCTGCTCCGGTGAAATCAGACATTGCTGATAAGAAATCAGTGTTTTCGATTCCAATCGCTTTCGCTAAATTCATCGCACCCATCAAATTCTGAAGGTTATGTGGGCCGAAAATCAACAATGGAAAAGATTGTCCTTCGAAATGTAAAAGTGTTCCTGTTTCCGTCGGTTCGAACGTTGGGGTTTGATACGCAATGGATGTAATTCCTTCACGTGTTTGCTCACCTAATTTACACACCTCCGGATCCTCCGTGTTGTAAATCAATTTTCCATTTGGCTCAATCAAATTACAGAAAACTTCAAATTGCTCCACGTAATTTTCAAATGTTGGAAAAACATTAATGTGATCCCAAGCAATGCCGCTAATTAAGGCAACGTTTGGATGGTACAAGTGAAACTTCGGACGACGGTCAATCGGAGAACTCAAGTATTCATCCCCTTCCAAAATCATGAATTTTGCCTCATTGGTCAATTTAACCATACAGTCGTATCCTTCCAATTGAGCACCAACCATATAATCAACATTTAACCCAAGGTTGTTGATCGCATGCAACAACATGGAGGTGATGGTTGTCTTTCCGTGACTTCCACCAATAACGATTCTCATTTTATCTTTACTCTGCTCATACAGGTATTCTGGATAAGAGTAAATAGGGATTTGAAGTTCCTTCGCTCGCAGCAATTCTGGATTGTCCTCACGGGCATGCATTCCTAAAATGACCGCATCTACATCAGCATGAATGTTTTTCGTATCCCAACCAATGAATGCCGGTAGAATTCCTTCTTTCTCCAATCGAGTTCGTGAAGGCTCAAAAATCTCATCATCCGAACCGCTAACCTGAATTCCTTTTCGACTTAGGGCGATGGCTAAATTGTGCATAGCACTTCCACCAATGGCAATAAAATGTACTCTCATGACATGAATTTTAACGAAAGTACTAGAAACGGAAACTAGTTCAATAAAGGAACAGAATAGTTACTGACAATCAAATATGAATTTACTTTTCTATCACATTTGCCCCAGTGGACTCATTAAACCAGATATAATCAGTGATTATTTGTCCATTTCGTGTAAAAAAGTTCACACCATCCTCTTTAGTTGTTTGTTCGAAAACAACTCCATATCCATTTTTATCTACGACTACTCTGCGAATGATAACCGTCGTCACAAATCCTTGCGCATTCTTTTGCGTATAAGTTTGTTCCGTCATGGCATTTTTGGGGTATAAAACACCTTCTTCATCTTTTAGATTATTCGGCGTATTTGTCAATTCCAATTTGTACGCGGCCATTTTCTGAACCTGGTCATATTGTTTGTCTTGGATCTCAGCGTTCTCTGTATCTCTTTTTGAAACGGAAATTTCATAATCCGTTTTTATTTTTTGTTGGACTTTTAACTCTTTCTCCTCTTGTTCTTTTTGTTTGTCAGCGCGCAAAGACTCTTGGTTTGTGATGCGATTTGATGCAGCCATTCCTGCTTCCTGAATATTATCAGCTGCAACATGCTCGCTTCTATTCGAAACATCTTTTGCATCCTTCCACGCACTGATACTTTGTGCATTTTTAACCTGATTTTCCTCTTGTTCTTTATTTCGTGTGTTAACTACAACCTCATTTTTCTGAATTGCTTTTTGCAGATCAGCTTGTCGTTCAACTGATTCTTCTTGATTTTTACGATCAATCACGGTTTGTTCAGCTTTGAAACCCTCTATGTTTTTATCTGTTGTTTCCTGATGTAAGGCAATCACTGTTTCATTAAAATGATTTTGGTAATCAAATACGTCCTTAATCTCTTGGATTTGCTGTTGAGGTTGTTCCGCCTTTTGTTGCGTTGTTTTGTTTAAATCATTGAATGCTTGTTCAGCGGTTCCTTTTGAACGCTCTCCTGGAGCCTTTAATTGTGTTCCAACAATGACATCCTCTTTTATAACAGGAGTTGTTTTCGTAACAACTGGAGTTGCTACTTTGGTCAAATTTATTAAAGAATCAATACTCTTTTGTAGTTGGGGTAATTCGGTAGCAGGCAATGAACTAACGTTTGATGTAGCAAGCGTTTGAACGGCTTTTAATTCCTTCAATGCCATCTCATTATTCTTTGATTTAACCGTAGCATATGCCGATTTTCGCTGCGCATAATACGCTTCCATTTTACTTATTTTGTCTTTTAATTCTATTACGGAAGGCTCATTTTGACGGCTTTTCATAGGGTCAGAATTTAAAATAGTCTTCGCGACTGAATAAAACTGAGGTCCTTTTGTAAAGTTTTCTTTGGCCTTTGCAAGTTGATCTTTGTAGATTTGCTCTTGAGAAGTCTTCCAATCCATGACTTTTTTCATGCCATTCTGAAGCTCTTTCGAGTACTGATCAATCAAACTTTGCTTTTTGAATTTGGCAATGTTTAAATCCGCTTTTTTGTAAAGTTCAATAGAAAGGTCATATTTCTTTTGAGTGTAGTTAACACCTGCCGATTTCAACAGCTGTTTCACCTCGATTTCAGTTGCGGCATCCTCTTTGATTGCATTGATTTTTGCGATTTCTGCATCAACTTTTTCTTTTTCGTTCGGCTGAAGTTTCTTCGCTTCTGCAAGTTTCAATAGCGCTTCGTCGTATTTTTTAGCTGTGTTCAACGTCAAAACAGCTTGCATTGTTTTATCATATTGCGCCTTGTTCGCCGCATTTTTAGCTTCTAGCTCAATGTTTTCGGTGACTTTAGCCAGCTTTCCAATGATGTAAGCATCTTTAGGTATTTGTTGATCCGCCAATTTATATTGTTGCTCAGCCAATTTCCAATTATTCGCTGCAAAGGCAACATCACCTTCCACTTTAAATTTATCAAACTCCTTCTTACGCTTTGCTTCACTTTCATTAATGTCAATGATGGTTTGAACCGCTTTCTTCTTATCGATAATTCCTAGGTCCGTTGGAGATACGACTAACGCAGAATCGTAATACTTGATTGCTTTTTCAAATTCCTTTCTACTGACAGATAAATCTGCAGATGCAACATAGGCTTTCAACTTCTCTTTATCTTTAGCGATTTTGTATAAATCCTTTACTTTTTTGTCCATGTCTGCCTTTAATTGAGCATCAGGAATTGCCTTGTATATGGATTGGTCCCAGACAAACTTTTCCGCATAACCTTCTTTGGTGAAATTCAAATCAACATTTGGACGAATCACATAAAGTTGTAATGGAAGTTGTTCGATTAACTTTACACCATCAGTCGCGTTTGCCTTTGGGACAATCGTCTTCAAATCAAAGGATAGTTTTTTCGTCATGTATCCATTGAAGGCTACGACAACGGCTACAATTTGAGATGGATTAACTTTTGCTGAAACGTAATAATTTCCTTTGATGTCCGTAATAACACGAGAAACAGAAGATTCATTTTGAATCATATTAACTGTTGCTCCGTATAATTTTTGTCCAGTAACAAAATCTTGTACTGTACCTTCCAACTTGATTAGTATTGGAGTTTGTCCAATCACCATCGATTGAAAACCAAAAAATAAAAGAAAAATAACGAGTCTATTCATAGCTGTATCGTTGAAAACAAAACATAGAATCAACGTAAAATCCTACATTTGTTTCAAAGACAAATTTGCTAAAAATTAACGAGTTAAAAAAATGATTCCTTTTTCGAATTTAAGTTACTGGGAACGATCAATTTACACCGAAGGAATTGATTTCACAATCATCGGTTCCGGAATCGTTGGTTTAAGCACTGCGTTACAGCTTAGAAAAGCAAACCCAAACGCAAACATAACCATTTTAGAACGTAGTTATTTACCAACTGGTGCAAGCACCAAAAATGCTGGATTCACATGCTTTGGGAGTCCGACCGAGTTAAAAGACGACCTTAGCAAAATGGACGAAAAAAGCGTTTGGGACACCGTTACCATGCGAATAGATGGTTTACGAGAGCTATTAGAACTTGTCGATCAGACTAAAATTCAATATGAGGCATGTGGATCTTGGGATATCATACGTGCGGAAGAGGAACTATTGGACTCCGATTTCCTCGGGTATTTGAACGAGAAATTACTTGAAATTACGCAGGAGAAATTGGTTTATTCCGAGCATAAAACAAAGCACATAGATTCTGGTTTTCAAGGAATCAAAACGACCTATTACAACCGCTTGGAAGGAGCAATTCATACAGGATTATTAATAAAAGAACTACAACGCGCCTGCTCCATGAAGGGAATTAATATTCTTTTCGGAGTGAATGTACTTTCTTTTGATTCTAGTGATACTGGCGTCGAAGTTCAAACATCGATGGGGATGTTACATTCGGCAAAACTGCTCGTTTGCACGAACGCCTTTGCAAAAGAATACCTATCGGATATTCTACCGGCACGAGCACAAGTTCTCATTACAAAACCAATTTCGAAACTTGCCATTAACGGAACCTTTCATATGGAATCCGGTTACTACTATTTCCGCAATATTGGAAATCGAATTTTATTTGGTGGTGGAAGAAATTTGGATTTTTTGGGGGAGACGACCACTGAATTTAATACTACGGACCTAATCCAAGAAAAACTTAAACATTACCTCACAGAAATCATCCTTCCAAATACACCCTTTGAAATTGATTATGCGTGGTCCGGAATCATGGCTGTCGGGTCTGAAAAAAAACCAATCGTTCAAAAAATGAACAAAAACGTAGCTTTTGGTGTTCGTATGGGAGGAATGGGTGTTGCAATTGGCGCATCTGTTGGAAAGCAACTATCAAAATTAATTTCGTGAGTCAACCTGAAGGAAAAAAAGCATTTATCAATCCAATTGATCCAGATAAGATTACAGAGAATCCGCATTCACTTGAATACGCTCATCATGCCGGTTCAGCTATCATTAAACCCGAAGATCAAGGAAAAATAAAAGGCCGTGCTGTTAGTGCCATGGAGCATCAAACGGACATGCAACTTTCGCAATTGTACGAACAAATGCAATTACTCGCGTCGCAGGCAAAAAAGCTGAATGAACGGAAAGAAATTTCTCACTTTATTTACCAAGCGGAGATGCGATTTGAACCATTCATTAATCATACCTATCACCTCTACCAACGAAATACTGGGAAATTTTCCTTATCACTGGTCGGACCTTCTCAATGGGGTAAGTCTGGTCAAGAGTTAACTTTTATTGCAACGGTTAAATTACTTGCAGATCACACATGGGACATTTTGGACCGAAATCCTGACTTTTCATTTAGCGAATAAAAACCCATTCATCCGCGGTAGACTGTAAATCATTGAACTGATACCCATCTACGTCATACAGTTTCAATTCTTCTATATCCGATAGTTGATTTTCAATCAAGTAGCGTGTCATAGCTCCGCGAGCGTGTTTCGCATACATCATGACCGTTGTAAATTGACCATTTTTAAACTCCTTGAAAATAGGCGTGATGATTCGATTTTTCAGAAGATTTATACGAATGACTTTAAAATACTCCGAGGAAGCCAAATTAATAATCACTTCGTCTTTTTCAAGATCTTTTTTTAATGATTTTGTGACTTTGTCACCCCAAAATTCATATAAATTCCTTTGATCTTCCTTCGACGAGAATTTTGTTCCCATTTCCAATCGATATGGATAGATCAAATCGAAAGGCTTTAAAATTCCATACAAGCCAGAAAGAATGCGTAAATCCTTATTTAACACATCATATTTTGACGATTCTAAGGTACCGACCTTCAAAGCACGGTAAACTTCTCCGTCAAAAACGTCAACGGCTAGGAAAGCATTTAGAGGTTGAAGGGAAGCTTTTTTCCATTGGTTGAAACGCAGAACATTTTGCGCTGCCAAATCCACCGAAATACCCATTAATTCTTGCAATCCTTCCTTTTTGATTTTTTTTAGGTCTTTAACCAATTGATACGCCTCTTTTTCAAAAACTGGTATGGATGTTTTATGTGTCAAGCTAGATTGATCATTCAAATTTTTCGCCGGTGACAATAGAATTTTCATGGTAGAGGTATTTTGTTTTGCGAAGATAGCTAATTGAAAAGAATGTCTTAAATTTAGTGCTCAAAACTATAAGCTATGCAAAAAAGAATACTCCAACTTGGACTATTTTCACTGTTGAATTTCCTAAGCTTTGCGCAAGGATCTGAATTCATCGGGAACTTTACTCCAACTATTTCTCACTTAGTCCCTGCAAGTCCGAGTCAAATTGCTCCTCACGAAGCCATCATTAAGCCTAATTTTAAAGGAAGAGAACTGATCGAGGTAGATCAAAGTAACACGCACAATCCGGATTGGCTTTGGCAACAACATGCAACTACTGAAAAAATAGCTTCTGCGAGCGTTTTATGGGCGTTTCAGGGACTGGGAACAAACATGTCACCACCAGACCCAACAGTGGATGCAGATAGTAATGTGGTAATCGAATCTACGAATTCTGGTGGAGGAGCTGTTTACCGAATTTTCAACAAAAACACAGGAGCAACGATTGTTAGCTCCTTAACGATGCAATCATTGGGTGGTTCCGCGGGACTTGGTGATCCAATCGTTTTATATTATAAACCTGCGAGAAGATGGTTTTTAACGGAGTTTTCAAGCTCAGGTAACAAGCTATTGATTCATGTTTCTCAAACAAGTAATCCACAAGGAGCGTATTACACGTATTCATTTACATGTACTTCGTTCCCTGATTATCCAAAATATGGTTTTTGTGAAGCATCAGATGCGTTCATTGCTAGTACAAATCAAGGTGGACCTCCAACAGTGTACGCAATGAAAATTAGCTCGATGTTAACCGGTGCAACATCACCATTCATTAAAACAACCATTGGATATTCATTAAATGGATTTGGATTTCAGTCTATTACACCTGTAGATTTAGAAGGAGACAATGCAGCCCCTGCCGGAATGAAACCGTTGTTCATTCGTCACCGTGATGACGAGTCACATTCAAACGGATCACCAGACAGTGGGACAAATGACTGGATTGAATTGTGGGAAATGACCATAAACTGGACAGCAAACACGGCTACTGTGGCAAAAATTCAAGACGTTGTGATTGGTGAAATTGACTCTAAACTATGCGGTTTAACGAGTTTTGCCTGCATTAAACAGCCTGGAACGACAAATACTCTTGATCCTTTAAGAGAAACGGTCATGTACAAAGCGCCAATGCGTGTTTTTGATGATCACCAAACAATATTAGCAGCGTTAGCAACTGATGTAGATGGTGCGGATCGTGCAGGAGTACGTTGGGTAGAATTACGTCGCGCAGCAAATGTAACAACACCTACTTGGGTGAATTATCAAGAAGGAACCTATGCACCTGGAACAGGAACAAGTAGATGGATGCCAGCAATTAACATTGATAAATACGGAAACATTATCATGGCTTATTCCACTTCTAGTAATACCGCAGGTGATTTCCCATCAATCAAAATGACCGGAAGAAAACCGTGTGATCCACTTGGACAAATGACCATGCCTGAAACCACAATTATCGCTGGAACATCATCTAAAACAGGTGACACTCGTTGGGGTGACTACCACCATATGTCCATTGATGACTTTGACGAAAAAACATTTTACTTTACCGGTGTTTACCATAATTCTCAAACGAAAACGAATGTTAGCGCTATTCGAATGAATCCGGATGTGTTGGATGCTTCAATCGCAAATGCTTTTATCCCTGGTTCGGGAGCAGGATGCGGATCATCTAGTCAAGTTGCAGTAGTAATTGAACAAACAGGTAGTACGAGCATTACTTCAGGAACCATTAGTTGGCAAGTTGGAAGTGGCGCAATTTCTACTGTAAACTATACATCTTCACAAATGAACGGTGTTGGATCAACAGATACGATTTTTGTCACAGTGAATGGACTCGTTAGTGGGGCAAATACCATTTCCTTTTCAACAACAACCGTTAACGGAACTTCACCGGATGATAACACGTGTAACGACTCCAAGTCTGTGAGTGTAACTATTATTGGTGGTTCATCCATCACTACCAGTATGGCGATTAATTTCTATCCATCTTGTACGGCTAATAATGGACAAATCACCTTAACTGCTACAGGTGGAGCAACACCATACTCGTATTCCTTGAATAATGGACCAAGTCAATCTTCTCCTGTTTTTGGAAACCTTGCACCGGGATCATATACCTATACGATTACAGAGAATGGCGGATGTTCTGGTTTTGGAACCTTTACAATTCCACCAGCAGCTATCATTACGACTACATTGAATCAAACAGGAACAATCATTTGCAATGGTAATTCAAATGCAGCTATTTCCGTTTCTGCAACTGGTGGACAAGCGGCTTATAGTTATTCGACAAATGGAACGAACTACCAATCATCCAATACTTTTAACAACTTAAGTGCAGGAAACTATACCATTTATACACAAGATGCAAACGGTTGTATTGGTTCGAATACAATTACGATAACTCAACCTGCTGCTATTGGTATAAATGCCGTTCCAACGATGATTTCTTGTGCTGGATTGAACAACGGGCAAATTTTTGTCAGTGCTTCAGGTGGAATTAGTCCATTGACATACAGCATTAATGGAACTACATTTCAAACAACAAATACGTTTAATGGACTTTCTGCTGGAACATATATTGTTACAGTAAAAGATGCTAATGGATGTCAACAAACTTTCTCTACAACAATTACAGAACCTGCTCCTTTGAGTTTGACATGTGTACCTACCGTTTCCAATGGAACAAACGGTACAATTACCGTTACGGGTTCTGGAGGAAACCTCCCATATTCATATAGCATGAACGGAACCAATTACTATTCTGGATCTTTATTCTCCGGGTTGGCAATAGGTGTTTACACCATTTACATTAAAGATGCGAACGGATGTGTTACGAGCATGGAAGTTAACATCAATTCCAATAGTATTGAAGAAATAGGATTCACATTTGTTAATATATACCCGAATCCAAACAAAGGTGTATTTGAATTGGAAATCGATGGGATAACCGATTCAAAAGTTGATGGTAAATTATTCTCTCTTTCAGGACAACTTGTTAGCTCATTCGAATTAATTGCACAGGATGGTAAAGTGAAACAAACCATTGAAATGAGTAAAAAATTAGCAGCTGGAACGTATTACCTTGGCTTATACCAAAATGGTAAAGCAGTTGTTAAACAATTTGTGAAGGAATAAAAACGAATCATTCTGATAAAAAAAGCCCTGACGATTCTGTCAGGGCTTTTTTTATGCTTACTTCATCGAACAAACGCAGTTATCACTGCAAGACGCATGCTCCAGATTATCGATTGGTTTGGATTGAATTCAATTTCCTGGAGAATTCCTCCAGATCAAACTTATGTTATTTCTTTAAACGGCAAGCGTGCTTATTTCTGTTCAAAATGCTCCATGTATAAAATACTTGTACGCGCCTGATTAGCTTAAGCCTTAAAGGCAGGCTACATGGATGAGTCTTTTTCGAAATATGTCTCAATCAATCCTCCCCCACCTTTACGAAGAGATGAGCAACCATTAAAACTTGCTGATCGATTAATTTCCGCTAGCTTTCTATAACTCAACTTATGCCACTAAGCAGTCCTGTACCTAAAAACAAAGGGATATAAACCCTCTTCACATGCATTTCCGAGGAATACATTATGATTCACTTCCAAAAGTGCTCCTGAACGCTAAACCGTATATTTCCAATCTTCCGATTCAATTGATGCCATGAGTGATTTAAAATCGGAACGTATTACCTGTGTCTGTGCAATTTAAGAAACATCAGAAATACATAGGACAGGCAATCTTTTTTTCATCCAAATTATTTTAACAAAAAAAAGCCGTCCAATTGGACGGCTTTCAAAAATTTTTAAGAAGCTTATGCTTTCAATTTTTTAGAGAAGTCAATCAAAATTGGTGTTGCTACACAAAGTGAAGAGTAAGTACCAATAACCACTCCTACTAGCATGGCAAACAAGAATCCTTTAATTGCAGGTCCACCGAAGATGAACATGATCAAAACAACCACAAACAAGATCATGGATGTGTTGAAGGTACGACTCAATGTTTTGTTCAATGAACGATTGATGATTTCGTGTTGGCTTTCCGAACCTGAGCTCTTACGTAAGTTCTCACGAATACGGTCAAACACAATCACGGTATCATTCATCGAGTAACCGATAACCGTTAAGATCGCAGCTATGAAGGCCTGATTTACATCCAAACTGAATGGTAAGTAACCATGAAGTAACGAGAAAATCGAAATAACGAAGAATGCATCATGCGCTAATCCAACAATGGCACCAATTGAATACTGCCAGTGTCCGAAACGCAACAAGATGTATGCGAAGATTGCCAACATCGCCAATGATAATGCAATGGCAGATGAAGACCACAATTCACTCGAAACTGATGCCGAAATAAAACGTTGACCCGTAATTTTGTGGCTACCTAACTTTGCATCACACGCATTTAATCCTTGTGTCAATTTTGTTTTTACTTCGTCCATTGCCCCTTCTTTTTTCAAAAGGTAGTTTGTTACGATATCAACATTGTAATCGTTCGATTTCGTTTTTAAGTCTATGGAAGCAATTTCGTTGTTTTCAATAAGAACTTTCTCCAAATTCGTTCGGATGTATTCGATGTCTGCTTTCTTATCAAATTTCACGGAAAATGTATATCCACCTGTAAATTCAACACTTTGCTTTAATCCGCGAGAGAAAAGTCCAATCATTCCAATAATCGTAACCGATATAGAGAAGATGTAGAAGTACTTACGGTTTCCAACCCAGTTGAAGTTAAAGTTCTGGAATAAGCCTTTTGAATACGTTGTATTGAAAGAAACTGATTTTCCTTTTGCCAACCAAGTATTGATGATCAACTCACCGATAACAATTGCGGAGAATAATGAAGTAAAGATACCGATGATTAAGGTTGTTGCGAAAGATTCGATTTCACCTGTTCCAAAGATTTTCAAAATCAAGGCAACCAAGAAGTGAGTAACGTTCGCATCGATGATTGATGGTAAGGCTTTTCTAAATCCAACACCAATCGCTGAGGTTAAATCCAAACCAGCTGCTTGTTCCTCTCGAACACGTTCGAAGATCAAGATATTCGCATCGACCGCAGTACCAATTGTTAAAACGATACCTGCAATACCAGCTAATGTCAACACCGCTCCAAACGAAGCCAAACATCCAAAAATCAATACCACGTTTACTGTTAACGCAATATTTGCCGCCAATCCTGCTTTTCCATAATAGAAAAACATGTAAATTAAGACCGCTAAGAATGCTACAGCGAAAGATATTAATCCAGCCTGTGAGTTTTCTGCTCCAATTGTTGGACCAACTTTTTGTAATTCTTTAATGACACATGGCGCAGGCAATGCTCCACCATTTAATAATCCAGCCAAGTCTTCTGCTTCTTGGAACGTAAAGCTTCCAGAAATTTGTGTTCTACCTGTTGTAATTGGATTGATTACGCGTGGTGCACTGTAAACAACGCTATCCATAGAGATCGCAATGATACGGTCTTTATTTTCTGTTGTCATTCTACCCCACTCGTCTGAACCTTCAGCGGTCATTTCTAGGTCAACCGTGATTTTCCCATCTTGAGAATCAAATCCTGTCGATGCTTTTGAGATATGTGATCCATTCACGCGCGCTTTTCCACCTTCAGGAATACGACATGCATAAAGGAAATAAGCTGTTTTCTTTGATTTATCGTCAACTTTTTCAGGTTCTGCAGACCACATGAATTGAACATCTTCAGGGAATGCTCGTTGTACATCGCGGCGACGTAATATCTGATCAACTTTCGATTTATCAGCTAACTCGGCATAACCCATTGCGAATCCACCAACTGGTTTAACCAACTCAGCCAATGATTTCGTTTTATTGTTCATGTTTTTCAAAGAAAGTCCAGCATCTGGCTTAGTTTCTGCGATCGTTGTGTCTTTTGCCACTGTATCAGCAACTACTTCAGCAACTTCCTCCAATTCTTTTTGTGTAGACAAACGGCTAGCGTCTTGCCATTGAATTTGAAGTTGGTCTGGCATGTAAGTTTCAAAAAACTCTAAGTTAGCCGTTGATTGAATTTTCTTAGCAACCGTATTTTCATCTTGTACGCCTGGAAGTTCAATGTATAATCTATTTGTGGACAAATCACGTTGAATGTTCGGTTGAGCTACACCGAATTGGTTGATACGACGACTAATGATTTGCTCAACTCCATCCATTGAAGAAGCAATCAACTTTCGGAAATAAGATTCGATGTCGTTATCTGAAGACTTGATCCCTAAACCATCAGCTTTAATGATGTAATTCAACGGAAGTCCTTTGTTGATTTTTTGATAAGAAGCAATGAAAATATCTAAGAAATCACCGCCTTTACGACCATATGTTGCCAATGCAGCTTCAAAAGGTTTGGTGAATTTAAGATCCTTTTGGTTTTTCACATGTGAACGAACTAAGTCTGGATAAGAAATCTCCATTGTCACACTCATTCCACCAACAAGGTCAAGTCCAAATGCCAAAGAAAGTTTTTTAACTTCTGAAAATGTTGCTCCCAAAACTGGGTACACTGGTTTCTCAGCTTTCGAACGTAAAATCTCATTGATGTAAGCAGATTTCGCTAATTCAGCACCTTCTGGAGAGAAAATGTCAACTTTCGTGTTATTCGGCAATACAACAGAATCACCTGTTTCTTTTGCTTCTCTTTTAAGTTGTTCAACTTTAAGTACGGCTTCTTTTTCTGCCTTGCGTTCTACGCTACTTGCTACACTAGTAAAGGACAGCTGATACACACACACAGCAGTCAATACAATCGTCAGAAACCAAAAAAATCCTTTTAAACGCATGTTAATTCGTATTTGAAATTTAATTAAGGTTGCAAATATAGAATTTAGTATCCTGAAAGTCAAATAAAATTTGCCTTTCCTGAACAATCAATGAGATAATCAGTCTGATTTTTTCGATTGTTGAATCATGTCCGCAAATTTGAGCACTGAATCCGCAAATTCATCCCACTCATTTTGCTTATTTTCAAGTTGATTTTGGATATTTTTCGAAACATTTTCTATCCTAGAATCTGAAAAAACTTCTTCGATTTGCTCCGATAGTGGGAAAGCTGAAGTATCCCTAATAATAAATCCATTTTCATCTTCCAAAATCTCCCCATGTAATCCACCAACACGACTAACTAAGACAGGTAAATGAAAGGCATCACACATTGCCTTAATTCCAGATTGCGTCGCTGTTTTATAGGGTAAGACGCACAAATCCGCTGCACTAAAGTAAAGGTTAACTTCTTCCGATGGAATAAATTGATCCACAAAATAGATGTGCTTGTTTTTGGATTGAGTTATCAATTTGTCATAGCCATCCCTATCACCATACACCTCACCAGCTATGACTAATTGAAAGGAATCATCAAGCATGGAAAATGCCGTTAGTAATAAATCTAAGCCTTTGTAATCTCGAATTAAACCAAAAAATAACACCGTTTTTTTTGTTTGATTCACGTTCAAAATTTCCCTAGCACGCTTCTTGTCTATTTTCAAACCAAACTGTTGGTAACTCGGATGCTTCAGTACAAGTGTTACTGCTTCTGGTTTCAATTTTAGAACATCATTTCTAACAGCATCTGAAAGCAGGACAAACCCGTCATACTGACGAAGAAAGTACCGATTAAACACACCATCAAAAAAGCGTTTTTCGTGAGGGATTAAATTGTGAATCAGCGCGATTTTCACTGTTTTTTTTGGTAAAAAGCGTGCCCAAAAGCCCATCATTGGACCAAAAAAACTCATCCAATAACTAGTAATAAATAGATCTCCTCTAGATTTTTTTAAAATCTTTAATGAACTGAAATAGGTAAAAGGTTGAAATGTAGAAACGATTCTAGCGTTTTGAAAATTTGGCTTCAGCTCTTCGAATTGCGATTGACCTGGGAAAAGGAAATTGGGGTATTGATTTTGAAATGTAAACGCATCCACATCTCTTTTTTTGGCTAATGACAAACGAAATTGCTCACTAAATTGAGCAATACCCCCTCGAAAAGGTGGTAAAGCAGAGAAAAAAGTAATCTTTTCGCGTTTACTCACTGCTATTGATTTGGATCTATGTTTTTATCTTGGCACCATTTCAAGTACTTCTCTAACTCTTTTCCTTCTACTTTGTCGCCTTTTCTCCATAGATTTTTGGAAAGTTGAGCGCCATTTTTATCATAGTAGAACGACCAACCATGCAAGTAATCCGCTTTATATCGAACGCGCGACATTAGTTGACCACTATTGTAATATTCCAACCATTCACCTGCACGAAGTCCTTTTACATAGTTTCCTGACAATTTCATTTTCCCATTTGGATGAAATTCTTTGTAAGCGCCATCCCTCATGTCATCTAGATACATTGTCACTGAAAGAACATTTAATTTACCCGTTTCCAATTGATCATTCAGGTAATAATTGATTTTTTTACCATTCAACTTATCGTTTTTATAGCTTTCCCCACTCACTAACTCGCCTCGATTGTTGTAATTCATCCAAATAGAATCTTTTTTCTGATTTCGATAGAATCCTTCAGCCATTAAAGCTTCATTTTCAAAATATAACTTTACTGAAGACAAATTTGCATTTGGTTTATTATCAATTACAGCCTTTATTTTTCCAGATTCGTACCTGTAAATAAAGGTTCCAACAGGTTTATCATCTTTGAAATTCCCTTCGTACATGTAAATTTTCGTTCCCGGATAATTCTTATGCCATTGACCTTGCTTTAAACCTTTAGCATCCAATTGATTCACCTGCGCGATGGAAGCTTGAACGAAAAACAACCATAAAATCCATACATTTTTCATATAAATTCTATTAAATCTCCTAATTCATCTAGTTCTAAATCTGGTTCAGCCGAAATCTTTTCTTCGCTGCGTATGAGAACCGTTTTCATACCTAAGTTTTTCCCAAAGTTTAAATCTCCATCTGTGTCCCCGACCATAATTGACTTATTGAAATCAATTTCAGGGAATTCTATCTGTGCTAATTCTGCCATTTTCGAATTCGGTTTACGCATGAATGGTGCTTCGTTTTTACCTTCTATTGCTGCATATACATGATCGATTCTAGCACCAACGTTATGGAAGTCTTGCACCATTTTTTGATGCAACAGATTCAGTGAATCATTCGAGATTAGTCCTTTGGAAACACACTGTTGATTCGTCACAACAATAACTCTTGCGAATTTTCCAAATAACTCATGAGCAGTTTCAAGTACTCCTTTTTTGAACGTAAAATCTTCATAATTCAAAATGTAACCACCAAAAACGCGTTCATTGATGACACCATCTCGGTCTAGAAAAAGTGTCCAACCACTATCTACACGAACCAATTTCCCCATTAGAACAATTCGTTTTCAACAAGGTAATGGTTTCGTGTGGAAGAACTTCGTCCGATTAATTCAGCGATAAATCCAGTAAGGAAAAATTGAATTCCGATAATCATCGCGATTAACGCAACAAAAAATTCAGATCGTTCGGAAAGCCTTAGTGCTGATGTATTAAAGAACAATTTATCGATCCCCATGTAAAGGAATAATCCAAATCCTAGCACAAACATGAGCATTCCCCAGGCACCGAAGAAATGCATTGGTTTTTTTCCAAATTTACCCATGAAGGCAACTGTCATCAAATCTAAAGGACCATTTAAAAAGCGATTTAAACCGAATTTTGTCACACCATATTTTCGCGCTTGATGTTGCACAACTTTCTCTCCGATTTTCGCGAATCCTGCATACTTTGCCAACGCCGGAATGTACCGATGCATGTCGCCATACAACTCGATGCTTTTAATCACTGCATTTTTGTACGCTTTCAAACCACAATTAAAATCATGTAAGTGAATACCTGTGATTCTTCTAGCTGCCCAATTGTATAGTTTCGTTGGAATTGTCTTTGAAATTGGATCATGACGTTTCTTTTTCCATCCGGAAACCACATCAAAATCTTGCTGAACAATCATGTTGTACAATTCAGGGATTTCATCTGGTGAATCTTGAAGATCTGCATCCATGGTGATGACTACTTTACCCACTGCTTTTTGAAATCCAACGTGCAATGCGGCTGATTTACCATAGTTGCGCTGGAATTTTATTCCTTTTACATGCGCATCTTTGCTTCTCAGCTCTTCAATAATCCCCCAAGAACCATCTTTACTGCCATCATCTATAAAGATGACTTCATAACTCAAGGAATGATCGTTCATTACACCTTGAATCCAACGATGTAACTCGGGCAAGGATTCAGACTCATTAAAGAGTGGAATCACAATGGAGACGTTTATTTCTTCTGTCATAGGAGATTCAAAGTTACCAATAATTCATTTATTGTTTTACCCAGGAATGAACTTCGTTTTGAAAACGAATAAAATACATGCCTGGTTTTACGTTGTCAACGGGAACTTCTAAACTTGTGCTTTGTGTTGACCCTTGAACGATGACTTGTCCATTTGTGCCGAAGATTTGCCAATCACCAATGAAATTGGAACCACTCAAAAACAATTTATCAGTCGTTGGATTCGGATAAACCACACATTCAACTCCTTTATTCACCTCAACATTTGCCGTGGGTTGATTCGTCACGGTAAAATGATCAAATCCACCTTCTGTAATGTTTACATTTGGACTTAAATCCGAAATTACAATTTTCAGTTGCATCGTATTGGTTATGGGGATTAACCCTGATACTGGAATACTGAAATAGTCAAATTCCATTAAATTACTTTCCGGACCAATTACTTGTTGCAAGAGAACACTATTCGTTCCATTCAGTAAATATATGCTCATCGTGTCGTCAAAGGTTCCTGGCCCATGGTAACAATAGAAGGAACGCGCAAAATTAATATAGGGCGTCGCATAGGAGCTCAAGTCCATTTGTGGCGAAAGCAACTGGGTGAATCCACCGTCAACATCGTCAAAATCTGGATTCAGTCCTACATCATTTCCGGTTATAAAAGCCACTTTACCGCAATCCCACTCCGCATCTATAGCCTGTACAGTATTCGTTGTTGGATTTGGAACTCCTCTTTCCCATATTCCTTTTTCAGCGGTTCCACTTACACTCCAACCAAAATCAAACTCAAAGTCGTCGTAGTATCCAGGAACTAAATAAACCGTGATGTTATTTGTGAAGCCTGTTACCACTGTATCCATGCAAAATGTATTGTACGACCATTTACCAACAGTCAATCGGTAATTTTCTTGATAGAATAATGTAAAATCCTCCACTCCCAATCCATTTGTTATACCGGAATGATCTATTAAGGGATGTGAAAAGCGGATTTGCGCATCGGTAATAGGGATATTCGTTCCGAATTCTCGCACAGTTACTTGAACAGAATAAGGTTCAATTGGAATTAACGGAACATTTATTGTTGTTAGCGCTCCATTTACTAAGGAAACAGAGAGTGTCATTGGATAGTACCCAGCCTTTGAAAAACTTAGAGAATAAACACCAGATAAAGCTGTTCCAGTTGCATAGAATCCGATGGAATTCGTTTTTTCTAGCATGATGGCACTTGAAAGTTGAACACTAACATTTGACAGCATTTGTCCACTAACGGCATCTGTTACAACGCCTTCTAGGTAACATGCCTTGTTATAATTCATCCCAAGCACAAACAAACCTTTGGTAATATCTGCCGCTACTGCTTTTCCAGATGGAAAAAATGGATACACGCCCCAACAGCCATCAAAACCTGGTGTTTGTCCAGGATAGGTGTCGTAATTTCCAACTTGCACCACATTATATGGATATGTTGCATCATGAATAATGACGCCATCACTATAATAACTTGTAACTAAGTATTCTCCAAGAACATGAACATTATGTGGTGAAACAAATGAATTCGCTGTACTTTTCACACGGTCAAGTTCTGTAATGTTCAATCCGTCGGTAATGTCATAAGCAGCAATATATGCCCCTGAAATTTCATCTGTTGTGTAGACAACTTCTCCATTCGAAGATGGCCAAACATTGTGTGTGAACGAATTTGGTGTTGTTTTCGTGCCTAGTAAAATTGGACTGGCCTTATCAGCAACATTGAGGATACTAAAAAAACCATCGTAAATATGTCCGATGTATAGGGTGTCGTTTCGTTCGAAACCATCATGCACATAAAAAGGATCATACGTACCTACCTCGACCGGATTCATTGGATTTGTCTGTAAATCGAGCATGATTACACCACCGTTTCCACGATTCGCTCCAAAAATATATCCGTAACCATTTGGTGAAGTGAAACACGTGTGAGCGGACTGCCATGGATTGTTGGCTGGTCCGGTATACAATGTTGTCGTCAGATTAGTAGATTGTGGCAATGGACTTAAATCAATGATTAAAAGTCCATCTTCTGCCTCTGTAGTTACATAAGCATAATTACCATAAACACAAGGGTCTCGCCAAATGGATTCGGTTCCTGCCAACCAAAATACTTCTTGTGGATTTGCTCCATCTGTAATATTAACAATGGATGTACCTTTTGAAGTACCAACAATTGCATATTCATTTCCTAGTTCATCCACATAGCCCCAAACATCGTTGAGATTGGCTTGATGCAAGGCCTGATAGTCAATGTGAGACAAGGAGTCAATATTCAACTGTGCCTTCGATTGAAATCCAATAAGAAATAAAACAACACACAAGGTTATGTTTCTAAATATCAGCATGATTGTGTACTTAAAGAATAAAAATAGCCGCAAAAATAAAAATGACAATTATGATTAAATACTGCCAAACATCCGGGAAATATTTAATGATTGTTTCTTTCCAATTCATTAAGTAAAAATAAGTAAAATTTCAAGACGTTTGAATTTCTATCAAAAGGTAAAATCAAGTCTAGTGAATGAAACAAAGAAGTAAAATTTACAACTTTAAATTCCCTTTGATCAGTTATGAATAGACTAACTTAGGCTTAAATTAAAGTCATGAAAAAAAGCACTGCAAATGCAAACAAATTTATCAGTGATTTAAGTCAAAAAACCTTTTCTTCATCCCAAAAAGTTGGCGCTCTAACCATTTCCGATAGTCTATTCAAATTTATTCAAAGCAACTATCCTGAGTTCACCGAAACCAGCTTTTTATCCATAAGCGAACTAAGTGCCCTTCGCGTTCAATTTATGACACTAAAAATGAAAGGACAACTTGGTGAATTATCCTCCATGGAGAAGCTTGTTGTTGACACACTTTCAGAGGGTAACCAAATTAGTAATCTAGCAATGTTTCAGGAAAACGCCAACTTAACGCATGGGCAAAAAATGGCAGATCACCTTGCTTCATTCGGTGGAAGTTGGACCTTTATTATCTCATTCGGATTTTTCTTATGTGTTTGGATTGTCTTAAATACTGTTTTCTTACCGAACAAAGGTTTCGATCCATATCCATTTATTTTACTAAACCTCATCCTTTCGTGTATTGCAGCACTTCAAGCCCCTATCATCATGATGAGTCAAAACCGACAGGAGGAAAAAGACCGAGAACGCTCCAAACTAGACTACATGATTAACTTAAAATCAGAGTTGAAAATAAGAACATTGCATGAAAAGATGGATCACTTAATCATCCATCAACAAAAAGATCTATTTGAAATTCAAGAATTACAAATAGAAATGATGAAGGACATTACTTTCAGTCTAAATTACTTGAATAAAAAATAATTAGTATTTCACTAATTCCTTCGTATACACGCGCTGATTGGTGATAATTCTCACTAAATAGGTGCCGGCATTCATAGAAGAAAGATCTAAAAATGATTCAGCAAAATACTGAGTCGCATTCATCTTCTCCTGCATCAATTTCCTGCCAGACAAATCATATACTTCAACGGATGCATCGTTATAAACGGAGCCACTCACCTCAACCGTTGTCACACCATTGGTTGGATTAGGATAAATCGCAATCTCATGTGCTAACTCCTCTTCCTTCACATCAAGTGTGAAACCGACAGAGAAATCATACCTATGGTAGCTACCAAAATCAGCCGGGAAGAATTCAATGTATGACCCACCTACTTTACGTAAACGCAATTGACCAGTCGTTTCACCTTCTACTTGATTCGAATACCAGAAACCAAGTCCATCGTCATCCGAATCTTCAATGATAATGGAATAGCATCCTGGAGCCAAGTTGAATGTATCCTTGTATTGTGTCTGATTCATTAAATTATCTCGTTCAAATAGAATATTCCCTGCATGATCTACCATTCGGTACTTATTCTCGCTAGCCTTATTGTTTGTAGTCAACCAAATGAAAAATGGACCATCAATGCGCTCCGGGGCTTCAAATTTTGTTGATTTCAAACTATTTTGATTGTATTCATCTTCGCCAATAATGCCATTCACATCCGCAACCCATGCCGTAAACGTTTGATTGCTATTATAATCCATCCACCAATCGACATTATCTACCGGTAATTCGATCACCGTCTCTTCTAAAAACCCTAAGTTTCCAGTCCAATCATAAACGATGTTTACTCCGTAGGTAATCCATGCAAAAATGCGGCAAGATGTCAATGGTTGAGCTCCGGTGTTTTTCAATACCACTCGTGGATTTTGACAGGTAGGATTCCACTTCCCGTAATATTCCCAGTTATTAGGATTCAAAACATCCGAAATAGATGCGTCATTTTGAAAATTAGGCGCAGAATACGAAATCAAATCATAAGCAGCAATGTAATTCCCACCGGCTTGTCCTGGATCATTTCCTGGAACCGCATTGATTGCATAATCTAGTTTTACCGTATCCCCTGGAGCCACATATGGAGTTAACTCAAATTCATGTTCTTTTACTCGGTCGCCAGGACACCATCCCTCCCGTGCATAAGGCCATGTTCCACCTTGACCAATGTTTGGATTATCCCCACATTCTGTTGACTGCCAAATGTTCCAGTTAAAACGCGGAACACCGTCAACCTTAATTTGGTGATCATTGGCTACCCATTCACAACATGCAAAATCCCCTACTTGTCCGTGTCCAGACATTCTTGTTTTGATTTTAAATGTTTCCGAAGAATCAGATAAGATAATCGGCTTTTCCTGAAGGACAACATCATTGGCCATTTGAGCAAAATTGTAGGACTTAAAGTCACTCCAAATTGGCTGACGAGAATGAACATCTCGCGGTGGGATTCCTTTAATAAATGCAAATTTCAAGTCGATTAATTCTTGCGTATTGTGCGCTGCTAAATCCACTAAACCCTTCAAGTACATTTGATAGTCCGTTACATCATATTTCCAAGTGAAACCGTTTGGACCTAGGTCGAATTGAATTCCATACGGAGTAATATATCGCGCAATTTCAACATCATTAATCAATTCAAATGGCGGATTGTAACAAACAATCGGTGTATTCACTAACTGCGTTGACGCTGAATACGAAGACTGACTAATAACATTGTCGTTTTGATCATATATATATGAATCTCCCTGTGGAACACCAACATAACTTGCTACAATATCAAAATGTCTAAACAATGGCATTTGAGAGAAAATAACGATTGGCTCAATGAATTTTTTCTGATTCAAAACGGACGTTTGAACAGTTGCACCACTTGTTCCTTGCCCGAATGAAATCAATGGCATGAATAGCTCTTGCTTCATTCCTGCCAACGGCAATTCATTAAACTTAATCATCCCAAATTCAGAGGGCATTAACTTAAATTGATTGGGTGTTTTATCAACTGCATAATTCAAGTTATCAAAATCATAATATACTTTCAAATTGGACCAATTCGGGTGACTCGTATCGATTTTCTTCTGATAATTTGCAAGGATTGTTACTTGAGGAAGCGCCACATTATAGACCCTGAATTCATCAATACTACCTTTCCACTTAATGGTTTGATCTTTGTTAGCCCCAAGAATGAAACGGTGAATGTATCCCATTGAACGATTCAAGTTTGTTCCAGAATGCCATAATTGTCCATTTTTATAGATAAACATCTCACCCGTACTTTGTTTTTTCACGAATGCCCAATGATTCCAAACGTTGTCCATTTCATTCGAAGTCATGACTTTATTAATTCGATCGAATCCAGTTTCATCCCCTGCATCCCAATACAAATTGTTATTGCTCCAAGGCATATGGATGTTCATAATGCGATTTCCAAGCGTGTCATAGGCTTCAAGGAAAGTCGTATTTGTTCCCGCAACTCCATTTCCTTTTACCCAACATTCTATCGTTACTTCATCTCCCATATTTTCATCAGAATACTCCAACATGGTATAATTATTTCCATTTAATGCTAAGTATCCATTTTTTCCTTGGTACGACAAAGCCTGATTCGTTGATATCGAACTTGTTTCAAAACTTAATGAAGTTGGAGATGGAATGTCATTTTCGAAATAAAACTCAATAATCAAGTTTGAAATCCCGTCCCAATTAAACGACTGATAAAATGCTAATTCGTTGGAGCCAATCACCAATGGACTTAACCCACCAGCAATACCCATAGATGAATTATACACCTCGAGGAATCCATTCGAATGAAAACTTTGCAATTCCGAATCATTTGTTGACTTGATGCGGATACTTGGGAAGAATAATTTACCTTCCACGGCAATGTCGTTTAAAAATAAACGCAACGACTGTAAATCGCCTGCCTGAACACCTGCTTGGGATAACTGTGCTTGAGTCAGTAACAATTGAAAACGCCCACCTTTTTCATCCGTTTTAAAGGGCCAATTTTGCGCGCTTGTTGCGGGATTCGGCGTTGAATAAGTTAAACCGCTTATGGATCTTGTCCATTCATCTCTTAAATGCGTATTCGTTTGGGCGTAAGGAACTGGTGTGAAATTAATGAGGTTTGGTGTCGCCCAATTGGACAAAAATCGGCTTGAATTTTGTGCCACTGAATCGAAAGAACCCGTATGATCAAAAACACGCGTATAAGTTAAATAGTCCCATTCTCCACAATCATATTGATCCCATGTTGTTAAGGGACTACATTTCAATTTGTAGTACATCATGACCTTTTCAAAACGCATGGTATCCAACTCCTGAGGAAACTGAAACCATGATCTACGAGTTGTAATCGAATCAAATGTAAAGGTCTGAACCCAAGTCGTATCTTGCGCACTTAACTGAAATCCAAGAATCAAAAATGAAAAGTAAAGTAGTATTTTTCGCATGGCATTTTTTTGAATGCTCTAAAATACGGATTTGTACGGAGGTAAAAAAATATTAAAACTCGAAAGATTGACCTTGAGTCAAGGTGAGAAACTCGTTTGAGAGTGTATATTTTCGTTTGGACAATCTCGCCACAAGTCCAGCTTGTCTTTTTTGCTCATCATGTGTAGAAATAAGCGTTTTAACTTTCAGTTTTTCAGCCAATTGAATGGCTTTTTTCAAACCGAGATTAACGGTCCCACCAAGGTAAAACGGAAGTTCATAAGTCGTCACCGTGGTGAGTAAAACTGCAGCTTGCTTCGCATTTTCAATCGTTCTAGTTCCGTGTGGTGCGTAACACATACTTATGGAACCATCTGATATTAAATAGGCATGATGTACCAGATCCAAAAAACCTGTTTTAGAGATTTTTTCCATTCGAAATGGAGCATCACCAAGAGAAATAAATTGATTGAAATGTTTCCATTTTAGCATTTTTCGCTGAATACCGGGCAAACAAATCACCGGGATTTCAGAGGAGAATTTCATTAACGTTTCCTGATTGCAATGATCGGTGAACGGATGAGAAATAAAAATAAAATCCGGACGAGGGATTTCGTACACTTCGGGTTGTTTATCCAAATGGTACTGTGTGGAAAACCGAGGGTGAAAATCGACTTGACTTTCAGAAAACCATGGGTCAACCAATACTTTTAGTCCATTTATTTCCCAAAGCCAGGAACTATCCGCATTTAATTTGGTAATTTTCATTGAGAACTAGCTCATGAACATCTTTATTGCCAAACTTAATTTCTCTTTAATTTCCGTTCGATCAACGATAAAATCAAGGAATCCATGCTCCAATAAAAACTCAGAAGTTTGGAATCCATCTGGCAAGTCCCGACCAATCGTTTCTTTCACCACACGTGGTCCAGCGAACGCAATCAATGCTCCTGGTTCAGCGATGTTAATATCACCTAACATGGCAAACGATGCAGTTACTCCTCCAGTAGTTGGATCTGTCAAATAAGAAATATAGGGTAATTTCGCTTCTGATAAATGACCAAGTTTACCTGAAACTTTTGCCATTTGCATTAATGAATAGCCTGCCTCCATCATCCTTGCTCCTCCAGATTTGGAGATAATCATAAATGCCGCATTGGATTTAATTGCCTCATCAATTCCACGAACAATTTTCTCTCCCATTACAGATCCCATTGAACCTCCGATAAATTGAAAGTCCATTGCTGAAATGACCAATTTTTGTCCATCAATTGTTCCTTTTGCTGTGCGAACAGCATCTTTTAATCCTGTTGCTTTTTGGGTAGCTGAAACACGGTCAACATATTTCTTTGTGTCTGTAAATTCAAGTGGATCCCCTGAAGTTAAATCCGCAGCGATTTCCGTGTATTTTCCATCATCAAAAATTAAGTGGAAATATTCTTCTGAACCAATTCGTTCATGATGAGAACAACGATCACACACATAATTGTTTTTCGCCAGGTCATCACTGGTAAACAATGTTTTACAGTTTGAACAGCGCACCCAAAGTCCTTCAGGAACCTCTTTTTTATCACTAGTTGCTGTTGTAATTCCTTCTTTACTTCGTTTAAACCAAGACATTTCCTTCAATTTAAAGTGTGTTAATATTATTTAAATCCTCAAAAGATTGTGATAGACGTTTGATGAATGTTAGCTCACCTTCACGCATGAATTTTCTAGGATCGTAGTATTTTTTATTCGGTAAATCTTCCCCTTCAGGATTTCCAATTTGCGTACGAAGATACTCCATATTTTCCGCAACATATTCTCGCACTCCTTCTGTGAACGCGAACTGTAAGTCAGTATCAATGTTCATTTTTACAACTCCATACCCAATGGCTTCACGAATTTCCGCCAAAGTTGATCCTGAACCACCATGAAACACAAAGTCAATTGGATTTGATTCTGTTTGGTATTTCTCTTGTATAAATTCTTGTGAGTTCTTTAAAATAATCGGTGTCAACTGAACATTTCCGGGTTTGTAAACACCATGAACATTTCCAAAAGCAGCGGCTATTGTAAACCTTGGACTGATTTTCATCAACTCTTCGTATGCGTAGGCAACTTCCTCTGGTTGTGTATACAATTTAGCATTATCCACATCCGAATTATCCACACCATCTTCCTCTCCACCAGTAATTCCCAATTCGATTTCAAGAGTCATGCCTATTTTCGACATGCGTTCAAGGTATTTTTTGCAAATATCTAAGTTCTCCACCAATGATTCTTCACTTAAATCAATCATGTGAGAACTATAAAGCGGCTTTCCAGTTTCTTGATAAAACTTTTCACCAGCATCTAATAATCCATCAATCCATGGCAGTAATTTCTTTGCACAATGGTCCGTGTGTAAGATTACTGTTGCACCATACGCCTCTGCCAAAGCATGAACGTGTTTTGCACCTGCTATTCCACCTAGAATTGCTGCTTTTTCATTTTCATTTGACAGTGTTTTCCCCGCAAAAAACAGGCATCCTCCATTTGAAAACTGAATGATTGCTGGTGCATTTAATTTTGCCGCAGCTTCCATTACCCCATTCACCGTACTTGAACTGGTTACGTTCACTGCAGGAAGGGCAAATCCTTTTTGCTTGGCAAGTTGAAAGATCGCTTGAACTTCGTCTCCTGTTGCTACACCTGATTTGATTACTTTACTCATTTTGTTGTTGATTGTGTCGCAAAAGTAGTAAAATTAGGTCAAAATGCACCCGATATTTTCACCAAAAACATTCCCTTTGCAATCATGCGGAACTAATGGAATTAAAACAATCAAATAAAATTAAAACACTTAAACAATATTCTGTAAATCCATGCGTTAAAGTGTAAACATTTAATTAGCCTATGGTTCAAAAAAATTACTCCGAAACGTTAGTGAAAAATGAAGCGAAGTTGAAACCTTCAAATGCTGCACTTAATTTTATCCTGAATTATAGTAAGGCTCTTGAAGTAAAAAAACTAAAAAACCAAGCAGTCTTCATTTGTAAAAACTAAAAAAAAGCCCTGACAGAATCGTCAGGGCTTTTTTATGTCTTTCAATTTTATTTGTATGATTTTCTGAATCAAATCAAACGGTAATTCAACGTTCAACGGAAATTGTATGGATCCTTTTGCAAACTTAAATCCTTTCAACTCCTCATTCAATTCTTTAATTGGTCCAGCACCCGGGTAAAACCCAATGTGACGCGCGTAACCAGCATAATGTATAAAATTCTTTCCGTTGAATTTAAAAGTTGGAATACCATAATTCTTTGTCTCTTCCATTCCCTCTACTGCATTCATTAGGTAGGACCTAAGTTCCAACAATTTTTCTTGGGTCTCTTTTGGGAAAGAATGGATATGTGCTTCAACCTCTGGATGCATGCTACTCCTCGCAATACGATTTGAATTGATTTAAAATCGCTTGCCATCCTGCTTGCTGTAATTCCAATGTATTTTCTGACTCTGGATGAAAGCGTTCTGTAACATGTGTCGACATGCCTAAGTCCGAAAACTCAACTTCCCATTTGCGTCCATCACCTATCGTTATTGCTAAAAATTCCTGATCTTCCACCTCATCATATGTTCCATGAAAATCGAATCCTGACGAACCATCCACCGCTTCCATGCGAAAAGAAAATGCGCCACCTTCGCGTAAATCGATGGTTGCATTCGGACAACACCAAGACTCATGTGCAAAATTCCATTTTGTCACGTGCTCACTTGTGGTCCATTTTTGCCATACTTCGTTTATTGGCGCTTCAATCATTGCTTCAACTTCAATCCATTCTTTTTCCATAATACAAAGATAGGAAAAGTGTGAAATCATTCTACGCGTCACCTGATATTCCTTACATTTGTGAACATGGACTTTCAACTTGTTTCAGACTTTCAACCAACCGGTGATCAACCGGATGCGATACGTCAATTAGTGGCTGGATTAGCCGCGGGTGTTTCGGACCAAACGTTGTTAGGAGTAACAGGCAGTGGGAAAACGTTTACCATCGCAAATGTTGTTCAACAAATTCAACGCCCGACATTAATTCTTTCCCATAACAAAACCCTTGCAGCTCAATTATACGGCGAATTCAAGCAGTTTTTTCCGGAGAATTCAATTGAATATTTCGTTTCCTATTACGATTATTATCAGCCGGAGGCCTATTTACCCACCACTGGAGTGTACATTGAAAAGGACTTGCAAATCAACGATGAAATTGAAAAACTGCGTTTATCAGCGACATCTGCTCTGCTTTCCGGACGCAAAGACGTATTAGTGGTCGCATCTGTTTCTTGTATATATGGAATTGGAAACCCACAAGAATTCAGAGAGAGCATTCTGCATTTAACGGTTGGTCAATCCGTCGCAAGAAATAAATTTCTATTCAGATTAGTCGAAAACCTGTACCAACGAGCGGGTGATAAATTTGAGCGCGGCATGTTTCGTGCCATCGGTGAAACGGTTGACATTTTTCTAGCTTATGCCGATTATGCGATTCGAATTGGCTTTTGGGGAGATGAAATTGAAACCATTTCATCCATTGACCCTGAAACGAGCGAACGAATTGAAACATTCAAGGAAATCGACATTTTTCCAGCAAATTTATTTGTTTCAAGCCCAGATAACACCCGTCAAGCCATTGAGCAAATCCAGGATGACCTTGTCGTTCAAGTTCAAAACTTTAAGGAGGATGGAAAACTGGAGGAGTCGAAACGTTTAGACGAACGCGTGAACTATGACCTAGAAATGATTCGAGAATTGGGTTATTGCTCAGGGATTGAAAATTACTCCCGTTATTTCGATCGACGTCAACCAGGAGAGCGTCCCTTCTGTTTACTCGATTATTTTCCAGATGATTTCCTTTTAGTCATTGATGAAAGTCACGTCACATTGCCTCAAGTGCGCGGAATGTATGCCGGTGATCGTGCGCGAAAAACAAACTTGATTGACTACGGATTTAGACTCCAAGCAGCGATTGACAATCGTCCTTTGAAATTTGAGGAATTCGAAGGCTTTTTAAACAATACGATTTATGTTTCAGCGACACCTGCCGACTATGAAATGCAGCGGTCAGAAGGAATCATGGTGCAGCAATTGATTCGTCCAACCGGACTTTTAGACCCCATCATTGAAGTACATCCATCCAAGCATCAAATTGACCATTTAATGGCGGCCATTCAAGAACGAATAGCTGTGAAAGAGCGGATTTTAGTGACAACCTTGACCAAAAGAATGGCAGAAGAATTACAGAAATACTTTGATAAGCTCGGAATCCTTTGTCGCTACATCCATAGTGAAATTGACACGATTGAGCGTGTTGAAATACTTCGTCAGTTAAGACTTGGTGATTTCGATGTACTCATTGGCGTGAATTTGCTCCGAGAAGGACTAGACCTTCCCGAGGTTTCGCTAGTGGCTATTTTAGATGCGGACAAAGAAGGATTCCTGCGAAATGAACGCTCCTTGGTTCAAACTGTTGGTCGTGCAGCACGTAATATAAATGGAAAAGTCCTAATGTACGCGGACAAGATGACAGAATCCATGAGAAGAACGATTTCAGAAACAGAGCGACGAAGAGCGATGCAAATTGCCTATAACTTGGAGCATGGATTGGTTCCAACTGCTTTGAATAAATCCAAAGAAAAAATCATGGAATCGACAAAAGTTGCCGATGGTGATACGGCAAGTCGTCAATTAAAATATACCCAAGAAACTCAAGCTCAACTCGCAGCAGAACCAGTTCAAACATACGTTAATCCAAAAGAATTAGAAGCGCGGATGAAGGCAACGAAAAAAGCCATGGAAAAAGCAGCTAAAGAACTTGATTTTATTGAAGCAGCCAGATACCGTGACCAATTAAAAGAACTCGAAACACAATTAAAAAAATAAACATGACACGTTTACAACAATTTCAGAAAATTGCCATTGCCGAAGGATTCTCTTGGATTGGTCTTATTATTACAATGGTTTTAAAATACCAATTCGAAATGATTTGGCCCAATAAAATAGTTGGATGGATTCACGGAATTCTATTTATAGCATTTTGCCTCTATTTGGCGGTTTTCTTCTTTTCAAAACAATTTTCTTTTGGCAAATCACTGGTATTGTTTATTGCAGCTTTTGTTCCCTTTGGGACATTCTGGGCGGAGAAAAAATATTTGAGAGATTAAGAAATAACCTTTTCTAGAAAACTACGTAAAGCACTTCAAAACGAACATATTATGAAGTGGATTAAACGACTTTTCTTAATGATTTTGAGTTTGATTGTAGCGATTTTAATTGTAGGTGTTTTCGCACCTAAAAAATTCAAATTAGAACGAAGCATTCAAGTTTCACAGCCTAGAGACAGTGTCTATCAGTATTTGAAATTTCTGAAGAACCAAGATCAATTCAGTGTGTGGGCCCGCCAAGACCCAAAAATGAAAAAAACCTACACAGGTCAAGATGGAATAGTTGGATTCGTTTCCGCTTGGGAAAGTAAAGATGAAAATGTTGGAACAGGATCAATGGAATTAGTAAAATTAACACCCGGAGAACGAATTGACATGCATTTGCGTTTCAAGGTTCCTTTTGAAAATGAAGACGATGCCTACTTTGAAACGAGTAGTATAAATGCAGAGAACACACGTGTTATTTGGGGCTTTGAAGGCAATTCACCCTATCCCTGGAATGCACTCGCTTACCTTTTAAATTTTGACGACATGATTGGCAAAGACCTGGAAGGTGGACTCAAAAAATTAAAATCGGTTTTGGAAAAATAAGAATGATTACTTTTGTTTAAAATTGAAGATACATGGCAAATAACTTACTTAAAGGAAAACGTGGAATTATTTTCGGTGCATTGAACGACCAATCTATCGCTTGGAAAGTCGCTCAAAGAGCACACGAAGAAGGTGCAACATTCGTGTTGACAAACGCTCCAATCGCAATGCGAATGGGTGAAATAAATGCTCTAGCAGCTGAAACAGGAAGTCAAGTGATTCCCGCAGATGCAACAAGTATTGAAGATTTGACAAACCTTGTAACACAAGCTCAAGAAATTCTTGGTGGAAAAATTGATTTCGTTTTACATTCAATTGGTATGTCACCAAACGTTCGTAAGGGAAAACATTACACAGAAAATGATTACAATTACTATAATCAATCCATGGATGTTTCTGCAATCTCTTTACACAAGACTTTAGCTACGCTTTACAAACAAGACGCCATGAATGAATGGGGATCTGTGATTGCACTTTCTTATATTGCTGCACAACGTATTTTCCCTGACTACAACGACATGGCTGACGCAAAATCATTGTTAGAGTCAATCGCTCGTTCATTCGGTTACCACTACGGTATCGCGAAAAAAGTACGTGTTAATACCATTTCTCAGTCACCAACAGTAACGACAGCTGGACAAGGAATTAAAGGATTCAAAGAATTCATTAATTTCTCTGAGCAAATGTCACCACTTGGAAACGCATCTGCTGTTGCTTGTGCGGACTACTGCGTAACGATGTTCTCCGACCTTACACGTTATGTGACGATGCAAAATTTATTCCACGACGGTGGATTCTCCAATACTGGAGTTACACAACAAGTAATTGAAAAATTTGGTGAGTAAATCAAATTTAAAACCATAAAAAAAGCCCCTAACGATACTGTCAGGGGCTTTTTTTATGCGCTAAACCTTCTGGTGTTAATCCTCCTTCCAGTTTTCTTTTGATTTTGTATAAGGTATCGCTACTGCATCTAACTTCGTCTGTAGTACTTGAACGCGTTTAATAACCTCATCCAACTTTACACGAAATTCAGCATACTCTGCTTCAACGATCGCTTTATTTGCTTTATGTGTATTACTTACACCTGCTGTATTATCGTACAATTGATATTCCACCATACCTAAACGAGATTGAATACTTGGAGCAAATTCGAATTCATGAGCGGCACGAATACCATCTCCATTCATTAAGATGTTGCAATCGTACATGATTGATTCCAACTCTTTAACTTCTTTCAATAAACTCATATCTGTATTAGGATAGTTAAGCAACGCTTTTTCTATCAATTCAATTTCTTCATTTGCTTCATCCATCAATCTTCCGGCACCAGAAACTTTTCGGTTTAATTCTGCAACCTCTTTTCTAAACGTTGCTAATTCCTGTGGATTTTTCGCAACCAATGTTTGGTTATTCAATGCCTTCACCTCAAATGCAGTTTTCGCAATCAATTCTTCAACTGTTCCATTTTTCACCAATGACACACTAACGTAGTAAGTTCCAGGAGCAACCAAAAATCCATTTCCTCCCGAACCAATCGGATTCGTTGTGTTTGATCGTAGGTTCCAAACAGTACGTGAAATCCCTTTTGACGGGCTTCCAGACATACGTCGCACTTCTTTTCCAGCTGCATCTGAAATGATCCAAATAAGTTTCGCAGCATCTTCCAACTGTTCTTTTCGCAATTCGTCAAAAGACGGATAAGCTACGTCCTTTTTATCTTTTTCTAGTGCTTGTTCTTTTTCCTGTCGTGAATCTTTTAGCGTTTTAAACTCCTCTTTTAGGTGTAACGTGAATACCGCACCAAACGATGGGTTTTCAGATGCCCACATATTATGTCCCTGGAATCCAGTCCCATCTAAACCGAGTGGATCTGCAGGCACGTACGAAAGAGCATCCTTCACCGGAAACAAATGGGCTTTCTTGTCCATGTTATCTTTAGACAATGAGCGCAATGGCGTGTAGTTATCCAATACATAAAATCCACGTCCAAATGTTGCTGCAACCAAATCGTTTTCACGTTTTTGGATTTCTAAATCGTACACTGCCACTGTCGGCAATCCTGCAAGTTTCGTCCAATTCAATCCACCGTCGTTTGTAAAAAATGCACCAAACTCGGTTCCAACGAACAATAAATTTGGATCAATATGGTCTTGTTTCAAACAGTATGAATTACCTCGAACAGGAAGATTAGCTGTGATATTGACCCATGTTTTACCCTTATCCATTGATTTCAAGACATACGGTTTAAAATCACCTGAACGCTGCGGATTAAAAACAGCAAACACCGAATTTTCGTCATGTAAAGACGCTGTAAGCATATTTACGCGTGCATTCACCGGTACGCCTGTAAATGTTCCGTATTTACTCCACGTTTGGCCATCATTTTCTGAAACTTGAATGAGTCCATCATCCGTTCCAACGTATAGTAATCCTTTTTTCTTTGGGGATTCATCTAATGCAACGATATTTCCATAAATGGTTGTTGACGCATTTTTCATTACCGCATCGATGGTCCAGACTTGATCCATTACTTCGATTTCATTTCGGTCTATTTGCTGAGTTAAATCGGGAGAAACGATTTGCCAGTCATCACCGCGATTTGTAGACTTAAATAATTTATTTGCAGCGAAATATAATGTGGATGCATCGTGTGTTGAAACGATCAACGGCGCGTCCCAATTCCATCTGTATGCAGGCTCACCTTTACCAGACATGGGTTGAATAGGAACTTTTTCCCCTGATGCACGGTCGTAACGAACAATCCAACCATACTGTGCTTGTGCATATGTAATGTTTGGATTCGACCAATCTGTAGCGGATTCAAATCCATCTCCTCCGTTTGTAATAAACCAATCTGAATTTAAAATTCCCGCGGCATTATTCGTTGCAGCAGGTCCTCCCATGGAATTGTTATCTTGAGTCCCTCCATAAATATTATAGAAAGGCGTGGCATTGTCCGTTACTGCTTTGTAAAATTGGATAATCGGCAAATTCGCATAGTATTTCCATTCCTTTGCATGCGTATACGTTTCATACAATCCACCATCGCAACCAACTAGCCAATGGTCTGTGTTACTTGGGTCAATCCAAATCGCGTGGTTATCAACATGTTTATTTGTTTCACCTGTTGGTTTAAATGTTTTCCCACCATCTTCTGTATGATGCATATACGTATCCATGGCGAACACTTTATTTTTATTTAAGGGATCGCACATGATTTCTTGGTAGTAATTACCACTTGTATTGAAATCACTTTGTTTGCTCCAGTTTTCTCCTTTGTTCGTTGAACGATAGACGCCAGCTTTCCCATAACGCGCCTCAACAATCGCATACACGTAGTTTGGATCAACGTTGGAAACTGCAAGTCCTACGCGTCCCATATCATTTTTCGGTAATCCGGCATTGATTGGTCGCCAAGTTAATCCACCGTCTGTTGATTTATACACCATGGATTCAGGTCCGCCACCAATATACGTCCATTCATGTCGTCTGCGTTGATGAGCGGCAGCATAAAGCACATTTGGATTAGATGGATCGATGGCAATTTCAGAAATCCCCGTATTATCAGAAACAAACAAGGTTCTGGTCCAAGTTTTACCGCCATCGGTTGTTTTGTACACGCCTCTTTCTCCACCACTGCTCCATAATGGACCATATGCAGCAACCCAAACGGTATTTTCGTCCGTTGGGTGAACGATAATGTTTCCAATGTGTTCTGATGTTTTTAGCCCCATATTGGTAAAGGACTTCCCACCATCTAATGACTTATAAACGCCATCACCGTAAGCAACAGAACGTTGATTATTGTTTTCACCGGTTCCCACCCAAACCGTATTTGGATTCGATGGAGCGAGTTCAACACATGCAATCGAATAAGAACCATACCCATCAAAAATGGGAGAAAAAGTGATTCCATGATTGTTGGTTGTCCAGACACCACCACATGCAGCGGCAACGTACCACTGATCTTTGTTCATTGGGTTTACTGCAATGTCAATTACACGACCTGATGTTAATGCTGGTCCAACCATACGGAAGGACAATGCGCCAACCGTTCCGGCATCAAAGGGCGGTTTTACCACTTCTGTGGTCGTCGATTTCTTTTGAGCAAAAACACCAACGGCTGATAGCAATCCAAAGAATAGAATCGTTTTTTTCATAGGAACTTAAATCAAATTTGAGGCTTAAAATTACAATAATTCCAACAAAAATACACGATACTTTGTGGGGCTATTTAAACCTCTATTTTTGTTTTACTGAAATTTCGTAACTTAGCTTATTATTTGACAAATATTTGTGCACGCAACTTTTCTGAACACTTTAGAGTCTAAGCGCTGACAAATTGAGCAACACAACACCTATGAAAAACATATTATTTATTTTCTGTATAATTATCAGTCAATCTTTTTTCGCACAAGTTATTACTGATTCACCATTGTATCAAAAACTAAAAGGATCAGGTCAACTAGGTCAAGTTGTTACGTCACCAAATCAAACGATTGGGAATCCAAAAGGAAAACCAAATGTGAAACCATCTTCGAACAACAAAGCAAATGCTTGCGATTGTTACATCGAACCAGATTCCAGCTATATATTAGCCATGCAACCGAACGACGATGGATCAACGGGTTTAATTTCCATTCCATTTAACTTCAATTTGTACGGACAAACATTTAATTCCATTTACATTAACAACAACGGAAACATTACGTTTAATGGTCCACTTTCAACCTTCAGTGCAACAGCTTTCCCATCTACCGGAAATGCCATTGTCGCACCATTTTGGGCGGATGTAGATACGCGAAATGGGAATGGTCAAGTAGTTTACAAAATTACTCAAACAGCCGTATACATTAACTGGGAAGATGTAGGATATTACTCGATGCAAGGGGATAAATTAAATACGTTTCAATTAATCATCACCAATGGATCAGACCCAGTTATTGACGAAGGAAATGTGGCGTTTTGCTACCAAGATATGCAGTGGACTACAGGTGCTGCCTCATCAGGAGTCAATGGATTTTTCGGAATCCCAGCTACCTGCGGAGCGAACAAAGGAGATGGGGCTGCTTACTTTTTAATATCACGTTTTGACCATCCAGGAGTAGATTTCGATGGTGCATTGGGTAATCCAGATGGCATCAGCTGGTTGGATTACAAGAGTTTTGCTTTTGATGCATCCAACAGTGGAAACATCCCTCCTATCCCCGAAGGAATTGCTTCTTGTGACACCTTTAAAATTTGTGCTGCTGGAGATACCGCTCAATTCGCGATTAATTTCTTGTCACCTGAGGCAACTCAAACGACAACCATGACTTACACCAATGGTGGACTTTCAACGTTAACCCAGGTAGCAAATATTTCCGGAAATACAGGGTCTATTATTCTAGAAGCAGTGGGAACCTTGGCAACAATCGGAACCTATTCAATTACTGTAACGGCAACTGACGACGCATTACCTGTACCTGGAGTAACGGCATTGACATTTGTCATTGTGATTGATACCATCGTCAACAACTTAGACTCCGCAGCACTGCTAGGCGTCGGGGCTTGTGGAAATGTTGATTTAAGTGTGACTAGCGGTCCTTATGACACATACTTGTGGGATGATTTTACAATGGCTCAAACAAGCTCGGTATCATCCACGCAAATTTACGGAGTTACAGTGAGTAAAGACGGCTGTTACAAATACATTAGTGATTCAATCATTGTAATGAATCCAGTTCCGGTAAATCTAACCGGACCACTAACTTTTTGTCCACCCGATACATCTGTCACCCTAAACATTCCAAATGAAGCCTATTATTCTTCGATAAATTGGGGACTTTCAAATCCGACATTAAACGGTTTGTTTGATGTTGAACTACCGATTGGAACATACACTGTTACTTTAGTTGACTCAGCTGGACTCTGCACAACGGATACGACATTTACGATTTTCGGCTCAACTGCAGCTTCCATTTTTTCAGATACATTGCTCTGTTCTCCTACACTACAGGTAGCTAACACCCAATCACAAGGTGGAACATGGACAGCTTCATCCACACAAATTAGCTTTGATGATGTTGCGAGTTTAAATCCGCTCATAACTGTTAATTCACCAGGTATTTATACGGTGACTTTTACCGATAACACGTGTAATCAAATTTATTCATCGGAATTAACACTTCCCGTGAATCCAACGATATTCTCCAATGTAAATCAATGTAATTTAACCTACAACGTAAGCGGAACGGTAACCGATGCGGCAGGAGGTACTTGGACGTATACCACACCAAGTGGTGGAACACTTAACTTTAGTCCTAACAATACAAGCGCAAATCCGAGTATTACTGCAACAGTATCAGGAACGTATCAATTAACCTACACAGACAATGTGTGCAATCATACAGCGAATACAACGATTCAACTTTATTCATTGCCAAGTATTGACGTTGATTCAATCGCTTGTCTTTATAATTACTATATCACAGGCACAACGTCTTCTTTAGGAGGAGTTTGGACGGCATCGGATACGTGTTTACACATTTCGGATCCAACTGCTGACAATCCACATTTAACAACGAATTACGCTGGAATTTATACGCTTACCTATACAGACGTTGCATGTAATCAAACATTGACGGCTGAAATTGAATTCCCTCCTTATTTGTATACACAAGTTCTTGACACAAACATTTGTCAGGGAACTAGTTTTACTTTAGATCCACTGAGAATAAATTCAGCTAAAGATAGCACCATGAACAATGTATGGACCCTACAAGATACGTATGTACCTCTACAAATAGGAGTCTGGAATATACCGAATGTAACCACACCTTTAACTATTTCACAAGCAGGTGATTACATTTTTACTTTATCGAATCAATGTTATAGCGTATCGGATATAGCTACAATTGGAATAAAGCCATGTGATTTGATAGCACCAAACATCATATCACTTTCTTCATTCGGAGTAAACGATGAATTCTATGTTAAATATTCAGGCTTAGAATCGTTTTATTGTACGATATTAAATCGTTGGGGGAATGTCATTTATGAATACGATGATCCCGCAGGTAGATGGAATGGAAAAACAAAAAATGGCGAATTTGTTTCCGAAGGAACCTATTTTTACCGCATTGATGCCAAGTTTGAAGGATCTGAACCAGTTATAAAACATGGCTTTGTAGAAGTGAAATACTAAGCAAAGGTTTGCGAATGTATTTCCGTCGTTTACAACATTAAGGCTAAATTCAGTTCTAATAATATCCGTACCTTTGTGCCATGGCAACAGCACGCGTTACATATTTAGGAAATCTACGCACTTCATGTGAACACCTTGCATCCGGCACAAAAATATTAACCGATGCACCTATTGACAACCAAGGAAAAGGTGAAGCATTTTCACCAACTGACTTAGTTGCTACTTCGCTAGCCTCATGCATGATGACCATTATGGGTATTTATTGCCAAACACATGGAATCATCTTTGAATCTTGTGAAGCAACGATTGAAAAACATATGGGGTCTGGTCCACGTCGAATTGAAAAAGTCGTTGTGAACATGGAATTAACTCGCAATGATTGGGACGAGCAAACACGTAAAAAAGTCATCATGGCTGGACGAGCATGTCCGGTTGCACTCACACTCGAAGGCAATGTAGAACTCGAGTTTAACTTTATCTAATGGAACAACAACGTACAGAAAGAAAATACCGCAAAGAAAGAGAAGACATCATTTTTGGTATTCGTGCCGTAATAGAAGCCGTGAATGCGGACAAAGAGCTGAATAAAATTTTGATTCAAAAAGGATTGCACAAAGAACTTTTCGAAGAATTAAAGACTGCTCTCCAAGGTAAAAATTACTTTCTTCAATTTGTACCTGTCCAAAAATTAGATACGCTAACAGAAGGAAACCATCAAGGTGTTATTGCCATGATTCCCCCAATTTCTTACCAAGAAATTGAGCCATTGGTAGATGCACTTCTAGAAAATGATGAGAAACCATTTATCGTTGTTTTGGACCGAATTACAGATGTTCGGAATTTTGGCGCTATCGCGAGAACAGCTGAATGTCAAGGAGCCCATGCCATTTTAATTCCGTCAAAAGGATCAGCTTTAGCTACATCGGATGCCATGAAAGCTTCAGCTGGAGCTTTGAACCGTATTCCAATTTGTAAAACAAATGATTTGAAAAACACTTTGTTTTACTTACAACAATCTGGAATTCGCATTATTGCTTGTACAGAAAAAGGAAATGTGCCACTTTATGAAACCAATCTACGCGGTTCAGTTGCCGTTATCATGGGATCGGAAGAAAGCGGAATCACTTCAGATTTATTAAATATGGCTGATATTAAGGCGCGTATTCCAATGAAAGGTGAAATTGCTTCCTTGAATGTTGGCGTTGCTGCAGGAATGGTCTTTTATGAGCGTACGAGACAAGAAATACGCGGTTAATTAACGCATTAAGCGAATGATCATTTCTGGTAAATGAGCAAGATCTGTAATCATCCAATCATAATTGTACTTATTTTTTCCAATAGGATCAAAGTGAATGGCGTGCATGCCAACCTGGAGTGCACCCGCTACATCAATGCGGTAATCATCTCCAATCATTAATGAATCCTGCGGTTTTGCACCTGCTTCCTTCATAGCGTAGTGAAAAATCGCTGGGTCGGGCTTGTTTTTCCCAATAAACTCAGAACACACGATTACATCAAAAAAACTGTGCATTCCGCAATTCTCTAATTTGATGAATTGTACTTCTTGAAATCCATTCGTTATAATATGGAGCGAAAAGCCCATGGATTTCAATTCTTTTAAGGTCTCAATCGCATTCGGAAAAAGTCCTGTTTGACGCGGTGATATCTCTACATAAGCATCACCAATACGTATTACCAAAGACTCATCTCGAATCTTGAATTTTTGAAACGTCGCGCGAAAGCGCTCGTAACGAAGTTCATCTTTTTTAATTTTACCACGACCGTATAATTTCCACAAATGTGCATTTTGACGTTCATATGCTTTGTGGAAACGTTCAAAGGATTCAACTTGAGGAATCAAATTTTCCTCTTGAATTATGTGACGTAGAGCTGCTTCAGAATTTCGATCAAAATCCCAAAGGGTGCGGTCTAAATCGAAAAAAATATGTTTGTTAGAATACAAAATAGACCAAAATAGATGTAAGGCTAGCATTAAAAGCTAGGCCAAGTAAAATAAGTGGAAATGTCTCCCATCGTTTCCCGTAGAACTTTGCAACAACCATACTTCCTAAAGGAACCGAAAGAAAAAACGGTGCGTAAAAACAAATCCCAATTTGACCAAATTTCATTTTAATTCGAATGACTAATTTATTCATCCATGTAAACTTTCTTTTTAGTTTGGGAGTTATGCCTTTGGATTCAAGCAGTTCTTTTTTCTTTTGAGCTCTTTTTTTCAAAAAAAGTAAAATCACATCACTAGCAAAATAACTAACCAATGCACATGTTGCAGCACCCGCAAAAGCAGCTAATGCAGTCTGAAAAAAAGTCATTCCTAATCTTGGTCCAGGGACCGCTGAAACGGAAAATTTAATCATCGCCAAAAAAAACACACTCCAAAATCCTGTCCAGTTCATCCTTATATTTTTATTCCATAAGCTAAATCACCCGCATCACCTAATCCGGGAACGATGTACGATTGCGCTGTTAATTCTTGATCGATTGCTCCGACCCAAATTTCCGTATTTGTTGGCAAATGCGCTTTAATGAGCGCTAGCGCATCGGGAGTTGCGATTGCCGATACAATGTGAATTTGACTTGGATTCCCCATTTTTCGCAAGGCTTTGTAAACCGCTAACATGGAACTTCCAGTCGCCAACATGGGGTCACTGATGATCCAAATACGCTTGTCCAAATCTGGTGCAGCTAAATATTCAACATGAATATCAAATTCCTCTGCCGTTGTGTGTTTTCTATAAGCTGAAATGAAAGCACTATCTGCTCGATCAAACATTCGAAGTAGGCCATGATGCATGGACAAGCCTGCGCGTAATATTGTTGCTAAAACGGGCGTCTCATTTGGGACCATCGTGTGAGAAAGTCCAAGTGGTGTTTGCGTTTCTAGAGTAGTGGATTCCAATTTTTTCGATAATTCATAACCCAGAATTTCAGCAATTCGTTCCATGTTCAAGCGAAAACGAACGGGGTCTTTCTGTATATCCACATCCCTAATTTCGCTCATGAAGCGATTAAAAACGGATGATTGAAGTGAAATATTATGAGTCATAACTGGTAAATTTCAAGCGTTAGTGAACATCGAAAACATCAAACGAGTCCGAATCAATTTTGTTCGTTCATGCATTCCATGCTTTCATTGTACCATTCCATTTGCTTAGATTCAGGTAGTGAAGAAGCTACTTTTTCACAAGCTGCAGATAAATCAGCATCCTGTTCTTGGCTATTCTTCATTAAATTCTTCCCACATTCACAAGCTGTTGGTTCCTTTGCACAAGCAAATAGAACGAGAACTGTAGCGCATAAACTGAATAATCTTTTCATACCATGAAAGTACTAAAACCAAAGTAAATAGTACTTATTAAAACTTCATTAATTTTTGTATTTTCGCACTGCATGAAAAGGTTCTTCAAACTTCTGTTAATATCCTGTTGTTTACTAACGACTTCTGTTAGTTGGGGACATCAATACTTTTTTGCTTTCGCGGAAATTGAGTACAACGAGATGGGACAAAAATTCGAAGGGTCCGTTGTTGCAACTGCACATGATTTAGAGTCAACCCTCATGAATTCTTTCGGACTTAAAACGAAACTTGAGAAGTTAACTCCTGCATCATCTGAAGTAAAAATCATTGAAGCGTACCTCAATAAATTTTTAACCCTTCGCTATGGCTGTAGCTTTGATTCAAATGAAGTGGATGCATATTGTACAGCTACTTGGACCATTGAGTCCTTTCAAATCATGAAAAACGGCACTGTTGAACTGTATTTTACCTCAGCTGCTAAACATGTCTACACCTTAATCCAAGTTGACTTTCGATTTTTAATGGATGCATTTCCAGATCAACAAAACAAATTAACCTTTATTTACCGTGAAGATCGTAATACGCTGAGTTTTACAAAAACACAAGCCACACACTATTTTGCTTTAAAACCATGAAAACACACATCATTCTTTCGTTCGTATTATTAATTTCTATGAGTGTTTCTGCTCAAAAGAAATTTGCTCAATTAGATCAAGAATTACCAACACCGAATGAATTTCATACGGCATCTGGAGCACCCGGACATCATTATTATCAGCAAAAAGCGGACTACAAAATGAACTTGGTCATTGATGATGAGACGCAAAAATTAAGTGGATTTGAAACAATTACTTATACCAATAACTCACCGGATCGCCTCGATTACCTATGGTTGCAACTGGACCAAAACATTTACGATGAAAACTCCGACACTAAGTTAATTGAAGTGGAGAAAATGGAGGACTTCAAGTCAATGGGTGATATTCGCAAGCGCGATTTCAAGTACGATGGCGGATTTAAAATCGAGCAAATCACCAATACATCAGGACAGAAACTTACCTATTTCATTAACAAAACGATGCTACGAATCAATTTGGAAAAACCGTTAATGCCAAATTCGAGCATTACCTTTCAAGTGAAATGGTGGTATAACATCAATGACCGTATGCAAGTTGGAGGACGTTCGGGGTATGAATATTTCGAAAAGGACAAAAATTACTTGTACACTGTTGCTCAGTTTTTCCCAAGAATGTGTGTCTATAATGACGTAACAGGTTGGCAAAACAAGCAATTTCTCGGACGCGGTGAATTCACCCTTCCATTTGGTGATTACGAAGTAAATATAACTGTTCCATCAGATCACGTTGTCGCGGCAACCGGTGAATGTCAAAATTATGGAAGCATCTTAACTGCAGATCAAAAGAAACGATTGGAGCAAGCACGCAAATCGGATGTACCCGTAATCATTGTTACGCAGTCAGAAGCAGAAAAAGCAGAATTAGACAAGTCTAAGCAAACGAAAACATGGACCTACAAAGCAACAAATGTGAGAGACTTTGCATTTGCAACATCGCGGAAGTTTATTTGGGACGCACAAAACATGCCTGTGAATGGTAAAAATGTGTTGTGTATGTCATATTACCCAAAAGAAGGGAATCCGCTTTGGGAACGTTATTCAACAAAATTAGTGGCACACACCATCAAAACTTATTCGAAATACACCGTTGATTATCCTTATCCAGTGGCGATTTCGGTTCATAGTAAATGGATTGGAATGGAATACCCAATGATTTGCTTTAATGGTGGACGTCCAGAATCTGACGGAACCTATACAGAAGGTGAGAAATACGGCATGTGGGGGGTAATTATTCACGAGGTTGGACACAATTTCTTCCCGATGATTATCAATTCTGATGAACGTCAATGGACATGGATGGATGAAGGATTAAATACTTTTGTTCAATACCTAACCGAGCAGGAATGGGAAAGAGGTTATCCATCAAGACGTGGTCCTGCTTACATGATGGCAGATTACATGCGTGGTGACAAAAGCACGATTTCACCGATCATGACGAACTCTGAATCCATCATGCAGTTTGGTAATAACGCCTATGGAAAACCAGCTACTGCTTTAAACATTTTGCGTGAAACCATCATGGGAAGAGAATTATTTGACTACGCGTTTAAAACGTATTGCGAACGTTGGAAATTTAAGCATCCAACTCCCGCGGATTTCTTCAGAACGATGGAGGATGCATCAGCTGTTGACCTGGATTGGTTCTGGAGAGGTTGGTTCTATGGCACAGACAATGTTGACATCACGATTGATAATGTGAAGTGGTTTCAATTGAATACGATGAATCCAACAATCGAGAAAGGAATCAAAGAAGGACAAAACGCACAAAAAGACCCGTTTATTGGCGATACTCGAAATAAAACAAGTATTACCGAAACAGTAAACGAAAAGGATCCGAACATTGATGACTTTTATGGACAACGCAACATCTATTTTGTGGATGCTTTAGATAAAAAGGAATACGAAGAATTTTGCGCAAAATTGGATGCGAAAGATCTTGCTTATTTGAATGCCAACAAGCAATTCTACGAAGTCAGTTTTAAAAATGTTGGTGGACTCGTAATGCCACTCATCATGGAATTCACCTTTGAAGATGGAACAACCGAGGTACAACGCATACCAGCAGAAATTTGGAGAGTTTACGAGGAAAAAGTAAGCAAAGTATTTATTTTCGACAAGGTAGTGAAATCGTTCCGTTTAGACCCTTTCTTGGAAACAGCTGATACCGACTTAAACAACAATACTTGGCCACGTGAAATGCAAGCGACTCGTTACCAATTGTACAAGCAAGAAGAGAGCAGAAAAGAGAATCCGATGCAACGTCAATTGCGTGTGGATGAGCTACAAAAGAAAAATTAAATCTTTTGAAACGCGACTAATTCTCGTGTATTTGTAGAGGTAATCAAGAAATAATAATGTCCAGCTGATAGCTTTGACGTTTCCAAAGCCATTTCCTGTTTACCCGTTGTCAGATGACCATCGAACGCTACAGAAAGTTCTTTTCCTTGTTGATCCATGATGAAAATCTGATATTGTTCCCCTTTGGACTGAAAGCGCAAAGTGACATTTGAAGGCGTTGGATTTGGATAAACCAAAGGTTTCAACTTCATTGCCTCTTGTTCCTCGACACCAACACTACACCCTGATAAAACATCCAAATAACTTATGTTTTGCTCAAATAAGGCTTGAATACTTGGTTCAGGAGCTTCAAACCAATCGCGAAGAATGGAAGCATATACATTTCGAAAATCAATTTGCATAGGAATACCTGCTTGCTCATTGATTTGATTATCAATCGTTGGATTTGGCCCAATAATCCCTGTATTTATACAGTTGCCGAACAACATAATTGGCGCAGCATCTCCATGATCCGTTCCAAACGAACCATTACTGGCAATTTGACGTCCAAATTCAGAGAAAGTCATTCCAGCTACACGATCTTCCAATCCTAATAATTGTAGGTCATTTTGAAAGGCTGCAACAGCATCCGAAATCATTTCTAAAAGTAAGGCGTGGCTTCCTTCAGCTAAATTATTTTGGTCTACTTGTGAATCATGTGTGTCAAATCCTCCAATGTTTACAATAAATACCTTCGTTTTAAGTCCACCGGAAATCATTTGCGCAATGTACTTCAACTGCACAGCTAAGGGATTCAGTGGGTCGTATAAGTTGGATAACGAATTCCCCGCGTTTGCCGACGAACTTATGGCTGTTCCATATTCATTGGTTTGATTAATTAAGGTTGAAATATATTCAATGTGTGAACCGTAATATGTTCCATCATTCGTGACACTCGTTAACAATAAATTAGAGGTATTGAATGGATCATTGACCGCATGTGAAAAGTTCCCCATCAAACCTTGACAGGTAGAAGACACCTCTGAACCCATCGAAATGGCAAATGGATCAGGGAAATTAGCATTTGGATAATCGGCTGGAAAGTTTGGGAATTCACTGTCAAAATAGCGACCCAACCAACCACTCGTTTGATTTATATCCAACGCACCGGTCGTCCAAATGTCCATCGATCGAAAATGGGAACGATTTGCCTCAGGATAACCCACATTTTGAATAATGGAAAGTTTTCCGTTATTGAACATGTTTTGCATCCCTGTCATTTTAGGGTGAAGCGCGACATCACTTGTAAGCGTCAAAAGTTGATTTTGCGGGATCAGAATATTTGGTCGTTGAATCGTCAAATTTGCATATTGATCTATTGGAAAAACCATATTCAATCCGTCATTTCCCCCATTCATACGAATGAGTACGAGGACACGATCCTCTGCATTTTTTGAATACTCGAACAATTGTTTCGAAACCGCTTGCATGGAAAATCCATTCGAAACAAACGGCAGGGATAAAGATGCTAAAGAAGCATTTTTAAGGAAGTCTCTTCTTTTCATCACTAGATTGTTTGGAATTGAGGCATTTTTAAAATCACGTTCATTAGTGCTTGCATGCGCTGCATCACCGGATTAGAAACAACGATATTCGTTGGGTCATTGATGTAGTCGGTATACTGAATCGTCCATTCGAAATCTGGAAGTCCACCCGTTAGAATTAATTTTAAAGTCAACTTATCCATTGCATCGATGGCTTTAGGAAAGAACACGTCACAGATATCGTCGATGACTTGTGGTGCAATTGATGGATTCGACAAGCCATTTAAAAACCCAAGTAAGTTCATTTTTAACACGTTGGTTCCAATGGGAACACCTGTATACACTAATGCTGAAACGATGTCAAAGCGCTTTTTAATGTACGTGGAATTTATCCAAAGTTTGGAGAACGCTGGCGCTTGATAGTAGGCTGTCCAACCAGCAACACTTGGTGGAACAATGTATGATTGTCCCATGGTGTCTGCCACGTAATAGATTGAAATATACGTTTGATAATCCCCAACCAATCCAAAATTTGGAATTGTTTGCGTTGGATTCAAAGCACCCATGATCATTTCAATCGGATTACGGATGATTGCACCGCGAATCGACATGTCGTAAAAATGATCACTTGTCAGCAATTGTTGCATGACTGGTAAAATTTCGTAGTTATTTGCAATGAAGGTTTGTGCAAGAACATCAATCACATCCGTTTGAATCGTTGGAGTGATGTCATAATTCACAAAATATCGGTAAATCTTCGCACAAATGTATTTTGCCACTTGAGGTTGAGCAAAAATAACATCAATGTAATTTGCATATTCGCTTGCTCCGGATCCAGCAACAACCTGGCTATTGAAATGATAAGAAAGTGTTTTACTATTGTTGTCGTGCAAAATTGGATTAAAACTTGCCACTGCTTGCGTCAAGGAACTACTTCTAATTCCGGTTACTGTATATCCGGTTAAAATTTTTGCTCCTGCAGCAACATCCACCTCTGTGTAAGTAGAATAATCCCCAGCAGCAATTTGGATTCCTTTTCCGATAGAAAATAATTCTAATAATTCCCTTGAATAATTTTCATTTGGCGAAAAGACATTGTTTGTCGCACCATTTAAGAATAATAACATGGCAGGATGAACCGTTACATCCTTTATTAACTGCTTGAAGTTTCCTAAAGCATTTTGACGCAGTAAATCCAAGAAATGATACATCGCACGCGCTTCAGCAGATGCTGTTACCCCAAAATGATTCTGCCAAAAGAAGGTCATTTTTTCAGCTATGCAGAGTTGCTCTTGGTTCATGTTTTTGGCAATCCACGCACCCAAAGATTTAAAACGAGCATTCTCCGTTTGTTGGTTTTGAGTTAGATTGGCAGGATAAACCGCATTCACCCATGAACTACCCTGTGGAACAATCGTCTCACCAGCATCATAGGCAAGAGGTTCATCCGAAATAGGTATTTGTAAAATAGAACTAACCGTTGCATTCATGCCGTTCGCAACCGCCGTTAGGATTTGCTGATTCGTTGCGCCAAAAGTTGTTCTTCTCAATAAATGAGCAGCTTCGGCTTTAGTCCAAGGTCCTGAGTAAACTTGCATATCTTCGATTAGGTAGTTAAAACTACGTTAATTTCATGGGAAAAACAACTAATATTTTTTTAAACGTTTGATATTCACTAACTTCAACTACTTATTAAAATCAACTTGAAAACAGTGCGATTACTTGTTTTTTTTCTGATGCTCATAGGCCTTTCCTATGGCCAAGGAGACGACTGTGTATCTGCAACTTACCTGCCAAATGTGAGTAACTTTTGCTCCACAAATTCAAATTTCACGAACGTTGGTGCAACAACTGGATTAACCTCTTTACCTGCCTGCTGGCCATTAACAGCAACCCAAGATGTTTGGTTCCAATTTATCGCAACCGGAACAGATGTACTCATTTCAGTCAATGGAAGTGGAAGCGGCGGAAGTATGATTGCCCCTAATATTGCCTTATATAACGGAAATTGCTCCTTGCTGTTTGAACTTGGCTGTTCTCCGGGTGTGGTTGGTAATGGTTCGACCCAACTATACGAAGGTGCGCTAGCCCCGGGAACTACCTATTTGATTAGAGTTAGCTCATTGCCAAGTTATCAAGGATCCTTTATTCTCTGTGCGAATTGCTACACTCCCAACCTCAATCCCGGAGCTGATTGTGGTGGAGCAGCCTATTTATGTAATCAAAATTCTGTCAGCGTAGCTTCATTAAATGGCGGTGGAATCAATAACGATGAACCGGAACCTGGAACTTGCCTCGATGTTTGGGGTCCAGATGAAGGGAATTCATCGTGGTTTAGATGGACTTGTCAAACAAGTGGAACTTTGACTTTTGACATTACACCCATCAATGCAAATGACGACATTGATTTTATTTTATACCAACTTTCCGGAACCGATGCATGTGGACCACGGACACCGATTCGCTGCAATTCCTCTTCGTGTTTGAATACAACTGGTTCCACTGGATTAAATTTAGTAGACTTAGACATTGACGAATGGCCCAATTGCGATCCCGGAGAAAATGCTTATTGCCAATACATCAACATGGTAGTCGGTGTTTCGTATGCTATTCTGATTAACAATTTTAGCGCAAGCACCGGATTCACCTTAAGTTTTAATACAGGAAACACGAACAATCCTGGAACATTTTTGGGACCTCATCCCTTACTTAATTGCACAAATACCACTATTTGCCAAGGAAGTACCGTTAGTTACAATGCCACTGGCTCAACAAATGTAGCAGAGGGATTAAATTGGATTTTCTCAAATGGAGCAAATTCAACAACTGCAACCGGAGCGGGCCCCACGACGATTACCTACTCCAACCCTGGTAATTTTGTGGGAATTCTCAATGGATTTGATCAGTTTGGATGTCAAGCAACTGAGTATGTAAATATTCAAGTAACTGAAGCACCTGTTTTAATCAATCCTGCAACTCAAACCATTTGCAGTAACGCCGGCACGAATATCAGTTTGATGAATACCATCCCACCTGGAACAAATATACAATGGACTGCTAGCTCAAATCCCTTCGTTAGTGGAGCGACTAATGGGAATGGAGGATCTATTAACCAAGTGTTGACTAATAACTCAAGTCAAATTCAAACAATCACTTACACCATTACCGCAACAAAAGGACCCTGTACAATTGTAAGTACCACCATCGTTTCGGTTAACCCAACTATCAACCCAACTTTCAATGCAGTGAGTCCAATTTGTCAAGGGGATGTTTTAGCAGCTTTGCCAATAAACTCGCTCAACGGAATCACTGGGTCTTGGAGTCCAGCACTGAACAACCAAGCAACAACGACGTACACTTTCACACCAACTACAGGACAATGCGCGAACACAACAACTTTGACAATAACTGTCAATCCCACAATTGTTCCCACGTTCAATGCGGTGAGTCCAATTTGTCAAGGCGATGTTTTAGCTGCTTTGCCAACAAACTCGCTTAACGGAATCACTGGAACTTGGAGTCCGGCACTGAACAACCAAGTAACAACGACATACACCTTCACACCCACCCCAGGACAATGTTCGACTACCACAACTTTAAGCATAAGTGTCAATCCCACGATTATTCCCACTTTTAATGCGGTAAGTCCAATTTGCCAAGGCGATGTTTTAGTTGCTTTGCCAACAAACTCGCTGAATGGAATCACTGGAACTTGGAGTCCGGCACTGAACAACCAAGCGACAACGACATATACCTTCACGCCTACTTCGGGACAATGTTCGACTACTACAACTTTGACAATAACTGTAAATCCCACGATTATTCCCACGTTCAATGCGGTGAGTCCAATTTGTCAAGGCGATGTTTTAGCTGCTTTGCCAACAAACTCGCTCAATGGAATCACAGGAACTTGGAGTCCGGCACTGAACAACCAAGTAACAACGACATATACCTTCACGCCTACTTCGGGACAATGTTCGACTACTACAACTTTAAGCATAAGTGTCAATCCCACGATTATTCCCACGTTCAATGCGGTAAGTCCAATTTGTCAAGGCGATGTTTTAGCTGCTTTGCCAACAAACTCGCTCAACGGAATCACTGGGTCTTGGAGTCCGGCATTGAACAACCAAGCAACAACGACATATACCTTCACGCCGACCTCAGGACAATGTTCGACTGCCACAACTTTAAGCATAAGTGTCAATCCCACGATTATTCCCACGTTCAATGCGGTAAGTCCAATTTGTCAAGGAGATGTTTTAGCTGCTTTGCCAACAAACTCGCTGAATGGAATCACCGGGTCTTGGAGTCCGGCACTGAACAACCAAGCGACAACGACATGTACCTTCACGCCTACTTCGGGACAATGTTCGACTACTACAACTTTGAGCATAAACGTCAATCCCACGATTATTCCCACGTTCAATGCAGTGAGTCCAATTTGTCAAGGGGATGTTTTAGCTGCGTTGCCAACAAACTCGCTCAATGGAATCACAGGAACTTGGAGTCCGGCACTGAACAACCAAGCTACAACGACATATACCTTCACGCCTACTTCGGGAACTTGTATATCCACGGCCAGCACTACCATTTCAATTATTGATCAACCAATTGCACATTTTAGTGTCCTTCCAAATGATAGCATTCTCATTGGATCTACGGTATATTTTCAAAACAACAGTTTAAATGCCACGGCTTATATTTGGCAGGTTAATAACACGGAATTCTCCATCGCTGCAAATCCATCTTATCTAACGAATGACGAAGAATACCTTATTTTTACATTAGTTGCACTAAATCAAGCGTGCACCGATACCTTTGAAGTTCAAGTGCCCATAATCGAAAGCAGCTGGGTTTATGCAGCAAATTGTTTTACCCCAGACGGGGATGAATTTAATCCTACTTGGCGACCTTACATAAGCGACAATTTTGATCCATCAAATTATCATTTAATGCTTTACAATCGTTGGGGCGAAGTAATTTGGGAGTCTTTTGACTACAATTCGGCTTGGGATGGAACGTATAGCACTCATGGACAAGCAGTTCAAGACGGTGTTTACACCTGGGTATTGCGTCTGAAAAAGAAGAAAAATGATGAAGTTTCCATCTATTCAGGCTCACTAATTCGAATGCGTTGATTTTTTTTAATTCGATGTGGAAAAACAAAGCAACCTTTTTGTTGAAATGTCGTTTTCAAAAGGAATTTTAGCATTAAATTTGTTACAAACCACTACTTAATTACTTATGAGGAATATTTACACCATTATTCTCCTTCTCTTTATCTCTCTTTTTAATAACGGATTTTCTCAACCGCAAACGGTAACTTTTAGTTATACCGGTTCTGCGCAAACGTGGACTGTCCCCCCTTGTGTTTACAACATTTCTGTATCTGTGAAAGGTGCTCAAGGTGGTGGACCTGGTGGACTTGGAGCAACTGTATTAAACCCAACAATAGCCGTTACACCTGGCCAAGTTCTTCAGATTAATGTAGGACAATGTCCAACTGGACCAACTGGAGGTTGGAACGGTGGTGGAAATGGTTTTGCTGCTGTGCCTGTAAATTATCAATCTTACGGTGGTGGCGGTGCATCTGATATTCGCGTTACACCTTATGCATTAACAAACAGAATTGTTGTTGCTGGTGGTGGCGGTGGAAAAAATGGTTGTTCACCTCAATACAACGCTTTAGGCGGAGGCGGAGGTTGTGTAACTGGAATGACTGGTATTGGATCTCCATTCGTTGGAGTCGGTGGTGGCGGTGGTACTGCAACTGCTGGTGGAAACGGTGGACCACCTTGGGGTGGTGGCCAACCAGGTGTTGCTGGAACTTTAGGTAACGGTGGTAACGGTGGTTATTACGCAACTGCATCTGGCGGTGGCGGTGGCGGTGGTCGTTATGGCGGCGGCGGCGGCGGTGCTGACAACTGTTGTGCAGGAGCCAATGGCGGCGGCGGCGGCGGCGGTGGATCTAGTTTGAATCCAGCTGGTGGAACGTGTACACAAGGAAACAATACTGGAAATGGTGTTGTTGCGATTACTTTTACTGCGGGTTCTGTATCTATTACAACTTCAAATACAGGTCCTTATTGTGAAGGACAATCAATACAACTAAATGCAACAACAGGAGCAAGCAGTTATTCTTGGGCAGGTCCTAATGGATTCACCTCTACATTGCAGAATCCAATTATACCGAATTGTACAGCTGCGAACGCTGGGGTTTACACTTTAACATACGATGCGGGAGGATGTATTTCTACAAGTACTACGACTGTCGTTGTTAATATTCCGGTTAACCCTACTTTTAATCAAATTGCTCCAATTTGTCAAGACGGAACAGTACCTAATTTATCTACGATTTCAACCAATGTTCCAGCCATTCAAGGAACATGGAATCCAGCGTTGATTTCATCCGTAAACTTAGGTACGCAGACATACACATTTACTCCAAATGCCGGTGTTTGTGCCAATCCAACGACAATGAACATTCAAATCTTGCCAAATGAGCAAGTGACGTTTAACCAAATTAGTCCGTTCTGTATTGGTGATACACCAACAGCACTACCTGCGACTTCTACAAACAACATTGCGTATACAGGAACATGGAGTCCGGCGACAATCTCAACTGCAGTTGCAGGAATAGCGACGTATGTCTTCACACCTACTGTTGGACAATGTGCTTTAGCGAATTCAATGGACATCGTTACGTATGCATTGACAACGCCAAACTTCAATCAAATGGGTCAGATTTGTCAATACGAAGTGAATGTAGTGATCCCAACAACGGCATTAAATACAACGCCATTCATCAATGGTCCATTAATCACTGGTACTTGGAATAATCCAACCGTTATTACTGGAACGCCAGGCACTGTTAATTATACCTTTACACCAACACCTGGACAGTGTGCTTCAACGTATACAATGCCGATTACGGTTGATCCATTGATCATCCCAGATTTAACTCAAGTACCACAGTTGTGTCAAAATGATGCGAATCCGATTCTTCCATTGGTAACGAACAATGTACCGGCAATTACTGGAACATGGAATCCACCATTAATTGACACGTCAATCCCAGGTATTTATACCTACACATTTAGTTCAGATGCTGGACAATGTGGGGACACGATAGACATGACCATTACAATTGTCCCTGCAGTTCCTCCGCAATTCGTAGCGGATACGTTAACGGGATGTAATCCATTAAATGTTACCTTAACTACACCTCCGGTTCTTGGTGCGATTTACACATGGTATTGGGGTGGTACAGAAATCGGTCAAGGAAGTACATTTAGCTACCAGTTTGATCAAAGTGGTTACCATGACATTACCTTGGAATACGATTTACTTGGTTGTATCGAAACAACAACGTACAACGACTATATTTACATGGAAAGCTATCCACTTGCATCCTTCTCCTCTGTTCCAAGTAGTTTAACGGAAACAACGCAAGCCGTTCAATTCATGAACTCAAGTGTTGGAGGAACAACATATACGTGGGACTTTGACGATTCCTATACTTCTACAGAGTCAGATCCAAATCACATGTATGTTGGAGTAACGGAAAACCTTTTGGTGACCTTGACAGCATACACACCACTTGGATGTTCAGATGAGTACACGATTTCAATTCCAGTAATTGCTGATCCAATCTTTTACGTAGCGAATACATTTACACCAGATGAAGATGAACACAACCAAACATGGCAAGCTGTGTTTACAACTGGATTCGATCCATTTGCATTCAGTTTAATGGTATTTGACCGTTGGGGTGAAGTTATCTGGGAAACGAAAGATGCAAGTCAATCTTGGGATGGAACGTATGGTCCATTAGGCACGAAAGTTCCTGCAGGAATTTACTCTTGGCGTATGCAATACGAAGCAAAAGAAAATGACGACCGAAAAGTAGTTACAGGTCAATTGAATTTGATTCGATAACCTGATCAAAACATACGAAAACAAAAAAGGCGCTAGTAATAGCGCCTTTTTTATGATCAATAGTTCTTATTTCTTTCTAAAGAAGATCTTGACAGGAACACCTTCAAAGTCAAATTTCTCACGTAGACGATTCTCAAAGAAACGTTTGTAGGAATCCGGAACGTATTGTGGTAAGTTACAGAATACCGCAAACGCTGGCGCGTGTGTCGGTAACATTTGGATAAACTTAATCTTGATGTACTTTCCTTTCACCGCTGGAGGAGGCGTTTGAGCTACGACCTCAAGCATCACTTCGTTCAACTCATGGGTTGCAATTTTACGCGTACGGTTTTCGTTCACACGCATTGCCGTTTCCAAGGCTTTGTGAATGCGCTGCTTAGTCAGTGTTGAGGTAAATATAATTGGAACATCATTAAACGGCGCTAATTGCTCACGTAAATTCGCTTCGTATTCAAGCATGGTATTGTGGTCTTTCTCCACTAAATCCCATTTGTTTACCAAAACAACTACTCCTTTTGAGTTCTTTTCAATCATATAGAAAATACTCAAATCTTGCTTTTGAAGTCCTTCGGAGGCATCCATCATAAACAAACACACATCGGAGTTTTCAATCGTTCGTACTGAACGTAAAACCGAATAATACTCAATATCCTCCGTCACCTTTGCTTTCTTGCGAATTCCGGCTGTGTCGATGAGTAAAAAGTCAAAACCAAAGGCTTTATAACGCGTGTGAATGGAATCACGAGTTGTACCTGAAATATCCGTTACAATGTTTCGTTCTTGACCTGTAAACGCATTAATCATAGATGATTTTCCAACATTCGGACGACCAACAATCGCGATTCTAGGCAAACTGTCTTCCTCGCGAATCGATTCATCTTCTTTATTGAAATACGTGACTAATTTATCCAAGATCTCTCCTGTTCCACCACCATTTGTAGCACTAAGGTCAAAAACCTCACCTAAACCAAAGGAATAGAATTCAGAAGACAGTCCAACGCGTTCTGTATTATCCACTTTGTTCGCAGCAATCATGCATGGTTTTTTGCTTTTTCGAAGCAATTGTGCCACCGTTTCATCCATTTCTACGATTCCAGTCATGACATCTACCATGAAAATAATCACGGTTGCTTCTTGAACGGCCAATTCAACTTGTTTGCGGATTTCTCCTTCGAAGATGTCTTCTTTTACAGTTGCATATCCACCAGTATCAATGACAGAAAACTGGTATCCGTTCCATTCTGATTTTCCGTAAATACGGTCTCTTGTTACGCCACTCACCTCTTTTACAATGGCATCACGGGACTCCGTTAAACGATTGAAAAGCGTTGACTTTCCGACATTTGGACGTCCAACTATTGCTACGATATTACTCATGTTTTTTTCTTAATTAAAGGATATTAATATCCGTACTTTTTTAGCTTGTCTGCTGATGTGCGCCAATCTTTGTCCACTTTCACGAAGTTTTCCAAGAATACTTTCTTATCAAGAAACTTTTCCATGTCCTGACGAGCTGCACGTCCAATTCGCTGCAACATTTCACCACCTTTACCGATAATGATTCCTTTTTGCGAATCACGTTCGACGATGATGTGTGCGCGAATACGGGTGATTCCTTCCTCCTCTTTGAATTCTTCAATTTCAATTTGGGTACTGTAGGGAATTTCCTTTTGACAATGCATAAATATTTTCTCACGGATAATTTCCGAAATGAAGAAACGCATCGGACGATCAGAAATTTCATCTTTCTCGTAGTACGCTGGATTTTCGGGCATTAATTCGAGTATTTCCGCCCACACATTGTCAATATTAAAATTATGTAAGGCAGAAATTGGGAATATTTTCGCATTTGGAAGTTGTTCCTTCCAATAGCTCACGCGTTCTTCTAATTTTTCTTGGTACGATTTATCGATTTTATTGATCAAACACAAAACGGGCACCTCTAAACGTTTGATACGCTCTAAGGTTTCTCTGTGATTCATTTCATTTTCAATCGTATCGGTAATGAATAACAGTACATCTGCATCACGAATGGATGAATTCACATAATCCATCATGTTTTCGTGCAACTTATACGCTGCATTTACAACACCTGGAGTATCAGAGAAAACAATTTGGTAATCTTCATCGTTCACAATTCCCAAAATACGGTGACGTGTTGTTTGCGCTTTGGAGGTAACGATGGATACCTTTTCTCCAACTAATTGATTCATCAACGTTGATTTCCCGACATTTGGGCTTCCTACGATGTTAACAAATCCTGATTTATGTGCCATTATACTTTTATTGAGTGCAAAGATACACGTTTTAAACGGGATACAGTAAGGAAGATAGCATTCGCAGCGTGAGTTGGATGCATATCTTTCAAAAAATAAATTAAATTCGTTGCATGAATACAGAAGCAAAACCCATCGACCGAAAAATTATTTTCCTCATCATCGTGGCCGCACTTGGCTATTTTGTTGACATCTACGACCTTGTTTTATTTGGTGTTGTGAAAGCAGAAAGCCTTGGTGATATCATGGTGAATGCCAGTGAACAGTCTATTGCTGCTACAGGGAAATTCCTGTTTAACATGCAAATGTTAGGGATGTTATTAGGAGGGATTCTTTGGGGGATTTTAGGCGATAAACGCGGACGACTGAAAGTGCTTTTTGGGTCCATTCTACTCTACTCCGTTGCCAACTTGCTCAATGCATTCGTTACAGATGTCACCACGTACGCGGTCATTCGTGTCATTGCGGGCATCGGACTAGCGGGAGAACTCGGTGCGGGAATTACCTTGGTTTCTGAAATGATGTCGAAGGAAAAACGTGGCTATGGAACAATGATCATTGTCACATTTGGTGCTTTAGGTGCTGTGGTTGCCTCGTTAGTTGGATCAGAGGGCGCGTGGATTGCAGCTGGAATTGAACGTGTATTCGGACTAGCGCTACACAATTGGCAAGTAGCGTATGTTGTGGGCGGATCCATGGGGATTTTACTCTTGTTTTTGCGCATTGGCACTTTGGAATCCACTTATTTTCAGTCCATGCATCAGGACAAAGCTATTCAAAAAGGAAATTTGAAATTGATTTTCTTTCAACGTGAAAACCTCATCAAGTACCTTCATTGTGTGGTGATTGGCATTCCGATTTGGTATGTGATTGGACTTTTAATTATGAATTCCAAAGACAATTTTGGACCTTGGCTAGGAGTTTATGACATCTCGAATGGAAAAGCGGTGATGTATGCATACATTGGACTTTCCGTCGGGGATTTGATTTCTGGAATATTGAGTCAAGTCTTAAAAAGCAGAAAGAAAGTCGTTCAGTTGTATTTGGGATTTTCGTTGGTCTGCGTTTTAATTTTCTTGAAGATGCACGACTACAACATTACCGATAACACCTACTATTTCATGTGCTTCTTACTTGGCGCGGGAACCGGTTATTGGGCCATCTTCGTCACAATTGCAGCCGAACAATTTGGAACGAACATTCGCTCAACCGCTGCCAACACGATTCCGAATCTCGTTCGTGGATCCGTAAACATTGTGGTGCTGTTCTTTGGATTGCTCGTCAGTACAGGAATCAACGATGGATGGTCCGCCTTGATAGTGGGTGTCCTTTTTATCTCGCTTGCGTTTTACAGCATTTCGCGATTAACAGAAACATTTGGGAAGGACTTGAATTACTTCGACGAAACCTTGTAGATTTTCTGCGAGTAATTTTCAAAATCCTCTGTCATATCTTGGTCTACTTGTTTCGTTACAGAAATCGGAATGAAGTCCACGTAAACGTTTGTTTTATCCAAGCCAAAGTCCTCTGCCGGTTTTAATCCAGTAGACTTCACAAAGCGGTAAGCCTTCACACACAAACGTTGAAAAGGAGTTAAATGGTTGTCGGTAGATACACGCGAATTCAATACGATGAATTTGAAGTCCACTTCCTCAATTTTTCCACGGATGGATGCGAACACACTTTCACCGGCGAACTCACCTTTTTCAATCATTTTGCAATAGATTTTACGCATCATATATTCGATGCGGTGTTCTTCCTTGAATCCCAATTGTAAGCTTACGTAGTAACATTTTTTGTCAACGATTTCATTCACCGAATAATGTACACCCCAAGGTTCATTCAGAATGTCCAAGTGTAGGAACCAGATAATTCCTGCCTTACGTGGTTTCTTTTTAAACATGGAATGGAAAACGGTTAAATCCAGTTTATTTGGAGAATTACTACGTGTTGGGAATACCAAGTTCGTTGCTTCGTAAACAATTCCAGGATCCGCATGAACAGCCTCCAATAAGGGGATCACATTTCTCATTGGAACGTATTCTGTAATATTTGAACGCAGTTGTTTCGCTTTGTAGTAAAGATATAAGAGGATAAAGAACGTAATTGAAAGAATCAATGTGAACCATCCACCGGAAATAATTTTACCGAGATTTGAAAGCAAGAAGATAAACTCGATTGCTAAGAAAACCGAAAAGATGATTCCAGTTGCCATGCGCCATCTTGGGTAACGAATGAACAATAACATTGCCATTAGAATGGATGTCATCACCATATTTACAGTAATTGCTAAACCGTACGAATGTTCCATCTCACTCGATTTTTTAAAGATGGCGATCACCAATAAACAACCGACCATTAGGAACCAATTGATGAATGGAATATAAATTTGACCTTGGTGATCAGAAGGATATTTCACACGTAAATTGGTCCACAATTTCAATTTGATGGCTTCATTCATTAAGGTAAATACACCTGTAATTAAGGCTTGAGAAGCAATGATTGTAGACATTGTAGCAATCACAACAGCGAAAGGCATCATGTAACTAGGAACCATCGAGTAAAAAACGGTATTCGTTCCTGTTAACTGAAATCCTGGTTTAAGACATAAGGCTGCCTGACCCAAGTAATTCAATACTAAAAGTCCAGAAACAAGGCTCCAGCTTAAGCGAATGTTTCCTTTTCCACAGTGACCTAAATCCGAGTATAATGCTTCGGCTCCGGTAGTACACAAGAAAACGGAACCAAGAACAGCGAATCCACCATCGACATTTGCCACAAGGTTATAAGCCCAATAAGGATTAAACGCTTGAAGAACTGACCAGTTTTGCGTGACATTGATGAATCCCAAATAGCCTAAAAAGGCGAACCAAATGAGCATCACTGGTCCAAACATTTTTCCAATGGCAGCAGTTCCGAACTGTTGAATGACGAATAACATCACAATGATTCCAATAACAATCGGAATGACCGGCATGTCTGGAAAAATATTGTTGACCCCTTCCACGGCAGAAGAAATCGAGATGGCTGGAGTAATGAATCCATCCGCCATCAAGGTTGCACAACCAATGAGTGCTGGAATGATGATCCATTTTACATTTTTCTCTTTCAGTAAAGCAAACAGGGCAAAAATCCCTCCTTCACCTTTGTTATCTGCATTTAAAGCAAAGTGAATATACTTTACTGTAGCTAATAAAATCAAGGTCCAGATGACACTGGATAAGGCTCCTAAAATAAACGGTTCCGAGATGTGTTTTCCTCCACCAGTAATTGCTTGAAACACATATAAAGGCGAGGTTCCGATGTCCCCAAAAACGATTCCAAGGGTGATAAGTAAACCGGCAAAACTAATTTTTTGAGTAGTAGTATGTGTCATTCGGGTAAATTTTTGGTGAAGTTAAGTGAAAAATATTCACGTTAACATAACATGACCAAAGGATTTTTACTTTTTTGAAGAAAGTTTTTTTTGAAGAATACCATTTAATAAAAAATGTATCTTTGCGACTGCTAATTTAGCAGTTCAACACATGCCCACGTGGTGAAATTGGTAGACATGCCATCTTGAGGGGGTGGTGCCATTAGGTGTGCTGGTTCGAATCCAGTCGTGGGCACTCTGATCAAAAGCACTTGTTCGATAGAACAGGTGCTTTTTTATTTTACAACGAGTCCATCCGCTCGCGGATGAGCGAGGTGAAAAATAAAAAAGCACCATCCGAGCACAGCGAGGAAGTGCTTTTGATCCACTGCACGTCGCCCACGACTGGTTCACCGACCGATAGGGAGGTAATCCTTTCTCACGCCTCGGAAAACGTGAGCAAAGCGAATGATGTTCATGAGCAAAGCGAACTATGTTCATGAGCAAAGCGAATGATGTTCATGAGCAAAGCGAACTATGTTCATGAGCAAAGCGAACTATGTACATGAGCAAAGCGAATGATGTTCATGAGCAAAGCGAACTATGTTCATGAGCAAAGCGAATGATGTGCATGAGCAAAGCGAACGATGCGCATAATCACATCGAACACCCAACAACAATCTAAACATATAAATCCCCCCCTGAATCCAAAATCTCCTTACTTTTGAAAAAAAATAATTCACCATGAAATACCGCTTTATTTTTATTTCATCCGTACTTGTATTCACTGCTTGCAGCAATCAAGAAAAACCATCGAATACAGAAGAACCCAAAAGCATCGTAGCAACAGACGAATCCGTTCGTGAATTGCGTCAATCCTTATCCGATGTGGAGAAAGAAGAGCAGCGTCAATTGCAAGAGGAGTTAGCAAATATGACATCGATGACCTTTGACAAAACGAGTCACGATTATGGGAAAGTTCCTGCAGATAGTGACAACAAGACAACATTTCGGGTAACAAATACCGGAAAAAAGCCTTTGGTGATTGAAAAAGTATCCGCAAGTTGTGGTTGTACAACACCGTCCAAGCCAGAAAAGCCTATTCCTCCAGGAAAAAGTGACGAAATCACGGTCGTTTTTCATCCGAAGGAAACACAATTAGGGCAACAAAATAAAACCGTAACTGTCATTGCGAATACAAATCCAAAAATAGAAGTATTGAGCATTTCAGCGATGGTAGAGAAAAAGAAAAATTAACGAGCGAAAAAGCACACATGAAATTACACGTATTAAACACTGGATTTTTCAAACTCGATGGTGGTGCCATGTTTGGAGTCGTTCCGAAAACGCTTTGGCAAAAAACGAATCCAGCGGATGAAAACAACATGTGCTCTTGGGCCATGCGTTCTTTGCTCATTGAAGATGGCAATCGTTTGATTTTAGTTGATACAGGTATTGGGGACAAGCAAAGTGAAAAGTTTTTCTCACACTATTACATGTATGGAAGCGATTCACTTCATGGAAATTTAGCCAAATTGGGATTCCATGCCAACGACGTTACCGATGTTTTCTTGACGCACTTGCACTTCGACCATTGTGGAGGCGCGGTGGCTTGGAATGATTCAAAAACCGGATACCGTACCGTTTTCCCGAATGCGAAGTATTGGAGCACCGAGAACCATTGGAACTGGGCCATTGAACCAAATGCACGTGAAAAAGCATCCTTTTTGGCTGAGAACATCCTTCCAATTCAAGAGAGTGGACAATTACACTTCATTAATCGTGTTGGAGATTTCACCACGGATGCCCTTCCAGGAATGGATGTGTTGTTTGCCGATGGTCACACAGAAAGCATGATGATTCCACACATACATTATAAGGGAAAAACGATTGTTTTCATGGCGGACTTACTTCCGAGTACGGGACACATTCCCCTACCCTATGTAATGGGTTACGACACGCGTCCATTGTTGACTTTGGATGAAAAAGCGAAGTTCCTACAACATGCCGCGGCGAACGAATTCGTGCTGTTTTTAGAGCATGATTCCGTGAATGAATGTTGTACCCTGATTGAAACTGAAAAAGGCATTCGTTTAGGCGAATCTTTTTCCTTCAGCGATTTGTAGGATGAAGACTCCTAGAGAAATAGTCGAAACGATGATGGCGCAAGATGCGTTCAGTCAGTTATTGGGAATGGAGCTCGTTTCCATCGAAAAAGGATTCTGTGTGCTTCGTTGCGAAGTGGGCAATGCCATGACTAATGGCTTCGGGATTGCTCATGGAGGAATCACTTATTCCCTGGCGGATTCAGCGTTAGCCTTTGCATCCAATGCGCATGGAACACATTGTTTTAGTGTGGACACGAACATTGCGCACTTGAAAAAAGTAAAATTAGGCGATGTTTTAACGGCGAGTTGTACAGAGTCCCACCGTGGAAAACGTACCGGTGTTTACGTGGTAGAGATTCAAAATCAAGATGGTATGCGTGTCGCTTATTTTCGAGGGACGGTTTTCATTAGTTCCGAAGTTTGGTAATTTCGAATTAATTTGATTTTTTTTACAAGGAACATTTGTATTTCTATAAAAAAGTCGTACTTTTGTATCCGCTTTAACGAAAGCATTACACAATTCTGAAGCAACTGTTGTTGCTCACGTAAGTGAAAGAAATTGGTTTGGTAGTTCAGTTGGTTAGAATACCTGCCTGTCACGCAGGGGGTCGCGGGTTCGAGTCCCGTCCAGACCGCTTAAACACTTGAAAAACAGTGAATTAAGACGAAAGCCTCACGAAAGTGGGGCTTTTTTTATGCTTTTTGTTTTCATTTTCTCCCCTTTTCCCCTATCTGCAAGTGGCTTATTCAGTGGACTAAAATTCTTCACTAAAAAAGTCCACCGATTTGATTCTAATTCATTGATTTGCAGTATTTAGCATTTGATTAATTTAACGTGTTGCGGTAACTTTGTAATATCATTATCGCCCATGAAAAGAGCAACATTCAACATCCTTTTTTATATAAAAAGGACCAAACTATTAAAAAACGGAGATGCACCCGTTTATTTGCGCATTACCTTAAATGGTGATACAGCTGAAATATCTTTAAAAAGATGCATTAAACCCACTCTATGGGATACAACCCGAAACAAAGCCAAGGGCACAAGTCCTGAAGCTGCAGAACTCAACGATTACATCACAAGTGTGCGTGGTCAATTATTCATGCACCAAAGAGAGTTACAGGAAGCAGGAAAACAAATAACTGCAAAAGTCCTACTCAATACATTTTTAGGTGTAGGAGAAAAGCAATGGAGTTTGGTGGAGTTGTTTCAAGAACACAACGATAATCTCAAACAATTAATTGGTAATGGATTTTCTCCTCTCACATTACAGCGTTATGATGCTGCACTAAAACATATCCGTAACTATTGCAACGTTCAATACAACAATGAAAAACTACCTTTAACGGAGGTTAACAATAAGTTTATCACTGGTTTTGACTTCTACCTTAAAACCGTTGCAAAATGCCAGCACAACAGCTCTATGAAGCACATCAAGGCATTGAAGAAAGTTATCCGAATTGCTATAGCAAGTGATTACATCCGCAAAGATCCATTTGTAAATTATCGCATTACACAAAAGAATGTGGAGCGTGAATATTTAACTCAAACGGAAATTGATGCAATAATAAATAAAGAGATAACAATTCAACGCCTGGATGTGATACGTGATTTATTCATCTTTGAATGTTACACAGGTTTTGCTTACAAAGATTTGGCTGCATTAAGAAAAGAGAACATTGAAATTGGTATTGACGGTCATAGATGGATTGTAATTCGTAGAGGCAAAACAGGTGTAACTTGTCGCATACCCTTGTTTCCTGTTTCTGAAAATATCATTAAAAAATATGCTGCACATGCAGAGGTAATTATCAGTGGCAAATTACTCCCAGTTCCTTCAAATCAAAAAATGAATGCGTACCTAAAAGAAGTTGCTACCATTTGCGGAATAGACAAAGATTTACACACACATTTAGCCCGTCACACGTACGCAACTACCGTTACGCTGTCTAATGGTATTCCAATGGAAACCGTCAGTAAGCTTTTAGGCCACAGTAAATTACAAACCACACAAATCTATGCTAAGGTTGTAAATCAGAAAGTTGAGGATGATATAATGTTGCTAAGAGAAAAAATGGCTTTATAGCATATTTTTTTACAAGAAAATTCACTTTACTATCTTTGTACTTTAATCTAAAGTATATGGATAATCAATATAAAATAATACCAATTAGTGAATTTCCTACTGTACACGATCGTGAAAGATTTGCGACATACATTTGGCAATATAAGCATGACGATGTATTGGGTTTTCATGAAGTTTATGACGAGTTTAATCAACAGCATCTATCATATAAGCTTTCTGATTTGGAGTATATCAACTTACTCCCATCACCAGCTGATCCACCTTATGATGATTATATAGATCAACAACACAAGTATGACAGCGCACTTCATTATTTTTTCAAAGAAGTTCTGACTTCTCACAGAGATGAAGAGATAAATGGATTGACAACAAATACTTTCTCAAGTGCAATTTTGCCAAAGTCTAAATTAGCAGAAATTGAAAAAGTAATTTCAGATTACGGTTTTGACAAGCATCTTGGTTTTTTTATCCACCTAATTTGCAGAATACAACATGTGTATCACAGAGAGATTGAATTTTATGCAAAACCAGCTGAGGTAAAGAGAAGGAAAAAACTGCCCTCTCAAGTTGATGATTTAATTAAAGTAATCAAAGGGCATAAAGATGTAGGTTTAACAAAAAAATCTTGGTTGGGGAGAACTAATCAAATCAAATTTGTCACTGGCACTGAAACAATTACAATAGATGATTACGGTTTGATTTTGGGAATCATTGATGCGACAAAGAATTATTGGAGTTATGGGGACCAGAAAAAATGGGAAAAAAACCTAAAGCAAGTTGCTTTTGATGAAGAACAGATGGCGAAAATTGACCACTTTACTGAACGTTTATCTGTAGTTCTGTTTCAATTTTTAACGCAAACAGGTTTGTTTGATTTGGGCACAGCTAAGTTCTCAAATAAAGCAGGTTTGTTTGTTTGGAAGATTATTAATTTGGCTGGTATTGAAACATTTGACAAGGATGGTGAACCACATGACATTACAATTCATGATAAAACCGTTTTTTCATCACTCATTAAAGGTTACCTGCGTCGTCACAAGGTTGAAAAAAAACCTTTATTCTATGACATAAATCCTAATTTGGAAGAATTAAAACTTTTTTTTGATCCTGCATTTATTGATTCGGTTCATTTAAGGTTAGAGCCGTCGGAATATGAATTAGCACAATCAATGTGCACCAAATATCAAATCACTGAAATAACTGATGAAATTGCATTAGTTTTAAAATGTTTGGGGTATTATAATAGCATGCTTGGGTTTCAAAATCATCGTACGTTAAAGTCTAAGGAAAATCCAGAGCTACAATCATTTTTGAAATTTCAAGAAGTAGTCGAAACTGATTACAATCAATTAGAGTCAATTTCATTCAAGTTTTCTGGTGAAGATGGAGAGCATAAGTTGTCAGATACTTCTTTAAAAATTATTTTAATGGATGCGTTGCGAGTTCATAAACACTTTAACCCTGAAGAATTTGGTGCAGATATCTGGAAAACAGATTTTAAAACAAACGCAAGGGATGGTTCAACAGAGTTTATTGATGGTAACCGATTAAATCATCCAGGTGAAAGGTTCTTGGCTCGATTTACAGCTTCATTTGCTAAATATCTTGAAAGCAAAGGGATTGTAGGAGCAAACCAACTTGAAGAAGAAAGAAATATGTTCTATATTATTAATTCCTGTCTTACAGTAAAACAGCTAATTCCAAGCAGTGCAAGTTATGTTTTTTTTCAAAAAATCAAACGATGGATATCATTAAATAATGACTTAACTAACTGATAATCAACTGGTGCAAAACACACCCTAAAGTTGTGTTTTTGTGCACCAGTTAAGACTGTTCGTCTTGCTCATCTTTGCAGTATAAATCTTTAAAATACTTCAAGATGAATGTAATTACTTTAGAATCGGAAGCCTTCCAACAAATTGTTAGCAGATTGGAAGCAATAAGCACAACGCTTATTAGAAACAAAGAAACCACACCGCTTACAGATGTGTGGATGGACAATCACGACGTATGCACCTTGCTTCATATCAGCAAGAGAACATTGCAAACATATCGTGACAGTGGCAAAATACCATTCTCTCAGATTGGTGCTAAAATCTATTACAAGGCTGCTGATGTTGATGCCTTCTTAAATCAACATTATAAATAATATTTTTTTTCACTATCTAAATCCAAAAAAAATGAAGAATTCATTTTACGGGAATATCTTTTCCCAAAATTCAGAGCAATTAGATTTCTCTGCAATCATTGACCGCATTCAAAAAATGATGTATGCGGATCAAGTAACCAAAATCAGAATGTTAGCTTGCGCCAACAAAAAGGATGAGGCAAACGAACTTAAAAAGAAGTTGCCAGCGTTTACACCTTCAGGCACATTTGAAGGCCTTAGAGATGCTTCAACAGTGGTTTATAATCAATTGGTGCACCTTGATTTTGATGGCATAGAACCATTAGCAATACAGCCACTACGTGAAGCCGTAAATGCTTGTTCTTTAACCTATGCAAGTTTTTTAAGTCCAAGTGGAATGGGTTTAAAAGTATTCATCAAAGTAGATTCAAAGGTGGATGTACACAAAGACTGCTTGGAACAAATTATGTTATATTACGAACAATTAACAGGTGTAATTCCTGACAAGCAATGCACCGATGTAAACCGCTTGTGCTTCATGTCGGCTGATGATGATTGCTTTTACAATTCGGAGAGTGAAATCTTCTCTCCTGAGTTTGAAATGCCTGATGCAGCAAAAGGTTCAGAGGAGGCTATGAACAGAGAAATTGCGGCTGAAAACATTCCAAATTTGGTGGAATATACCAATAGAGTAAAGCAGTACGTCCCTGGAAGTAGAAATCAATACATATTCCTTTTAGCTTGCAACGCCAACAGAGTTGGCATCAATCGTGATGTAATTCTTGACTATTGTCTATCAAATTATGATTTGCCTGTAAAAGAAATTCATTCTTGTATCAAAGGTGCTTATGAACGTAATGTATATGAATTGGGTAAATTCTCATTATTTGGTTCATACAATGATTTCTTAAAAGCTCCTGAGCCAAAATTAGACCCATTATTGAGTAGTCCAATAATACCATCAAGTGTTTACAGTCAGGTTCCGTCTCTACTTTCAGATTCTTCACTTGCATTTAGTGAAGTCAGAGAGCGTGATGTGTTTTTTACAAGTGCATTGAGTATCCTTTCGGGCTGTCTTCCAAATGTTAGCGGTGAGTATGGGCAAAAAACAGTTTATCCTAATTTATTCACGTTCATTCTTGCTCCTGCAGCTAATGGCAAAGGTTCAATGACGATGGCTAAAATGTTGGCAGATACATACCACGAATTCTTAAAGAGTCAAAGTGAAAACAAGGCTTCAGAATACAAAAACAAATTACAAGCATATAAGAAACAAGTAAGTGCCATCAACGCTAAAAATATTGAGCAAATACCCGATGAACCTGTAAAACCTCCATTTAAAGTGGTGTTCATTCCAGCCAATACTTCAAGTGCCAAACTATATGACCACTTAAAGGATAACGGAGAAACGGGAATCATTTGTGAAACAGAAGCAGATACGTTGGGAATTGTATTTAAAAATGAATGGGGTTCTTATTCTGACTTGCTAAGAAAAGCGTTTCACCATGAAAAAGCATCAATAAGTAGAAAAACAAACAATGAGTACATTGATATTAACAACCCACGTTTATCCATTGCACTCTCAGGTACAATAAATCAAGTGTTCAACATTATTCAGAGTGCAGAAGACGGTTTGTTCAGTCGTTTCATATTCTACATTTTCAAATCAGAAAACAGATGGTTATCTCCTGCTCCGAAAGCAGATGGAGTTAATCTAACGGAACACTTCAAGCATTTGAGCCAACGTGTATTTGATATGGTATTGTTTTTGGAAAATTCTCCAACAGTAGTTCAATTATCTGTAAGCCAATGGCAGCAATTAGATTATCATTTCGAGGGTTACTTAAGAGATTTTAATGAAATTGCGGACAGTGATGCATCAAGTGTAGTAAAAAGAATGGGCTTGATTTTGTACCGTATTTGCATGGTTCTTACTGCCATTCGAAAATTTGAAAATGGTGATTTATCATCAAATGTAACATGTGAGGAAGTAGATTTTAATATTGCATTAGAATTAACGGACGTTTACATACAGCACAGTTTATTGATGTATAAAAATTTACCAAAACAAGAGAATGCTCAAGCGTTACAACTTGCACCAACAAAAACAGTGTTTTTTGAAATGTTGCCTGAAGCATTTAAACGAAAAGAAGCAATTGATATAGCTACTTCAATTGGCATTTCAGTGCGCTTGGCAGATGATCATTTGAAAAAATGGTGTGATACATTACTTTGTAAAAAAGGTAGCGGACATTATGTAAAAATGAGAGCATGACCTTCTAATCAATAATGTTTTTTACTCGCCATAAATGGCGCAGGTAAGTTCTGGGATTTCCTCCTGGAATTTGTCTGTTTATAAAAGTTGCAACATCATTAATTCCATTTTAGACAATTTCAACCCATAGACTAAACTGTTTTATAGTGTATTTTTTGTACATTATTCATATATTTACCCCTCACTGTTCATCATCATAATGAATCGCATCAAGGAAGTTCTCGAACAAAAGGGTATTAAACAAGTTTGGTTAGCAGACCAGTTAGGTAAAAGCTACAATATTGTCAATGGTTACGTTCAAAACCGAAGCCAGCCAAGTGTAGAGATTTTATATAAGATTGCTGAAATATTAGATGTTGATGTGAAAGAATTACTAATTAGTACAAAATAAAAAATGGCATTATTTCAAAAGTCCGTCCTCAATAAATTCATCAAGTCACAGGACACCGTTAAAATTGAAGCAGCATACCAGCGCTTTTCTGACAATTTCCAAAAAGCGGAAAGACAAGCAGAAATACGGTCAATGAAGGAGGAAGAATACCAAGATGGTTTTCTCGATGATTTGTTTGTGAATATTTTAGGATATATTAAAAGACCCAATGCTGGTTTCAATCTGGTTCGTGAGAAAAAGAATGAAGCTGATAGCAAGAAAGCAGATGGAGCTATTCTTAAAAATGACATGCCATTAGCCGTTATTGAATTAAAGGGCACAGATACAACAGATTTAGATAAAGTAACCAATCAAGGTTTTGGATATAAAAACAACCACAAGGAATGCGTTTATGTGGTAATATCAAATTTTGAAAAACTCCGTTTCTTCATCCACCATGCAGTTGATTACATTGAGTTCAATCTTTTTACCTTATCCAAAGAAGATTTTACAACCTTATGGCTGTGCTTGCATTCTGATAATTTATTAGACAATATTCCTGCTAAAATAAAAGCAGAAAGCGTTGTTAAAGAGGAGGATATTACCAAAAACCTGTACAAAGATTATTCAACGTTCAAACAAGAATTATGGCAAAGTATCGTCAGTTTGAATCCTGAGGGTGATCCTTTGATGTTTTACAAAAAAACACAAAAACTCATAGACCGTTTTCTTTTCATATTCTTTGCAGAAGATGCTGGATTGTTGCCACCTAACTCCATTTCTCGCATGGTTGAAAGATGGCAGATGTTGAAAGATGAAGATTCCTACAAACCCTTATACGATATTTTTAAACAATACTTTGGCTACATAAATACTGGAAGACCAGGGAAAACTCCACAAGATGAAATCTTTGCATACAACGGTGGATTGATGTTAGAAGATGAAATATTAGAAAGAATAACAATTTCAGATGATGTATTACTAAAACACGTTTCAAGACTAACAACCTATGATTTTTCAAGTGAGGTGGATGTAAACATCCTTGGTCATATTTTTGAAAATTCTTTAAACGATATTGAAGCAGTAACAGCGGAATTAGAAGGGCAAGAAATTGACAAATCTAAAACAAAGCGCAAGAAGGACGGTGTGTTTTACACCCCAAAATACATTACCAAATACATTGTTGACAATACCGTTGGAAAACTATGTGATGAAAAAAAGGTGGAGTTAAACATCATTGATGAAGAATATGCCAAAGGTAGAACCAACAGAAAAAAAGAAACATTAAAGAAATTAGATGAGAATTTGCAAGCATACCGAAATTGGTTGTTAAACATTACCATTTGTGATCCTGCTTGTGGTAGTGGTGCATTCTTAAACCAAGCATTGGAATACTTGATAGAAGAACACCGCTACATAGATGAATTAGAATCTCAATTGTTGGGTGCTGGCTTTACGTTTCCAGGAGTAGAAAACCACATTTTGGAAAACAACATATTTGGAGTTGATATTAACGACGAAAGTATTGAGATAGCCAAACTTTCACTTTGGTTGCGCACAGCACAACGTGGTAGAAAACTCACATCCCTTAACAACAACATAAAATGCGGTAATTCACTCATAGATGATCCAGAGGTTGCAGGAGAAAAAGCATTTAACTGGCAGCAAGAATTTCCAACGGTTTTTGAAAAGGGAGGGTTTGATGTGATTATTGGAAATCCGCCTTATGTTAACGTTGAATTAATGCCTGTAATTGACAAAGACTTTTATAAATCTAAATATAAAACCTTTTTTAAACGCTCAGATTTATTCTCTTTATTTATTGAATTATCACTTTCTCAACTAACGTCAAATGGCAGGGTATCATTTATCATTCCGTCTATTGTTCTTAACAATCTATCCTATAAACGAATTCGCGATTTAATTTTAGACAATAATTGGTTAGAGGAGGTTTGTTATACTGGCGGTAAGGTATTTGATGATGCGACGGTTGACTCTACAATTTTAGTGTTGAATAAAGGGGGTGGATTTAAAGATATTTGTTTAAAAAATGCATTAAACTTTTTTAATCCAATAACTCAGAATGTTCCTTTCGGCTATTTTGAAAAATATGATAGAAACATAAGTGTCGGTCATGGAGAGAGGAATGGGATTACAGACAAACTTTTTTCTAAGGACTTCTTATTATGTGAAGATTATTTTCAGATTTTTCAAGGTGTTGTAACAGGTAACAATGATGCATTCATTTTTGATACAAAAGAGGAATCTAAAAAAAAGGGTATTGAGGATGAAATAATTTTTTCAATGTGTCATGGCAGAGATATTTCTAAATGGTCTATCAATAATAGACGAATGATGGCATATCTTGATAGTAAAACAGATATTTCAAGGCTACAAGGGACGAATCTTTGGTTAACCCAATTTTATGAACAGTTAATGGATAGACGTGAGTGTAAAAACGGTGTTATTCCATGGTTTTCATTGCAATGGCCTCGTGAAAAAGAGCAATTTTTACATTATCCAAAAATACTAATTCAAAACACAAGAAATGAGTCATTAAGACCAAGAATTGTTGCAACAATTGATGATGAAGGTCTTTTTGGAACTCAAGGTTTAAATTTTATTATTCCAACTGGCGAAATTGATATTTATGCTTTGCTTGGGTTATTAAATTCAAAACTTATTAATTATTTATTTGCGACAAAATTTTTAAATCTTGCTATTAAAGCAGATTACTTAAAGAAAATTCAGTTTCCAGCTGAATTAAAGTCCGCAAAAATAAAAGATTTCTCAAAGGATATTAGTGAAAAATATAAAGTGTTCAACTATGAATCAACAAACTTTATCAAACTCATTCAAGTGAAATTTGGGATAGAAAAAATCAGTAAAAAATTAGAACGTTGGTATTTGTTGGATTTTGCATCTCTTCTATCTGAGTTCAAGAAAGTTAAAGTCTCATTGGACTTTAATAGTGAGGAAAAACTTATGGTTTATTTTGAAGAGAAAAAGAATTTAGTTTATAACTTAAAAACACAAATAGACCAAACTGATAAAGAAATTGACCTTATGGTATATGAGTTATATGGTTTAACGCAGGAGGAAATACAAATTGTAGAAAATAGTTAAAGGAAAGGTAAAGTTGTCTTCGTCCTTCTCATCACAGCTTCAGAAAACATAAAAACAAGGGTATAACAAGCGGTTCGGCAAGAGTATGCATAAATGCAGTTTTTGCCTCTCACGCCCTTGTTTTTAGCGTTCCTTAGCCAGTCGTTCAGAATTCACTTGGTGGCTGTTCACTTGTTTTCTTCGCCTGTTCTTCGGGCGTCCTCAGTCGCAGCTATTCCATCCCCCTTGTAAACCCAATAAGGTTGCTACGCAGTAAATAACAAGGGGTCTGCCGCTGCTTGTGTTATGCTCGCCTGCTAAGTCGCTCTGGCTGCGGGCTTGTCACAGTTTTTGAGAATCCTACGTATGCGCAGTGTTCCTTTCGTACCTCCAGTCACACAGCACTTTTATCCCTTATCCTAATGCAAATCCTTATAGTCAAGAGTGTTCATGCAGTACATTCCGTTCCTACATTCCCTGCACTTCACACACTTGTTTCCATTTCTCTCTTCGTCATTCAAAAACTCCGCCAAGCCCTTGTGCATACTGCATAGGTCGCCAGTTGTCCAGTCCCTGTCCATTTCTGGCTTCCACCTTCGCTCCAACTCGCAGACGGCTCGCTTGCTACATTCATCTCCATTCCGTTATCACTCCATTCCGTTTCATTCCGCAGCCCCACACTCCATTACACCATTTCGCAACCCTCATGGTTTCATTTCGTTTCCCCTACGCTGGCTCAAGGCTGTTTTTCCTTTTTTAGTTTATGGGTATTAGATTGATGACTCTGAGCAGAACAACACTTCTTTAGTTCTTGTGAAAATGACTTCCTACTGGTGCTGTGAATACATTCCCCCTTTTTTTCAAAAGGTCATGTATCACATCAATCCAGCAGTCATCAAATCCATTCTTTCCTCAATGCCAAAAGAGGAGTTTTACCGTCATGCACGTTTCATTCATTCTCAGTCTCTTTCCTTGCCTGAAGGCTCCAATCGTCAGGTCATGTTTTTCAATCTTTGGCAGTGGTGTTTATCTATCCACAAAAAGCGTTTTAGTTAGTTGTGAATATTTTTCTTGCAGACTTTGCAGACTTTGCAATGATTCATCTTTGAAATAAGAATAAAAAATAAAAGCAAATTTAGGGCACTCCATTCGTCCATTCAAGGTCAAGCCCTACGGGTTTTGATAAAATAATCTCCACCCTCCGTTTTTCTTGCTTTCTTTCAATTTGTTTTATAACTATTAATTCTTTTTTCTCCTAAAGTTCCACCTTAAGGTCGGGTAGTATTTTTTTACCAAAAACCTTGCATTACCTCATTCCTTGCCCTCTGTCAGCACTTTCTTTTTTTTCCTTTTTTTTCTTTTGAAATTATTAGTGTGCGCGAAGCGCTATCCCCCAGAGCATAATTTTTAACCCCAAATTATGTTCTCTTTCAAATTAAAAACGCACAAACTGAATGCTATATATTCAGACCCTCATTTCTTCATCTTGAATAAAGGAAACCACAGCGGAAGACCAATGAATGATCCCTGCCCGAATTGCTTTGTATGCATCTGTTCATCAGAGGAAGAAAAAGAAATGCTTTATTGGTTGGTAATGGGTTTGTGCCAGGGCAGAGTATTTGAACAATACCTGTGCGGTTCAGTTATTCCGTTTGTTAGAATCAATGATGTAAAAAAAGCACTTAATTGGCTTTCATTCAATCATACTGCAAAATTAGTTCAGTATAAAAAGAAAGTTATCGCCATTCAGAAGGTGCAGCAGGCCAAAAATACAATATTGCAACAGCTGCAAAGTCTGCAAAGTTTGCAAAAAGTATTGGTTTCTGATTTGATGAAATAAAAACCTACTTTATTATTTTATATAATGAAATATTATCTTTATCAATAATTTTTAAATAGTATATTCCATCAATTAAATTATCTAAATCATTAATTTTATTATCGAATAACTCACCATTTTTTATAACTCTGGAAGAATTATCTAATATTTCATATTTCACACCTTTATTTGAGAAAGTACTTTTGATTTCAATATAATTTATAAAAGGATTAGGATAAATAATATCCGAATTACTCAATGATAATTCATTTATTCCTACAACACCATTATACTTATATACACCTCTCGCTGCATCATATCCATTTCCATAGCTCATAGCAGCGTAAACCCCATTATTATCGCCATGAAAAGCGTTAATAGGAGCAACAGGTAAACCATTTCCAGAAGATGTCCAAGTGTTACCGTTGTCGCTAGAAATTAAGGGATAACGTGAACCACCAAAGACTATATTATTAATTGAAAATAAACTATATACTGTCTCATTACTCCAATAGTTATTATTACCCCAATTACTGCCATAATCTTGAGAAACAAAAACACCACCAAAAGGTGATTGAGTTGAAGATGTTGCATCATAATGAGCAGCAAACAAAGAAGTCGCATTCGAACTTAATGCTAATATTTGATTTGTAGGCATTCCAGAATTCGATCCTACCCAAGCACCTCCAGAATTTGTTGACAAAAATACACCTTCATTTGTTGCCAAATATATTACCGAACCAATTGTATGAATATCATAAACATAAACAAAATTATCACCATTATTGATATTATTTGTTGTATTTGTCCAACTTGTTCCATTATTTGAAGATTTAAAAATTCTTCCTTGTGGTGCAGAAGTTTGATTAGTGGTAAGTGACAATGCTCCAATATATAAATCTGTTCCAATTGATTCAATTGACATAATTCGATGAAATGTGAAAATTGGCGCCTCATATAATCCATTCACGACCTGCACCCAATTTAATCCTAAATCACTCGATTTAAAAACACCATATTTATTTGTTCCAATAAACAAATTTGATCCATGTTTAGAAATGCAATTAACTGCCGTATTAATATTTAGACCATTATTCCTTAATCTCCAGGTGTTTCCTTGATCATTAGAAAAATAAAAACCATTATTGGTAGCGCAATATAAGTTATTTCCATCTTTTAATATATCATTGGCACTTCCAGCTCGACCAAGACCAATATTTGACCAAACACTTTCATTATTTACTGCTTTGTAGACACCATTACCTTCATCTTGGCTTGTTCCAATATAAGTGGTGTACAATTTATTATTTGCATAAAGATATTTTGATGCATATAAAGTACTAATTTGAGTCCAAGTGTTACCTGAATTTGTTGATTTATAAATTCCATTGGGGTATACACTAGCATATAATGCTGTGCCAGAGTAATATAAATTTGAAAAACTTAATGGTAAATTACTTGTTGATTGAGTCCAACTTGTTCCACTATTGGTTGATAGATATAACCCATCGTTTGTTGTTACAAAAAGTGTTGTATTTACGGCACATACTGTACCTACGCTATAAGTCCCCCCTGATCCTTGTGGTAATCCAGAATTTGTTAGACTCCAAGAAAAGCCATTGTCATTTGACTTGAAAACTCCTAACATGTGTGTCGCAAATATTGAGTTGCCCAATTTTGTAAATGACGTTACTGCACCTGAATTACCAGGAATTCCTATACTTGATGATGCCCACGAAGAACCACCATTTGTTGATTTGAAAACACCTCCTTGTGTCGATAATAAAATGTCTTGCCCATTAACATAAAAACAAAATACATCTAAATTCGTCAAACCACTCGATGATGAATTCCAATTAAGTCCATTATCACTTGATAGATATACTCCATTATTTGTTCCCGCCAAAATATTATTATTGAATTCAACAAGTGCAACAACAGGTGTGCAATCAGTTAAACCATTTGCACGTCTTTCCCACACCTCACCATCATTTGATGTAACGAAAACACCACAATCGGTACCAGCAAAAAGTGTACTATTTTTATATAACAAACAATAAGGTGCGCCTCCAAATGGACCATTAGTAGGGCTCCATTGGGCATATGATGTTAAACTCAAAAGCAAAAAAATTACAGCAATTATTTTCATTCGTGAAATATTTTTTCACAAATTTAATTAAATATTTTCAATTAAAAAAAGAGGGCCTTAGCCCCCTTTCTCATCATCATCCATTTTACTTATTCAAAGCATCTTAAATCTCTTTTGTGCATTGTTGCTGTCCTAATGATATGCTGACAACCAACATTTCAAATTTATCATCCAGTTCCTCAATCACATCCACTTCCATTTTATTCACGCTGGAGCTTAATTCAGCACCAGCCTTAAAACGAATAGATTTTTTACTACTGATTTTCAAATCAAAATTTCCTTGTGTACAATTTTCAGCCATAGTTAAAGTTTTTCAGGTTCATTAATACATCGATCTGATGAAAGTGTGATTTGAACTCCCAATGTTTCATAGCGCTCATCTCTATCTTCAAAAACATCTACATTCATTCGGTTTACACTGGAACTTAATTCAGATCCTGCATGAAAACGAATTGTGTTTTTTCTAACTTTCAATATCAAATCTGATTGTGTGCATCCACCGTCTATTACATTTTCCATAATTAGTCTTTTTGTTGTTTAAAATAGTTTGCGACCTTATTCCACAAGAGACTCACTCCAAAACTTACACTTGCTCCAATAGCACCCAAGATGATCGTTTTAATAATGTCAAAAGTTGAAATACTTGCAGCGATACCCAAGGCAGTTCCAGAGAGAGTTCCCCAAATAGTGGTATGGTCATTTCCATGATTCATTACGCAGGTACTGAAATTGTTTGTTCGCAATACTTGCTTGTTAGCACAAGTGCTACTTCAAGTATTTCATGTGTGTCAGTTAAATCTTCATTTACTGAAACATCCATGATATTCACTTTTCCACTTAATTCTGCTCCTGCTTTAAATCTTGTTACGTTCTTTTGTTTCACGTTCAAGATTAGGTCATTTTTGATACAATTTTCCATAATTATTTATTCTTCGTTAATAGTTACTTGGCTTACAGCAGTTAATACAGTTCCACCCAATAAAACATATCCTGCAATGGTGGTTAGTGCAGCAGGAACAGCAATTGGTGCCATCATAATTGTTGTACCAATCGTTACAGCTACCAATCCAATCAATCTCAATTTTTTAAAGAAAGGAGGAGTATCAATTAGCGCACGTTCCAAGATGGAAGCCAATTTGTTAAAATATATTTTGCTTTTCATACCGTTTAGATTACATCAATAATTTTCAACGCATTGTATGCACCGTTTTTCAAACTATACTGAACACCATTTACCAATTGAAAGAACTCAATTTTCAATAGATACAATTTTGCACCTGTTCCAGTTGGGACAGCAGTGGGCGTTAAAGTAACAGCAGTCGAGGTAGCAGAAATAGGTAAGTTTTGAATGTTGGTTAATTTCACATCCGCAACTCCAGTTGCATAATTGATATTTGCATAGGAACCTGTAAAACTCACATGAGTTGCTCCTTCAGGATAAATCAAGTCCAAAGTAGGAACCAAGCCCGCAATGGTAATCACACCAGTGGTAGCATTCACCGCCCAAGGTTTGAAAAGCATGCTGCTCAACATCGCATCATTGTTAAACTCAAATCCTTTCAACAGGGCTTTTGCCTGGGCTGTCGCCATGGCAACACCCACGTTACGAGCACCTCTTACAGAAGTAGTATCTAAGTTTTTAATTTGCGTCATGATTTTAGTCATTCTCGCTACAACTCTTCCATCAGTTGCATTTAATGAAATAGGTCGTAAATTATCACGTGTCAATTTTCCTGATTTGGCAGAACTACCAAATTCACTGTTGTTCTCACGTGTTCTAATGAACGCAGGATCATTAGCAATTCTGTCTCCATCCACAGAAGTTTTCATTCTCGCCAAGTCTCCATCCTTGGTCTTGTAAAAGGACACATTATCCAATGTTCCTTTAATTTTGATTAATCCCGATTGTCTTGCCATTTTTTTATGTTTTTAGCAGTTAATAAAATTGGTTCTCTGCTAAATAACGAAGTTATTTCCAATGCGTTGCACACCTTGATTTTGTTGCGTTCCTTGTCAATATTTTGCTTCAATAACCCTTAAAAACGACCTAAATTTTACCCCACTTTTACCCATAGATACTTTACCAAACACTCATAAAAAACTTGTATAAAATAAATAGTCCCTGAATGGAATATTATAGTTACTTTTGACGCAACACAAAGCAAGACGTTCATTCAAATAATGCTAATATCATTTGATTAATCAGTGGGTTAATCAGTGGAGATAGCAAAAAGATAAATATAACGCATTATAATTGAGGTGGTTAGGTCTAATTCGTTAGTCCCGTCCAGACCGCAAACGCTTCGTTAAAGACAAGCTCAATATGGCTGTTGAGATTAGAAAACCCTAGGATGTATCAATGTTCTAGGGTTTTTGCTTTTATAAACTTTTTGGCCATTTTAAAAACCGTGGACGGAACCGTGGACGGATTTCAACATTTTTTGTAGCCAAAATTGGAAATTGAATTGTTCATAACTTTTCGATTAGAGTCCGGTTCGGACCGCAAAAATTCCTGGTAAATATCACCGTATTTTTGGTGAGTTTTCGACCATTGAACATCACTCAGATTTATCTACTTTCTACTTCTCAACCACACAATGATTCCAGGTTTTCATTCGGAATGTTTTTTTTAGTCCAAAAATGAATCCTAAACTAGATTAGGCTTGGAGTTGATTTCCGAATTAATGTGAAAAACTCAAATTGAATCTTCGATACTCAACAATAATTCTGAGGGATTCATTTCAAGAGATTTAGCAATTGTAATGAGTATTTTGAGGCTCATATTCATCGATCCCTTTTCAATCATCTGAATCGTTCTTACATCAATATCGCATAAAGATGCTAAAGATGATTGAGTCAAATTTTTAGACAATCGAATTTCTCTAATTCTTTGACCTAATTGCTTTAATTCTTTCTCTATGCTATTATTCACAGTCAAAAGTCAATCAATATGAGAAAAAACTACGCGAAATATATTTCGTGTTTTAAAAAATAGATTAATTTTGTTTCAAACGTTTTTTTTCAAAACAATTAAAGAAATAATATGAAGAACTCTATCCTAACTACATTAACATGTGCTACACTCATTTTTGCCTTATCAAGTTGTGCTACAATCTTCAGTGGTACAACACAAGCAGTAAGCTTTGATAGCTATCCTCCAGGAGCAGAAGTTGTGACCATTAAAAAAAATGGTGACGAACAAAAAATTGGACTAACACCTTGTACCGTTCCTATTAGTAAAAAGACTAAAAGCG
>JBIIAG010000041.1:0-8183 GCA_044240055.1 Crocinitomicaceae bacterium | reverse complement strand
TCCGCAACTTGCTGATGCGTGTGCAAAATCTCAAGTGAACCCAATAATTTCGCTTGATCACGAAGGTATTTAAGTAAACGTTGATCTAAATTCATAAAAGCAATGGCGTCAATAGACTCCATTAATTCCATCATTCTGTTATGGTAATTACTGATGATGTACGTGCGCCAACTTTTGTATTGGTCCATCCAAATCTCCATGTAGTCAGCTGGAATCATAAGGAGTAATGATGGTTCCATGGCAGTCGCCTTAATCTGACTGTCAATCTTCTTTGTGCAACATTGCAAGGACATCGCACACGTATCGCCACCTTCAATGTAATACAGAAGTAATTCTTCTCCATTTTCATTTTCACGAGAAACCTTAATTGACCCCTCTATAACAATGGGAATTAGCTGTAAACGGTCTCCCACATGGACAATGATTTCATCTGTAGTCGTTTCACGAACTTTTGCAAGCTTCGCCATTTCTGTTATCAACTCAGGCTCTAAAACGTAACCCAGTTGATCTTGGAGCATAAGCTCCTTATTTTGAAGACTGAGCATATGCTTTGTAGGAAATGAAAAAATTCGCCCAAATAATTTTGGATAATGCAAATAAGTAAGGCGATAAAACAATCGTGAAAAAAGTGACAAGTCCGATTTGTGTCCAAGCACCAAAACTTGGGAACCATAAGTTACAAGATGCCCAAATCGTCACGAACAAAGCCACACCTAAAGCATAGGAAACATACATTGCTCCGTAGAAAAATCCAGGTTCCCTTTCGTATTTTAGATGACAAACATCACACTCATGTCGAACATCCCCCATATTTTTCAAGTCATAAACCGATGAAACAAGAAATTTTCCTTCGTGACATTGCGGGCAAGTGATTTTAGCGATACTGTAAAGTTTGGTTCCTTTTTTCATAAGATCAGTCATTTAATTGTTACAAAAGTAACTGATTCCCTCGCTTTAAAGTGTAACAGATGTTACTAAAATCAAGAACTTGACGAAAATCATGTTTTGTCCGAAATCAGTGATTCTTATGACATGAATTATGACAAAAAGACACTTTTTTGTGGTTCTCTTGTTTCATTTTGTCATTGGTTGAGGTGTAAATTGAGATGGCACACAAATTGAGAATTGCAAAACATCAAAATGAAAATATATTTAGAATGGGAAAAATAATTGGAATTGACTTAGGAACAACAAACTCGTGTGTTTCTGTCATGGAAGGAAATGAGCCAGTAGTAATTGCAAACTCAGAAGGTAAAAGAACAACACCATCTGTCGTTGCATTTGTGGAAGGTGGAGAACGTAAAGTGGGTGACCCTGCAAAACGTCAAGCAATCACGAATCCAACAAAAACAATCTACTCGATTAAACGATTCATGGGTTCAAGCTTTGACGAATCAAGTAGAGAAGTTTCTCGTGTACCTTACCAAGTGGTAAAAGGTGACAACAATACACCTCGCGTAAAAATCGACGATCGTTTGTATTCACCGCAAGAAATTTCTGCAATCATTCTTCAGAAAATGAAAAAAACTGCGGAAGACTATTTAGGTCACGAAGTAACAGAAGCAGTTGTAACTGTTCCTGCCTACTTTAATGATGCGCAACGTCAAGCAACGAAAGAAGCAGGTGAAATCGCAGGATTAACAATTAAAAGAATCATCAACGAGCCAACTGCAGCAGCATTAGCTTATGGATTAGATAAAAAAGGAATTGACCAAAAAATCGTTGTATTCGATTTCGGTGGTGGAACACATGACGTTTCGGTACTAGAATTAGGTGATGGTGTATTCGAAGTATTGGCGACAGATGGAGATACACACTTAGGTGGTGATGACGTAGATGAAGCAATCATCGTTTGGTTGGCTGAAGAATTTAAAAATGACGAAGGACTTGACTTACGTAAAGATCCAATGGCTCTTCAACGTTTGAAAGAAGCGGCAGAGAAAGCGAAAATCGAGTTATCCTCTACAAATTCAACGGAAATCAACCTTCCTTACATCATGCCAGTGGATGGTGTTCCAAAACACTTAGTAAGAACTTTACAACGTGCGAAATTCGAGCAATTGATTTCTGAAATCGTTGAAAGAACAATCGCTCCGTGTCGTTCTGCATTGAAAAATGCAGGTTTAACACCAAATGACATCAATGAAGTAATTCTTGTTGGTGGATCTACTCGTATTCCAATCATCCAAGATGCAGTTCAGCGTTTCTTCGGTAAAGCGCCTTCAAAAGGAGTGAATCCAGATGAAGTTGTTGCGGTAGGAGCGGCTATTCAAGGTGGTGTATTGACAGGTGAAGTGAAAGATGTTCTTTTATTAGACGTAATTCCTTTGTCATTAGGTATCGAAACAATGGGTGGTGTATTGACGAAATTAATCGAAGCGAACACGACGATTCCTACAAAGAAATCAGAAGTGTTCTCAACAGCTTCAGATAATCAACCATCTGTAGACATTCACGTGTTACAAGGTGAGCGTCCGATGGCAAATGACAACAAAACACTTGGTCGTTTCCAATTGACAGACATTCCGCCAGCGCAACGTGGCGTTCCTCAAATCGAGGTGACATTCGACATCGATGCAAACGGAATTATGAATATTTCAGCAAAAGATAAAGGAACAGGAAAACAACAATCGATCAAAATCGAAGCGTCTTCAGGTTTATCTGATGAAGAAATCCAACGAATGAAAGCCGAAGCAGAAGCAAATGCTGAATCGGACAACAAAAAACGTGAGGAAGTTGAAACAATCAATAAAGCAGATTCATTGATTTTCCAAACGGAACGTCAAATGAAAGAATACGGAGATAAAATTCCAGCTGATAAAAAACAAGGAATCGAAGATGCCTTAACTGAATTGAAGGCAGAATTCGATGCACGTAACATTCAAAACCTTGAGCCAGCAATGGAAAAATTAAACAATGTATTCCAAGCAGCTTCTCAAGATATGTACAATGCAGCAAATGCAGACGGTGGTAGCGCTGGTGATGCAGGAGCGGATCAATCAACAGGAAACCCTAACGATGAGGTGACTGATGTTGATTTTGAAGAAGTAAAAGATAAATAAGTTTAACTTGTTTCCAATAAAAAGGGCTGCCATTTGGCAGCCCTTTTTTGCTTTGTAATAAAGCATTTTAGTCAACAATGAGGTGTTTTTCGATGCTGCCATCACTATACTTAATGAGGTATAATTTCCCTTTTTCAGGAAGACATTTACGACCGAGTAAATCGTAATATGCAATGATCGTTTTCGTTTCAGCTGGTGAAATTTCAGTTTGATCGGCAGTTACTTGATCACAATTGAAATAGTTTATTTGTAGGTTGTAAAATTGCTGTATGGAATCCGCTACTTCGAGCAGGCCTTGAACATTTTCCAAATGATTACCTTGACGGTTGTAAATAATTGCCATGTCATAGCACGTTTGAGTCTGAGAATTCAATTGAACATCTTCAAGTGTCATGATGCCGCGTCGGTCTCCAGGTGGATTCTGTGCACTTACTTCTGTCCAACCTTGATTCGAATAAGGATTCCCGCTAAACATAAAATTTGTAGGGATGTTTGACGTTGCGGCGGTTCCTCCATACCCTTGTCCGCCATAATAAAAGCCAAAACCATTGGCCCACATGCCATTCAAGAAATTCCAATATTCAAGAGCTGGACTAGGATCGTTATATGGATAAGCTGAAGTACTGGTGAAGTAGGACATATTCTCCAAATCATGACTTAAGCTGATGGCGCCAATTGCAGGCGGGTTGATTCCATATTCCGAATCCGTGTTGTCATAGTTGTAGGTGTACATGAGGTTCAGAGTGGAGTCGCAACCAATGTAATCATCGTTATATCCACCCACGTCGGCATCCATAAAAAATCCGCATTTGAAATTTGCGAAGGAAAGTGCGCCTCTATTGAAAATGCGCAGGTTCATAAATGTAGTTTCATTTAAAAAATCAGTGGACGCGAATTGATAGATCATTACATGTACTTCAATCCGCATGGAATTTCCATTTGAATAGAGGTGTGGTCGGTCATCGTTGTAAATGACATAACTTGCTTCGTCACCCCGAATGTCTGGGAATTCTCCCAAATGAGGTTCATACATCAAGTTTCCATTGAAGTCAATAAACGGAGCGAGTTGTGCGGCAACTCCAAGCATGACATCGCCATTTCCTGGCCAATTTTGAATGGACGAAGGGATGATGTATCCAGGATCCTGAAAATGTTGCGCATGAAATTCGATTTCAGCTTTCGTTACCGACCAAATCGCCTCTGAATATTTAGCAACGTAACTTGGGTCCATATAGGTGTGATATGTTGAATAAGGCCCACTATAAAAATCGTTTTGATTCGTTTGCGCAAATCGTTGCGCAGCCAAAAATAATTGACCCCATTGATCAAGCCCAGCCATCCAGAATCCAGCTGAAAAAATGGCGTTTATCCCACTGCCTTTCGGTATTTCATAGCCAGGTTGAAGATTAGAAGAATTTGGCTGACTGAAAAGCACTCCCTCGTCTAAAATGGTTGCAGAAGCCTGGTTAAAATCTAAGGTGCTTTGGGTATGTTGTCCGAAACTGAAAAGACGAAATGTCAGAAAGGAGATAAGAAATACGAAGTTTTTCATACACGAAGTATTCATTAATTGAGTCACTCAAATTGAGCAGTTGTCAAATAATTAAACGTAAAAAGTTTCTTTTAAGGAGTGTATGGTTTTCAAAATGATATGTCACAGGTAATTTCGATTGATGATTTTATTCGTTTGCTGAATTAGTCGCGCTTGTTTTTTCCTATATTTGTTCATGCTATATTCTAAAAAACTCGAAAATGCCAAAAGTAAAGAATGGGTGGTCTTCATCCATGGTGCCGGCGGTAGCTCGAGTATTTGGCATAAACAAATCAAGACCTTTTCGGAAAAATACAATTTGTTGCTCATCGACCTACGCGGACACGGGAAAAGTCAGATGGAAACAAAAAAGAAACGTTATTCCTTTAAATTGATTGCACAAGATGTCATAGAAGTAATGCATGCGCAAGAGATCGAACGAGCACATTTCGTAGGAGTTTCACTTGGATCAATCGTAATAAAACAAATCCAATTACTTGAGCCTGTTTTAGTGAAATCAATGATTTTCGCTGGAGCAATTACGCGTTTGAATTTTAAATCACGTTTATTGCTAAAAATTGGACGTGTTTTGAATCGTATGATTCCCCAAATGGGACTCTATCAATTGTTTGCACGAATCATGATGCCAAAAAAAAATCACGCATCCTCTCGTGAATTGTTTATTACTGAGGCTCGTAAAATCGTCCACAAGGAATTTAACCGTTGGTTCAAGTTAACTTCGCGTTTGGCACTCTATTTAATTGAATTAGAAAAGCAAACAGATAAAACGCCAACCTTGTTTATCATGGGGGAAGAAGATCACTTGTTTTTGGCTCCTGTGAAGGAATTAGTCGCTCAAAATCCACGCTTAAATTTGAGTATCGTTCCCAATTGCGGCCATGTAGTCAACTTCGAACAAGCAGAGACTTTCAATAGCCTAAGTTTGAAATTTATTGATCAGGTATCCGCCTGAAAGGCATCTATTAACAATTTGAAATCATTTTGTTAAAAAACACTTCATCAAAAAGAACGCAGCTTCATAGATTTGAACTAAATTTGTGCTCAATTTGCAGCGAACATCCGCTTCGAAGAAAAGTAAATTGAAATCCCTATGCCAAAAGATTTATCCATCAAATCGGTTCTGATCATCGGAAGCGGTCCAATCGTTATAGGTCAAGCTTGTGAGTTTGACTACGCCGGATCACAAGCAGCACGTTCATTGAGAGAAGAAGGAATTGAAGTGACCTTGATCAATTCAAATCCCGCAACAATTATGACAGACAAAGTCGTTGCCGATAATGTATATCTTCAGCCATTGGAACCAGAAAGTATTTTGGAGATTTTGAAAAATCACAAAATCGATGCGGTTCTCCCAACTATGGGTGGTCAAACAGCGTTGAACCTGTGTATCAAGTGTGATGAATTGGGTATTTGGGAGCAACATGGCGTTCGACTCATTGGGGTTGATATCGCTGCCATTGAAATTACAGAAAATCGGGAGGCTTTCCGTGAATTGATGTTGGAAATTGATGTGCCAATGGCCCCTCAAAAAACCGCAAAATCATTCTTGGAAGGTAAAGAAATTGCACAAGAATTTGGATTCCCACTTTGTATTCGTCCTTCTTACACCTTAGGCGGTTCAGGAGCATCTATTTTGCACGAACCTAAAGAATTTGACAACCTACTTGAGCGCGGATTGCAACTTTCCCCGATTCATGAGGTAATGATCGATAAAGCATTATTAGGTTGGAAAGAATACGAATTAGAGTTGCTGCGTGATGCAAATGACAATGTTGTAATTATCTGTTCGATTGAAAACTTTGATCCAATGGGGATTCATACAGGTGATTCCATTACGGTCGCTCCTGCGATGACTTTGTCCGATACAACCTTCCAGAAAATGCGCGATATGTCCATCAAAATGATGCGCTCTATCGGGAATTTCGCAGGTGGATGTAACGTTCAATTTGCTGTTTCTCCAGATGATGCAGAGGATATCATTGCGATTGAAATCAATCCGCGTGTATCTCGTTCATCAGCTTTGGCATCCAAGGCAACAGGTTATCCGATTGCAAAAATCGCATCGAAATTGGCAATTGGCTACCATTTAGATGAATTACAAAACCAAATCACGAAAACGACTTCAGCATTGTTTGAGCCAACCTTGGATTACGTGATTGTAAAAATTCCACGTTGGAACTTTAATAAATTCCCAGGAACTAATCGCCAACTTGGACTTCAAATGAAGTCGGTAGGAGAGGTAATGGGAATTGGACGTTCTTTCCAAGAAGCGCTTCAAAAGGCTTGTCAGTCTTTGGAGATTAACCGAAATGGCTTAGGGGCAGATGGAAAAGAATTAACCAATCAAGACGAAATCCTACATTCGTTAGAATTTGCAAGTTGGAACCGCTTGTTCCATATCTACGATGCCATTAAGTTGGGAATTCCATTTAAAAAAATCGTTGAGAAAACGAAAATTGATATTTGGTTCTTGAAACAAATCGAAGATTTAATCAAGTTAGAACGTAAAATTGAAAAACATCATTTAGGGAGCATTCCGAAAGAATTGCTTTTTGAAGCGAAACAAAAGGGATATGCAGATAGACAAGTAGCGCATTTATTGCGTTGTTTGGAATCTGAAGTATATACAAAACGTACTGAAATGGGCATCAAACGTGTTTACAAGTTAGTTGATACGTGTGCTGCAGAGTTCGAGGCAAAAACACCGTATTACTATTCTACGTTTGAATTTGAGAACGAAAGCATTGTTTCAGACCGCAAGAAAGTCGTCGTATTAGGATCTGGTCCAAACCGCATTGGTCAAGGAATTGAATTTGACTATTCATGTGTTCATGGTGTATTGGCCGCGAAAGAATGTGGATACGAAACAATCATGATCAACTGTAATCCAGAGACGGTTTCTACCGATTTCGACACGGCGGATAAATTGTATTTCGAACCAGTATTCTGGGAGCACATTTACGACATCATCATGCACGAAAATCCAGTAGGTGTTATTGTACAACTTGGTGGACAAACAGCCTTGAAATTGGCGGAAAAATTACAGCGTTATGGCATTCGAATCCTTGGAACAAGCTATGAAGCGCTTGATTTAGCGGAAGACCGTGGACGTTTCTCGAAATTATTAGAAGCGAACAATGTTCCCTTTCCGCAATATGGTGTAGTTGAAAGTGCAGAACAAGCTTTGGAGTTATCAGATGAATTAGGTTTCCCATTGTTGGTTCGTCCTTCTTATGTACTAGGAGGGCAAAAAATGAAAATTGTCATCAATAAAGAAGAATTGGAACACCATGTTGTCGATATCATCAATGAAATGGGTAACAATCAAATCTTATTGGACCACTTTTTAGGTGGAGCAATTGAGGCAGAAGCGGATGCCATTTGTGATGGTGAAAATGTATACATCATTGGTATCATGCAACACATCGAGCCTGCTGGTATTCACTCTGGTGATTCATACGCTGTTTTACCTCCATATAACTTGGGAGACTTCGTAATGACGCAAATTGAAGACATTACGAAGAAAATTGCCATTGAATTGAAAACTGTTGGTCTGTTGAACATTCAGT
>JBIIAG010000025.1:0-28006 GCA_044240055.1 Crocinitomicaceae bacterium | reverse complement strand
CAGCTGTTAGCTCCAATGAACGGTTTCCGTTTCCATATCCATCTAAACGTGTTATCAGCGGAGAAGAACCATAAGAAATCATTTGCGCCGTTCCGTCTGCCTCTGGCATTGGGTTGTGTGGAACAGCCTCCATCACTTTTACTTCTCCGATGGCTGCTTTCCTACTTGTAATGTATTTTTTCTTCTGTCCGTCAAGTGCCAGTGGATCAGTTGGGATGTAGTCTTTGTAATTGTTGTAAGCGTAAGAGACAGCGATGAAATAATAACGTTTGAAGTTGACTAGACGTGATTCTCCTTGAGCAAACAAGTCGTTTTTCACACTAAAACTATGTCGGATCCCTTTATCTTCTCCGTTCACACGTAAAACTGGAATGGATGCATTTAGGTCCTCATTAAATTCGAAGTTGATGATTTTTCCTACGCCATCTTTGAGGTCACACTGTGCTGTTAACCTAGCTTTGTCAGGATTTGACAAATCGGATAATGCGACTTTATTATCTTTTAACTGGTAAATTTGGTACCCTTGAAAATTGTATGTTTTATCTGCATTTGCTTCACTTGACACAATAAAGGGATCAAATTCCTCATATTTTTCCCGATAATTATTTGAATTTACCGGATTGTTCAGAATTAAAATCACTTCGTTTTCTAGTTCTTGAATGGTTAAATCAGGTGCATTTGGTCCATCTAACACTTTAAAGCAGTTTTCGAATAGCGCTTGTGCTTTGTCATCTGCCCGCTGAAGTGAGCTTACCGACGCGAATGGATCACCCTCTGACGTTCGTGCCCATACAACACCAACGGTAATATTATTTACCGCCCCTGGTTTTAAAACAAAAGGACCGGCCGACTGAACGAAACGTCGATCATTTGGTGTATTATTAGCCGTTTGTTCGGTCCAAATTGGTTGAGGAACACCATTTGTCCCCCATCCTAGTGGATCTGTATTACCGGGAAACATAAATTCACATGGCGTATTTGGATCTGCTTCAGGGTCAGAAATATGCCCGCTTCCACCATAAACAAACTTAGAGCCATCTTTCCAAAATCCACGTAAGAAATTGTAGTAATCCGAAGCATTGGTTGGATCGGTTTGATTTGGATTCGCTCCATTAGTAGTATTCGAATAATACAAAAAGCGCCGCATTCCAAAACGTTCATTATCAATGACACCATCACCATAACCGATTCCGTTTAATGCTTCATTATCCCCGATTCCAAATGCATTATCAATCCCATCATCGTCTTGGTATGGACCTTCAAAAAAGTCTACTCCGACAGCAGGAGGAGAATAACCGTATCCTTTGTATCCCGAATTATCTCCGTCATAATTATCACCATTGTAATAGTAACCAAGTCCTCGATTAACATCACAACCGACATAATCATCATATGGATCACCGAGAGCTCCATCTGTAAAAAAGCCAAAGTAAGTATTGTAAAGTGTTTGTGTTCCCCGATTGATTAATTCATAATTGTAAAAGGTCATGTTGTTAATTTCATCATTGGATGCGAAGGCGAATGCTTGGGCGCGAATTTCCATTCCAATCGGATCAGCACCTGTTTCCGTATGAATATTTCCTTTGTCGTTCATGACCCACCAAAAATTTTGATCTCCGTAGAGTGCAACACTTCGATCAATGCTACATGATTTGGTTTTTTTGATATCGTACCAAGGAAAATCCCCATCTTCCCAACGGTAATGCCCGTCGCCATTAAAATCGTAAAATGGTGCCAAGTAATAATCTTGTCCAAGTGAAACATCACCGTGTGCAGGCCAGTTTTTTATGCTTTTGGGAACTTTATATCCGGGGAATAAATCATCTTGCGTATTTGTTCCATTTTGCTGGTCCGCGATTCCAGCTTCGTACCAGGCATTAAATTCACGCACTTCATCCTGAGTTGTTACAAAATGCTGATCGTATTTGCTGCAATTATCGTAGGTTGTTTCAGCGAATACTTTTGAAAGAGGTCCCGTCCAATAGTCTTGGCCATTCCGGTAACGCAATGCCGCCAATTTCAATTGATTGTTCACATCCGTCCCACCTAACCAAAGCGCGGCAGTGAAAAGCGCGTTGATGCCTGAGTTTTTAGGGATTTCGTATTGTGAATAATTCTGATTTGGAATTTGCCAGAGATTCCCAGCTGTATGTACCATCGCTCGTACATTGTTGAGTTCCATGTAAGTCGTGGTAGTTGGAGGTGCGCAATTGGCAGATTTGGCTTGCGATTTTTTAACCGTGTAGGTGCTCGTATAGGATTGAGCTGATACTATCAGGACATGAAAACATGCCAAAAAGAAAAAAAGAAACCTTGCCATCTTGGAATTTGGCATGAAGATACAAAGAAAAAATAGTTCCGTAACTTTGTCACATGCGGGAAATTAAAAATGAAGCGGATGTTCATGAATTAGTTGAGACTTTTTATCAAAAAGTAGTGAAGGATGATCAATTAGCCCCGTTCTTTCAGCACCTTAATTTTGAAGAACATATGCCAAAGATGGAGTTTTTCTGGCGCTTTGTCTTGCTTGATGAACCGGGCTACACAACAAGCGTTACAGAAAAGCACATGCACATGCGCTTGAAAGAAGAACATTTTAAACGTTGGATTTTCCTTTTCAATGAGACGTTGGATGAATTGTTTATTGGTGAAAAAGTAGCTTTAGCGAAGCAACGTGCTGAGTTAATTGGCTGGACGATTCAAAGTAAAATGTAAGCGAAACTCGAAATACACAATGCGCGTTTCAAAACTTGTTTTTCTTCGTTCATTTTCTTCGCAAATTGTCTCTATTTTCGTTTCATGTCAAAAAAGGCCGAAGATTACAGTAAAAAAGGATTGCGTACCAGTTACATTTCAACCGTGATTGGAATCTCACTCGTATTATTTATGATTGGATTAGTGTTAGGAGGGATTTTCGGACTGAAAAGTGTCCAAAAGCAGGCGAAAGAAAGTTTGCAGGGGGATATTTTCTTTAAATCCGAATTAAATGATGCCGACATCAAGCAAATTGAGGAGCAATTGAACACTTGGAAAGAATTTTCTGATGTTTATTTTGTTTCTCCGGAACGCGCGATTCAGGAATTCAGCGGTGACAGCGAAGTTGAACAAGAGGTGCAAGCAATGTTTTTGGATGAAAACCCCTTGCCTCCAACTATTGGATTCAAACCAAAAGAAACTTACGCGACAAGCAAAGGAATGGCTCAAATAAAGGCAAAATTAATGAAGCGTTTTCCCGAGGAAATTGACGAAGTAAATTACGACAAAGCCAGTGTGGCTAATGTTAATTTAGGATTTAAGCAATTTGTATTCTTGTTTTTATCTGTTGCCTTACTGCTGATCATAATCGCTGTGGCAATGATTAATAATACCATTCGTTTGGCCTTATATTCAAAACGTTTTACGATTAAAACAATGCAATTGGTTGGCGCTACAAGCACTTACATTCGTCGCCCATTTATTTTACAAGCAATTTTTCAGGGATTCATTTCGGCGCTTATCGGACTCGCATTTTTATTGACTGTATTTTATGGATTGAATAACATTCTTGAAACGATTGAAATCAGTTATACGATTGAGAGTTTTGTCTTACTTGTGGGAATTTTATTGTTGATAGGCGTAATTATGACCGTAATTTCAACGTGGTTTGCCTTAAACAAGTATCTTCGTATGAAATTAGATGATTTGTATTAAGCATGAAAGAGCCAATTAAACACTTCGGATTTGATGTACAGAACTATAAATGGTTGTACATTGGATTAGCCATTAACATTCTGGGATATTTATTAATGATTGGCGGCGGGGCAGAGGACCCTAGTCAATTTAACGGGAATGAATTGTTTAGTTCAACAAGAATTACGCTTTCACCAGTATTGATTGTAGTTGGATACATCATTATTTTTTACGCGATTATGAAGCGTCCGAAAAAGGACAATTCTTCAAACAAAGAAGCGTAACCATCCCCTAAAATCAAAGCTATGAATTTCTTGGACGCCATTATTTTGGCCATCATCGAAGGATTGACGGAGTTTCTTCCTATTTCCTCTACTGGACACATGATTATCGCATCGACTATCATGGGTAATGCTTCTGATGAATTCACAAAATTATTTACGGTGGCGATTCAGTTCGGCGCAATTTTATCTGTAGTGATTGTTTATTTCAAGCGTTTTCTGCAAAGTTTTAAATTTTACACCTTATTGTTCGTGGCATTTATTCCTACTGGAATTTTAGGCCTTCTTTTGAAAAAACACATTGATGGTTTATTGGAAAATGTGTTGGTCGTAGGTGTTTCTCTTTTTGTTGGTGGATTTATCTTGTTGTTTATTGACCGAATTTTTGAGAAAAATGAAGCTCAAGAAGAAGTTCCCTTAAGCTTCAAATCAGCGTTTATCATTGGAACGATACAAAGTATTGCCATGATTCCAGGGGTTTCGCGATCAGCAGCGACAATTATTGGTGGACTTTCACAAAAGTTAAGTAGAAAGGCAGCGGCTGAGTTTTCCTTCTTTTTAGCTGTTCCAACCATGTTTGCGGCTACGGTTAAAAGCATGTACGACGAAAAAGATTTATTGCTTCAGTCAGAAGGGAAAGAATGGGGATTATTGCTCGTGGGAAATCTTGTTGCATTTGTGGTCGCATTTATTGCCATTAAATCCTTCATCTCTTATTTGAGTCGCAAAGGGTTTAAATCGTTTGGTTATTATCGAATAATCCTTGGTGCAATTTTGATCATCCTGATTTTAGCTGGGATTCCACTTAAAATGGCAGGCTAATGTTAGAGGTAACTGATGGATTGACGATTTTAGTGGATAAACCCTTAACCTGGACCTCATTTGATGCGGTCAATAAATTGCGTTGGAATATAAAACGGCAGTTAAAAGTTAAAAAAATCAAAGTCGGGCATGCGGGAACCTTGGATCCATTAGCGACTGGACTTTTGGTCATTTGCATTGGCAAACACACGAAATTGATTGAAGGATTAACGAATGATCACAAAACCTATACTGGGACATTCCTTTTAGGAAAAACAACACCTTCTTTTGATTTAGAAACGGAATTCGACCAAGAATTCCCAACCGATCACATCACCGAAGCGTTAATACAGGAAGTCGTAGCCTCATTTATAGGAACACAATTGCAAACTCCGCCAATTTTTTCAGCAAAGATGATCGATGGCAAACGCGCCTATGATTATGCACGTGCTGGGCAAGAAGTGGAAATGAAGCAAAATGAAATCACGATTCATTCATTCACGTTCGATTCGACACGCTTTCCGGAGATTGATGTTCAGATTTCATGTTCGAAGGGGACCTACATCCGAAGCATAGCCTCGGATTTCGGCAAAAAACTACATTCTGGAGCAACCATGATCGCTTTGCGCAGAACTGTTTCAGGTGAATTTCACATTGAAGATGCGAAGAGTATCGACGAGTGGATTGAGATTATTGAATCCGAAGAGGTATTTATCCCTTGATGTGTTTTAATTTTTCCTGTACATCTTTAATCAGTCGCTTGTAGTTGGAAATTTTTTCATCGTATCCGTTGCTTTCAGCTCGCACGAGTCGTTTTTGTAAATAATGTAATCGACGCCCTAATTTGTATTTATCCCATTTGTACAATAGCTTTTTCATAAAAATTTGAATTGAGTTAGAACTGAAAAAAGACACGCTCTGTCTACCTTAAAAGTAATGATTATTCCTTAAAAAGTCAATAGTTCAAATTTGTTACAAGAATTTTACGGATGCACTCGCTGGAGTGATGGAAAATTTCGAGGCGTCTATTTCAACGGTTTGTCCAACAGGAAGAGTGAATTTATCTAAGATATGTCCACAGAGAAAGCCGCTAAATACAGGGAAATTAACATCCTTAAAGTGATACTCAAAAACTTCTTGTAAAGAAAAGGACCATGTAGGTTCTTCGGGAATGCATTTTCGAAATTGGCCTAAAACCACACCGGAAAGTTCATCAAAAACACCATTCAGTTTCCACTGTGTCAGCATTCGGTCCACGCGGTAGGGTTCTTCTCTTACCTCTTCTAAAAAAAGTATTTTTCCTTTCCAATCAGGAAGGTATTCGGTTCCTAAGAGTCCAGTAAGAACACTAAGATTTCCGCCATAAAGTTCCCCACTAGCTATTCCTGGACGGATACAGACCGGTGCAGTTGGATATAGTTTCAGGTCCGTCGTAACGATGGTTTCCGTTGCTCCCTTTACGATCATATTTTCAATCGATTGAAGGCTAAAATCTCCCCAAGAAGCATTTCCATTTGGACCATGAAATGTCACAAGTCCAGTTTTGTGGGAGATGGCTACTAAAAATGCAGTAATATCACTAAATCCAAGGATAATTTTTGGATTTTTTTGAATTGCGTTAAAGTCCAATAAGGGCAGAATGCGTGCGCAACCCCATCCGCCGCGCGTAAAGAAAATGGCTTTTACTTCAGCATCGTGTATTAAATCCATGAATGCTTTTGCACGCGCTTCATCCGTATCAGAAAGATAGCCAAAACGTGTTTGAAGGTTCCCCGATGTTTTGACACGGTAACCGAGGTTTTGTAATAACAATACAAAGTCAGTTACTTCTTTTGGATCATGACTTGCTCCGGCCGGCGCGCAAATCCCGACTAAATCCCCTTTCGCTAATGCTTTTGGTAAATAAAGGTTGGGTTGAATCGCTGGTTTATCTGGCGAGGACTGAATGATAAATGGGGCTAACATACTGGCGCCAAGCAAAGGTAAAACGGATCTTCTGGAGAGTTTTTTCATTACATTAAAGGTAAGGAAAGTTGCAATAAACACATTCAATTTACGTTCATTTTCAGGTTAAATAAAGTAATTTTGAAAAAAATCAATGATGAGAATATTTCTACTGCTCATTTGTTTCAATACACCTTTCATGTATTCCCAATCAAAAAAGGAGCAAATTGAACTATTGCAACAGCGTTTTGATAGTTTACAGGTCGTTCAAAACCAATTAATCGTTGCCGGCACCAAAACACAAAAGGAGTTTGATGTATATAAAACACTGTCGGAAAAGCGATTAGATAGTTTGAATAACGTGCGATTAGCTGAGTTAAAACGAACTCAATTGTTAACCACGCAATTGAATGAATCTCAGGTGCGCAATCAGAAAAATGACCAAGAAATACTTGAATTACAGCGCTCGTTAAAAGAAAGCGAAAACGCTATCAACGTCCTGTCACATCGTGTTGCCCTGCTATTGGACTCAGTTACCATGTATAAAAAAGCTTTAGATAAAACGGTTACTGTTAGAGATTTGTCCGATGGAAAATTTAGCCAAAGCGAGTTAAACTTTATCATAGAAAACTTCAAAAAAGAAGTCGTGAATTTTTCCGAAGATGGTCTGGGTGCAGTAGTTGCGTACGATGATGAAAATATCACCATTCACGTGGAGGGAGAATTGGGGTTTGTACCGGCTATTGAATTGAAAAAAAACATGCCAATTTGGGTTGCCGGTGATTTGGACCATGATGGAACCAATGAAATCATTTTCGATGTGTTTTTTACTGCAGGAGGAACAGCCTATTGGTTTGAATTGTATTGTTTGAAAATCTTCGAAAACGGCACTTATTCACTGATTAACCTTGATGCTCCATGTCCATGTAAAAACAAGTTGGAGTGTCGCGAGCCAACTGCGAATATTCAAGGTTTTTCAAACAATCTAATTACAATTGATTCACAATGTTTCAGTTCGAACGATGCCATGTGTTGCCCAAGTTCAAACGTTAAAGCGAAATATAAATTCCTCAACAACAAATTGATATTGATGAATTGACATCCGCGACAGTAAAATCAATGGAATTGCCAGTTCAGCTTCGAGTTAATTTTAATTAAAATTTCATTTAAATAAAAAATCTTTATTTTTATAAGAATTAAAATAAAATCGTATGAAAAATAAAAGAGCAATTGTAATTAGTATTTTTTCTTTGGGATTATTTCTACTCTCTTGCAATAATGATTTAGATAGCAAGATCGATGGCGACCCAGCCGTTGATCATGGTAATGCAGTGACAGAAGACCCAATCGTTGTTTCACAAACGGTGGAAGAGAGAATGACTGATATTCGCAATTGGTATTCCGAGATGGTTGGAATGTCTAAAAGAAATTGTCGGATCAAAACGAGAACGTCATATGAAGGATTCGATATGGATTCAGAGAAAATTCCTTTCGAACAAAAAGCAACGGTTTGTTCACTTTCGGATGAATATGAATTAATTGAAGGTGAACTTTCTGGCTATGAATGGGGTTCAACAATTCACATGTATAAAAAGAATGGAAAAATCTTCTTTGTATTTATAGAGGGCGGTGCTGAAGCATATACTTTTGAGAGAAGGTATTATTGTGATAAAGATGAAAATGTGATCAGATTTTTAGAGCGTGAATCTGATGACGGAAGCCAGCCTGCTGGACCACAAACGACGAAAGCACTTCAACAATCAGCAACAAATATTCGCGATTACATTAAGGAAGATTTAAAAGAAATTGAAAAGATTTTGAAGGAAGAAATCTAATGTTAAATATGATATCCCAAGATAAATTTTCACACCATCATAAACGATAAAAAACGGATTCATTTATGTCAAATTCATTCAAGATGAAATGAACAGATGGATTCAATAGTGAAAATTGAAGAAATATAATTGTCCGTACATGCGGAACCCGAAAAGCATCAGAGTAGGGAAATCAAATAAATTAGAATCATGAAACTAAAATTTGCCTTAGTATCAATTGTTACACTGATGGCTTTTACATCGTGTAAAAAAATGAAAGGACCAAGATTAACGATCAACGGATCGAACGACACAATCATCACCTTGTATAGTACGTATACAGATCCAGGAGCTTTGGCAACAAACAAAGACGGATCACCACTTGATGTCACCGTTGATAATCCAGTGAACACTTCTGAAGTTGGTTATTACTATGTTAGTTACACCGCGACAAATAAATATGCAAGCGTCGAATTAAAACGAAAAGTCACTGTTTTAGCTAATATTGGTCAAACCTACAAAGGCGGAATGTTCTTTGCCTATGTGCAACAAGGTGATGTCGGTTATGTGGATGGAGAGATACACGGTTTGGTTTGTTCTTCCTCCGACCAAAGTACTGGAGTGGCTTGGGGTTGTCAAGGTGGAAATGTTCAAACATCAGACTTAAATGGATCAGGTTCCAATAATACTACGCTCATTGAAAATTCATGTGGCGAGGCAAACATTGCCGCGAAAATCTGTTCGAATCTCACTTTGAATGGCTATTCAGATTGGCATTTGCCTTCAAAAAATGAATTGAAATACATGTATCAAAACCTTCATTTAAACGGATTAGGAAATTTCTCTACCACACCCGGGGATAATTTTTATTGGAGTTCCTCCCAGTTCGATAATGGACAAGCATGGTACAGGTATTTTGCCACCAACAACGAAACCACCGGATTTAAAAACGGTACGTTGAGAGTGAGGGCAGTGAGGAGGTTTTAGTACAAAAATTGAAGATTTGTAGGATTGAAACTATTGCGCTGCATTGAAAAACAATATGTCTCCAAGTTTTGGAATCTAAATTAATTTATTGTTATCTTTGCACCTTGAATGCCCCGGTGGCGGAACTGGTAGACGCGCTGGATTCAAAATCCTGTTCTTTCGGGAGTGCCGGTTCGATTCCGGCCCGGGGTACTTACTAAATCATCTAAAGCCTTACTGACATTAGTTATTAAGGCTTTTCTTTTTTAGTGTTATCCGGCTTTTTATCCCACTTTTCACTTTTTTTGTCAAAATCAGTTTTTGATGCCGTTTAATTCATTTTTAAAGGAGAGAAGTTTTTCTTAATGAATGATATTTAGGTTTACATTTGTTTAAAATAATTTTCTATTTATGACTCGTTTATTTTTATTTCTTCTACTCTTAATAAGTTCAGTTGCTCAGAGTCAAATGCATTTAGACAGTCTTTATGCAGATAAAAGCCAACTTCTTTTAAATCAAAAAACAATTCTAGTCAACTCAGTATCAAAGTCGGATTTAATAAAAAAGCTGAAGGATTGGGGTAGGCTGAATTATAGCAAATTTGAGGATGTTTTAGTTAATGAAACTGAAAATCAATTAACTCTTAATTATGTGTCAAAGGATTTCCAAGAAAGGAAAAAGGAAGAATCATATCAATACAACTGGAAAATTAAAACTGTCATACAAGTTGAAGACGGCAAGGTAATTATCCAACAATTTGATAATGGAAAAGATGGATCAACTTCGGAAGTAATAAATCCCAATAAGCAATTGCATTTAATTGATTTTTTCCAAAGTAATTCAATAGCAATTGAATTGTACGAGGATGGATTAAACATGTTGAAGGCTTCATTGAATAACACAATTCTTTCAATTGAAAACTCAATGAACAATTCAATGTCTTCAAATCAAGCATCATCCGATGTTATGGACTCTGGTCTGAGATTAAAAGATAACTCCGTATTGTATCCGGAAAAAATTTTATTTAAGACAAACAGTGACTTATACTTTGAATTAGGAGATGACAAATATTACAAATTACCATTAGCGTTTGTTGTTGGCAACGTAGATTGTCAAAAATTAAATTCATCTAAGTTTAGTAATTTCTTATTAAAGTTTGTCAAACAATCTCAAACCGGAATAACTCTATCCATTCTCGGGACTGCTGGCTCTGTACTCCTGCCATTCGTGGTTAATAATGTTGCCATATTAGTTGTTCCTCCAGTGATAAGTTTGACCGGGTTTATCATATGGGCATCGTCTTATTCGCACTTAAAGAAATATGGTATAATTGAGTCTGCTATTGAATATAAATGATCTAGCCAAGCAATCTTTAATTGTGATTACACCTACCCCTTTGATCTCAAGTACATGTCATAGATCATTCCGTCGGATAAGCCGATTTTAGGAACATCGATTTGTTGGATGCCTAATTTCGCCATAACGAATAAATAGATTTCCAAGGCTGGAACAATAACATCCGCGCGATCGGGTTTCAATTGGAATTGATCGATGCGTTCTTCGACGGTGAGTTTTGCTAATTTCGCCATTAGGCCATTCATCTTCGCTACGGTCAAAGAATCTTTGTCCTTGAGTCCGACAATTTTATGCACTTTATTGATGTTTCCACCAGTGCCAAATAAGCGATGTGGAATCGATGAATCCACATCGGATTCAATCCAAGTACTGATGTCTGTCCAGATTTTTTTGGATACTTTTCCTCTCAACATACGAATCGTACCGAGTTCAAAGGAGCGAGAAGCTCTTTTTTGACCATTTTCAAATACGCTAATTTCAGTACTTCCTCCGCCAACATCGATGACGATAAAAGGCTGTGTTTTGTCAAAGTCCACTAAAAAAAAGGTTCCGAAAATCAATTCCGCTTCTACTTGACCCGTGATGATCTCGATATTGACACCGGTTTTCTCTTTGATTTTCTCTTGAACTTTTATTCCGTTTTTCGCTTCACGCATGGCGGATGTTGCCACGGCGCGCAGTTGTTCTACTTCGAAAATATGGGCTATTAATTTGAATGCTTGAATGCAATCGATGAATTGCTCCGTTTTCTTTTTAGAAATTCGTCCTTGGTCGAAAACTTCGTCGCCAAGTCTTAAAGGAATTCGTGAATAAGAATGTTTCTTTACATAGGCATGGTCACCATCAAAACACACTTCGCCTACAAGTAAACGTGCTGCATTGGTCCCGATGTCTATTGCTCCAAATTTCATTTCCGATTCTTGAAGCAAAGATAGTTGAAATGTGTACGGTGTAGTGCGCTAGCACAGAATGTTTCAACTAATTTAATGAACAATTCATTAGTTCTTGATAAAACGGTGGGATGCACTTCCCGTTTTTGTTTTCATGTTTACAAGGTACATACCTGGACTTAATCCTGCTAATGAAATTTTCAAGAATGATGCATTTTGTATTTGTGAATAAATGACTGTGCCATTCAATTGTAGGATTTCAAGTTCTTCTATTTGGCTTGACGCATCGATACATAATTCTTCTTGAACGGGATTTGGATATAAGTTAATGGATACATCTTGTTCTTGGATACTTGCCGAAGCAGGATTTGCGCGTGTGGCTTCCGCTTGATAACATTCGCTTTGTATACGGTACATGTCAAAGTAATTCCCGTTAGAGGAAATAACTGGTTGAGAAACAACGGAACCGTCAATAAGTGATAATCCCACCAATTTAATTCCTGTACTATCCATGGTTTGAAAATAATACACCAAGTTTGCAGGGTCAATTGCTCCACCAGAGTTCATGATGTAATTATCAAAATCAAGTAGCGTGGGAAGTTGTGTGACTACGCCTGTCGATACGTTGATTTTCCCAAGAGCTTTCACTCCGTTATCCATGATAAGTCCATACATGGTTGTGTCTGCGCAGCTATAAGCGAAATTATCAAACGTAATTCCATTTCCCATGAGTGTAATCATAGGGTCACTGTAAATTTGGCCATTGTAAAGATCGAGTCCGACAAATTTCCCTTCTGATTCAAAATAGTAGACCATTAAATAAGGATCAATGGCACTTCCTGTCATCGTATAACTTTGCGCTATCGAAGTGGGAGAAACGATGGAAACAGCACCAGTGGTTAAATCACAGGTCGCAAGGCGCATATCTCCCGTGATTATCCCTGTAAGTGGATCGTAAACGACTTGGCTATACAATCCGTACATATTGGTATCAGCGGTATTGAATCGAAAGTTATTGAAGTCTCCAATCGTATTAGGCAACGTTACGGTAACATCATTTAACACAGTGCCATTTTGTAAATCCACTGAGAGCCACGAAACCTCATCTTGGTAAGTGTAGCTCATGTTATATGGATTTAATGCCGCACCTGTAGAATTAATCGTTTGACTCAGTGTATTAGCGAAGCCAATTGGTGTAATAATTCCAGTGCTTGGGTCGATACTTGATAACTGAACACTCGGTGGATTCAATATTCTATATAAACCATACATGGTATTGTCAATTTGCGCGTTGAGTTCCGAGCTTAATAAGGCCAAGACTATTAAGAGTGTTTTTTTCATGTTATTAAATTGTGGTACTAATGTACAAAACCAACAATTAAGAAGCGTTCTTGTTCAAAATTTCTCACCATTAAAAGGGTATAACAAGTTAATATTCAGTTGTCACGTGTGTTATGCATTAGTTGAATGATGCATTGTTTTGTCTTAAAGTTATCAAACTATAAACAGAACATTACTATTCACAACAAGCTATTGAAAAGGAACTAACTTCATAAAGTTCCCTTAAAACTAAGGAAACATCCCGTGTGCAACTTTGTGTAAAATTACAAACATGCAACAGAAACGGGATGTTGAATTAGTAGTCATTTCAGATGTTCATTTAGGAACATATGGAGCACGAGCAAGTGAGTTAGTAAGTTACCTTCGTTCCATTCAACCACAAACCTTGGTTTTGAATGGTGACATCATCGATATTTGGCAATTTAGCAAGCACTATTTCCCAGCGGATCACATGCAAGTCTTGAAAGAGATCACCTCTTTGTTATCGAAAGGAACCAAAGTCTATTATATTACCGGAAATCACGACGAAATGCTCCGTAAGTTCAAAGGATTCAGCATGGGGAATTTTGAAATACAAAATAAACTGATTCTTCCCTTGACAACCGGAACTGCATGGATATTTCACGGTGATGTGTTTGACACAACAATGAAACATTCCAAATGGATTGCGAAATTAGGTGGGAAAGGGTATGACTTATTGATTGTTCTAAATACCATCGTGAATTGGTTTAGCGAGAAACTTGGACGCGGACGCGTTTCCTTATCCAAAAAAGTAAAAGATAGTGTGAAAGGCGTGATTAAGTTCGTCAATAACTTTGAGGAAACTGCTGCGGAAATTGCAATAAATAATGGTTATCAGTATGTGGTGTGTGGTCACATACACCATCCGCAAATCAAAAAAATGACGAATGCCAATGGAGAGTCTGTTATGTACTTGAATTCTGGTGATTGGGTGGAAAATTCAACGGCACTAGAATACGACAAAGAGCAGTGGACACTTTACAAGCATGTTCCAAAAACTGGTGATTTCGTGAAGCAAGAGGCGGTGTCATTTAAAAATGCTTTGAGTTATGATCAATTACTTCAAGAAGTTGTCTCTGGACTTAATTTTGACGTGCAATGAAAGTACTATACGCTATTCAAGGAACCGGTAACGGACATTTAAGCAGGGCACAGGAGATTGTTCCGATGCTAAATAAATATGTTGACACCACTGTTTTGGTAAGTGGGAATCAGTCACAAATTCAGTCCAATTTCGATGTGAATTACCAAAAAACAGGACTTACCTTTCTCAGTGGAAAAACGGGTAAAATAGATTTACTCCGAACAGTATTCAAGTCCCATCCAATCGATTTTTTTAACGAGATTCGCACCTTTCCGATTAAACAATTTGACTTGGTGATAACAGATTTCGAACCGGTTTCTGCTTGGTCAGCGCTTATGCACGGAGTTCCTTGTGTTGAAATGAGTCATCAAGCGGCAGTTATTCATCCCAATGCGCCAAAATCGGTTTCACGGAATAGAATCGGTGAGTACATTCTCAATCATTATTGTCCAACCAAGGAAAAAATCGGGTTTCATTTTGATCAATATGGTGATAACATACATACGCCCGTAATCCGAAAAAACATTCGATCGATTGATGCCAAAAACCACGGACATTATACGGTTTACTTACCCGCGTATCACGATGATGTATTGCTTCAGTTTTTAAAGCAATTCCCAGTTCAATGGGAGGTATTTTCCAAATTTACAAAGGAAAAAATAAGGCATGGAAATGTTGACTTTCATCCGATAGACAACGAAAGATTCACGCAAAGTTTTGCGAATTGCGAAGGAGTATTATGTGGGGCTGGATTCGAACTGCCAGCAGAAGCGATGTTTTTGAATAAGAAACTTCTTGTGATTCCAATGATTGGTCAATACGAACAACAGTGTAATGCCCTAGCGGCCAAAAATATGGGTGCAATCATGATAGACGGTTTGAATTTAATGCATCACCGAACGATTAATTTGTGGTTAAATCAAGGAATTCAATTGCATGTGGATTACAAAGATGAAACTGAAGCGATTGTACATAATACCCTTGCCAATTTTGAAGGGAAATATTCAAAGGTAAAAGCACCTCGTCTTGCTGATGAAAAGACAACATTCGAAAAGTTAGCGGTGCTGAAGTATCTGTTTTGAACGGAGTAAATAGTGCGTAGTTAATATGTGCTCAGTGGAAGGAACGAATTAGGAGATTATTCCTGAAGATAACTCAAATACAACTCCCGTTGTGCATGGAATGGTGGTAAGTTACGCTCATTGTAGCGATTTTTAAGGTCCGCGCTGATGTTTCTCGCTTTTACACTTCCGCGCCATTGGAAATCAAAAATGCGGTTGAGTTCAGTTTTTATCGAAGGGTCCTTCACCATCATACCAACCTCAATGCGCTGGTCTAGGTTGCGTTCCATCCAATCAGCACTGGTGATGATATGCAGAGGATCTCCGTTGTTTTCAAAGATGAAAAAGCGTGCATGCTCCAAATAGCGGTCTACCAAACTGATGGCTGTAATGTTTTCGCTCAGACCCTTTACTCCTGGTTTTAAACAACAAATACCACGAACAATCAACTCGATTTTTACACCGGCTTTGCTTGCTGCATAGAGTTTATCAATCATTTTCACATCTGTGAGGTTGTTGATTTTAATTTTAATATTGGCCTGTTTTTTTGCTTTAGCAAAAGCAATTTCCTTATCGATTAGAGCGAATAATTTTCTACGCGTATTGAATGGTGAAACCAATAAATTCCTGAAAATATTACGTTCCAAGTTGTTTTCCAGCAATTTAAATACTTTACTTACTTCAAGTGAAAGCTCGCGTTCTGAACTAAGAATTGCCAAATCCGAGTAAATCGTTGCAGTTTTCTCATTAAAATTCCCTGTTCCAACATAGGTGATAAATTGATCTTTTCCATCTTTCACCCTGCGGATTTGCAGTAGCTTGGAATGCACTTTCAGATTTGGAACGCCATAAATGACATTTGCACCAAATTCTTTTAAACGGTTACTCCACCAAAGGTTATTTTCTTCGTCAAAACGGGCTTGAAGTTCAAAAATCACTGTTACCTGTTTCCCATTGAATACAGAAGCAAGAAGTGCATTCATTACTTCGGAATTTTTTGCAACGCGGTAAATGTTGATTTTAATGTCCTTGACTTTTGGATCCAAAGCAGCTTCGCGCAATAAATCGACTACGTGGTCAAATTTCTGATAGGGGAAATGCAATAATACGTCTTGTTCGAAAATCACGTCCATATGACTTTTTCCCTTTGAAAATGCAGGATGTGCCTGTGGTGGTTCAGGTTGAAAACGGTATTTTGTCATTCCAAAATCTGGGAAGGACATGAAATCTTTAAAGTTGTGGTAGCGTCCTCCGGGTATGGTATTGTTACCCACCGTTAAATCGAGGGATTTCAATAAGAAATTCAATAAATCTTTTGGCATTTTGGAGTCGTAAACAAAGCGCACGGGATCTCCTTTGCGTCGCTGTTTCAAGCTTTTTTCAATTTTCTCGAAGAAAGAAAGGGACAAATCATCATCCAAATCTAATTCAGCATCACGCGTAAATTTAAACGTAAAGGCAGAAATTTCTACCGGTTCGAAAATCGAAAATACCTCTTTTAATTGTAGGCGAATGATGTCGTCAATCAAGATGTAATCAATACGTTTTTCGCTTTTTAATTGGTAAAACCGTGAATACTCACTTGGAATTTGAATGAGTGCAAAGCGTGTTTTATTTTTTTTCTCAACGATTTTCACGGCGAGGTAAATTGCATAGTCACGTAATTTAGGAAGTGGATTTTTCTTATCTAAAATAATGGGAAATACCACATGTTTCAAATGCTCATTGTAGTAATTTTTTAAGATAAGAAGTTGATCTGTATTCACTTCTTTTTCGTTGATCATGAATATTTGATCTTTTTCAAAGTCGGTCTGAATCAGTGAAAACGCTTTCTCGAAGGTGAGTTGTTGTTTCATGACTACTTTGCGAATTTCTTTGTAAAGTTCCTCCGCATCTCCATTAAAACCTTCTACTTTTTGTTTTTTAAGGTCTGAAATTCGCTTTAAATTGGCAACACGAACACGGAAAAATTCATCCATGTTATTGGAATAAATTCCTAAAAAACGCATTCGTTCCGTAAGAGGAACTGTTGGATCCATGGACTCTTGTAATACTCGTTCATTAAACGATAACCAGCTTAATTCTCTATTGATAATGTTCATAGGACAAATTTCACGAAAAGCAAAGTTAATGTACTTACATTGTTTATTAAGATTATGTAAATTTATTTTTAAAGAAGCAAGTATTTATATCATCAAAAAAAATTGTATGTTCGTGAAAAATAGGCAATTATGAATATTAACATTATGAGAACAGCGATTTTCATGCAGTTTGCTTTTTGCGCAAACTTGGGGATTTCTCAAATCATGTCCTTGCCAATACAGGCATCCATTGAAAAACGGGTTTACATGTCGACTTCAGGAAATGATTCGAATGTAGGGGATAGTTTAAATCCAGTGGCAAGTTTCACACAGGCTTTGACCCGTTTAAATCAACTTTCAAATACACAAACCGGTGATGTTTACTCGGAAGTAGTACTTTTTGAAGGAACCTATAGCCAAGCACTTTCTCAAGCTTATTCGATGTATCAAATTGGAAGTAAAAAACTAAATGTTAGTGTTCGCGGTAGAGGAGTGGTACAATTGGATGGCTTACCGGTAAGCAATATTAGTTCGGGAGGAGGAATGATTCATTTATTGGGCAGTCGCATTTCCGTTCGAAACATTGAAGTTTTATATTCACCAGCGAATGGTGTTCGCTTTGGCTACGATTACAATGGTATAGAGGTCAATTCACACGACATCATCGTAAAAGATGTGGTCGTTTCTTCAACTTTGGGGCATGGCATTCTTGTTGGAAAAGGAGCATTAAACACCATTAATCCATTAAGTATTACTGCCATGGCAGAAAGGTTTCTCGTTGAAAATTGTGAAGTAAAGAATGCGGTAAATTTCAATATTCCTCAAGCGCAATGGGGTTCGGCGATAAAAGCATGGAATGCAAAGCACGTGAATATTCGTAATTGCCGAGTACATGACAACTCAGGAGAAGGCATTGATTTTGATTATTGTGATTCGGTTGCTGTTTACGGAAACACCTTGAAGGACAATTACGCTAACATTTACTTTGATAAGGTAACAAATGGGTGGATGTATAATAATTTTATCGAAAATGAATTAAAGCAAAGTCCAGGGATATTATGTGCAATTGAAGCATTTACCGGCTTGTTATTAAACTATTCCATCGGAAACGTGAGCATATTCAATAATGTTTTATTGAATACACAAGGGCTGCACTTTTGGCAAGGAAATTATGGGGCAAATCAACATGGGTATTTTCAGAACATTGCCATTTCGCACAATACCATCATTGGACATCAAACGGGATCCGGTTCTTGCTTACATTTTAATTACCTCACGTTTTTAGGTCAACCAGTGCCTAATGTTTCCTTTCAAAACATCCATGTTTCAAGAAACATCATTAGTGCGCCCAATGATAGTTTGAATAACGGACAGCTTTGTGTTTCCAGTATAAGTCCACAAGTTGGATTAACAGCATCCAATAATCTTTACAATTCAACTCAGGTTCCATGGTATAACGCTGCGACAGACGTGGTCATTAACCAACTTCCAAACTTCGCAGCATCGCTTGCCGAAGTAACACCTTCTTTGACAAATCCATTATTTGTCAGCACTGCCCCAATATCCACGATTCTATTTGATCATTTATTTCTACCAAGGCTACAACCTAACACAAACCTTGGCGCATTAGAATTCGATCAAGGTAATGCGGGTATTTTTCCTTTGATTAGCTTCGATAAACAGCTCTATCCAAATCCAAGTTCTGGAGAAATCAAATTACCAAAAGAGTTGGCAGCAACTTGGGTAAACGTTTTGAATAAGAGTGGTCAATTAGTCATGAAAATGGAAGTTGAATCCGACAGTAAATTATCCTTAAACGAACTTCCAAACGACACATATTTTCTTCAAACATCGAAACAAGTATATCGCTTGGTCCTGATGAATCCATAAATTTTAATCACCAACTTCACAAGGCTCACTGGTACGTTCATAGACACCGTTTCGGAAAACCCCGGTTTCTATACAAGGTTCTAATCCATAATCTACTCGATCTTTACTCCAATAAAAAGGACCATCTAATATACCCTCATTGAAATTTTTTTCCATCCATAAGTCGCCATTCCAATCATACCCTTTTTGACTGCCATGAGGAATTCCATTTTTAAGATTTAAAGAATAACGCAGGGTGTCTTTTCCCATGAATTCATCAATTTTTTTAATGAGTCCATTTTCAAATTGATAACGAGCGATAATTATCCCCGCGGAATCAACAGCAACTGATTTTCCAGTGAAGGGTTCATCATTGAAATAGGCAATTTCTACTAACGTATCTCCGATATTGACCGGAACCCACATATAAGAATCGCCACACCATTTTCCTCTTACGATAAGTGGGGGTTGTGATGTTCCTGTAAAGGAAAAGTAATTATTACCGCACGAAATAGTAATGGATTCAGCATTGATTTCTTGGGAATATATGTGTGATTCAATCTGACTACACACACATAAGAGAAGGAGTAGGAATTGTTTTTTCATAAGCAAAAAACGATTCGGTCATGTTTAGTTACATGCATACATAACCTCTAAATGATCAGCGAGATGATCAAACAGGTAAAATTGAAGAATCAACAGTTGAAAAATGTTAATCCTTTTTAGATGTTACCTGATCAAATTAAAATGCCCGGTAATGCTTTCACTTTTACTTTGATTCAGAAAACGATACGTCAGTTTGTACGTATATACCCCGATTGGTGCGGATCCATTATTGTTAACCGAACCATCCCAACCGATACTTGGATCTTTACTGGTAAAGATTTGTTCTCCCCAACGATTAAAAATGCATAGCTCAAAACGTTCTACTGCAATATTTTTACCAAAAACATGAAAGGTGTTATTGAACGCATCTCCATCTGGACTAAATGTATTTGGAATGTAAATTGCCTCATCTTCAATAATGTTAAGCACGCTTGTCACATCATCGGAGCATCCTTGTCCATCACTCACCGTTAATTGGAACGTTATGCTACCTATAGCGCTATTGGAAAGATTGAAAATTGGATTTTGTAGGTTACTAGTTTGAACCGTTCCATTTTCAGCTGTAAAGACCCAATCCCACGTATCGATTTGTCCTGTTGATTGGTCAATCAGTTGAATTTCTGTCAATCCGAATTCGAGCAATTCAGGTGAACTTGTAAAGGAAGCAATTGGCTTTGGAGTGACAGTTAAATTAACCGTAACTGTACTATCGCATCCATTGGAATTTGAGAGGACATAAGAAAACGTAGTACTTTCTGAATATAATTGTCCATTCTCAGCTAAATATGCCCCACACGACTCCACATTCATTATACTAGAGGATTGCTGAAAGATGGTTAAATCCAAATTCACAACACTATCACAGCCATTCGCATTCCCACCGACAATCGTGTATTGCGGTGTATTTGTAGAAGAGGTGTAAGTAATTCCATCAATCCACGTGAAGCTTTCACAAGCACTTTGAACATCGGTTCCGGAACTATTTGGACTAACCGCTAAGTTTAAGGTCACCAAGGAATCACAACCCCCACTATTTGTTAAGGTCACACTTGAACTACCCGGTCCATTCAAGCTTAAACCATTCCACTGATAGGGGAATTGATCGTTGCAAACTGTCTGATTAATCGTTACATTATCAGGAACACAAGCACCGCAGCAGTTTCCTGCTTGCGCACTAACATTTAATGGAGTGCTATTATCCCAACAATTGTATTGAACGTTGAGTCCTCGGAGAACACCCCCAAATTGTGATTGAAAATATGCTAAGACTTGATCAACGGTATTACATCCACCCTGATTGGCATTCACATTGCAACTGTAAAGACAGATAATCCCATTGTTCCATCCGTTCGGAATATTAAAATAATTTGGATTCGGTGGACTAATGATCGTCACCGGTGGTGCGACATTTACCGTGAGTATCGAAGGATTAATTCCGGTAAAACTCGATGTTGTGATTGGAAATGCACAGGTATTGTTGTTTTGTGGCGAGTTGAATCCGGCGTAAAGAACTTCGGTTACGGTGTTGACAAACGGACCACTGAATGTAACATTCACAGGCTCATAGGTACAAATGCCAATTTTTAAATTGGGGATGTTTTGATCCACAACAATGTTGAGGTTACCCCCATCATAATTAGCAAATAAAATCCAATTCCCCGTTGGATCACAGTTAGGAGTAAAGGTTGACTGTGCATTTACTGTGTTCAAAAAGTGGAGAGACAGAAAGAACGTAAACGCAGTAAGCAAAAGGTTTTTCATTAACATCACAAAAAACAGTTTCATTTTCTAGAATTCTAAACAATCAGCGCTTATTTTTGTTTTATATAAAAAAGCATTTTATATAAAAAAGCATTTTATGTCTAAAAATATCTTCTTATTCGTCCTATTCACTTTCAGTACAATTCTCTCTAACGCACAAACAAATGTTTCTGGTGGAATCTATCAAAATGCTACTTGGAGTTTAGCGGGAAGTCCCTACATTGTTGATGGACCGGTAGTCGTTTTTCCTGGAAAAACCTTAAACATTGAACCGGGTGTTGAAATTCGCATCAATAATCTTACAAATAGTAACATCTATATTGAAACAAGAGGAACCATTAATTGCGTTGGAACAGATGCACTTCCGATTAAAATTCATGCGATGTATGATACAATGAGTAGCGTTGCTTGGCAAGGATTTGTTTGTACGAGTTTACAGGGAGGCGTTTTGAATGCTGATCGTTTCCAAATCTCTAATGCCTACTTTCCCTTTTCATACGAAACGCCATTGTCGAATTACAATTATACAAACTGTACTTTCAAACGCTGTTTCCAAGCTGTTACCGTTGGTGAATCAGTGAATTTGTCCAATTGTCAGTTTATCGACAACGAAGTAGGGGTATACGGTTGGGCTAACTTTACGGTTGATAATTGTTTGTTCAAAGACAATACGACTTCCATTTACGCGTATGCATCGGTTTTAACAATGACCAACTCTGATTTTATTGATAACCAGATCGGACTTAGCTTCGTTTCAAACATTTTTGATTCCATGTACATTTCGGATTGCCAATTTTTAAATAATGGTTTGGCGCTGAATTATCCGAATAAGGGAAAAGTGGAAAACTGTTTGTTTACGGATAATGCGACTGCTATTCAATCCGCTTATAAGTGTGAAATCGCGAACAATGAATTCTTTTACAACGAACTAGCCATTCAAGCTTCTGTAAATGCCGACATCCATAACAATCAAATCAATAATAATATGGGTGCTGTACTGATCGAAAATGTCACCAATTTACAGGATAGTCCTCAGATTTATAACAACGAACTTTGTGGGAACATCAATTTTGCAGTGAACAATAACACAAATATGAATTACTCGTTGTTAAGCAATTGTTTTTGTGATTTGGATTCTGCAGGAATCGAAGCAATGATTATTGATGGTTATGACGACATCATAAAAGGCTTGATCAATTACCAGATTTACGATTCTAGTTGTACCGTGTTATTAGGAACGGTGCTGAAATATGGTCCGGGAGCAGGAATCAACGAATTGACATTTGATGTACAATTTGAAAACCCAGTAAATACCGAATTATCCCTTCTTGGCGATACCGAATTCACCTCCATCCAAGTAACAGATTTGAGCGGTAAATCAGTCATTTTCCAAAGTTCAGGAGCCAACAACTTTAATGTATCAAAACTTCCCGCTGGATTTTATGTCCTTACGGCTGTTGATCAGCAAACAGTGCGAAAGCGTTTTGTGAAGCTGTAATACGCTCTGTTTCTCGCTGTTCTTCGCTGGATTTGCAAGCCTGCAAAACACAATTATCACCATCCCAAGTGGTGATATTCAAAAAACAAGATATTATCAGGCTCGTCGTAGAAGGTCCTTATTTCGTAACCATTATTTAGAATATCGCTAGGCGATTCCATACGTCCTTGATTGCTGTGTTCAGAACTTCGACAGAGGGTAAAGATGCGTTTCCCTTTGTAGAATACGATTGCGTTTCCCTTCTGAACAAAGTGATTGATTTGATCTTTTAAAAACCGCGAATTCCCGATGTTTTGTCGGATGTCTTCACGTCCTTCATAGATAATGAGGGACTGCAAGTCAAAGCCATTTTTAGCTTGTTCAAGTTGAGTGGCGGCTATACCGTATCGTTTTTCCGTGGCCTTGTAATAATTCACCAAGTTTGAATCTTGATCTCCATAATAGGCAATGCCATTAATCAAGCTTTCTTGCACTTTCCTTAACATCACCGAAATGGTGTCCATGGAGACCAAAACAGTATAATCACCAACAGTCCATTTTCCCATTCGCGTTTCAGGCATCTGCGTAGATAACTTGATTTCCCATAGCTCTTGGGAAAAAGCAGTGAGGTTTATCGTAAGGATGAAAAGGAAGGATAAAAACTTCATGCAATGAAAGTACAAAATTCAAGAGGAATACCCGTAGTAGGTTTCCGACTTTTATTTCAACCTTTCTGGAGTCAGAATCCAAATCAACTGAAAAATTGCGGCTCCAATAATGGTCCAGATGATGTCATTCCAATCAAAATGTAAATTCTTTGAAGACGTTTGAATGAATTCCCAAGCAATTAGTCCAGTAAGGGAGAGGAGGTTTGCCGTGACATAGCTTTTCTCATTTAACCAGTTGCTCAATGTCTTTAATTGCATCATAATCAAGACAAACAAAGCGGGTATTCCAATCGCTGGAAAGAAATTAGGCGCTATTCCTAAGAAATAACTAACGAACGCATTCTCCCCAGAATAATTGGGACGTATATAGTAAGAAACTCCCTGAAAACAGAGGAAGCAAATGGCAAAAATGCCGAACCAGTAGTAGGTTGTTTTGGAGTTGTTCATTTCATTATTTTTCAATTCCACTTGCAGTACATCCATGTCAATACAATAAACTTGCTTTAACAAGGTAAAATTAAATAAAATCCCAAGTCTAGATGAAATTGACATCGAACGCTGACAAGTCATTTGAGAATTTATTAATTTTAGCCAAAACACTGAAATGAACTACCACGACAAACTATTTAGACCTATCTCCAACACCGCAAATGGAGAAACTTCTGAGCAAACGGTTTTTCATTACAAGCAAACGGGGAATATTCTGACAGCTGAATATGCCGGTGGGCAAATTCAAAAGGGTCATTTAATTGGCTTTGTGGATGAACTCGGTAATATTGATATGCGTTACCATCAAGTAAATGAAAAAGGTGAATTAATGACTGGGACTTGCCAATCTACACCTGAGATATTGCCTAACGGAAAGATTCGACTTCACGAACGATGGGAGTGGACGTCCGGAGTTAAATCTAAAGGAACATCAATCATTGAGGAACAATAATTTCTTTCAGAAAATGGAACACCAACACACATACGAATTAACGACTATCTGGACCGGAAATAACGGAGACGGAACCAAAAATGTACGAACTTATGATAGGAGCCACACTGTTTCAATAAAAGGAAAACCTGATTTATTGCTAACAACGGATAATGCTGCTGTTGGAGATCCATCCAAATTAAATCCGGAGGACTTATTGGTGTCGGCCATCTCATCTTGTCATATGCTTTCTTATTTATACCTATGTTCATTGGATGGAATTGTGGTAACGGCCTATAACGACAATGCTAAAGGAATCATGATCGAAAACGCGAATGGTAGTGGAAGTTTTAAGGAAGTAAAATTAAATCCCCAAGTAGAGGTAGCAGATGAATCTATGGTCGCAAAGGCCATCGAACTACACCACAAGGCACACGAAATTTGTTACATAGCGAATTCTGTCAATTTTGAGGTGAGGTGTGACCCGAATGTGTTTTTCAAAGACAAATGAAAAAAGAGTATTCGTATAAATTGACGCGTGGAAAGATGTTTAAAACAGACCGATATCTTCAAAATTACCCACCATTTGAAACTGATGTTTGCGGTTTTCATAAGTGAGCAATACGTCGATCTTGGCATCCGTTCGATGCTGAATCAATCGTGATAATGCGCCGTCTTCTGGACCATTAAATTCCACTTCGCGTCCATATTCGAGTGATAAATCAAGTTGTACCGAAGCGCTCCTGATGTGAATGATTCGATTTTCTGGACTAATGTTGTTAATGGATACCTTGAAATTATTTAAGTCTCGCAGTTCGATTTGCTGACCATCTAAACACAAATAACCGACATGTTTGACATATGTTTTCCCGAGCCATACGATTTTCGCCCTTGAGAAGAGTAGACTTATTCTGGGATTGTTGGGGTCAACGGCATGAACCCAAAAATAACTTTCCGGAAAGGTAGTTCCCCAGTTTTTCTCTAGATAACCCAACGCGTTATTCAAAGCATAGCACACACCGTTGTGTTGTATTTCGCCTGAAACGTTTTGTGCTGTATTTAACACCGAATGGTAGCACGGAAGATTCGGAATGAAGTATGTGTAACCCATTGAATTTTTAAATGTTCGCATTGGGTTCACATTCTTTAAATTCAGATCAATACTCAGTCCATGTGTGTTGATGCGTATCAACTCTAGGGTCAATAGGTTTTTGCCCATGCGGAAAATGTGTTGTTCAATATCGCAGGACACCTCATTTTTAGGAAAATAAATGATCTCTGGTGTTTGATTTGGAAGGAGTACTTGCAGAAACCCGAAATTATCAGCTGAATTGTTGGTCGCGTATCCGTAGATAAGTATAAATGACACGTTGTGCTCTTTAGAGTAGACCTTTTGAAACCAGCCCTCAAAGTACTTATTGCGTTCAAAATTACCTCGGATGCTATTTGGTTTATACTTTTCGAGCATTCAATATTTCTTTTGTTTTTTAACGTTTTCCTATGTAGATTACTCAACCAAGGCATCAAAGTATTTATAAAATTTTATTATCTATTTTCCTCTTATTATCCATTCTACTGTTATAATATACCGCGCAGCTACCCCTGACGCAACAGGTGCCATTAAAAAATGCACGACGTATAGAAAACGCTATTTTTTCCTAGAAATAAAAGTAATGAATTTGCCAAAACTTATAGATATATCAATTATTGGGAAATTGAATGCAGGTTAAAAAACCTATCCCGTTTTTTTACTTCAAACTAGTGTTCTGATTTCTACTCAATGCTGTTTAAATAGTTCTCTAACTTGTTCCCGAATTCAATCTGGCACTGGTTATCTTCGAAAATGTGGATTGAAATTTAAGTCCGGACTATCCACTATTTCATTCCGGTTGGACCTCTTGGAGGGGCTTTATTAAGAAAAGTTCAGTCCGCTACGCGTTCCTCCTTTTCACCTTCCTAATTCAGCTTTTGCAACCAAGCATTCAACAATTCTAGAAATGCAAAAAGCCAGTCATCCGCCGCGGCGGAGACTGGCTTTTCTTAGTAGCGGAGACCGGAATATCCTTACACTCGCTACACTCGGTCAGGATGGACCTAAATAGGGGCTTTACAAGGAACACCGAGTTGTTACACAACTCTTTTTTATACCGCAATCTTCATTCAAGCCGAAGGCTTGATTCAGTTTTACGGCATAAAAAAACCCAAGTCAAATGACTCGGGTTTTCCTTGTAGCGGGTGAGCCACAAATTTCTAACTTCCTTGAAGGATATGAATTGGTGGTTGAGTTGTGGTTGTTTATGAATCGTCAAGATGCTTAAACCATGGATCTTGAGAAAACACTTGCTTGAAATTTAAAAAACCAAGTTTTAAGGTTCCATATTTCGTATACATCAATCCTTATTTTGTGTTCTTCTGTTACTTGCCTTCAAATCTACATTTGCCAAAAAAAAGAAAATGAAGAAAACGATTTTAATTACAGGCTCTAGTAGTGGTATTGGCAAGGACACGGCAAAATATTTTCAGTCCAAAGGATGGAATGTTATTGCCACAATGAGGAATCCAGAAAATGAGAAAGAGCTATCTTCTTTGGCAAATGTACAGGTTGTAAAATTGGATGTATTGGATCTTGATTCAATCGATACTGCTATAGCAAAAGGAACTCAACACTTTGGGAAAATAGATGTTTTGGTCAACAATGCTGGTTATGGGGCTTATGGGCCTATTGAATCTTTTCCAAGGGAGAAAATCCTTCGTCAGTTCAATACGAATGTGATCGGCTTAATGGATGTTACTCGTGCCATACTCCCACATTTTCGACAAAACAAAAGCGGTATCGTTATTAATATTTCATCAATGGGTGGTAAAATGACTTTCCCATTGGGTTCATTGTATCACGGGACAAAGTTTGCGGTTGAGGGTATTTCCGAATCAATGCGCTATGAAATGGAACAGATAGGTTGTAAAGTTAAAATCATTGAACCTGGATCAATCGCAACAGATTTTGCAGGTCGATCGTTTGACTTCAATCACGATGAAAACCTCAAAGAATATCAACCGATTGTTACAAAAATATTGACGGTTTTCCCAACTATGGTTAAAAGCGCTTCACCAGTAAACATTGTTTCGAAAGTGATTTTTGAGGCAGCTACCGATGGGAAAAGCAAGTTAAGATACATGGCAGGAAAGGATGCCAAGATGTTTAATTTCATGAGTAAGGTTTTTGGCTATAACTTTATTGTTTTCATGAATAAAAAGTTTTTTAAATTGTAAGCATGAGTCAATTCATTCATTTAAAATCAATTGCTGATCTATCACGTCTGTTAAATGAAAGTGACTTTCATCCTTTGGTTGCAGTTGTAGATTTTAGCAAAACCACGGATCACATCGAAGAGGAAAC
>JBIIAG010000024.1:0-28856 GCA_044240055.1 Crocinitomicaceae bacterium | reverse complement strand
TTGAACGTATCGATGGACTAATTGATTAATAACGAAAACATTATATAAAAAATGGCTTTCAAAAGAGAAATACCAAAAAAACAAAGTAGCTTTAATAAAATCACCATTTCATTGGCTTCTCCAGAAATTATCCTGGAGAATTCAAGTGGTGAGGTTTTAAAGCCAGAAACAATCAACTACCGTACGTACAAACCAGAACGTGACGGTTTGTTCTGTGAACGAATTTTTGGACCAGTTAAAGACTATGAATGTCACTGTGGTAAATACAAACGCATTCGTTACAAAGGAATCGTATGTGACCGTTGTGGTGTTGAGGTAACTGAGAAAAAAGTACGTAGAGAACGCATGGGACACATCTCTTTGGTGGTTCCAGTTGCACATATCTGGTACTTCCGTTCTTTACCGAACAAAATTGGATATTTACTTGGTTTACCAACAAAAAAATTGGATCAAATCATTTATTACGAGCGTTACGCTGTCATCAATCCAGGTGCTGCATTAACTCTTGACAATGTCAACTTGAAAAAATTCGACTTCTTAACAGAGGAAGAATATTTGGATATTGTTGATGCACTACCGAAAGAGAATCAATATTTAGATGATTCTGATCCAAATAAGTTTGTTGCTAAAATGGGAGCAGAGGCGTTGTATGATTTATTGAAAGGATTAAACCTAGAAGAATTATCTTATACACTTCGCGATCAAGCAGAAAACGAAACTTCGGTTCAACGTAAAAACGAAGCGTTAAAACGTCTTCAAGTTGTTGAAGCAATGAAGGATTCTCAAACGCGCATTGATAATCGTCCAGAATGGATGATTGTTAAAGTGGTTCCAGTTATTCCACCTGAATTGCGTCCGTTAGTTCCACTTGATGGTGGTCGTTTCGCGACTTCAGATTTGAATGATTTGTATCGTCGTGTGATTATCCGTAACAATCGATTGAAAAGATTGATTGAAATAAAGGCTCCAGAAGTAATCTTACGTAATGAAAAACGTATGTTACAAGAGTCTGTTGATTCATTGTTTGATAACTCAAGAAAATCAAGTGCTGTTAAAACGGAATCAAATCGTGCACTGAAATCCCTTTCTGATTCATTGAAAGGTAAACAAGGTCGTTTCCGTCAAAACTTACTTGGTAAACGTGTGGATTATTCAGCACGTTCAGTAATTGTTGTTGGACCAGATTTGAAATTACACGAATGTGGTTTACCGAAAGACATGGCTGCGGAACTATACAAACCGTTTATCATTCGTAAAATGATTGAACGTGGTATCGTTAAGACGGTTAAATCTGCAAAGAAAATCGTTGATCGCAAAGAACCAGTTGTTTGGGATATTTTAGAAAATGTATTGAAAGGTCACCCAGTTCTATTGAACCGTGCCCCTACACTTCACCGTTTAGGTATTCAGGCATTCCAACCGAAATTAATTGAAGGAAAAGCAATTCGTCTTCACCCTCTGGTTACGACTGCCTTCAATGCCGATTTTGATGGGGACCAAATGGCGGTTCACTTACCGTTAGGTAATGCTGCAATTTTGGAAGCTCAAATGTTAATGTTGGCTTCTCATAATATCTTGAATCCAGCGAATGGAGCTCCTATCGCCGTACCTTCACAGGATATGGTCTTGGGTCTTTATTACATCACAAAAGGGAAACTTTCTGTTGAAGGTGACATTGTGAAAGGTCAAGATGGAATTTTCTATTCTCCGAAAGAGGTAATCATCGCTTATAATGAGAAAAAACTTGATTTGCATGCGCGTATCAAAGTGAAATCTTATGACATAGGAACAAGCGGTGAGCCAGAATTAATGCTGATTGAAACGACTTGTGGACGCGTTATGTTTAACGAAAATGTTCCAAGAGAAGTAGGGTACATCAATGATGTATTAACCAAGAAAGCGTTGCGTGATATTATCGGTGAGGTATTGAAAATATGTGGTACATCTCGTACGGCTCAATTCCTTGATGATATTAAAGGTCTTGGTTACGAAATGGCATTTAGAGGTGGTTTATCGTTCAACCTTGACGATATCATTATCCCGAAAGAAAAAGAAGTTTTAGTTGGTAAAGCTGAAAATGAAGTGAAAGAAGTCATGATGAATTACAACATGGGTCTTATCACCAATAATGAGCGTTATAACCAAATCATTGATATTTGGACACATACAAATTCACGTTTGACCGCTACATTAATGGATCAATTGAAAACGGATCGTCAAGGATTCAACTCAATTTACATGATGTACGATTCAGGAGCACGTGGTTCGAAAGAACAAATTCGTCAGCTTTCTGGTATGCGTGGATTGATGGCGAAACCACAAAAATCTGGTGCGTCAGTTCAAGAAATTATCGAGAATCCGATCTTATCCAACTTTAAGGAAGGTTTATCTATCCTTGAGTACTTCATCTCAACTCACGGTGCACGTAAAGGTTTGGCCGATACAGCCCTTAAAACGGCCGATGCAGGTTACCTGACTCGTCGTTTGGTGGATGTTGCTCAAGATGTTGTTATTAATTCTAATGACTGTGGAACACTTCGTGGAATTGTTGCTACAGCGTTAAAGAAAAATGATGAAGTTGTTGAACCTTTATACGATCGTATTTTGGGTCGTACATCTGTTCATGATGTTTACTTACCAGATACGGATGAATTAATCATTGCAGCTGGAGAGTTAATCTCTGAGGATATCGCTAATACCATTTCAAAAGCTGGAATAGAAGAAGTGGAAATCCGTTCTGTATTGACATGTGAAATGCGTCGTGGAGTTTGTTCAAAATGTTATGGACGAAACCTAGCAAACCACCGTCTTGCTCAAAGAGGTGATGCAGTTGGTGTAGTTGCCGCTCAATCAATTGGTGAGCCAGGAACACAGTTGACGTTACGTACGTTCCACGTTGGGGGTACAGCATCGAATATCGCAGATATTTCTGACTTGAAAGCGAAAGCAAATGGTAAATTAGAAATTGACGAGTTAAGAACAATCGAACGTAAAAATGCGGACGGTACAAATCAAATCATTGTAGTTGGACGTTCAGCTGAATTGAAAATTACTGACGAGAAAACTGGTATTACTGTCATGACGGCAAATGTTCCTTACGGATCTGAATTAATGGTTTCTGGTGAAACGAAAATTAAGAAAGGTGACGTAATTTGTAAATGGGACCCTTACAATGCCGTAATCATTTCTGAGGTTGCAGGTAAGGTTGTATTTGACAGCATCATTGAAAACATTACGTACCGTGAGGAAGTCGATGAGCAAACAGGATTTACAGAGAAAGTAATCATCGAATCTCGTGATAAAAAGAAAAGTCCAGCGATTCACATCATGGACCCTAAAACGAAGGAAATTTTAAGAGAATACTCTATTCCAGTTAATGCGCATATTTCTGTTACGGAAGGCGACAAAATTGAAGCAGGTGTGATCATGGTTAAAATTCCTCGTTTGGCTGGTAAAACCGGAGATATCACCGGAGGTCTTCCACGTGTAACTGAGTTATTCGAGGCAAGAAATCCTTCAAATCCTGCAGTTGTTTCTGAAATCGACGGAACAGCAGCATTCGGAAATGTGAAACGTGGTAACCGTGAAATTATCATTACATCGAAATTGGGTGAAGTAAGAAAATACTTAGTTCCACTTTCTAAACACATCCTCGTACAACAAAACGATTTCGTTCGCGCTGGTCAACCATTATCAGATGGAGCAATCACACCTAACGATATTTTGAACATCGAAGGACCTACGAAAGTACAAGAGTACATCGTAAATGAAATCCAAGAAGTTTACCGTTTACAAGGGGTGAAAATTAATGATAAACACTTTGAGGTAATTGTACGTCAAATGATGTTGAAAGCACAAATCATCGAATCTGGGGATACACGCTTCTTGGAAGGACAATCCGTTCACAAAGCTGATATCATGGAGGCAAATGATGCGCTTTACGGAATGATGTTCGTTAAAGATGCAGGTGATTCAGCTGAATTGAAAAAAGGACAATTGGTTTCCGTTCGTCGTTTAAGAGACGAGAATTCGAAATTGAAACGTGAGGATAAAACATTAGTGGAAGCGAGAGAGGCTATGCCTGCAACGTCGACACCATTGTTACAAGGTATCACACGTGCGTCACTTCAAACACAATCGTTTATTTCTGCGGCTTCCTTCCAGGAGACAACGAAAGTATTAAACGAAGCAGCAATTTCAGGTAAAGAAGACCACTTATTAGGATTGAAAGAAAACGTTATCGTTGGACACTTAATCCCAGCTGGTACAGGTGTACGTGAATACCAATCAATGATTGTTGGTTCACAAGAAGCTTACGATGAAATGCTACAAGACGCTTAATCGAAACAAATAATAAAAGGAAAAGGATGATCGAAAGGTCATCCTTTTTTTTATGCGATACGCCCCCAGTTTGGACGAGATTTCAATACCTGTCGCATGCGCTGATTTAAAAGAAGGTTCTCAGCTAATAAAAGATCTGGGTCCTTATCTAGGATTTCTCTGGCTTTTTCTCTTGCCAAACTAACGATTTGACCATCTCGCGATAAATCTGCCAATTTTAAATCCAATACACCACTTTGCTGCGTCCCCATTAAATCGCCTGGTCCACGCAATTGCAAATCAACTTCAGAAATCTGAAAACCATCATTTGTCATGACCATCGTGTCCATGCGCTTCATGGATTCTTTGGATAGTTTATCGCCGGTCATTAAAATGCAAAAGGACTTTTCTGCTCCTCGGCCAACGCGACCACGCAACTGATGCAATTGTGAAAGTCCGAATCGCTCCGCACTCTCAATCACCATTACAGATGCATTTGGAACATTCACACCAACTTCAATTACTGTTGTTGCCACCATGATTTGAGTTTCTGCTTTTACAAATCTTTGCATTTCTGCTTCTTTTTCAGCGGGTTTCAGTTTGCCATGTACCATGCTCACGTTGTATTGCGGAGATGGAAAAGCCTCGATGATAAGTTCGTAACCCTCTTGAAGGTTTTTAAAATCTAATTTTTCGGATTCTTGAATTAACGGATAAACAATATAGATTTGTCTACCAATAGTAATCTGCTCCTTGATAAATTGCAATAATTTTGGACGATGATTTTCCCTTCTATGAATGGTTTGAATCGGTTTTCGTCCTGGTGGAAGTTCATCAATAATTGATACATCCAAGTCGCCGTAAAAAGTCATAGCTAGCGTTCTTGGAATAGGAGTAGCCGTCATGATTAATACATGTGGTGGAGTGGAATTCTTTCCCCACATTTTAGACCGTTGCGCGACTCCAAAGCGATGTTGTTCATCTATGACAACAATTCCTAAATTGGAAAATTGAACGACATCCTCCAACAACGCATGTGTTCCAATTAACAAATGTATTGATCCATTTTGAAGTCCTTCGTGTATTTCAGTTCTTCTGGCTTTTTTCGTTGAACCAGTTAACAAAGCGATTTCGATTGGAAGATCACCAACTAATTCACGAAGAGATTCGTAATGTTGTGTCGCTAGAATTTCTGTTGGGGCCATAAGTGCTCCTTGAAAACCGTTATCGATTCCCATGAGTATCGTCAACAAAGCAACGAGTGTTTTTCCACTACCAACATCCCCTTGCAAGAGACGATTCATGTGCTCACCGTGAAGAAAATCTTTACGAATTTCTTTTAGGACCCTTTTCTGCGCATTTGTTAATTCGAATGGTAGGTGTTTTGTGTAAAAGGTATTAAAAAGATTTCCTAAATCAGAAAACACAAATCCTTTCATTTTTTTTGCGCGAATTTCCTTTCGAAGTAATAATTCAAGTTGTAAAAAAAATAATTCCTCAAATTTTAAGCGATAGCGTGCTTGTTTAAATTCGACTTCATTTTTAGGCGCATGAATGGATAAATACGCTTGTTCTTTTGTAATAAGATGAAGTTCTTCCGTAAGATAATTAGGAAGTACCTCGGGGATTTGATGCTTAATTTGCGGAAGTAGTCCTTGAATGATTTTTCCAATTCCTTTTGCATTCAAACCTTTAACATTCAATTTTTCCGTTGATGGATACATGGCTTGTAATCCAAGGTCGTTAGATTGTTCTCCCCACTTAGTTAATTCTGGATGAGGAATGGTCCATTGTTGATTGTAAGCTTTTGGTTTTCCGAAGAGTAGGTAGGTTTCTCCAACGCGTAAATTGGATTTAAGCCATTGAATACCTTGAAACCAGATTAAATCTACCGTTCCTGAATTGTCTTCAAATCTAGCTGTTAATTTTCGGTGTCTACCAGTTCCAACCTCTCCGATGTACGTAATTTTACCTTTTAATTGCAGGTAATTATCCACCATATGAATATCCCTAATCTCATGAAATACGGATCGGTCCTGGTATCGAAAAGGAAAGTGATTCAAGATGTCACGAAAAGTGAATATCCCTAATTCTGTTTGTAAAGTGGCCGCACGTTGTGGTCCAACACCTTTTAAATATTCTATGGGTGTGGATAACAAGTCAGACATAAATAGATGAATTCGTGGAGTTTATTTCCAAACACCCATCTGACAGAATTTCTCAATGCGGTCTTCGATGCGTTTATCAGGATTTTGTTTCTCTAATTCTGAGATGTAGTCCTTTATTTTCGCTTTTACCACTTGAAACATTTCTTCAGGATTGCGGTGTGCACCATTTGACGGTTCAGGTATAACTTCGTCTACAAGTCCGTTTTTGCGCATATCTGTTGAAGTTAACTTCAACGCATCTGCAGCTGTTTCCTTAAAGTTCCATGAACGCCATAAAATCGAAGAACAACTTTCAGGAGAAATCACAGAATACCAAGTGTTTTCCAACATTACGACTTTGTCTCCAACGCCAATTCCAAGGGCACCGCCTGATGCTCCTTCTCCAATGATAACACAAATAACAGGAACTTTCAAGCGCATCATTTCGTAGATGTTACGAGCGATTGCTTCTCCCTGTCCACGTTCTTCTGCTTCTAATCCAGGAAATGCTCCTGGCGTATCTATGAAGGTAATGATTGGCTTGTTAAATTTTTCGGCTAATTTCATTAGTCGAAGTGCCTTTCTATAACCTTCCGGATTAGGCATTCCAAAATTACGGTATTGACGCATTTTTGTATTGATACCTTTTTGCTGTCCAATGAGCATAACACTTTTGCCATCAATCATTCCAAATCCACCAACCATGGCTTTGTCGTCTTTCACGCTGCGATCACCGTGTAATTCAATGAATTGCCCGTTCGTAATGGCATCTATGTACGCAAGTGTATATGGTCTGTCCGGATGTCTCGAAAGTTGAACGCGTTGCCATGGTGTTAATCCAGAGAAAACTTCTTTTGTTTTTTCTTGCAGCACTTGTTCTAATTCAGCCAATTGCTCGGTCATGTCCACATTTGTGGATTGACCTAGTTCTTTGGTTTGCGCAATCTGTTCTTCTAAGGCTTTTAATGGTTCTTCAAAATCAAGATACGTAGACATAATTTCTAAATTGGGTAGACAAAGTTAATTGATTTTCTGATACCATCATTTCCAATCGGAATTTGTGAAAAAGTTCACCTGAAAAAACTACATTTGTTTCATGATCTTATATCCTCCAGCAAAGATAAACCTTGGACTAAACATCCTCCGTAAAAGGGAAGATGGATATCACGACATCGATACGTGCATGGTAGAAATCCCATTCACAGATATTCTTGAAGTAACAATCTCTGATTCGTTTGAATTTCTTCAAACAGGAATAACATTTAACGGTACTGGAGGCACAAATTTGTGTGAGAAGGCGTATCAATTGTTGCAAAATGAATATGAAATAGGTCCCGTTCGCATTCATCTGAGAAAGCAAATTCCAGTTGGCGCTGGACTTGGGGGTGGATCTGCTGATGCGACGTACACACTTATTGCTCTAAATGAGCTATTCCATTTGCAACTATCTAATAAAAAACTTAAGGAATTATCTACAGAATTGGGAAGCGACTGTCCCTTTTTTGTCGAAGGTTTGCCACAAATTGCCCAGGGTAGAGGTGAAGTTCTAACTACCATAGAACTTGATTTATCCAATTTTTACTTGGTCTTATTAAATCCAGGAATTCATGTAGGCACGAAGGAAGCATATGAAGGCGTTTCTGTAACTGATGAAGTGATTTCCGTTCAAGAGCTCTTGCAAAAGCCAATTCAACAGTGGCGTGCTACGTTAAAAAATGACTTTGAAACATCTGTTTTTCTGCTATTTCCTGAAATTCAAAGGTTAAAGAATTCCCTCTATGAATCTGGCGCGGTATATGCTGCGATGTCCGGCTCTGGTTCTAGTGTATACGGAATCTTTTTGGATGAAGATACTGTGCAAAAGTTTACCTCAAAGCACCTTATCTACAAAGGAAAGTTCAAAAATCCATTTTAGAATTTTATTAATTACAATTTTCTTTTTATTTTTGAAGTTGTCAATCTGACACTAAGTATTTTTTAACCTTTTAATTTTTTAAACTATGAAAAAATTATTTACTTTTTTATCAATTTTATTTATCTCAATGACATCTCGTGCTCAAGTAGTAGGGATTATTGGTGATTTTACAGGTTGGTCTGCAACTGGTGACGTGATCATGAGTACTGTAGACAATGTTAACTGGACGGCATCAAATCAAGCTTTTTTGGTTACTGGTGGTGTGAAATTTCGTTTGGATTTAGATTGGGGAACTAATTGGGGCTCGCCTGACTTTCCATCTGGAACAGGTGTTGGAGGAGGAGATAACATCCCGGTACCAGCAGGAAATTATGATGTTACGTTTAATTCTTCAACAGGAGCGTATACGTTTTCACCTGTAGCAACTAACTTCGATGTAATTGGTTTCAATGGTGGATTTAATGCTTTTGGAACGCCAGAAAATATGGTTACCGCAAATGGTGTATTATATGGTAAACCAGATTTCTATTTTAATGCAAATGGCGTGAAGTTTGTAAATTCAACAACAAATCAAACGTTTGGTGGTTTAACTTTCCCAATGGGAACTGCTGTATTATCAGGTTCTGAAATTCCATTAACTGCAGGATTCTACAATGTAGGTTTTGATAAATCAATCCCTGCTTACACTTTCCAAGAAGTTCCAGTAGGGATTATTGGTTCAGCAATCCCTCCTTTCGATTGGTCAGTAGATGTTCCTATGAACTCAACTGATGGTGGATTAACTTTCACATTGAATGGATTTACTATTACTGACGGTGTATGTAAATTCAGAGCAAATCAATCATGGGCAACAAATTGGGGTGGATCAGGATTCCCAACTGGAACAGCAACATTAGGTGCTGGTGATTTACCAGTTACTGCTGGAACGTACGACATTTCTTTTAACCGTTTGACGGGAGAATTTAGTTTCGAAACTGCAAGTTTAACTGAAAACCAGTTAGTGAAAGTTTCTGTTTCACCAAATCCAGCAAATGAAGTAGTTAAATTTAATGTTGATGCTGATAACTTCACAATTACATTAGTTGACATGGCAGGAAAAGTTGTAGCTACAAGCACATCAAATGACATGAACATTTCTTCATTAAACAATGGTATGTATACATACTTAGTAAACACATCGAATGGTGTTGCTACTGGAAAATTGATCAAACAATAATTTTTTAATTATTTATTGAGAGCCTAAGTTGAAAGATACTTAGGCTTTTTTTTACCTTAAACATTTCTCGATGAAAAACATTATCCTTACCGTAATCGCAAGTTTTTACAGTTCAATTCTCATCGCACAAGTTTTAGAAGTTTCCCCAGCTTTTCCAACCGTTAACGATGTGGTCACCATCACTTATGATGCCACTCAAGGAAATGGAGCGCTGACTGGTCAGTCTCAAATTTATGCCCATGCAGGATTAATTACAAGTGCTAGCACCTCGCCATCAAATTGGCAATACGTTCAAGGAACCTGGGGAACAGTAGATCCACAAGTGGCAATGACCAACATTGGGAATAATAAACATACAATTACGATTGACATCGATCAATTTTACGGTTATCCTCTCGCAACAACAACGGTGCTAAAGCTTGCTTTTGTTTTCCGAACTGCCAATGGTAGTATTGTTGGACGTGCGGCTGATGGAGGAGATATTTTTTACAATGTATATCCCACGAATGCTGGATTACTCGGACAGTTTTTCCATCCAAATAATGGAAGTATTTACAACCTAAATGATCAAATCGCTATTAATGCTGAAGCGAATACTCCGTCAACATTGTATTTGAAAGAAGATGGTAACGTCTTGACCACCTTAACAAATGCAACAACTTTAAATTATAATTTAACCGCAAGTTCTGCTGGAACGCATCTCTTGGAATTTGAAGTGAACAACGGAACTTCAACCGTCATAGATAGTATGTATTATACGGTAAATCCTCCAGTTAATGTTGTTAATCCTACCATTGCTGGCTTGGTGAATGGTGTGAATTACATCAATGATACAACGGTGATTTTTCAATTGTATGCACCGCAAAAAGAACACATTTATGTGATTGGTGATTTCAACAACTGGACACCCTCAGCTTCTTATCATATGAATCTTTCCACTAACAATGCTACATGGTGGTTAGAAATCACAGGACTTACTGCCGGACAAAAATACGGTTATCAATATTTTATTGATGGCACAATGAAATTTGCAGATCCATTAAGTAGCCTGATTTTAGATCCAAATAACGATGGAAACATCAATGCAGCAACAAATCCGAATCCACTGCCTTATCCAACTGGACAAACAACCGGATTTGTCTCTGTTTTTCAACCAGGAGCAACACCCTATGATTGGCAGAATACAAGTTTTCAAGGTCCAGCTAAAAAAGACCTAGTCATTTATGAATTATTAGTGCGTGATTTTGTCGCAAAACACAATTATCAAACACTCATAGACACATTGGCTTATTTGGATGAACTTGGAATTAATGTGATTGAATTAATGCCTCCTGGTGAATTTGAAAACAATGAAAGTTGGGGATACAATCCTTCTTTTCACAAGGCATTAGATAAATATTATGGCACTCCCGAAAAATTCAAAGAATTTGTCGATAGTTGTCATAACCGTGGAATCGCAGTGGTTGTTGATATGGTCTTGAATCACGCATTTGGACAAAATCCAATGGTTAAAATGTACTGGGATGCAGCGAATAATCGTCCGGCAGCAAACAATCCTTGGTTCAATGCGATCTGTCCACACGAACCTTATTGTTGGGGCTATGATTTCGATCATACAAGAATGGCAACACAAATGTACATTGACCAAATCAATAAATTTTGGTTAGATGAATACCATGTAGATGGATTCCGATTTGATTACACGAAAGGATTTGTAAATAATGCATCAGGATATAGTATGGAACGCATTAACATTCTCAAACGAATGGCAGATAAGATTTGGGAAGTGAAGTCGGATGCTTATGTGATTTTAGAACATTGGTGCGATAACTCGGAAGAAATTCAATTAGCAAATTATGGAATGATGCTCTGGGGAAATTTAACCTATGGCTATGGTGAGGCGACAATGGGTTACACGAGCACATCAAATATCAGTACTGGAATTTACACGAATAGAACTTGGACCGTTCCACATTTAGTATCTTACATGGAAAGCCATGACGAAGAGCGCCTAATGTTCAAAAACTTAACATATGGAAACCAATCTAATCCAAACCATAATGCAAAGACATCATATGTCGCGTTGGGAAGAATGCAAACAGCTGCAGTAATTTTCTTGACACAGCCTGGTCCACGAATGATTTGGCAATTTGGCGAATTGGGTTACGATATTTCCATTGATAATCCATGTCGTGTGTGCAATAAACCCATTCTTTGGAATTATTTTACGCAAGCAAGAAGACGCCAATTATATGATGTGTATGCTGCAACCTTAAAACTAAGAAATGAGTACGAAACATTTCGTTCATTGAATTTCATGTACAACTTAAGTGGAGCTGTAAAAAAAATGAAATTATCCGATCCATCAATGAATGGAGTTGTTATTACCAATTTCGCTGTAACTACACAAAATGGATCTCCAAATTTCCATCACAATGGATGGTGGTACGAATATTTTACGGGTGACAGCTTAAATGTTTCTGATGTGAACATGAATTTCGCACTGGAGCCAGGGGAATACCGAATCTATACAGATGTTCGATTAGATCAACCTTTTATAACGGATGCACCTGTATCGATTGACGAAGTAATGGAATCACATTTCCCTTTGACAGTATATCCAAATCCAAGTGTAAGTGACTTACATATAGCGTTTAGTTCAGAAGGAATGAATGCAATGGAATTAAAGGTGATTAATGAAGCGGGACAAGTAGTATACTCGGAAATAGGTACCGCAAATCCAGGTGAAAATGATGTTTTATTAAATGTGCAGGATTGGAAAAATGGTTATTACCATGTTTTGCTTAGAGTAGGGAAATTCTATTCGAATGAAGCATTTATTATTCAACATTAATGAAGTCCATTTGCATCTTTGTTTTTATAATATTCATGGAATTGAGTGTAAAAGCTCAGTTCATTCATCCTTCGAACAATAACGCGTTTCTTCAAAATGAAGTAGCCAGTGTTTATGTGACTATGTCGGCCGGCGATGCGCAAACAATGGTTACGGATAGTTTGTACTCGGATTTCCCTTTTGTAACTTCTGTAATCTATTCTTCATCAGCCATTCAAGATACCATTACGAACGTAGGAATACATGTACGTGGAAATACCTCCAGAGATGCAGCAAAGAAATCTTTTGAATTGTCATTCAATTCATACGTTCCAGGTAGAAAATACCGTGGATTAGAGAAAATGAAGTTGAATGGAGAACACAATGATGTGTCTATTTTGCGTTCCAAGGTTTCGTATAATATATTAACGCAATGCGGACTTCCATCTCCTCGAACCAGTTACATTAAATTATACATCAACAATGAATACAAAGGATTATACATACATATCGAACATTTTGACGAAGAATACATCCAAAAAAGATTTCCAAATGACAATGAAGGGAATCTCTTCAAATGTTTTTATGGTTCAGATTTAACGTATCACGGAACGAATCCAACGTATTACCAAAATACCTATAAGTTGAAAACAAATGAAGCGTTGAATGATTATTCTGGACTCATTCAATTCATCAATGTTTTAAACAACTCCGCTGCAGCTAATTTTGTATGTGACATACAAGATGTTTTTGACGTAGAATCCTATTTAAGAACACTTGCAGTTGAAATCTTGATTGGACAATGGGACGGATATGCCTTCAATAAAAACAACTACTTTCTGTATGAGCGCCCTTCGGATGGTAAATTCATCTTCATGGAATATGATTTAGATAACACCTTTGGAATCGATTGGTTCAATGAAGATTGGTCCACAAGAAACATCTATTCATGGTCCAACGCAAATAGACCTCTCTATTCGAAATTATTGATGGTTCCTTATTTCAAGGACCGATTTAATTACCACATGAAAGACATTCTTACGAATTATTTTGTCCCAACTAATCTTACAAGCAGTCTACAATCCATCCAGAATTTGATTTCCAGTGCCGCTTTAGCCGATGATTACAAAGGATACGACTACGGTTTTACGGATCAAGATTTCTTGGATGCCATCGATCAAACGTGGGGATTTCATGTGACACAATCCATCAGTGAATACATTCAAAATAGATATAGCTCTGCGAACAGTCAAGTGTTAGCCCACCAAAACATTCAGAATCCATGTACATCAGGATTAGAAGAGTTTGCGTTTGGAAATGCATTCAAAGCGATAAAGGCTGTAGATGTATTGGGTAGAGAAATTCCTTTGGATACTAAAAATTGTATCAAAATAGTAAGCTTTGAAAATGGATCGGTTAAACAACTTTATGAATATGAATAAGGGATACTTTTTATCAATCGTAATGTTCTGTGTAGTTCAATTGAATGCGCAAGTACTAAAACATGTCGAACCGGCGAATTGGTGGACTGGGATGAATCACCACGAGGTGCAGATCTTGTTGCATGGCGTCAATATCGCAAATTATGAAGTAAATGTATCGGGATTGCCAATAACAGGAATCATTAAAACCGAAAACCCGAATTATCTATTTGTTACCGTTGATACGAAAGACAAAGTTGCAGGCACTTATCCCATAAAACTTATGGATAAGAAAAAAGAAGTAACGCATTTTGACTTCAAGTTAGAGGAACGGTTGAACAACAGTGCACTACGGGAAAGTTATACTTCAGCCGACGTTGTCTACCTATTAATGCCTGATCGTTTTGCAAATGCCAACGAAGGACTAGACACGCATCCGGATACGAAAGAAGTTACAGACCGCGCAAATCCAGGCGGAAGACATGGTGGTGACATCATTGGAATTATTCAACGTTTAAATTACATTAAAGAATTGGGAGCAACAGCCATATGGACAACTCCAATGTTAGAGGATAACGAAGAGACATATTCCTATCATGGTTATGCGCAATCTGATTTGTATAAAATTGATCCACGCTATGGAACGAATTCATGGTACAAAGAAATGGTACTTGAGGCCCATCGCCAAGGATTAAAAGTAATCAAGGATGAGGTGCCAAATCATTGGTCAAGCAAACATTGGATGGTATTAGACTTGCCAACACACGATTGGATTCATCAATTCCCGGAATTTACGCGTTCGAGCTACCGCACAAGTACGCAAATGGATCCGTATGCTTCAAACAAGGACAAACACGCGTCTGAAGATGGTTGGTTCGATACAACGATGCCGGACATGAATCAATCCAATCCACTTTTGTTGAATTACCTCATTCAAAACACAATTTGGTGGATTGAATATGCACAATTAGATGGCCTACGTGTAGATACATATTCCTACAACGAAAAAGAAGCGATTTCTACTTGGACCAAAGCGATTACAGACGAGTACCCAAAATTGAATATTATGGGAGAAGTCTGGATGCACAATCAAGCACAAATTTCTTATTGGCAAAAGGATAGTCCGGTTGGAGCCATTGACTCTTACAATAGCTACCTTCCAACCGTGATGGATTTTACGATGCACGATGCGTTCATGCAGGCCTTCAATGAATCAAAACAAGATTGGGACAAAGGAATGGTGCGATTTTATGACAATATTGCCAACGATTATCTGTACAAAGATCCATCCAATTTACTCGTGTTCTTTGAAAATCACGATACGAAACGTTTCAATGAATATTGTCCGAACATCGCAGATTACAAATTAGCACTAACGCTCATTTCCACTACAAGGGGTATCCCACAGATTTATTATGGATCTGAAATCGGTATGAAAGGCAATAAAGATCTTGGTGATGCAGACATTCGCAGAGATTTTCCAGGTGGATGGGCAGCTGATAGGCACACTGCTTTCTGTAGTAGCGAAGATGCCCAATGTCATGTCTATCAAACTGGAAGAACACCGGAAGAAGAAGCGTATTTTCAGTTTACCAAGTCTTTGTTGAATTGGAGAAAGAACAATAAGATCATTCACGAAGGCAAATTGATGCAATTTGTCCCGGAAAATAATGTATACGTCTATGCGCGCTACAAGGAGCCAAATGGAATGTACGATATGCCGGGCAAACAAGTCATTCTGGTCATAATTAATAATTCCACGAAGGACGAAACCATTCGTTGGGATCGCTATCAAGAAATAATCAAAGGAAAAGAAATAGGCGTGGATGTGCTTTCAAAGCAAACCGTTAATTTCGATTTAAAAACAGCCATTATTCCAGCAAAAACTGCTTACATTCTTGAACTTAAATAAAGATGAAAAACCTCATTTTATTTCTTTTTGTTTCTGCGCTTAGTTGGGGACAAAATGCTACTCGTCAATTTGTCTCTGTTGAAAAATCAAGTAATGGATTCAAAGTAAATGTTTCCGATGGCACGTATTATTTTTCTGCTTGGTCAGGAAAGGTTGTCGAAACAACATTTATTCCAAATGGACAAAAACACCAGGTGAATTCGCATGCCGTTGTTGCTCTGGTAAATTCAGACATTCTTCAGATGAGTCAGTTATCGGGAGTAATTAGTTTGTACACCTTAGACGAATTAAAAGTAAACATTCAACAAAAACCATTTCAGATTAGTTACTGGTACAAGAATAAACCGGTTATTTCAGAAAATTGGGGCTATGAAAAAACGGAGGATTCTGAAAAAATACATTTTAACCTCACAACAGACGAGATGCTTTACGGAGCAGGGTCGCGCGCATTAGGAATGAACCGCCGTGGTTATCGTTTACAGTTATATAATCGTGCGCATTATGGTTACGAAGAGCATTCAGAATTGATGAATTACACGATGCCCATGGTCGTTTCGAATAAATGTTATGCGATTCACTTTGATAATGCGCAGATTGGTTATTTGGATTTGGATTCAAAAAAGAACAATGTGTTAACTTATGAAACCATTGGTGGACGTAAAACCTATCAAGTGATTGTGGGGGACGATTGGAAAGATCTCTTGTCTGAATATACAGATTTAACTGGACATCAACCGATGCCACCTCGATGGGTATTTGGGAACTTTGCAAGTCGTTTTGGCTATCATTCGGAAGCAGAAGCACGCAATGTCGTCAATCAATTTCGAAAAGACTCCATTCCATTAGATGCCATCATTTTCGATTTATATTGGTTTGGAAAAGAAATTCAAGGAACACTTGGGAATTTAGCTTTTGATACGGACTCTTTTCCTCACCCAAAAGAAATGATTAGTGATTTCAAAAATCAAGGGGTGAAGACAGTCCTGATTACAGAACCATTTATTCTTACTACTTCTAAAAAATGGCAGGAAGCCAGTGATAAAAAATTATTGGGCACCAATGAAAAAGGAGAACCATTTACGTATGATTTTTATTTCGGAAACACTGGATTACTGGATGTGTTTAAATCAGAGACAAGAACATGGTTTTGGGATATCTACAAAGACTTGCACAGCTACGGAGCACGTGGGTTTTGGGGAGATCTTGGAGAACCGGAAGTTCATCCAGCAAAGTTGAAACATGTCGTTGGTTATGCGGATGAGGTGCATAACATTTATGGGCATGAATGGGCAAAATTGATTTATGAAGGTTATCAAAAAGATTATCCAAACGAACGTCCGTTCATTTTGATGCGTTCTGGAAGTACCGGTACACAACGTTTCGGAATCATTCCATGGTCTGGAGATGTGAATCGTACTTGGGGTGGATTGCGTCCACAAATGGAAATCACTATGCAAATGGGACTGCAAGGAATCGCTTATATGCACTCGGATCTTGGTGGTTTCGGTGGCCCGAATGACGATCCAGAATTATATGTACGTTGGTTGCAATATGGTGTTTTTCAACCCATTTTCCGTCCACACGGACAAGAAGAAGTGCCTAGCGAAGCCATTTTCAAAGATGAAAAAACAAAACAACTAGCCAAAGAAGCCATTCAATTACGTTATCAACTTTTGCCATACAATTATACCTTGGCATTTGAAAACCATTTAAATGGAACTCCGTTGATGCGCCCAATATTCATGGAGGATTCCAGTGCACATTGGTCTGATTCGATGGCGACAGAGTACATGTGGGGAAGTTGTTTCTTGGTGAAGCCAGTCACAAAAAAAATAGAGGGGGATACTTTGCCAATCCAAGTTGTAAATGCACCGACAGGAACGTGGTTTGATTTTAATACCGGAAAGGTATTAAGAAGTGTTAGGCCAACTGAATTGACCTATGTGCCTGATTTCAAAATAAATGAATTTAAGGAAAGACATTCTTCTAACGTGAAAAAAGGACAAAGATTCTTAATGGATGGGAGTCTTTCAAGCATTCCTGTTTTGGTCAAAGGTGGTTCTTTCGTTCCCATGACTCCAATTATTCAATCTACGGAGACTTATGCAGATTCGCTAGTGACTATTCATTACTATGATGCACAAGAATTAAGTGAAAGCAAAGGGATGTGGTACGAAGATGATGGATTGACTAATGAAGCTTACGAAAAAGGTATGTTTAAATTGTTGCAGATGAACATGAGTCAGAACAGCAAGAAAACTAACTTGAGGTTTCAACCAACTTACGGTTCCAACCGAAGTCAACATACCTTTAAATACGATGTAATCGTTCATTCTTCGCGCATTCCTAAAAGTATTTCTGTGAATGGAAAGAAAATGAAAGTAGAGGTGATTGACCAAAAAATCAAGCTACCTATGGCTTTAAAGGATAAGGTTCAAAACATTCAAATCAATTGGTGATAAAAAATCTATGTGTCAACTTGACAATAAGGAAAATAAAAAATATATTTGACTCTCTAAAACGAGAATTTACAAACTAAAATCACTTCTATGGTTCAAAAAATTACACGAAATCTTGCTCTTTTTGCGAGTTTCATGTTGATTTCAATCGTTTCCTTTGCACAGAATGCAAGTATTAAAGGAATGGTGAAGGATGCTGAAGGAAACGCATTAAACAATGCATCAGTCACAGTTGAAGGTAAGGCTAAAGGCGCAATGACAAACGAAGTTGGTTTCTACGAAATCAAAGGATTAAACGCTGGGACCTACACCTTGATTTTCCGTTTCATGGGAATGGAAACAATCAAAGAAACCCTTACACTACAAGAAAATCAATCTTCAATTAAAGATGTCGTTTTGCAATCCAAAGCGAAAGAAGAGAATGAAGTCGTAGTAATTGGTTACGGAACTTCTCGAACGAAAGATTTAACAGGTGCTGCAACAGTAATTAACGAAAAGAACTTTGTGCAAGGATCTCTTTCCACGCCAGAACAGTTAATCATGGGTAAAGTTGCTGGTTTAAAAGTGACATCCAATGATGGTGCTCCAGGTTCAGGAAGCACTTTGCGTTTACGCGGTGGAACTTCCATTAACGCAAGTAACGATCCGTTAATCGTTGTGGATGGTGTTCCATTAGATAATGGTGGTATTGCGGGTGTTGCAAATCCACTTTCGTTAATCAATCCAAATGATATTGCTTCTTTTGTTGTTTTGAAAGACGCTTCGGCAACAGCAATCTATGGATCTCGTGCCGCGAATGGTGTCATTATCATAACAACGAAAAGAGGAGAAAGTGGCAAGGGAGCACCGTTGAAAATTGTGTTGGACACGAAAATATCTCAATCAACAATTGCAAAATACGCAGATGTTTTGAGTGGAGATTCTTTGCGTTCATTGGTGAATTCAAGAGGTACGATTGCTCAAAAAGCACTTTTAGGTAAAGCTAATACTGATTGGCAAAAAGAGGTTTTTCGCAATGCACTTGTCTTAGACAATAACTTATCTATTACTGGTGGAATTAAAAACTTCCCATACCGCTTGTCCATTGGAAATAGAAATGAAAATGGAATTTTAAAAAGAGATCAATTTAGTCGTACCTCGTTGGGATTAAATATCAATCCATCCTTTTTTAAAAACACCTTACTGCTTGAGTCAAATATTAAGTATATTCAAACCAATTCGTTCTTCGCGAATCGCGGTGCGTTAGGAGCAGCTTATTTTGATCCTACTCAACCCGTTTACTCTGCAAACGAAAATTTCGGCGGTTACTTCGAATGGTTAGATAACAATAAACCAAATACCTTATCTGCTAGAAACCCACTTGGACTTATTAACCAAACAGAAGATGTTTCCAAAGTAAATCGTGCAATTGCAAATGCGAAATTAACGTATAGTATTCCTTTCATAGAAGGATTAAAAGCGATTGTAAACGTTGGTGCCGATTTCTCAGAAGGAACTGGAAGTGTCACGACTGACTCGAACTCTGCAGCGGGATATTTTACAAATGGACGCTATTCGGAATACCTTTCAAGAAAAGAAAATAAGTTAATCGAATCGTATGCTAATTACAATTCTGGCAAGAAATTGGGTGACCATGTTCTAGACTTAACTGCTGGTTATTCATACCAAGATTGGATGAATCGTGGACCAAATAATCCTGCTTACAATCAAGCACAAGATTCCATTATTCAAGATGCGTCAAGTCCATTTCCAAATTATTCAAAAAATGTATTACTATCATACTACGCACGTGCGATTTATAGTCTCAAAGGAAAATACATATTGAACGCTTCTTTACGTCGGGATGGATCCTCGCGCTTTAGCCCAGAGCAACGTTGGGGATTGTTTCCAGCAGTATCGGGTGCATGGATTATTTCAGATGAGAATTTCTTAAAAGAGTCTAAATTCGTTAACATGTTGAAAATACGCGCAGGTTGGGGTGTAACTGGACAACAAGACGGAATTGGTGACTATTCTTACATCGGAAATTATTTCTTAGGAGCAACCACCGCACAATATGCTTTCGGGGGACAATACTACCAAGTTTTACGTCCGGCTGGATTCGATGCAAACTTGAAATGGGAAACAACTGCTAGTTACAACATTGGATTAGATTTTGGATTTAAAAATGATCGTTTCTCTGGTAGTATTGATGTTTACCGCAAAGAAACAAGTGATTTGTTAGCGACAGTTCCAGTTCCTGCAGGAACGAACTTCACGAACTATATTTTGACAAACGTTGGAGGAATGAGAAATCAAGGTATTGAAGCTAGTTTGAACGTTGGACTCATCGCTAAAAAAAATACACGTTTAGATTGGTCAATCAATGCAACATATAACGAAAACGAAGTAACGAAACTTTCACGCGTACCTGACCCTGAATCACCAGGTGTTTTGGTAGGTGGAATTGGTGGGGGAATCGGTAATACGATTCAAGTTCATCAAGTAGGTTATGCTACGTTTACGTATTTTGTCTTGGAACAACAATATGATGCAAACGGCACAATGATTCAAGTAGGAGAAGAAGCGACGATTGATGTAAATAACGATGGAGTTATCAATTCTTCAGATAAGTGGAAAGATACCCACGCATTCAAGGATGTAAATGGAGATGGAATTATTAACGTAGATGATCGTTATTATGCTGGACAAGCTGCACCAAAAGTGTTTCTAGGAACAGCACTTAATTTCACCTATAAAAAATGGTTTGCTGGATTCTCAATGAGAAGTGAACTTGGTGCAACAATCTATAACAACATTCACTCAAATAGCGCAACGTTCCAAACGATTGATGGTACGAAGAATTACTTGAATAACATTAGCTCATTGTATTACGTAAATGAAGTTCAGAAAACAACGAATAACCAATTATTGTCTGACCATTACTTAGAGAAAGCCGATTTCTTACGTCTAGACTTCGTAAACATTGGTTACCGCTTCGGGAAATTGAAGTTTACAGAGAATAAACTTGGATTAAATGTTAGCTTCACTGTTCAGAATGTATTCGTACTTACGAATTACTTAGGACAAGATCCGGAGGTGAATGGAGGAATTGATAACAATTTCTATCCTCGTCCAAGAATGTATTCATTGAATTTGACATTTGACTTCTAAAATTGATAACTATGAAAAAGATAATCGCTTATACTTTTATTACGGCTTCCTTGTTATTGGTGTCATGTAATAAACAATTAAATCAAGCACCTAAATACGGTTTAAATGCTGAGGCTGTTTACAGTAATCCAGATCAGTACATAAACGTTTTGGCTAAATTATATTCTGGAATGTCCATGACTGGAAACCAAGGTCCAGCTGGATCAGCAGATATCGCTGGAATTGATGAAGGATTCTCGGCATACATCCGTGTATTGTGGAATCTTCAAGAACTTCCAACTGATGAAGCAATTTGTGGATGGAATGACCCCGGAATTCCAGATTTGAATAAATCTCAATGGAATGCCGATAACGTTTGGGTAAAAGGAATGTACTACCGTATATATTACCAAATTACACTTTGTAATGAGTTCATTTGGCAGTCAGGTGAGGATAAATTAACCACTCGTGGATTCTCTGAAGAGAAAATGACGGAGATTCGTACATTCCGAGAAGAAGCCCGTTTCTTACGTGCTTTAGCATATTACCACGCTATGGATTTATTTGGAAACGTTCCTTTTGTGACTGAAAAGGATCGTGTTGGTGCTTTTGAACCAGAACAAATTCAACGTGCAGACCTATTCAAATACATCGAAGATGAGTTAAAAGCTGTTGAATTAACGTTGTTGGATCCAACCACAGTTCCTTACGGCCGCGCTTCTAAATCAGCTGCACAAGCATTGATGGCGAAAATGTACTTGAATGCAGAAGTGTATTTAGGTTCTGGAAATGATCGTTACGCAGAATGTGCGACGTATTGTGAGAAAGTGATGAATACAGGTGCTTTTGCATTGGATGACAAATATCAAGATTTGTTCTTAGCAGATAATCATACATCGCCTGAAATCATCTTCCCTGTCGTTTATGACGGACTTTATGCTCAAACTTGGGGTGGAACAACATTCTTAGTTTGTGCTTCATTAGGAGGGAATATGGTAGCATCTAAATATGGTGTGAATGGAAAATGGGGTGGGCTTCGTGCAAAGAAGCAATTCGTTGACAAATTCTCATTGGCGAATGAAAATTCAGAACCATATTTAAGTGAAGAATTACTTCATAAATTACGCGCTCAAGATTCACGTTATTTATTTTATCGAAATGGACAACAAAAAGAAATCACAAGCATGTCGACGTTTACACATGGTTACGCGAACCCTAAGTTTAAAAATAAAACATCTGTAGGTGGAAGCGCATCAAATAATTCTGTTTCACCACACACGGATATTGATTTCCCGCTATTCCGTTTAGGAGATGTGTATTTAATGTATGCCGAAGCGCAATTGCGTATTGGCAATTCTGCAACAGCCATTCAATATGTGAATTACATTCGTGAAAGAGGTTTTGGAAATTCTTTATACAATGTTTCGACCTTGACTTTAAACGACATCCTTGATGAGCGTGCACGTGAAATGCAATGGGAAGCAACAAGAAGAACGGATTTAATTCGTTTCGGATACTTTGCAGGTGGTGACTATGTTTGGCCTTTCAAAGGTGGAGATGTAGCAGGTGTATCTGTTCCAACTTATGTAAATTTATACCCGATTCCAACTGCGGATATTGTTTTAAATAGAAATTTAAGTCAAAATCCAGGTTACTAATATTCAACTCGTTGATTGATGGAAAGGGGAGGTCTTCGGGTCTCCCTTTTTTATTTGTAGATAAATCAAAAGTCCTTACTGTACGATAAACGAAGTAATGGTTGATTTCCACTGGTGCGTTGTCTAAGTCCAACTAGGATCTTAACAGATTGGTTTTTTGGCAACTCTACTTCTGTCCCAATAAAATAACGCCATTGAACCGTTGCTCCGGTTACAAGAACTTCTGTTGGCGTATAAACGACATCGGCGTTCCATTGGTAAAAGTGTTCCGCGCTCATCATTGGACTTAGTGGAAAATCTTTCACATCATATCCTAAGCTCATTTTATTGCGCCAAATACTACTTGTACGCTGACCTGCACGTAATCCCCATTGCTGATTGCTTGCCCAACTTAAACTCAGTCTTTTAGGACCAATATCAAAGGCATCTAAGATGGATAATTTAAAACCAAGTTGATAACGTTGAGAAAAACGATCGCTTGCAATCACTAGCTGATCACCTTGTTCATTTAAAACCAATCGATAATCACCTTGAATTTGTAGCCCATCGAATAACTGAAGTTGATGGTTTACATCGATAAAAAGCCGATCGAAACCAACCCCAAGGTTTCTTCTGTTACCTAATCCAATTCCCGATGAATGGTGCTTATTCCATTTTTTAGTTATACCGATATCCATCCATAGTCCGGTTTGACTAAAAGATAAACTACTCCACAAAAAGATGGGTAAAAGTATTTTTTTCATCAATAAAAGATTCCCAGGGTCCCCGTATTAACAACACTTTTGTCTTCAGATATCGTAACTGTTTTTGCTACCTCTTTGTGCATTTCCTCGTAAGGAGGCGCAATACTAACGACATAAACTTTATAGGTTCCCTTCTGTAAACCAGTGAAAAAAAACTCACCCATTAGATTGGTTCGCACATCTTCACTCGCATAACTATTATCACCATAACACAAATAGACGCGTTTTTCTGCCATGTTCAAAACACCTGTTTGAAGTATGTCCGCTTCTCCTTGATTGGAAACATCAATGGCAAAGTTGGTTGTCCCGTTATCTGGATCAACTACGTTTTTTCTGTTTTTCCACGATAACGTTAGAATGTCTTGCTGCAAAGACAAATTGACACTCAACACACCTAAAGACTCTAATTTTACTTTCACGGCTTGTGCAATGCTTACATTCGAATCACTATAATTAAAGACAACTTGTAATCCAGTTCTCCCCTGAAGATTCGGATTCGCTGAAGAAATCCAATTGGGATTAGAAAAATAGACATAGTAATTTGTCCCCGAGACAAGGTCATTTAATAAAAAATAATCACCATGTTCAAGTTGAGCACCTGAGGTAAAGGTAATGTGTTGGATTTCATTTTCACCTTGTTTGAAATCTTGTCCGGTAACCGTTCCTGTAATCCCAGATGTCCCTCCTGGACCTACATTTTTTTTAACGCAGGCTGGTTGAATAAAGATGATTGTTACTCCAAGAGTTAAACTTAGGACTTTAGTTTTTAAGGATTTTTGCATAAATTCCGACTATTGATTCAGTGATAAAATAAATTCCATTGGCCAAATCTGATAAGTCAACGGTGGTCTGAGAATGATTGATCGGGATCATACGAATGATTTTCCCAGAAAAATCCCTCAATTCTAAGTTGACATCGGATGACACACCAGTAATTGTTACAATATCTTGTGTGGGATTAGGGATGATTTTTACTTCGGTAAAAGGCGATTCATCCGTCAATGAAGCACATGTTCCAAACATATTCGCATCCATCCACGCAGTTCGTGCTAATACCCAATTTTTCATGTATGTAAGTTCTTCTTGGTAGGTGTTGCCGATGAAGTTGTTTGGCCAAACATAAACACCTAAAATTGGCCAACGATCGTAATTTCTTTCAGCCGCTTCAGCTAAGATGGAACCTAGCGAATCAATGTAGTTCGTTAATTTTTCATCGCTCAAAACTCCCGCACGTAAGTCAGTCCACCTGCAATTTACGTTATTAGCAAAAACTGGATCTTGTAACATGCGGTTCAACCAAAATGGATTCATATTTGCCCCGTTGCCTGGACACACTGAATTGAAATTGATTTCCCATCCTGAAGTTTGTCCACCTTGACAGTAATTGGCATTGCCCCATCCTAAATTGAAGTCCCAAAGTGGACCAGCATGAATTTTCCCGCCTTCACTCAAGCGTTTCTTGTGTAAGAAAGTTGATATACGATAGCCATCAACATTCTTGGATAGCTCATTTATAATGAAAAAATCAATGAATGATAGCTCGTCAGAAAAAGCCCTAAAACCAATTTGGGGATTCGCAAAATCCACACTTTTAAGTGCTGTTTCCCAATTATCCACGTAGGTTTTGATGTAATTAAGTTGATCCGGATGCATTTCGCTGAGCTCTGGATCATGCATTTGATAATACATCGGGCCAGTGCTCGGTGCTTGTGCGGTGTAAGGCGAGGTCCATGCAATGATTCCTCCTGAAGTAGTTTTATCTACTTTGAAAATGTATCCTCCAGTAAGATGATTGTCTAGTGTGTCAGTATAATTCAGTTGATCGATGTTAACGCGTCCTGGATTGATTTTAATTCGTTCCATCAAAACATAAACACCAATATACGAACCATTAAGAAGTACCTCACATAATTTTGTTCGCGGTGCATATTGTCCCAATTCACGTCCTAAATCATAAGTCAGTACATTTCTGATCAAGGATTTATCGGTATAAGGTGCATAAAGAATCCAATCATTGTCGCTTGGCCAATCGAACAGAGAGACATTGTAATTCACTGAATCTGGGCCACGTGTTTCAAGTCCATATGATTTCATCGGAAACGTATTCGAAGAGGAACCTCTTTTCTCGATGGCTATTTGACCGTAAAATTCATTGAAAGGATCAGAAAGGTAGTTCATTTGATTGTCACCATTGTAAATAATTCCCATAGTACCGTCGATTTTTGGTTCATCTGGAATGTCAACATTGTAGGTGTCCAAAACAACAATTGGTAAATTAGAACTAGTCAAAATAAATGGTGGAGAAAACCAGTTCGGAATTGGCCCATAGTTGCTGCTTGGATTGTTCACGCCAACACTTAAGAAACTACGACAAGTAAAGTCCGATGAATTCGCTAGTTGATTATGAACCTCCACACAAAACACATTCGTTCCATTAACAAGGAGACCAGTTAACTGATTTTGATAAAACAGGTATTGATCGGGATTTTGATTTTGATACAATTTTGCTTCGTGAGAAATCGATGCCAATTGATTGTAGGTTGGCTGACCTGTTCCAGTTAGACCATTTCTTGCAACTTCAATCCCGTTTAAATAGGCGACGAATCCGTCATCATAATCAAAGTGGAGTGCCATCGCAACAATTTCATTAATGTTTACGATGTTAAATTCAATACGGGTATAAACTGAAACCGAAGAACTAGGAATAATTGTATTATCATCACCATCACCAAATCCAAATCCGCCATTACCCTGCATCCATGAATTTACAGTAAAAGAAGGTGTAATCCATTCAGGCGAGGATGCTGCAGTTGGTACTTGATAGTACCAAGAACTGTTGTCTTTAACAATTGTTTCCCAATGATGCACTTGTGTATGTGCAACGCTATAGAATAAACTAATGAATAAAAGGGAAAAACGAATTAATTTCATCAACCCAAAGATACCTATTTCTTTTTACTTAATATAAACTTAACAATTGCGGTGACAACTATAAGTGCAAGGAGTAAAAATGAAAAATCCCCGATATAATCTCCATGTTTGGAATAAAAAGTTAAAGTGTCTAAAAGTGGAATGGAATGTGCAAACGCCGCATCCTCCCAGTACTTCGTTTCTTTCTGAATTTGTCCAAACTCATTAAAAACACCACTTTTACCAGTATTAGCGCTACGTACTACCCAGCGTCTATTTTCGATTGCACGTAAAGAGGAGAAGGAAAAATGTTGTTTATAACCTGGTGAATTCCCCCACCAACCATCGTTGGTAATTACAGTTAAAAAGCGTGCGCCTTGTTTGACTTGTTTTGAAACAAAATCACCATAAACGGACTCATAGCATACAATCGGTGCTAGAATTGCATCAGATTTAAAAACCTTCGGCGATTTTTCGATGCCCAATGTTCCTGATGTTCCGCCATTTTCGATTGCTAATTCCTCTAGAAAAGGAAATAAATTGGAGAATGGAATCATTTCTACTCCTGGAACTAATTTGGACTTGTGTATGAATGATGGCTCACCCTTGTTTGGAACGTATAACGTGCTGTTGTAACATTCATAGAAAATCTTTTGCTCAGGGATGTACACACTCGCGCGGGAATGTTTTGTATCGAATAGTTCCACCGTGGATGCGCCAATTAATAACTCGGCAGAACCCCATTTTTTCATCTCCGATTGAATCAATGTATAAAACGGTAGTCCTTGTAAGCGGGATTCAATAAATCCTTGACTAATCGCCGTTTCAGGTCCCACCACTAAATCTGTCGTTGAATCAACAATGGTGTTCGCTAAAGTGAAAAAGCGTTGGAGTTGTTGCTCGTTACTTGTACCTAGAGCAAACTTCTCATTGTATGGATCAATGTTAGGTTGAACAACCGCGACCTGGTAGAAATCAGCTCCTTTGTAAAATGTAAGTAGAGGCAAATGAAACAAACTAATCAAAACGGGAATAATTAAGCTTAACGTAGCACCTAACAACCACTTATTCCACAACTTCTCTTTCTTCATCCATCTTGAACGAATCCAAAGAAATAAGAAGATATTCACAATTAGAATCCATGTACTTCCACCAAAAATCCCAGTGTATTGGTACCATTGAATCCACGATGTGCGTATGCTGAAAAAGTTTCCAAGTGTTAACCAAGGCCAAGAAAGGTCCCAGTTTAAATGAAAGTACTCAAAACTGATCCAAATAGGAAGAAGGGTCCAGATAGCCCAAGTTGCCTTCATCATTTTTTTTACCAAATGAAAAAGCATGAACGTAAGCGACATCAATAGCGTGTTAAAGACAAAAGCTAGAAGCGCGCCAACGAATGAAGAATTTGCTACCCACCAAGTTGTTCCCAAATTGAAAATCAGAAAAGCGATGCAAGTTTGTACAAACAAATGCCATCCACCTTTAGATTTTTCTTCTAAGTCTTCTGATAAAAATAAAAGCGGGATAATACCGATAAAAACAAGTGGCGTAAGACTTCCGGTAAATGGGAATGAAAAGGTCAGAAGTATTCCTGAACAAAGACTCAATAGGTAACGTTGCGCTCGGGTAAGGTTCATGTTTTCCGTTTGAATAAAGGTACTTAATTTGCTCGAAAAATGGAGGATATGGAAACTAATGAGCAAAAAAAAAGACCGCAATTGCGGTCTTTTCAATAGTATCATCTACTTCTTATGCAGTTGCAGCCTCAAATGGAACTACAGATACAAATGAACGATTGTCTTTTTTCTTGCGAAATTCTACTAAACCATCCGTTAAAGCGAACAATGTGTGGTCTTTTCCAATTCCAACATTGTTACCTGGGTGATGTTGCGTTCCTCTCTGACGAACAATAATGTTTCCAGAAATTGCAGCTTGTCCACCAAAAATTTTAACACCTAAGCGCTTGCTATGTGATTCACGACCGTTTTTCGAACTACCGACTCCTTTTTTGTGTGCCATGGTTTCTCTATATTATTCCTGAATTCAGGATGATTATGCTTTAATATTTGTAATTGTAATTGCAGTAAACTGCTGACGGTGACCGTTTCTTTTTCTGTAACCTTTTCTACGTTTCTTTTTGAAAATAATTACTTTGTCTCCTTTCACGTGGTCAATTACCGTTGCGGTAAC
>JBIIAG010000065.1:0-2502 GCA_044240055.1 Crocinitomicaceae bacterium | reverse complement strand
ACGAATTACTGCTGTAATATTCGTAGAGGTTGCCATTTGAAAAGTCAAGTTACGCACACCTGGCGTAGCAGGATCGTCACCATCTATCGTTACATTGTCAGCACCGTTTAATTCAATCAAACCTCTGTTTGTTGTTGGAGTTGCAGCTGAGTTAACAGTTACGTTTCCTGAAGGTTTAATGTTAATGGCTGTGTAATTAGACGTTCCGCCACTCCCTAATAAAGCAACTACAGCTGCCGGTTCGGTTGTGTTTGCCGAAATCGTTAAATCAACAACACCTTGATGCGTTCCTAAGTTAATAGCGGCAAATGCAGCACTTACGGTTGCATAAGTACCAGTTGGCGTTCCAGCAGTAGCCGCAACGTTTACTTGTGCTTGTAAACTAGAAACCATCATCATCACTACTGAAAAGACAGTGGCAATAAATCGTAATGGTTTAAAAATAGTAAAGTTTCCCATGATCATAAATTTAGTCACGCAAATATATCATTTTAAGTTTAAAAAACAAAACCCAAAATTTTTATTCAGTTATTTAAAATTTAATCTGCCGGAAACATTCTGTACCTTTGTTCTTGAAAATTTTAGCAGGGAACATGAAAAATAATCGGACAGCATTGGTATGTGGTAGCACACAAGGAATTGGTTTTGCCGTGGCAAATCAACTAGCAAAAGATGGATACAATTTAGTGCTTTTAGCAAGAAACGAGGATAAATTAAAAAAAGCTTTGGCCCAAATGGATGTGAGTCAAGGACAAGAACATCAAATCCTTATCGCAGATTTTTCTAAACCTACAGAATTAAAATCTACCATCGATGCGTTTATTCAAAACGGGAATCGCGTGCATGTTTTGGTGAATAACACGGGTGGTCCAAAAGGTGGGTTGATTAAAGACGCCGCGCCGGAAGAATTTATCAATACGTTTAATCAACACTTGATTTGTAACCATATTTTGATGCAAGCGGTTAATCCCGGAATGATTGCGGATGGATTCGGACGCATCATCAATATTATCTCCACATCCGTGAAACAACCTTTACCCAATTTAGGCGTGTCGAATACCATTCGTGGCGCTGTTGCGAATTGGAGTAAAACGCTTGCAGGGGAACTTGGTCAATACGGAATCACCGTGAATAATGTATTACCTGGAGCAACCAATACGTCACGCCTCGCCGAAATCGCTGGTGTAAAATCAGAAAAAACGGGTCAGACTGTAACGGAGATTTTTGAGGAAATGGGTGGTGAAACACCGATGAATCGCATCGCTGAACCAGAAGAAGTAGCAGCGGCAGTTTGCTTTTTAGCATCTCCGGAAGCATCCTACATCAATGGGATAAATTTACCGGTAGATGGCGGACGAACGAAATGTTTGTAATTTACGAACCAAGTAAAATCCTTAGCTACTATATATTAAAGGTATGGTATTTATTTTGACGCGACCCTATTCGCGATGTAAGATCGATACGCCATTAAAGAAGGAAAGCCGATTAATAAACATGCGGCTAGAAAATATCCTTTTGACACTAGATGAAAACCTTCGATGTCTTTAAGGTCTTCAGGATTTATTCCGATACCTATAAAATAAGACAAGCTGAGTTTGATTGGTAAGCCAATTTCTTTTGTTCCTTGCAGGACGATAATTTCTCCATCAAAAATACTGATGTTGAAGAAAAATAAGGGAATGGCGAAGACCACAAATGTTAGTGCAAAAACGGCCAGTGGATTTTTTAAAAGATTTTTTATCATCGAACAAAATTAATCGTTTTATCTATATTCGCCCTCGAAATTACGTTTTGACAACAAAATTACACCTTGCTTATTTATGTACTTCCCGAGGTTGGGGTGGATTGGAGATGAATCATCTTCGAAATGCGCTTTGGATGAAATCACGAGGACATGAAATAACACTCGTCTGCACAAAAAACTCTCCGCTTGAAAAGGAAGCATTAAACGCACATCTTTCGGTAATCAGTATTCGCAAACCAGCTCGCCATTACGCTTTTTTAAGTGCCTGGATGATTTTTTTGAAACTAAAAAATCTGGGAGTACAACACATGATGATTCGAAATACCTCAGATATTAGCTTAGCTGCGAGTATTGCTTTCTTCTCATTCAAACGGATACAAATCCATTTTTTTATGGAACTCATGTTTCATGAGAAAAAGCAACAACTCTATAGAACCATCCGTTACTCCTTTTTGAGTTCCTGGGTCTGTTCACTAGATTACATGAAAGAAAAGGTGTTGTCCGATACGCGCATCAACCCGAAAACTGTTTGTGTCATTCCTTCAGCTTTGGATTTTAGTCAAATTATATCCATAAGTAAAACCGATTCTCGAAAACAACTGGATTTACCTGAAAACAAGGTGATTTTTGGTATGATTGGAAGAATTGATCGAAAAAAACGGATTGATCTAGCCATTTTAGCGCTCTCCCAACTCAAAAGTACAGATCACCAATTAATTATTGTAGGTGAGGAGACACCTGATTCACCAGATTCTTAC